>DAIQMR010000013.1:0-55564 GCA_036788835.1 Acidaminococcaceae bacterium
AAAACATATTAAAAGAAGGCCGGCATCTTCTGGAAGAAGCATGCTCGGCCTAACAAATATTAAACTACCGTAGGAACTACGGGAAGTAACGCTTGCGGAGACGGTGTCAGACGCATGAGCTTGTGCTATGCGCAGTCGTCAGCGAAGCAAGAATCCCGCGACTTTAGTCGTGGGAGGTTCAATATTTATGATACGAGAGCCAAGAAAGTTTTTATAAACTTCTGTGCCGTTTTTGTAAACAACAACACCTAAACCGGGAACTTTTGTGCCAGTATCGCCAATCATGGTTCTAAGTTCACGATCCAAGCAAACGATCAAATTCTTGAGCATCATTCGCATTGAGTTCAAGATTATTTCACCCTTAACTGAGGTACACCTCAGTTGTTAGGGGAAGGGTGGTCTGCTATAATTAAGAAAAGGTTTTAGGGACATGGTTTTGGTTAAGATATCTTGAATAGAGGGTAGGTGCTATTTATGAAATTTTGTAAAAGAATACTTGTATTGCTTTGTCTTATTTTAGTGCACATATTATCCGGCAATAATGTTTTAGCAGAAGAGCCGCTGGATGCCATTAACTCTCACCGTATTCTAGGCCGTTGTGGCGGTAGTGATGTTAATCTGCGAGCAAATCCAGACACTGAATCTGCTGTAATAACAATGTTGGATAAAAACCAGGTCCTTTATGGCATAAAAAGTGAGAATTTGGGTGATGAGCACCCCTGGATTAAAGTGATTACGGATAAAGGCCAGACAGGCTGGATATATGGCCAATATTTTCTTTGGGCAGAAGATGCTATGAGTGAGGAAAATCTTTGGAAGGCGAATTTTGATAGCAGAGTTTTTTTCACGATTGAAGGAATAAAAAACATAACAGGAAAAGAAGGAACACCGGAACACTTCAATCCCCACTATAAGGAAAATATTACTAGCAGTAGCTGTGGCATTATATATTGTGAACCCATATTCGTAAGCTACGCCGGAAGTGATAATCATAGAATATTCGCTTCTGCCTGGGTCTCAGAAATAGGCTATGATGTAGGCGGATTAGTTATCGGGAAAAGCAGTTCCGAAAGAGGGGCTAAAGAGTTTGGCAGGATGTTGAAAACAACGGGAACTTACGATGTGGTAAATCCGTCAGGAACAGGGTGGGAAGGACCGGACGAATTGGTGGAAGGCGGAAATTGGTGGTATATCCAAACCGTGTTTTATGGCAGAATAAGACCAGTGAAAGGTTTGTGCGTAACAGTCAAAGACGGTACTATAATAAAGGTCTGGTGGGGTGTATATGCTGTCTGAGAAATTATCTATAAGGACAAGATATTTTCAAAATAAATAGGCCAACATCGAGAAAAATATTTTTCGTTATTAGCTTTTTAGCCTTGCAAGGCCATTGTGAAGAGGTGGAAATATTTAGTGAAATAGAGCACAAGCTAGTCTTAGGGAGCCATACTCCTTTAGACTAGCTTGTTTTTTCATCAAGCTAACGGTTCAAGCTCAGACAGGTTCTTTTGTAAAGGTGTATTCAAATGATCGAGCATAGCTTGCTGGCAGTCAGTGGGATTTTTTGCGGCCATTGCCTTAAAAATTTTTTTGTGTTCATTAAGGGTGGTAGTAAGAACACCTTTATTTTTTAGGGAGTGAAGCACAAAATCATTAATCTGGCTTCTATCATTTTCAATAATATTTCTAAAACGCTGGTTATTTGCAGCGGAAATAATAATTTTATGGAAAGCCAAATCCAGAGGCATGAACGTTGCCGCAGAACAGCCATTTTTAATGGCCTTAGCCTGTTCTTGGAGATTTTTACGCAAAAGTTCAATTTCCGGGCAATCTTCTCCTTCTTTATAACGCAAGGTTAGCATAAAACAACAGTAACTTTCAATGGCGCTGCGAATCTGGTACAACTCTATGATTTCGTGCCGGGAGGTGTCATGGAGACGAAAGCCGCGGCTGGGCAAGATATCAATAATATTATCATGGCTTAGCTTCTGCAGGGCATCACGCAAAGGCGTTCGTGACATTTTCAAAGTTTCGGCTAAGGCATTAAGGGAGTAGGTATGATTTTTTTCAAAGGCACCATTTGCGATTTTTTGCTTCAAGAATATATAAGCTTCACTTTGCAAAGAATTATTTTTTTCCATTTGTACGAATCACCCTCTTCTATGGTTAATAATAGCAAAGAACAGGGGAGGCGTCAATTGGGTCAGGGGATAAGTATAACATGGTGAAAACAGTTTGAAACTTGACTTTAAATTATCTTATAAAAGTATCTTGACATGTTCATGAAAAATACTATAATATACCCGAAAGATATACCGGTATATCGGTATATAAGAATAATAATTAGTTGAAAAAAATCTTTAAAAACTAGTGCTTACATATTCAAGTGTAACGGAAGTAGGAAAGAAAAATATAATTGGGAGCGTGATACTATGAAGCTGATGCATACTAAATTACCGGAGTTCATAAAAAAAATGTATGCGGCGGTAAAGAAGGATAATCCACAAAAGACACTGACCATCCGTGGCTTAGAGAATTTGCATTATGCGAAGATGCAATCTTTAAGAACAGGCAGGATTGAGGAAGCCGTAGAAACTATTGCAGATCAGTCCGAAGTGGATCATGTGGATTTAGTGGTTTTGCCTAGAATACCGGAAACCATGCATACTGTGGTGGTAAAGGGCAAGGATAAAGATGGTAAAACCACAAAAATAATTTTAGAGGTGATTAACATCATTCATCCAACAGAAGAGGTTGAGTTTGATGGATGCAAGAATGTGGAAGATCGCCGGCCACCTTTAGGACTTCATTAATGTAATCTTAAAGAGATAGTAAAGCAACAGATAAGGGGATGCAAATTATGAAGTATAAGATTCTTCCGCTGGGCAGAATTGATGACAAGATTATTCCTGTTAACGTGATTTTTCTAGACACTAAGGAAATAACAGCCAGTGGATTAACTCAGGACGAAGCGATTATACGCACGGCTGCAGAATATGACGGGCCAACGGCTTTAAATGTTTTTGACATGGACGCAGTGACCACCACAAGTGACGGCTTGGTTGCCAAGGGTGCCATTGTTAGAATGGGTGCCTCTGACCATGGGAGGGTAAATGCCGAATTTGGTATTCTGCCAATGTTTGGTTTTACTTATTCGCCGGAACAAGTAGCAAGAGAGCCTCACCTTAAACAATGGCAAAAACTTTTTCCACAACGTAAATTATACAGGGGACCCGATCCTGCTCAAAAGAAAATCCCGGTACATAATGTGGTTATCAGTGGGCGGGCTGCTAATAATAACTCAGCTACAGAAATGATGAATATAGTGACCATGGATGAGATGCTGTTCCCGATTTTAGGACAGCTGGAATGTCTTCAGCATGGTCAGGTCCTAGTTGGCTTGACAGGAGAGGATATATCGGTAGGGATAGGCATGACGGTAGCCGAGCAATTCGGCAGAGTCTTTCCCCATCCGCAATTTCCGGCAGGCGCTACAGCTCATGGGTCAGGAGCCTATGCAAAAACCTTGAAACAGTTTATACCTTGCATAGTTTGTGATAAGCCTGCATTGGCTCGTTTGATTATACGGGCTTTGGAGTGTGATTGTTTCCCGGCTAGGGATATAGGTTGTTCTCCGGCAGTTTTGTCTGTGACCAGAGCTTTGGGTTTACCGATAAATCAGGAACTTATTCAGCCGGCAGCTCAGGAAGAGCTGGATAGTGTGGGATGCACTAAGGAATGGATGAGCCAGGAACTTCATTTGACAAAGGAAGAAGTTATCGCTAAGGCCGATGAAATTATTCCAGGCGTCAATCAGGCCAAAAAATACAAGGCAGAGGAAATAATTGAGGAAAAGATTCTAAAAGTTTAAGACGAAACCATACCCCGGAGGTGGATAAAGTGAACGGCTGCGATGTTATCGTTTATGCTGACAAAACTGTCCTGAAAGTGCAGGGACTGAACATTAAGGGATTAAATACCGGTGCTTTGGAAAAAATCCTTACAGAAAAATTTGGTTCCATAGTCCGGGTGATTGGTGTTACCGGTAATTCCCTTGATATGGATGTGTATGGGCTTGGTCCTGAACAAATACGTCGTGATGAGCAGGGGTTTATCCAAACTATTGCCGCAGCCGAGGGTATTTCCCTTACTGATGTGACCAGACTAGCTTCAGCACAAAAAATTAAAGCTGTGGATATAGATAAAATACCTCCTCGGGACAAAGATTACTGTGCCGGCGAAAGGTGGAGCCACCATGAGTAAGCACGAGGCCTTTAAAACAGTAACCATTATTCCTACCGGTGACGAAATCAAAGAAGGGGTCGTTTTAGATACGGACAGTCCGGAAATCTTAAGTCAGCTGATAAAGTTAAATCCTCTTTTGACTGTAAAACGACTGCCTCCTGTCCTTGATAAGCAGGAGGCTATTTTGCATTTGGTAGAGCAGGAGGCTGAAAAGGTCCAACTCATCATTCTTATAGGTGGTTCAGGTGGAGGACATCGTTTTAGTCCTTCTCTGGGACGGGATTATACCCATAGTGCCCTAGAAGAAATTTTGCAGGATAAAGTTAGTCACCAGATTTTTGGTAAAAATGGTCACCTCTGGTGCAAGTTAATTTGTGGACACTTGGGCCAAGCTTTGGTTATCAATCTGCCCGGTCCATTTACAGAAGCCAAGGCAGCCATGGAGGCCTTTTGCTCTGCAGCCAGCTGGGAGGATTTGACTCAGCTGAATACAGCGATGACTAAGGCTGTTTTAGGGCAATATCCCATAGGAGTGACAGCTAAATGAGAAAATTATATTGTCGGGCCGCCACGGGACGAATAGGTGGGTTTCCTGGAGCGGCAGCTTTCCTTTGTACTAAGATAAATATAAGCTTTGCTGATGCAGCTTTAAGCTCTTTGTTTTCTGCTAAAGATTCAATAAATCCACGAATAGATTTTCAAAAAAAACTTTGGCGAGCGGCGACAACAAGGGATGCACTGCTTTTGGATCAGACTTTGGCTTCACTCTTAGCAGACCTTTGCCCAGCTGCTGTTTTAGAAGGGGCAGCAGTAACCATAAAGGCTTGGGAAGATGGGCCGACTGGCGGTGGTGTTTTAGGCAGAATTGATGAAAACCAGTTAGAGGCAAACCAGCAGGTAACAGCAGTAGGAGAGGATTTGTGGAGTTTAGCTTATCCCGGTGGGCCTGGGTTATTGCTCCAAGGTAATCGCAAATTAGCCATGCTTGCCGCTGAGATTATTGCTCGGGGAAGAGAAGAAGGCCACAATCCATGGCCATTTCTGCAGCACTGGCTTACTGATAAAAATGTACCAGCCTATCTTTATACAACAGATGGCAGTGGCTCACAAGGCTTTTTGGCTACAGCAGGTGCGGAATTGTCTAATTTCAGTTTTACTTTAATATAGCATAAATAGACACTGACCTTATTATAAAAAAGGAGGCAGTAAAATGCTCAGTATGGCAGATTCTCCTAAACTGCCCGCACTCTTCAAAGTCCGGCAAAAATTGACCAGCGGAGAAATTAAGAATATTCCTGGGGCAATTGGAGAAGAACTGGATAAATTAAAAATCAAGGATAAATTGAGTGAAAAACATATTGCCATTACGGCGGGGAGTCGGGGCATCGCTAATATTCCTCTTATAATACGCAGTATTGTGGATTACGTGAAAGCAGCAGGAGGAAATCCTTTTATTGTGCCGGCCATGGGCAGTCATGGAGGCGCTACGGCTTCAGGCCAGACTAGGGTTTTAAAACAGTACGGGATAGACGAAGATTCTATGGGTTGTCCTGTGCTGTCTTCTATGGAAACGGTTTGTCTGGGCAAGGCCAGCAATGGAGCCCCGGTTTATTTTGATAAAACAGCTTTTAATGCAGATGGGATTATTGTGTGCAACAGAGTAAAGCCCCATACGGATTTTATCGCTGACAATGAAAGCGGTTTGGTGAAAATGATGGCTATAGGCCTGGGAAAAGAAAAAGGTTGTTCTTCCATGCATGCCCATGGTCTGGCTGCATCCTTGCCCCTGTCCTGTGCCTTAGCGTTGACTAAAGCTCCAGTTTTGTGCGGGCTGGCCATTATAGAAGATTCCCGGGATCAGACTTATTTAATTAAAGGTGTGGCCAAAGAAAACTTTCTGGAAGAGGATGCCAAATTACTAAAAACAGCTAAATCCTTAGTCCCAAGTTTGCCAGTGGCAGCACTGGATATGTTGGTGGTCAAAGAAATTGGCAAAATTTATAGCGGTACGGGCATGGATACTAAAGTTATCGGGCGCATCAGAGTACGAGGCGTGCCGGAGCCTGTCCGTCCTGATATTAGATTCATTGTGGCTCTTAGACTTAACAACCATTCATATGGCAATGCCTTGGGCATTGGTTTAGCTGATATTACGACCCAGGCATTAGTGGAGCAGATAGATAGGAAGGCCATGTATAGCAATTTATTGGCGACCACTTATTTAGAACGAGGCAAGTTGCCTATCTATTTTCCCACAGAAAAAGAAAGCATAGAAACGGCATATAGCTTATGCGGACAGATGGCTAATCCTAAAATCATTGTGATAGAGAATACCTTGCATTTAGAAAATATGTTAGTTACAGAAGAGGTAATAAAAGAAAATCCGCAGCTAGAAGTTTTGGCAAGAGATTTGTCTTTTGCCTTTGATTCGGGCGGGAAGTTAAACATATAGTCACGGGTTTGAAAAAAATTAGGGGGGTGCATGCCTGATTCTGCAGAGGGAACATATTAAATCCGGTAGTTAAACAGATACAAAAGCTTAAAAGACAGGTTTCAAAAGAGAAAGTTTTGTGAAAAGGGGAGGATTGTGTATGAATAATTCAGATTCTGTTCCTAAGAAGCAGGGCGGTGGCCTTGTAGCCGCTTTTTCCATTGCAGCTCTTTTATTTAGCAGTTATGTAGGACCTGGCTTTGCAGCAGGTACTCAAACCGTAGCTTATTTCCTGACCAAAGGTTGGGTAGGTGTAGTTTGGGGGCCGCTGATTGTAGGCATCATGACTTTTATTTGGTGCTGGATGACATTTGAGTTTAATCGTATCTACAAGCCAAAAGATTATCGCGAGCAATCGGATATGATTTATAAAAATCCTGTAGCTCGCCAATGTCTCGGTATTTTTAAAGATATCTTTTCCATTATTCAGGTTCTATTGGTTGCTTCCGGAATGATTTCCGGTGCTGCTATTCTTATGGATAAGGCTTTTGGCCTGCCTAATTTAGTTGGGACTTTTATTTTTGCTATAGCAATGATTGGTTTTACTCTGAAAGGAGCAAAATTGGTCATGAATCTTGGCAATATCCTGACAATCTTAATTATAGCTATTGTTGCCTTTATTTTCTGTATCGGCATAGGACCCTGCTGGAATGGGACACAGGCTTTCTTAAATGCCAGAAGCGTCCCTGAGGATTACGGCTTTTCTACTATTTATGGCTGGATTGTAATGATTTCTACTGTTATTTTATTCACTTGTGGTGCTAATGCCGCAGTTCCTGCCTGCCTCATAGAAATTAAGAGCAAAAAAGATTCAATTATGGCTGCATTCGGGAGCGCCGTTCTGTGCGCTTTTTCTACGATAGCTTGCACTCTTATTTTTGCAGCAGGGATGCCTGCTATTGCTAAAGAAAGTATTCCTATGCTATATTCTTTGCAAACATTAATCGGCGCTGGCAACTGGGCTCAGATTATGTATGTAATTATAGCTATTGCGGCTATGCTTAGCACAGGCGTTGGTTTGCTCTTTGGTGTCAGCGAGAGATTCCAGTTGCTTTTGGGACGCAGCTTGATGTCGGGGACCAAAGTAGAAAGCCGTCGTGCTATTATAGGTATTGTCTTTACTATTTTAAGCATGGCCTTGAGCCGCTTTGGTATCTTGGCTATTGTGGCTAAAGGATATGTTATGTTCACACTGATTTCTGCTCCCTTCTTGACCTATCTGCTGTTTATCACCGTGCCTTATCGTATTTACAAAGATAAAAAAAATGGTACTTATCCTGGAGATAAGCAAGAGGCAGAATAAAATTAGATTAGTATGGAAACGGAAGCTTTATCCTGAGAAATAAAACAACAAAATTTATCTGGGAGGGGAAAAATTATGCCATCTATGCATATTGAGTTTTACTCCGATACCCTAAAGATTGATACCGGAATGGAAGTCATCTATCCGCAAAACACCACAAGGACACCTGCAGAATTAAGGAGCGTTATTAAGCCGCCTTTTCAGGTACTATATCTTTTACATGGTATTATGAGGGACCAGACAGGCTGGATTCGTTTCACTAATATTGAGCAATATGTAATGGATATGGGCCTGGTAGTAGTTATGCCTACAACTTATCGTGGACATTATATTAATCAGCCTCATGGTTACAAGTACTTTGATTATCTAACTCAAGAATTGCCAAAGATTGTGGGCAATATGTTCCAGGTTTCCCAGAAAAAGGAAGACACCTTTATTGCTGGGTTGTCTATGGGCGGCTATGGTGCCTTAAAGGCCGGGATTCTCTGCCCGGACCAATATAGTTATGCTGCCAGTTTGTCCGGGGTACTGGATATTGGTGTAATGTATGAATCAGAAGATTTGTATTCTGCAGCCGAACGGCTCATGACCTTTGACAACAAAAATCCTCGGGGTGGGGAAGACGATCTTTTGGTTGAAGCTAAGAGACAAATCAAAGCAGGAAAAAAGCTGCCACAGATGTTTTGTGCCGTGGGACAACAGGATTTTCTGCATGACTGCAATGTGAAGTTCTACGAAGAAATGAAAAAGCTGACTCCCATAAAATTTCTAGAGGAGCCCGGTTCACATACATGGAGCTTCTGGGATAGAAATGTCCAGAGAGTCTTGGAATGGCTGCCGCTGAAGCAGCGTCTGGAAGGCTATCAACAGAGTTTCATCGTTTAAGTTTCACATGCTGTTAGCTGGAAATAATAAAGACAATAGACTGCCATCTTAACCTTTCATTCAGAGGAAGAGCGTTTGGTTAAAAAAGCTTTTAAAGCTTTCTATTCAAAGACAGCAGAACTTTACGAGTTCTGTTGTCTTTTCTTATACTGCATAGTTTTGGAAAATTTGGTACAATAGGAGTAGGTAATTGGTGCATTAGAGCGTAAAGAGGTGGCCGATGATGTTCTTGCAAAAGCATAAATGGAGCCTTCTTATAATTATTGTATTTTTCTGTTTAGCAGGAGTAGCAATATATAATGCCAATGCTGCTAAAAATTTGCCGGGAAAAAGTTCAAGTCAAGCAAAGGAGCATACAATCATGGGAAAAGAGTCTACTATTTATTTAGCCGGGGGCTGTTTCTGGGGTACAGAACATTTTATAAAACAAATTAATGGAGTAATAGATACAACTGTAGGCTATGCTAACGGTAATACTGAGAACCCTACATATCAACAGGTTTGCTCTCATACCACAGGTTTTGCTGAAACGGTTAAAGTCACCTACGATACAGGTATATTGGATTTAAAGATGTTATTGAACCTTTATTTTATGACTATAGATCCTACCAGCATTAATAGGCAGGGTGGCGATAGTGGCGATCAATATCGGACGGGAATATATTACGTAGATGAAAAAGAAGTAAGTATTATTAAGGAACAGATTGCCAAGCTAAGCAAGAAATATGATAAACCTATTGTCATTGAAGTGAAGCCTCTTAAAAATTTCTACAAAGCAGAAGATAACCATCAAGACTATTTAGACAAGAACACAGGAGGCTATTGTCATATACGTCCGGAGCTGTTTGACCTGGCCAGAAAAGCTAATGCCAAGCCCAAGTATATCAAGCAGAATCAGGAGACCTTACGACATAAGCTGACACCTATGCAATACAAGGTTACACAGGAAAAAGGCACGGAACCACCTTTCGACAATGCATATGATCATGAGTTTAGGCAGGGTATATATGTGGATATTACTACCGGAGAACCTCTCTTTGTTTCCACAGATAAATTTGATTCGGGCTGCGGCTGGCCGGCTTTCTCTAAGCCTATAGATAAAAAACTTCTGGTAGAACACACTGACATTTCTTTCGGTATGGTGAGAACGGAAGTCAGCAGTGCATTAGGTGGAGCGCATCTTGGTCATGTATTTCCTGATGGACCAAAGGATAAAGGCGGAACTCGGTACTGCATTAACAGTGCTTCTTTGAAATTCCTACCAAAAGAGGAGATGGCAAAGCAAGGTTATGAGGCATATTTGAAACTGATCCAGTAAAAATGACCAGCTTCTAAAGCGGCCCAGGAGGTTCATATGGATGGATTTGCTGTATATAAAAGTCCGGTTGGGTATTTGTGTATTGAATTTAAAAATAGCAGTGTTGTAAGCCTTAAAAAACTTGCGGTCAAACCTAAAAATTTAGGCGAGAAGAACAAGCTAACGGAGAAAGTGTTCGAACAGCTTACAGAATATTTTGCCGGTAAACGTAAGAAATTTGTTTTTCCCTATGTTTTGCAGGGAACGGAGTTTCAGAAAAAAGTTTGGGCAGAATTGGAGAAGATCCATTACGGAGAAACCCGTTCCTATGGACAGATTGCTAAAGCCATAGGCAACCCTAAGGC
Organism: Acidaminococcaceae bacterium; assembly: GCA_036788835.1. Lineage (GTDB taxonomy): Bacteria > Bacillota > Negativicutes > Acidaminococcales > Acidaminococcaceae > JALCSJ01. Next base: position 10,587 of record DAIQMR010000013.1, read on the forward strand.
TTCCAGAGCGGTAGGAATGGCTAACAACCGGAATCCCATTATCATAGTAGTGCCTTGCCATAGGGTTATTGGCTCTACCGGAAAATTAGTAGGGTACGGTGGTGGGTTGAAGATGAAAGAGCACTTGCTAAAACTGGAAGAGAAAAATAAATAAATTTGAACCTACCATGACTTAAGTCATGAGTGTGGGATATGTAAGATTATAACAAAACAGACACAAAAAAAGTTGACAAAACAGGACCGCTGATATGCTCCATCCTAAGTAAACAGTTTTATTATTTCAACTGTCTACCTAGAAGGGAGCATATCAGTCCCTATAGTGTCAACTTTTTTTATTATTGTCTTTTAATTATTTGCGTAATGCTTCTGCCGTGGCAACGGCTACAGCAACGGTAGCACCAACCATGGGATTGTTGCCCATGCCTAAAAAGCCCATCATTTCTACATGAGCAGGCACAGAAGAGGAACCGGCAAACTGAGCATCGGAATGCATTCTGCCCATGGTATCGGTCATGCCGTAAGAAGCAGGACCTGCTGCCATGTTATCAGGATGGAGGGTACGACCGGTACCGCCTCCTGAAGCTACGGAAAAATATTTTTTCCCTGCCGCCAGACGTTCCTTTTTATATGTACCTGCAACAGGATGCTGGAAGCGGGTAGGATTAGTAGAATTGCCGGTAATGGAAACGTCTACATCCTCGTGATGCATAATGGCAACGCCTTCCCGAACATCATCAGCCCCGTAGCAACGTACCTGAGCACGTTCACCCTTAGAATAGGCAGTTTCTTTGACGATTTTTAATTCCCCGGTGTAATAGTCGAATTGGGTTTGTACATAGGTAAAGCCATTAATACGGGAGATAATTTGAGCAGCATCTTTGCCCAAACCATTTAAAATAACTCGCAGAGGGATGGATCTTGCTTTATTAGCATTTTTTACAATGCCGATAGCACCTTCTGCTGCGGCAAAACTTTCGTGGCCGGCCAGGAAAGCAAAGCATCTGGTGTCGTCACGTAACAGCATAGCACCAAGATTTCCATGGCCCAGACCAACCTTTCTATCATCAGCAACAGAACCGGGAATGCAAAAGCTTTGCAAACCGATACCAATAGCTTCAGCAGCTTCAGCTGCATTTTTTATGCCTTTTTTCAAGGCAATGGCAGCACCAACTGTATAAGCATAGCCGGCATTTTCGAAAGCAATAGGCTGAATGGATTTAACAATTTTATAGGGATTAAAGCCTGCTTTTTCGCAGATTTCCAAAGCTTCATCTACAGAAGCAATGTTGTATTTTGCCAAAGCAGCATTAATATTTTTAATACGACGTTCATATCCTTCAAAAGTTATCATGACTCTATTCCTTTCTCGGATCAATATATTTTACGGCTTCTGCAAAGCGGCCATAGGATCCGGTAGATTTTTTCAGTGCTTCATTGGCATCGTCGCCCTTTTTAATAAAATCCATCATTTTTCCTAAATTAATAAATTCATAACCGATGATTTCATTATCTTCATCTAAGGCCAGACGATTAATATAACCCTCTGTTAAATCCAAATAGCGAGGGCCCTTAGCCTTGGTCCCAAACATAGTACCAACTTGGCTTCTCAGTCCTTTGCCCAGATCTTCCAGGCTGGCGCCAATGGGCAAGCCCCCTTCGGAAAAGGCAGTCTGAGTACGGCCATAAACTATCTGGAGGAATAATTCCCGCATGGCTACGTTAATAGCATCGCAAACAAGGTCAGTATTTAAAGCTTCCAAGATGGTTTTGCCAGGCAAAATTTCCGCAGCCATGGCAGCGGAATGGGTCATGCCGCTGCAGCCGATTACTTCTACTAAAGCTTCTTGAATAATCCCTTCTTTAACATTAAGGGTAAGCTTGCAGGCACCTTGTTGGGGTGCGCATCTGCCTACACCATGGGTTAAACCATTAATATCCTTGATTTCTTTGGATTTCACCCATTTGCCTTCTTCGGGAATCGGTGCCGGTCCATGACAAGCTCCTTGTACCAGCGGGCACATGTTTTCAACTTCTGTTGAGTAAAGCATCCTATCACTCCTCTTCTTCTCAAACTATAGATATTATTCTATCACATTTTTAGGCAATAATCAGTTGTAAATAACCGCAATTTTTACTAAAATCTCTTGACAAAATCGTTTTTTATTGTAAAATATAAGCAAATTCATAAAATAAACCAATGACTGAGAAGAGTAAGCATGAACTGGTTTCCTCCAAGAGAGTTGCCTATGGTGAGATGGCAGCAGGAGACGTTGTGCTGAATGGACTCAAGAGGGCGGGACGAATTATAGTAGTGCCCGACGGGATCTTCACCTGTTAACAAGGAAGCGTATAAGTGAGCGTATACGGAACAAGTTGGACGCCTAGGCGTCAAATTGAGTGGTACCGCAAAAGTTTAAGCTTTTGTCTCATTTAGAGGCAAAAGCTTTTTTATTTGTCCGGCACCTGGCAAATGTCTCAAAAAACTATTTGGAGGAAATGAAAATGAACAACAAGATTCCACACAGAATTTATTTAACAGAGGATCAGATTCCTACTCAATGGTATAATTTAAGAGCGGACATGAAGGAGAAGCCGGAACCAATGTTAAACCCTGCCACAGGAAAACCTGTAACAGAAGAAGATTTGTATCCAGTGTTTTGTCAGGAACTGGCTCATCAAGAATTGGACAGTACAACACCTTACATAGATATTCCCGGGCAGATTTTGGATTTGTACAAGAACTACCGTCCTTCGCCTTTGTGCAGAGCATATAATTTAGAAAAAGTTTTAGGAACACCGGCTAAAATTTATTATAAATTTGAAGGTAACAATACATCCGGAAGTCACAAATTAAACTCTGCAGTAGCTCAGGCTTATTACGCTAAAAAACAAGGCCTGAAAGGTGTCACAACGGAAACAGGAGCAGGACAGTGGGGTACTGCTTTAGCAGAAGCGTGTGCTTTCTTTAACCTAGAAGCAGTTGTCTATATGGTAAAAGCTTCTTATAATCAAAAACCTTTCCGTAAAGCTATTATGCAAACCTTTGGTGCCAGTGTATTTGCCAGTCCCAGTGACACAACCAATGCCGGCCGTAAAATTCTGGCAGAAAATCCTGACAATCCGGGTAGCCTGGGTTGTGCTATTAGTGAAGCGGTAGAAAGAGCTGTTACTTCCGAGGGCTATAAATATGTGTTAGGTTCTGTTTTGAACCAGGTACTTCTGCATCAATCCATTATTGGCTTGGAAAGTGCCAAAGCCATGGAAATATTGGGTGAGTATCCTGACGTAGTTGTTGGTTGCGCCGGAGGCGGTTCCAACCTGGGAGGCCTGATTGCCCCCTTTGCCAAAGATAAACTCCAAGGCAGGCATAATCCACGCTTGGTAGCCGTAGAACCGATATCCTGTCCTTCTCTTACCCGTGGGCACTATGCCTATGACTATTGCGACACAGGAAAAATCACTCCTATGGCCAAAATGTATACTTTGGGCTGCACTTTTACTCCTTCACCTATTCACTCCGGTGGTTTACGTTACCACGGAATGTCCCCCATCCTCAGCAAGCTGTACCATGACGGGTATATGGAAGCCATCGCCGTACCCCAAACCAAGGTTTTTGAAGCCGCTGTTTTATTTGCTAAGCAGGAAAGTATCCTGCCTGCCCCTGAATCAGCACATGCTATTCTCGGCGCAATTAGGGAAGCTGAAAAATGCAAAGAAACAGGAGAAACGAAGACCATCCTCTTTGGGCTTACGGGTACAGGCTACTTTGATATGACTGCTTATGAATCCTATCGTAAGGGGAATTTAATAGATTACAATCCTACTGATGCAGATTTAAAAGTCAGCATGGATAGGCTGCCAAAGATTCCGGGCATTCAGGAATAATTAACGGTAAAAAAATAATGGCAAAGATCCCCGGCGCAATAAAGAACACCGGGGATTTTTAGTCACTATTACTTCATCTTACTGAAGTGCTGCCAAGCTTTTTCCCATTTGTTAAGCATACTATCCTTTGTTGATGGGTCCAGACTGCTGTATTGAATTGAATTCCTGCATAGTTGTTTAATTTGTTCAATATTTAAATCCCAGCAAATAATAGCCGCCATATAGTCATCTGTCAAAGTAGAATGTTCAAAATAACTGGGATCGTCAGAGGACAGCACTATAGGTAAACCTTCTTGCAAATATCCTTTGGCTGGGTGGTTGCGCAAATCTTTGCAGTATCCTAAGGCATTATTACTAACGGGACAAATTTCTAAACAAATATTTTCTGCCTTTATCTTTTTACGCAGTTGAGGAAAACGATATAAACTAAAGCCATGGCCTATACGTTCTGCTTGCCAGGCACAGGCCTCTGCAATATTATCCGCCGGCAAACTAAGGCTTTCACCGGCATGAATGAATAGCTTGATTTTGGGATGTTCTCTTTGAACTTTGTTAATCAAAGGTCTAAAGGCCAACAAAGGACGACTGGCATCTTCCTCGTTAACAAAATCTATTCCGGTCAAAAAAGGCTGGTTTGCTTCCGTCGCTGTCTCATCCTTAACCATTTCATGTACATAAAGGGCATTAGCAGTCAATGTTTCAATGAGGGCCATTTTTACTTCAGGGCGTTTTAAAATCTGCCCTATAAGCTTAACATGGAAATCGGGATAGGCTTGCTTTACCTCATAATAAGCGTCCCTAATGGCTTTCGCTTTGGCAACGGAATCATCGGGAGTGCCAAAGAAGAAAGTCTTTAATTCTAAATGTGAAATATTATTTTGACCATAATACCGAAAACTTGCAGCACAATAGTCTCTCAATAATTTCTCGTCTGCACCTAAGGCACTGTGGCGTTGGAAAAGTTTTTCGAAATAGGTCCAAATATTTTCCTGAGGGGGTCTACCTTGTAAACTCCACAACGCGTCCAGTTCTTCAATCGTAAATTTCTTTTCTGCCAAGGCTTTGCCAAGGGGAAGATAATTAGCGGGAAAGGTTTTGCTGTTTTTGTTTTTCAACATTCCTCTACGTTCTGTATTATCTACGCATACAGCCACATCTTCTCTTGGGCACAAAAAATCTATTAGCTCTTTGGTCGGCAAAATTGCTAAGTTATGCACATGCAGATCGGCACCCTTAGGCATTGCTTGGCAAAATTTATATAATTTACTATGCCAAATACGCCGGTCAGTGAGAAACTGTAAACGATAAGCATCCTCGCCAAGTTCAAGCTTATACTCGGTTTTCAATCTATTAAGCTTGATGTTTAATGGATCAGGTTTTTCTCCTGCTTTTTTATTTGCGACGGTAACATTAATGAATGCCAGAGACAAAATAACTGTTAATAGCATTATCTTTGTGAATTTACTCTTCTTTTCACACATTTTTTTCTCCCTTACTATTTGTTGAGCGGAAAACCTTGTATTGTACTGGCACAACTCTTTTTACGTATTTTGCTCGAGTAAGTATTTATCATCTATATTATACACTAAAGATAATTTGTGGAATACGAAACAAGAAAAATATTGTTGCTTACATGAAGATATTGTATAATTTCCCTAAGGGAATACAAAGTGTTTTGGCAGGGGTACGAATATAATGAAAAAACTGTTTTTCTGCATTGATGCAACAAAGTGTATTCGTCAGCCACATTCTGTTTCATAAAAATACGCTGAACAATTAAAAAGCTGAAAAAGGGGAAATAAATATGCCAATGGAATTTTGGACGGAAAACATCATCATGTATGGTTTAATTTCTGTTTGTTTTATTCTTACCCTATTAGGTATGGCCGGCAATTTTTGGATGCTGTTATTGGGCTGTGGGTATGCAATTTTTACTGATTTTGAGCGTATACAGCCTCGCATTTTATTCATCTTGGTAACAATCTTTTTGTTGGGAGAGTTGTGGGAATTCATAATGGGATTTTTCGGCATCAAGCGAAGTAATGTATCATGGGGTGCTGTTTTCTTAATTGGTATGGGAACCATTGGGGGCGCCATCATAGGAACAGTGATATTTCCGGTCTTTGGTTCTTTAGTAGGCAGCGCAGTAGGGGCGTCCGGAGTTGCCTATTTGTATGAATACAGGAAATCCTCCAATAACGATGATGCTAAACACTTAGCCTGGCTTGCTTTTAAGACACAATTCTTAGCGGCATTAGGCAAAGTCATCGCCGGTGTAGCAATGGGTGTTCTTCTTTGCAGCCAGCTAACTTGGTAGAATTTTAAGAAAAAAGCAAGAATTTAAAAAAGCTTCTAGATTTAAAGACTATAAAGGTATATAATAATAACAATATTTTTGGATAGAAACTGTAAAGAGGCAGTTCGGAAATGGGGAGTGAAAATGGTACTATTTTATATTTGTTTGGCTTTTTTACTTATTGGTTATTTTGTTTACGGGGGATATGTTGAACACTGTTTTCAGCCGCCTGTAGATGATAGGAAAACACCTGCATATAAGCTGGAAGATGATGTGGATTATATACCAATGTCCACACCAAGGGTTTTTCTTGTACAGCTGCTTAATATTGCCGGACTGGGTCCTATTTTCGGGGCTATTTCCGGGGCTCTCTGGGGACCGGCGGTTTTTCTATGGATTACCTTTGGTACTATTTTTGCCGGAGCAGTGCACGATTTCTGTTCAGGATTGTTATCAGAACGGAATAATGGTGCCAGCATTGCTGAAATAATCGGTAAATACTGCGGAGATATTATTAAACAATTAATGCGTTTCTTTTCAGTTATGCTGTTAATTATGATTGGGGTACTCTTTACTAGCGGTCCTGCCGGCCTATTAGCCAAGATTTTGCCGGGACTTAGCTTTAATTCCTGGCTGATTGTTCTTTTACTTTATTATTTTCTTGCAACATTTTTACCAATTAATAAAATTATCGGTAGGTTTTATCCTATATTTGGCCTTTGCCTGCTTTTCATGGTAGCCGGAGTAGGCACTATGCTTGTTGTTAAGGGATATAGTATCCCTGTTGTATCTTTTTCTAATATGCATCCTCAGCATGTTCCCATTTGGCCTATTATGTTCGTAACAGTGGCCTGCGGAGCTATCTCCGGATTCCATGCAACACAATCTCCTTTGATGGCTCGTTGTATTAAAACAGAAAGAGACGCTAAAAAAGTGTTTTATGGGGCCATGGTTTGTGAAGGGGTTATTGCTTTGATTTGGGCAGCAGCAGGCTGCACATTCTATCATGGGTCTGTGGGCTTAGGGCAGGCACTTGTGACATACAAGGGGCCTGGCGGTGTTGTCTATGATATTTGTAAAGGCCTTATGGGACCATTGGGTATGACTTTTGCCATGATTGGCGTTATTGCCTGTCCTGTTACTTCTGCAGATACAGCCTTCCGCGGAGCTCGTTATGGTATTGCCGACTGGTTTAAAATGCAGCAGAAAACAGTTGGAGAAAGAATGAAGTTATGTATTCCGATTATAGCCTTGGCTGCATTTTTAACCCAGGTAGATTTTAGTATTATTTGGCGTTACGCAGCCTGGATTAATCAAACCTTAGCTATGCTGGTATTGTGGGCAGGCGCTTTCTATCTGTTAGCCAATAAAGGTAATTTCTGGATTTGCGCAATTCCGGCTACCTTTATGGGTGGCGTGTGCTTCACTTATATTCTGTGCGCGCCGGAAGGACTCAGATTAAGCGTTGCCATAGCTTATCCTCTTGGAACAGCCTTGGCTATTATAGGACATTGTCTGTTTTGGGTTAGAGCCAAGAAAATCAAAAATGGCGAGATTGATTTATTGGAAAAACCGATATAATATTACTGGTAATGAGAGGCACCCTGCAGGGTGCCTCTTATTACATGATATATGGTATTTTTAATTATAATATGATATAATACGAATGAATGAGTAAATAAAACAAACAATAAATAGATAAAATACAGTAACATATGGGTGAAAAAATGGAGACGAAGACCAAAGGGTTTACCCTGATAGAGCTGGTGATTGTTATTGCTGTTCTAGGTATATTGGCCGGCTTGGCCATTCCTCGTTATTTGGATTATCTGGATGAATCAAGAAAACAGGTATGCGTAACGAACAGGGCTCAGCTGGAAAGAGAATATGCCTATTATAATGCTCAGGGATTAGTGAGCAGTATTAAAGAATTTATTGATTCAACTACTATAAATTCTAATACTGTACATGATCCAATTGAGAATATGTGTCCCTCCAAAGGCACATATAGCATTGGTGACAATGACCATATTGTTTGCTCTGTCCATGACAAAACAGCAGATGATAAGTATGGAAATAAAAACTATCCGGGAACAGGGGACTATGTATCCAAGACTCTATATGCAGTAGGAACAAAAGTAGTTGGCTCAGATGGAATAATCTATGAAGCTACAAATGCATCGAGCGCTAGCACATATGACCCAACTACTGGATATGGTCTTTATGGGTGGAAAGTAGTAGGAACCGAGGATGGACAAGCAATAAGTATGCCGGATAGCGGAAGTGTTATGCGAAAATATGAGCCAGGTGTTGTTGTGTTGTTCAAAGGAGAATATTGGAAGAACACAAATGGAACTACATCGTATTCTTCTCCCGGTACTTCTGGTTGGGAAAAATTAACTAAGTAAAAGTCAAATTCAATAAATTCTTATAGCGCAGCAGCATTTCCTGCTACGCTTTTTTAGTGTCTAAATTTACGTATAGCTGGCGGATAATATTGGAAGGAGCATTTAGTAGCTTCATAATCTGCGATAAAACGACTGTCAAATTATATGCCGGTTTATAAAAGTTGACAAAAAAGTACCATCCCCATTTTGTCATACAGCACGACGTACATACATAGTACTTTTTTGCATAATTTTATGATATTTATTTAAATTATACTAAAAAAGTTTTTATAGTCTATAATCAAGTTGAAAATATTGACTTTTACAGTTAATTTCAGCTACCATAAAGGGGACGGTAGTTGCTATTAAATTCAAAGGAGGATTAAATTATGAATCACCCCCCTGTACAACACAGATCTTTGTTCAACCGGTTTTTAGATTGGGTAGAGTATGTGGGAAATAAGCTCCCTCATCCCATTGCGTTATTCGCTATTTTTGCCATAATAACGATCATTCTGTCAGCAGTATTTGAAACAATGGATGTTTCTGCCACAGGTGACCTAATTAACCGGGCTAAAGGGAAAATAGAGACACAGACCATTACGGCAATAAGCTTACTTAATGCTAAAGGTGTCGTCTATATGTTGACACACGCAGTTAAAAACTTCACCGGTTTTGCTCCCTTGGGCACGGTGCTGGTTGCTATGCTGGGTGTGGGAGTTGCGGAAAGCAGCGGATACATTCCGGCTTTGCTGAAAAAAACAGTAACCATCACACCACGCAACCTCATCACTCCGGTTGTTGTCTTTCTCGGAATTATGTCTAACATTGCTTCTGATGCGGGTTATGTTATCCTGATACCCATAGGAGCTTTGATGTTTATGGCTTACGGCAGACATCCCATGGCCGGATTGGCGGCAGCCTTCGCCGGTGTATCAGGCGGTTTTTCGGCCAACTTATTAATAGGCACTTTGGACCCATTACTGACCGGAATTTCCACGGAAGCGGTTCATATTTTAGATTTAAACCGCAATGTAGAACCTACCTGTAACTGGTATTTTATGATTGCTTCAACTTTTGTTATTACTATTGTTGGCACACTGGTGACAAATTATATAGTTGAACCTCGTTTGGGGGTCTATAAAAATGATGCAGAAGAAGGGGTAACAGTAATTACTAAAGATCCTTTATCAGAGCGCGAAAATAAAGCCTTAAAATATGCCAATATTTCAGTCCTGATTTTCATTGCGATGATTATTGTACAATGTATTCCGGAAAGTTCCTTTCTGCGCAATCCTAAGACGGGAAGCCTGATTGCCGGTGCACCTTTTATGCAGGGTATTATTTTGCTGATCATGCTGGCCTTTTTATTACCGGCTGTAGTTTATGGCTACACAAGCGGTAAATTTGCCAACCACAAAGATTTCTGTGCAGCTTTAGGAAAAGCAATGAGTACTCTGGGACCTTACATGGCCTTATGCTTTGTTTCCGCCCAATTCATTAATTATTTTGGGTATACTCATTTGGGGACAATCATTGCTTTGAAAGGAGTTCAATTCCTTAAATCCACAGGTTTGGGTGGCATTCCGTTGATGGTATTATTCATCTTGTTCAGTGCCTTCATAAATTTGTTTATGGGCTCTGCTTCAGCTAAGTGGACGATTCTGGCGCCTATTTTCATTCCAATGTTCATGCTTTTAGGATATTCACCGGAGCTTACGTTGGTTGCTTACAGAATAGGGGATTCCTGTACCAATATTATCACTCCATTAATGTCATACTTTGCTATGATTATTACCTTTGCCAAAGAATATGATAGGGAAAGCGGTATCGGAACATTGATTTCCACTATGCTGCCATATTCTATAACATTCTTGCTTGCCTGGTCGCTTTTACTTATTGGCTGGATGGCCGCAGGATTACCATTGGGACCGGGCGCCGGTTTGTATTTATAAGAAAAATGCCAAAGCAGACAACCGTCAAAGCAGTTCTTCTTTTCTGGAGGACTGCTTTTTAATTATTATAGACCTGTGTCTCTTTTATGTTATAATGTAAAAGTAAAGATAGAAATAAAATCATGGTTGTACGTAACACTTGAGGCATATTTTGGTAGATAGTCTTTCCGGTAAGGAATAAAACAACATTAGGAATGGGACAGGAAGATGGGGGAGAAGATTATGAGCAGAAAAACATATTTGGCCAGCGTAATATTTTTAAGCTTATTATTATCAGGTCAGGTTTATGCAGCAGAACAGGCGGCAAAGGACGGCCTGCATCAAACGGTACAGACAAACAGCAGAATAAAAAAACAGAAAATAGATGTGCCTGCCAATGTTCAGGTAATAACGGAAGAGGATATTGTCAAACATGGCTATAGAACTGTCTTGGATGCTTTGCGCAATTTACCGGGCGTGAACGTGAGAAGCAATGGTTATAATGCTACTGAGCAGATAGTTGCCTTGCACGGTGATGACAAGGTTCTCTTTTTGGTAGATGGTCATAGACTGAATTTTGCCATGGGTTCCATCGTGGGCAATGCCGGTGTAGACGCCGGTGCTTTGCCTGCCATTAGAATCGTGGAGCGAATTGAAGTTATTAAGGGTGCCGTTCCTGCCATGTATGGATCTAATGCAGCAGGCGGTGTGATACAGATTTTTACCAAACGCCCTACAAAAGATAGTTTGCAATTAGAAGCCGGCGTGGGTAATATGAGGTCATATCTTTATGACGGTACACTTACTGCTAAACGTGGTAAATGGGGGCTATTAGTAAGCGGCGGCCGTGAATATCAGAACAATACAGGTTATACAGAGCTGAGTGGGAGAAGCTCTCCTTTGGCAGGGGATGATTCCGAATGGCAATTACATGATTTAACCATGAAACTGGAAAGAGAGTTCGCTTCCGATCAGCTTCTCACTGTCAATTATCAGCATACATTTAAAAAAGGTAATATCCCTGATACGGTTCCCGAGTTCTTTGCCTATGATGGAACAAGAAGCAATACAAGACAAACTAATAGTATTTCCGCAAAATATGAGTGGAATAAAGATGAGGACAATGCCGGCAGTGCTATTCTTTTCCACGATTTCTATAAAGAAAAAAATAATCTGAGGAACAGTTATTGGGAAGGAAAAGAAAACCGCAGCGGTTTTGAGGCCCAGCAGCAATATAAAACCAGTAAAGTAAATACTATAGTTTTCGGTGCTTCTTATTACAATTCTTCATTGAACAACGATAGTTATACAGGCGACGGAGAATTTTCCCTGCATAATACGTCCCTCTCAGTTTCCGATGAATGGAAAATTGATGACAGCTGGTTATTAAATGCCGGCGCCCGGTATGACAAGCACAGTGAATTTGGTAATAAGTTTACCTGGTCAGCAGGACTAAACAAGAAATTCAATGATGTTTCCCATGCATATTTGAACTACGGCACTGTTTTTAGTGCCCCTACAGCCAATATGCTGTATTGGGATGGACTTGCTAACGACCTTTTTACTGTCAAGGGGAACAAAAATCTTCAAGCGGAAACCGGCTATCATTGGAATCTAGGGTATGATTGGCAAGTAACTCCTAAAACAGAAGTAGGCATTAATTTCTTCTATTATAGACTAAAGGATGCTATTACTTGGGCAAATACGGATGATACTTATCTCACTTATATGGCTCAAAATGTTCCCGGTATTAAAAGCCGCGGCATGGAGCTAAGCGTTAATCATAGATTTGATAAGCAATGGTCCGCTAATGCTTCATATACAGCCATCAAATATGAAACCGATGTTGGAAACGGTTTTGCCAGGGAAACCACTTATGCACCAAATCAATATAAGTTAGGGATTAATTACCAAAAGGGCAAATTAACCGTGGACTTGTTAGCAAGAGCTGCAGCGGGAGAAGATAAAGATTACTACCACAAAGCTTCTTATCTAACGGCAGATATTACAGGACAATACAAATTTACCAAACATGTAACCGGGTTTGTGGGGTTATATAATTTAGCAGATGCAGCTTATGAAGAAGCACCAAATTATGCTAAGTACACTACTTATCCTGCCAGAGGCAGATATGTTATGGGTGGTGTAACTTACAACTTTTAAATTTTTAAATACCGATCATCATCAGATGGTCGGTATTTATGGTTAGGAGCAATAGCCTTGGCTAACATTATAGAAATAAAAGAATTAGGTTTGCCGGAATTAAATATTTTTGCCAGGCTGACAGATCACCAGCTGCGCAATAAACTGGAACCGGAGCGAGGCATCTTTATCGCAGAAGGCGGTTCCGTGATAAAGCTGGCACTGGCAGGGGGTTATGAACCCATAGCACTTTTAATGGAGAAAAAACGTTTGTCAGGACCGGCTGAAGATATCATTGTTCAGTGTGGGGAAATTCCTGTATATGAAGGGGAACGGGATATTCTGGCCGGACTTACCGGCTATAAATTGACCAGAGGTATTCTCGGGGCTTTCCGTCGGAAGGTTCTGCCAACCGTGGACACAATTTGTCAGGGAGCCAAACGCTTGGCAGTTTTAGAGGGTATTACCGATTCTGTTAATGTGGGTGCCATTTTTCGTTCTGCTGCTGCTTTGAACATAGATGGAATTTTGGTAATGAAGTCCTGTTGTGACCCATTATGCCGCCGTTCGGTGCGAGTAAGCATGGGAACAATTTTTCAGGTACCATGGACTATTATGGAAGAATCTTCACTTTTGCACAAATATGGTTTTAAAACAGCAGCTATGGCCTTAACTGATGAATCTGTAAGTGTGGCAGCTGCTGAACTGAAGAAAGAGAAAAAACTTGCCCTCTTTTTGGGCTCGGAAGGCTATGGTTTGGCACAAAAAACCATTGATGCCTGTGATTATGTAGTAAAAATTCCCATGTCCCATCAGGTCGACTCTCTCAATGTGGCAGCGGCAAGTGCCGTAGCTTTCTGGGAAATGGGAAGAGGATAAGAAGGGAGTAAAAGCATGTATCAAGAAGTGTTTCAAGGTTTATTAATTCCTTTTATGGGAACCACGTTGGGTGCTCTTTGCGTTTTCTTTATGAAAAAAGAAATGAGCAAATTTCTCCAGAGAATTTTGGCAGGATTTGCCGCAGGAGTAATGGTGGCTGCCTCCATTTGGAGTTTAATTATTCCGGCTATTGAGCAATCGGAGCATCTGGGAAAATTATCTTTTATACCAGCTGCCGTAGGTTTTTGGTGCGGCGTTTTGTTTTTATTATTTCTGGATCATGCTATTCCGCACTTGCATATAGATAGTAACGAATCCGAGGGACCCAAAACCCATTTGTCCAGAACCACCATGATGGTTTTGGCTGTTACTCTTCACAATATTCCCGAAGGAATGGCTGTAGGTGTGGTTTATGCAGGTTACTTGGCAGGGAACGCAGATATTTCTTTTTTGGGAGCTTTGGCGTTATCCATTGGTATCGCTATTCAGAACTTTCCCGAAGGAGCTATTGTTTCCATGCCCTTAAAGGCAGAGGGGATGAGCAAGGCTAAAGCCGCCTGGCTGGGAATTTTGTCCGGTATAGTGGAGCCGATAGGAGCTGTATTTACCATTATGGCCGCTAGTTATGTAGTTCCTTTGCTGCCTTATTTATTAAGCTTTGCAGCAGGTGCCATGATGTATGTTGTGGTTGAAGAATTAATACCGGAAATGGCTGAAGGAGAACATTCTGACGCAGGGACAATTTTCTTTAGCCTTGGTTTTACTATTATGATGATTTTAGACGTGGCCTTAGGCTAGAAGGGATATTTTTAAATATGGAAATTTCACGTAAAGAAACTATACAATGGTTTGAATTTTTTGCCAATCTGCCTGAGGACCAGGAGCTTATGTCTGACCAGCTGGAAATGGTTTATGCCATTTTTGCCAAGCTGGAAGCAGCGGTGGATAAAAGAAATGCTGGGCTTATGGCAAAAATTCCCGGCTTGAAAACTCTTAATCAAAGGACTTATTATGTAGGACCCAATGACAAATTTCCCCAGGGTTGTCGTTCCTGCCTTTTGGGCACCGGCTTAACGGCCATTCGGAAAACAAATAAGTGTAATCTCCATTGTAAGTTCTGCTATGACTATGGTGATATGGATAATATTGAACCAATCGGAGAAGGCATGTGGTCTATTGGCGGGACTAAGTATTACGAAAAAGATATTGATTTGCTTCTGTCAATCTACAAAAAACCCACCGGTGTAGCCTACGTGTATTTAGAGCCATTCATGGAAATCGAGAAATACTATAATATCATCAGAAAATTTCATGAGGCAGGAATTTATCAGCACATGTATACCAATGGGACTTTGGCCACGGCAGAAAATCTTCGGGCTCTTGGGGAGGCAGGGTTGGATGAACTGCGTTTTAATTTGGGTGCCTCAGGCTGCTCGGACAAAGTCATAGCCAATATTGCCCTAGCCAAGAAATACATAAAAAAAGTGGGCGTAGAAACGCCTATGACACCGGAATTTTATGAAAAATTTCTGGAAAAGAAAGATATGCTTTTAGCAACACAGCTTGATTTTATGAATTGTGCGGAGCTTCATTTAGGACCAAGAAACATTGGCAATTATCAGGGTGAAGATATGTATATTGCCAGACAGGGGTATATTTCGCCTCTTTGGAGCAGGGAAATAACCTTTAAAATCATGACCATGGCTGCTAAAGAAAATTGGCCCCTGGTAGTTCACGATTGCTCAAATTATACTAAATTCGCACGTGATATTAACCAGGGAGCCAAGGAAGGCAGGTGGTTCGGTGCCAGCTCCTACGAAGGAGAGTTTACCGAAATACCCTATGAAGTTTTTCTCCCGATTTTACGGGATGCAAGCTTTGTGTTTTAAGAGAGTGCTTGAATGTTCTGCCACCGGGCTCACCGGTGTGCAGTCTGTAGTGTATTAACCTTTCGCTGTATCAGCGTACTCAGGAGCGGGAATACCATAACCGCCGGCTACTTCCTGAATGGAACCGGTGATATAGGCAGAAGCATCGCTGGCGAAGAAGAGAACTGCATTAGCAATATCTTCAGGCTCGCCCATGCGGCCAAGAGGAACATGACGGAGAAATGCTTTTTGAAATTCCGGACTCATATGAGCTTTTACGGCATTAGTGCCAATCATGCCGGGAGCCACGGCATTAACCCGCACTCCTTTATCAGCGTATTGAATGGCAATTTCTTTTGTCATGTAAATAATGGCGGCTTTGGAGGTTGTATAACCTAGCCTTGAGATATCAGGCTGAATACCACCAATGCTGGCAATATTTACGATACTGCCGCCACCGTGCTCTATCATGAAAGGAATGGCACAGCGACAGGATAAATATACGCTGGCAATATTAACATGGAGAATGTCAAAAAATGTTTTAGGGTCTCCGTTTATTAGGTCTAGGTCCTTTTTGGGATTACCAATGCCAAAATTGTTGACAAGAATATCAAATCTGTTTTCTGCGGCAATAATGGCTTTAATTATATTCTCATAGGAAGAATAATCAAAGGCGTTGTATTCGACGAATTTTACCGGAAGTTTTTCTGCTTCACATTCTTTTAAGGCATCAGCGGCGGCCTGATCCTTAAGACCGGCTATATAAGTCAAAGCACCGCTGCGAGCGAGAGCTTTGGCACTGGACAAACCAATACCCATAGTCGCTGCCGTTACAAGAGCTACTTTTCCTTTATTAGAAAATGCTGACATGTTAAATCCCCCTTTAAAATTTTAATCTGAAACTATAACGTTATTATAGCACGATTAATTTTAAAGAGGGAAATTTTGTCATAAACAGTACATGAAGCTCAGTGGTAGAGGGTGTCTTACTTGTTGGTTTCTTCCACTAAAAAGTCCGGGGTAGACAGGTAGCGATTGCCGGAATCCGTTGATAAGGCCACAATAACTTTGCCGGCATTTTCCGGACGGAGAGCTACCTGAGTTGCTGCATACAAGGTAGCACCTGAAGAAATACCCAGTAAGATGCCTTCCAAGGCGGCAAATTTCCTAACGGTACTGTAGGCCTGGAAAGTGGAGGCAGTAATAATTTCATCATATATTTTTTTATCCAAAGTGTCAGGAATAAAATTAGCCCCAATGCCTTGAATTTTGTGAGGACCTGCCTTACCTTGTGATAGAAGAGGGGAATCGGTGGGCTCAATGGCAATGACTTTAATTTTGGGATTCTGGAATTTTAGATACTGTCCTACGCCGGATAAAGTTCCGCCTGTCCCAACTGAAGCCAGGAAAATGTCTACTTTCCCATCCGTGTCCTGATAGATTTCCGGACCGGTGGTCCTTCTATGAATAGCCGGGTTAACCGGGTTGGTAAATTGACCGGGAATAAAACTATGAGGATATTTTTCTGCCAGTTCTTGGGCCTTGGCTACAGCACCCTTCATTCCGGCCTTGCCCGTGGTTAGAACAATTTCTGCTCCGTAGGCTTTAATAAGAGTGCGTCGTTCTTCACTCATGGTTTCAGGCATGGTCATAATGGCACGGTAACCTTTGGCAGCAGCTACTGCTGCCAGGCCAATACCGGTATTACCGCTGGTTGGCTCTATTATTACGGAATCCTTTTGCAAGAGACCATTTTTTTCGGCTTCTTCAATCATGGCCAGGGCAATACGGTCTTTGGCGCTGCCCGTGGGATTATATGCTTCCAGTTTCACCAGTAAAGTGCTCTTTAGCTTGGCTTCGGCATTATATTTTTGTGGTTCAAAAAGTGGGGTATGGCCAACTAATTGGGCAAAATTTTTATATATATTTTTCATTATAAACTCTCTCCTTTTATTTTCAGGCTCTTAACTTAAGGGACTGATCTTTTTGTTCTAAAACAGTAAGTCTATTAACAGTATTTTGTAAAGCTGCTACTTGTTTTTGTAAAGCAGCAATTTGATCTTCTATAGGGTCAGGCATATTGTCGTGATCCAAATCAACATCCTGCTCGGTAGGATGCTGGTGGAGAGAATGTCCTTTTTGGGCTACGATTTGCCCGGGAATTCCTACCACGGTAGAAAAGGGAGGAACCTCTTTCAACACTACAGAGCCGGCACCGATTTTGGCACCTTCTCCTACGGTAAAAGCACCTAGAACCTTAGCACCGCAGGCGATGACTACATAATCATTAATAGTGGGATGGCGTTTGCCGGTTTCTTTCCCTGTGCCACCTAAAGTAACTCCTTGATAGAGAGACACATTATTGCCGATGATGGTAGTTTCACCAATAACTATGCCCATACCATGGTCAATAAACAAACCTTCCCCAATAACTGCACCGGGATGAATTTCAATCCCTGTACAGAAACGTGCTATAGTGGAAATTACTCTTGCTGTGACCAAATAATTATGCATGTAGAAAAAATGGGCAGCACGATGAGCCCAGATAGCATGGAGTCCGGAGTAACAGAGCAGTATCTCCAGCGTGTTTTTTGCCGCCGGGTCACGCTCTTTGATTACCTTGATATCAGTACGTAAAGTTTTTAACATTTTGTTCCCTCCTCCGGAAAATATCATACAAAAAAGCCATCATCCCTAAAACAGAGACGATGGCTCGTGGTTCCACTCTGACAGCAATAAAAAATTGCACTCATGACCTATAACGTAGGTTAGACGAAAAAGCCTAATCAAGTTCAGCTTTTCTGCTCACAAAGGCATTCCATATACTTCATTTGGTGGCAAGCTCTCAGCCGGTGACTTGCTTTTTCTGTCAAATGGTGGCATATATGTACTTGTTTTGCTCTCAGCATTTAAAACTATACGATTAACGAACAATATACACTGATACTTTATCTTTGTCAAGAGATTTTTGCAAAAAGCATCAGAAAATTTTAGCAAGAAAAAGGTATTAAAACTTCGGAAAGTCTATGCTATAATAAAACCGCAAAAATAAATCTGAGGGGGTAGGTACATGTCTAAAAAATTGGTGAAAATCCTGGCTTTGGTTTTCAGCGTTGCTTTAATCGCAGGGTGTGGTTCAAGCGGCAACAAGAAAGGAGCTGGAGAGGAAAAAGTTTTAAATTTATATAGCTGGACGGATTATTTCGCCCCGGAAGTAATTGAACAATTTGAAAAAGAAAATAATTGTAAGGTTACTTATGATGTGTTTTCCAACAATGAGGAACTTTTGGCCAAAATGCAGGCCGGTGGCGCACAGTATGATATTATTCAGCCTTCTGATTATATGGTTACTACCATGATGAAATTAGGAATGCTGGAAAAACTTGATATGGATAAAATGCCCAACTTGAAGAATATTTCCAAGGAACTGCAGAAACCGGCTTTTGATCCTACGGGAGAATATGCCCCTGTCTTTACTCATGGTATAACAGGCATTGTTTACAATAAAAAATATATTAAGACTCCTCCCACATCTTGGGATGATTTATGGAAACCCGAATATAAAGGCCATGTTATTTTACTTAATGACAGCAGGGAAGTGTTCAGCTTTGCCTTGAAGAAACATGGCTGGTCCAACAATACTAAAAATCCCAAGGAAGTGGAAACTGCTTTCAAAGATTTATTGACGCTTAACAAAAACGTTGTGGCTTATGATACGGAAAATATTAAACAGAAATTTATTGCCGAAGAAGGCTGGATAGGTTTAATGTGGTCCGGAGACGCAGCCTTTGCCAATAGAGAAAATAAGGATTTGGCTTTTGTGATTCCTAAACAGGGAACTTTGATTTGGGCAGATACCTTTGCTATTCCCAAAGGTTGTAAAAACAAAGAACTGGCCGAAAAATTTATTAATTTTATTTACGACCCTAAAGTCAGTGCCAAGAACTTTTCTGTAATTAATCTGCCTAATCCCAATCAAGCTGCTGCTCAATATATGTCTGAAGAATATAAGAACAACGCCATCATTAAATTGGGAAATGAGAGCGGTAAATTAGGAGAATGGCTGGTAGATATTGGAGATGCCATTACTATGTACGATAAGTATTGGACGGAATTAAAGGCCAGCAAATAGCAGTGGCCGTTTTGTAAGTAAACAAAGAAAAATATCGTTGACATTTTGAAAAAAATTGTTTATATTAGGCATATGGTGATCATATGACTGACGGATAAGTGGATAAAACCACATGGAGTATGATCGAATAACCGCCGACCGTCTGGGCAGAAAAAGCCCAGACGGTCGGCTTTTTCATTTCTGGATGGAAAAGGAGGTTATGTATGACATTAGGGCATATTCATTCCATTGAGTCCATGGGTTTGGTTGATGGACCGGGCATTAGAACCGTTGTTTTCCTGCAGGGATGTAATTTGCGCTGTTGTTTTTGCCACAATCCTGATACATGGACAACAGAAGGGAAACTAACTTTGTCTCCCGAAGAACTGGTGGCAAAACTAGTTCGCTTTAAGCCCTATTACGGTACACGGGGCGGAGTGACATTTTCTGGAGGGGAACCTTTATTGCAGAAAGATTTTCTCCTTGAAAGTTTAAAACTATGTAAAGCAGCAGGAATTTCCACCTGTTTGGATTCAGCCGGTTGTGGCTGCGGTAATTATTCGGAGATTTTAAAGTATACGGATTTAGTGCTTTTGGACATTAAGCATTACACTGCTGATGGCTATCAAAAGATTACAGGTTGTCCCATGGAAGAAATCAATGTTTTTCTCAAGGCCTTGGATAAAGAAGGCACTAAACTTTGGATTCGTCATGTGGTCGTACCGGGTTTAACGGATGGCAACGAGCATTTACAAGGCTTACGGGAATATCTCAAAACACTGCAAAACGTGGAACGGGTTGAACTGCTGCCCTATCATGTGTTAGGCGTTTACAAGTATAAAAACTTAGGTATTCCGTACCGGTTAGAGGGAGTTCCTCCCATGGAACCGGAGAAATTAGAAGAATGGCAACGTCTGATGAATGAGGATTTGCAAAGAACTGATAATAAAATATAAGGAGGATGTAAATTATGCCTATTAATAAAGTGTGCGAAAAAGCTTGGGAGGGTTTTAATACCGGTGAATGGCGCCATCTGATTAACGTACGTAATTTCATTCAAAGAAACTACACTCCCTACGAGGGGGATGATTCCTTCTTGGCGGGAATTTCTCCTAAGACCAAAGTTGTCTGGGATAAGGCTCATGCCTTGATTGTCAAGGAAATAGACAAGGGTGTTTTAGACGTAGAAACCAAGGTTTTGTCCGGCATAGATAATTTCGCCCCAGGTTATATCGATAAGGACAATGAAGTGATTGTGGGACTGCAAACAGATGCTCCGTTAAAAAGAATTGTTAATCTCTACGGCGGCACACGTATGGCTGAACAATCCCTGGAAGAATATGGCTACAAACTTGACCCGGAGATTGCCAGACGCTTTAAAGAATATCGTAAAACACATAATGAGGGAGTTTTTGATGCCTATCCTCACCGCACCAGAGTAGCTCGTTCTGCCGGTCTTTTAACAGGACTGCCTGATGCTTACGGGCGCGGACGCATTATCGGTGACTATCGCCGGGTGGCATTGTATGGTACGGATTTTCTTATTGAAGAGAAGAAAAAAGATTTAGATAATTTAGATGGGCCTATGACTGATGAAAGAATCAGATTACGGGAAGAAATCAGC
The DNA here is from genome assembly GCA_036788835.1 of Acidaminococcaceae bacterium. GTDB lineage: Bacteria > Bacillota > Negativicutes > Acidaminococcales > Acidaminococcaceae > JALCSJ01. The sequence continues at coordinate 31,713 of DAIQMR010000013.1, forward strand.
ATGCAGATCAAGGCGTTGGAAGAGACTGCCAGTATGGCAGCTAAATACGGCATAAATATTACCGTGCCTGCTACCAATGCCAAAGAAGCTGTTCAGGCAACATATATGGGTTATTTAGCCGGTGTTAAGGAGAATAACGGCGCTGCAACAAGCCTGGGACGTACGGCAACCTTCTTGGATATTTATATTCAAAGAGATTTACGTAACGGGAGCTTAGACGAAATAGGTGCTCAAGAACTTATTGACCAATTTATTATTAAGCTGCGTTTAGTTCGTCATTTACGCACACCGGAATACAATGAATTGTTTGGGGGAGATCCTACTTGGGTAACAGAATCTTTAGGCGGTACAGGTGTTGATGGCCGGACTCTGGTTACCAAGAATTCCTTCCGTTATCTCCATACCCTGACTAATCTTGGTACAGCTCCCGAACCTAATTTGACTGTATTATGGAGTGATTATCTGCCGGAAGGATTTAAGGCATATTGTGCAAAAATGAGTATTGCTACTGATTCCATTCAGTATGAAAACGATGACCTTATGCGTCCTTTATATGGGGATGATTATGCTATTGCCTGCTGCGTATCTGCCATGGCGGTAGGTAAGCAGATGCAGCTTTTCGGTGCCCGTGCCAATCTGGCTAAAAGTCTTTTGTATGCTATAAATGGTGGCATAGATGAGAAAAAAGGTATGACAGTCATTCCCGAAATTGAACGGGATACTGATGGAGTTTTGGACTATTCAAAAGTTATCACCAATTACAAAAAAGTTTTGTCATATGTGGCAGAGCTGTATGTAGATACTATTAATATTATTCATTACATGCATGACAAGTATGCCTATGAAGCTAGCCAAATGGCCCTGCACGATACTTTGGTGGAACGGATTGCAGCCTTTGGGGTAGCCGGCATTTCTATTGCGGCAGATTCTTTATCTGCCATTAAATTTGCCAAGGTAACACCTATCCGCAATGAAGAAGGTATTGCCGTTGATTTTAAGACGGAAGGAGATTTTCCTAAATATGGCAATGATGATGACAGAGTTGATGAAATCGCTGTGGAAATCGCCAGTTATTTTTCCGCAGAACTGAAAAAGCATTCTTTGTACAGAAATGCCAAACATACTTTATCGGCTCTTACCATTACCAGCAATGTAATGTATGGTAAAAAGACCGGAACAACTCCGGATGGACGTAAGGGTGGGGAGCCTTTTGCTCCCGGTGCTAATCCCATGCACGGACGGGATGTTAACGGTGCCTTGGCTTCCCTGAATTCCGTTGCCAAGCTGCCATATAGGGATGTGTGCCAAGATGGTATTTCCAATACTTTCTCCATAGTTCCCAATGCCCTTGGTAAAACACCCGGTGAGAAAGTCGATAATCTTGTGGCTTTGCTCAATGGTTATTTTAAGAAAGGTGCTCATCACCTTAATGTCAATGTTATGAACCGTCAGATTCTGCTTGATGCCATGAAGAATCCAAGCCAGTATCCAACCTTAACTATTCGTGTTTCCGGGTACGCAGTGAATTTTGTCCGTTTGACCAAGGATCAGCAGTTGGAAGTTATTAAGCGTACTTTCCACGAAAGTATGTAAAATATGTGAAATATTTTGCTCCCTATTGACAATAGTAACTGTATATGTTATCTTTACAGTATAAACTGTTTAGAAAACATATACAGTTAAAAAGGAGCGATGAATTATGAGCTTAAAAATGGTAAACAAGGCAGAATTAGAAAAAGATATGGCCGGTTCCAAACCGGTAGTAATGTTGTTCGGCGCAACATGGTGCGGCTATTGCAAGAGACTTAAACCTGCTGTTATGCAAGTGGCAGAAGAATTAAGCGACAAAGTTTTGTTCGACGGTATTGATGTAGACCAAGAGAATGAATTAGCAGCCAAATATAAAATCGATGTTATTCCCACTATGATTTTGGTGGATAAGGGGCAGGCCAGCGAGCAATTGGTAAACCCTCCTTCCCAAGCAGATATTAAACAATGGCTGCAGGGCAAAGGTGTAATATGAGCCAAGAATATGATGTAGTTGTGCTGGGCGGCGGACCGGCCGGTTATACAGCTGCTCTGTATTCAGCAAGAAGCGGTTTTACTACAGCTATAGTGGAAAAACTTTCCCCCGGTGGTCAGATGGCTACTACCAGCGTAGATAATTATCCCGGTTTTCCGGAAACTATCGACGGTTTTGATTTAGGGGAAAAGATGCAGCAGGGCGCAGAACGCTTTGGGGCCAAAACTCTTTTTGCCACAGTAAACAAAGTGGATTTAAAAGCAGCTCCCAAAGTACTGGAGACTTCTTCCGGAACCATATTGGCTAAAGTGGTTATTATTGCCACCGGCGCCAATCCCAGACATTTAGGACTTCCTAAGGAAGAAAACATGGTGGGAAAAGGGGTGGCCTATTGCGCTACCTGTGACGGAAGAATGTTTAAAGACAAAGTAGTAGCTGTTAATGGCGGCGGTAACAGTGCCGTAGAAGATGCCATTTATTTAGCTAAAATTTGCAAAAAAGTATATCTCATCCATAGAAGGGACAAATTGAGAGCTACTCCGGTTTATTGGGATAGTTTAAAAAAGAATTACGTGGAAATTGTTTGGAATAGCACAGTTAAATCTATCTTGGGGGAGAGCAAAGTTACCGGTGTGGAACTGGAAAACGTGAAAACCGGTGCAATGAGTGAACTGCCCTTGGATGGTTTGTTTGTGGCTATTGGCAGAAAGCCGGAGAGCGGCCTTTTTGCAGGACAGCTGGAAATGGATAAAGCAGGCTATATTGTAGCCGGAGAAGATGGAAAGACCTCTCTGCCAGGTGTCTTTGTAGCCGGAGATGTGAGAACCAAAGCTTTCAGGCAGATTATTACAGCAGCTTCAGATGGTGCCAATGCAGTGCATAGTGCCGAAGAAGTTTTGATGAAATAAACGGTCAGCGAGGCATACTATGAAAAGTGATTTTATCGTGGCAGTCCACGGTTTAGTATATTTAAACCACAAAGGCTGCATTACTTCCAGCGAAGAACTGGCAAAAAATATCTGTACTAATCCGGCCAGAGTAAGAAAAGTCATGGCTATCATGAAACAAATGGGCCTGGTAACCACCAAAGAAGGCCATATAGGGGGATATTGTCCTTGCCCCTCTCTGGGCAGAGCTTCTTTGGCACAGATTGCGGGTGGCTTGGATACGGTTTTTGTAGAGGCAAAATGGCATAGCGGATCTGATAAAATGCGCTGTCTGGTAAGCAGTGGTATGGCCGGAATTTTCGATAGCATTTACAAAAATCTAGATATAAATTGCAAAAAAGAGCTTAGTAAAATTACCATTCAAAGTATTGAGAAACAAATTTTTAGTAAGTAACTGTTAAGTGTTACAAAGGTGACTTTGTAACACTTTTCTTGACTTTATAAGTACGTGTGATATTCTTAAATAAGTGTTAGTTAAAAGGCATAAAATTAAAGGTTTAAAATAAAGTATTTAAAGCCGGAATGAAGAGATGAAAAGGACAAAACAGGTTTAAAAACAAGTATTTAAAGCCAAATAAAGAAACAAAAAGGACAAAAAAATGACTAAGAATATTGTGGCCATGGCCATGAGTGGCGGGGTAGACAGCTCGGTTGGGGCACTGCTGCTTCAGCAACAGGGTTACCAAGTGATAGGCTTAACCATGCGCTTGTGGCGGGATGAAACTCAAAACATAGACTTATCACCGGAACAGGATGCGGCCGAGGTATGCCGTATTTTGGGAATTGAACACCATGTGATGGATTATAGAAAAATATTTAGGGAAACTGTGGTAGAAAACTTTCTGGAGGAATACGCCCAAGGACGTACTCCTAATCCTTGTGTTTATTGCAATAAAAAGATTAAATTCGGAGCTCTCTATAAATCCGCAAAGGACCTGGGCGCTGACTTATTATCTACGGGACATTATGTACGTCTGGAGGAAAATGCAGCAGGCATTCGCCATATTAAAAGGGCTGCTTACCTGCCTAAAGACCAGAGCTATGTGCTGTACCATCTGAATCAGGAAATTCTTCATCATGTTATCTTTCCTCTGGGAGAATACAGCAAGGAAACAGCACGAGAAATAGCCAAAGAACATAATTTGCCGGTTTTTGCCAAAAAAGACAGTCAAGACATCTGTTTTATTCCTGATAATGATCATGACAGTTTTTTGGCTAGATACAGTATGCAGAAAGCTCAACCGGGGGATTTTGTAGACCTTAATGGTCATGTTTTAGGCAGGCACAAGGGCCTAAGCCACTATACAGCTGGGCAAAGGAAGGGCCTGGGTATTGCGGCTTCGGAGCCGCTGTTTGTTATCAGTCTTGATGTTCAGCATAACAGGGTTGTTTTAGGCTTTGCTAAAGATGCGGATTGTCATGGGCTCAAGGCGGAAAATATTGTCTTTGCCGACGGAAACATTTTGGATAAGGTTTTTAATTGTTCCGTCAAGATACGTTATAATGCAAAGCTTATGGATGCAATTGTTAAACCGGGGGGAAAAGCAGGGGAGGCTATGGTGGAATTTAATAAGCCACTGAGAGGTATTGCACCCGGCCAATCTGTAGTATTTTATCAAGGAGATATTTGCTTGGGCGGAGGGACAATTTTAAGCCCTATTAATTGACACTTTCAGCCATTTTTTATATAATTATTGTTATGTGTAAATACAGTTAGGAGATAAATTGATGAAAAATTTAAGCGGAAATGAAATCAGACAAAGATTCCTTGATTATTTTGCCGAGAGAGGCCATTTGGTTTTGCCCAGTGCTTCGTTAATACCACAAGACGATCCTTCCTTATTATTGATTGGCGCGGGTATGGCACCATTTAAACCTTTCTTTACGGGTAAAATGAAACCACCCTGCAACCGTATTGCTACTTGCCAAAAGTGTGTCCGTACAGGTGATATTGAAAACGTAGGACATACGGCACGACATCACACATATTTTGAAATGCTGGGAGATTTCTCCTTCGGCGATTATTTCAAGAAAGAAATTATTCCTTGGGCCTGGGATTTTTTGACCAAAGAAATGGAAATTCCCGGTGATAAATTATGGATTACCATACATACAAAAGATGATGAAGCCTACGATATTTGGCATAATACTATTGGTATTCCGGCAGAACGTATTGTCCGCCTGGAAGATAATTTTTGGGAAATTGGCACAGGCCCCTGCGGTCCGGACTCAGAGATACACATTGATTTAGGTGAGGATAGAGGCTGCGGAGAACCTACTTGCGGCCCGGGCTGCGATTGCGGCAGATTCCTTGAATTGTGGAATCTGGTTTTCACCCAATTTAATAAGAATGAAGACGGCAGCTATACTCCTTTAGTACATAAGAACATTGATACAGGATTAGGGCTGGAAAGACTTGCCTCAGTACTGCAAGGTAAACCATCAAATTTCGAAACGGATTTAATTTTCCCCATTATAGAATATGCTGCGAAAACGGCTAAAAAAGAATACAACAAAGACCCTAAAAATGATGTGTCTTTAAAGGTCATTGCCGATCACGCCAGGAGCATGGTATTCATGATTGGTGATGGCATACTGCCTTCCAATGAGGGCCGGGGCTATATCCTCCGCCGTATTATCCGCAGGGCGCTGCGCCATGGCCGTCTTTTGGGCATTGAGGACAAATTCCTGGTTGGTGCTGCTGAGGTGGTTATAGGCATGTATGGCGATCACTATAAAGATTTGGTGGAGAAGAAGGGGTATATTTCTAAAGTAATAGATATGGAAGAAACCCGTTTCCGTCAGACGTTGGTCCAAGGAACAGATATACTGAATGATGCTATCGAAGCTATGAAAAAGACCGGCGGCACAGAACTGCCAGGCACGGAAGTATTCAAACTTTATGATACCTTTGGCTTTCCTTGGGAATTGACTGCAGAAATTTTGGAAGAACAGGGTATGACAATGGATAAGGCCGGCTTTGAAGTCGCCATGGAAGGACAAAGAGAACGGGCCCGTAATGCCCGAAATGATAAAGAAGGACTTCCGGTTGTTTATAATACCAGACACATAAAAGTGGCAGATTTAAAAATTGACGAACTCAGTACATCCGGCAAAATTGTTGCTATATATCCTATTGCCGATCCTCAGCCCATTGATAATGCAGAAGATGGGACAGCTGTGGCCGTGATTTTGGCTAATACGGCTTTTCATGCAGAAGGAGGCGGACAACTGGGTGATACAGGAACCTTGTCCGGTCCTACCGGTATCATTACGGTGGAAAACACCAAAAAATTACCGGATGGTTCAACTGTCCATTTAGGCGTGGTTGCTGAAGGAAGTGTTGCCCTAGGCGAAACGGTTAAATTCGCCATTGATGAAAACAGAAAGAGGGATATTGCCAGGAACCATACAGCTACCCATTTACTCCAGGCTGCTCTCAGAAAAGTTCTGGGAGACCATGTTAATCAAGCAGGCAGTTATGTTGGACCTGATAGACTCAGATTCGATTTTTCGCACTTTGCGGCAATGACACCGGCAGAAATTAAAGAAGTGGAAGATATAGTAAACAATAAAATTTTGGATGCCATAGACGTAGAATTCAAAGAAGAAGATATTGAGCAGGCAAAATCCGAAGGGGCTATGGCTTTATTTGGCGAAAAATACGGCAAGGTAGTACGGGTTGTTACTGTTCCCGGCTACAGCAAAGAGCTGTGTGGCGGTGTACACGTTCGTAATACATCCCATATAGGACTGTTCAAGATTCTCTCAGAAACAAGTTCCGGAGCAGGCGTAAGACGTATTGAAGCTGTAACCGGCCGGGGGGCGCTAGCCTATGTACGGGATCAGGAAAAAGCTATTAATAATATAGCGGTTGCTTTAAAATCACGTCCCGGTCAAATCATAGACAGGCTAAATGGCATGCAGGAAGAAATAAAAACAGAAAAACATAAAAATGCCGAACTGGAGCAAAAGATGGCCGCTTCCCAAGTGTCTGCCTCTGATGATAAAGTCAAGGATATTAAAGGCGTGAAGACCTTAGTGGAAACAGTGTCAGTTGATGATATCGACAGCCTGAGAAAATTAGGGGACCAATTGCGAGATAAAGTCGGCGGTGTAGTTATTCTGGTTTCTAAGATGCCGGAAAATAAAATCGTGATTTTAACCATGGCTACAAAAGATGCCATTAGCAAAGGCGTTCATGCGGGCAAAATTGTGAAGGCTATTGCCCAGATTATGGGTGGCGGCGGCGGCGGTCGTCCCGATATGGCTCAGGCCGGCGCCAAGGATGTAACTAAATTACCGGAAGCATTGGAAAAAGCATGGGGCATTGTTGAGGAATGTATTAAGTAAGAGGTGCAAGAATGAAAACTATAGCAGAGATAAAAGCACAAAAGAAGTACGAGCAAGCCCTTAAGGAGAAAGTTAAACTGGGTGAAGCTTTAAGAATTCTGCTTAAAAGAAACACGCTGGAGAATATAACCGTAAAAGCAATTGTTTTAAAAGCTAAAGTAACCAGAAGTTGTTTTTATAAATATTTCTCTACTAAGGAAGCCTTGGCGGAATGGGAATACATTCATTTGCTGGCTGCCGATGCCAAGCATATTGTTGCCAGTGATTCATGGTCTGAGGCTTTGTACAAAAAGTTTCAACTGTACGAAAAACATTTTCAGTTTTTCAAACATCTTTATGCCAGCAAAAATATTGACCAAATTCGTCGTCATAATGTGCGCTTTACCAGAGGGGCTTATACTAGGATGCTGAAAAAGGCCGGAGCTGACTTGACCAATCCCCATGTGTTGTTTGCTTTGGAAATGGCAGTAGTAGGTGGAGAAGAGATGAGCATGCGGTGGATTGTTACTGGTATGAAAGCCCCTAAAGAAGTAATGCTCATTCTTTTCCAGGAATCTATTCCTAAGTGTATTTGTAAATATTTCAAATAATGCAGTCTAAGAGGGAGGTCTTAGAATGTCTAAATTATCCCAAGAAACCATGATGTTCCCACCTGTCGTGGATAAGAAAAATGTTGCCGCGACAATCAAGGCAGTGGCAGAAGCATTACAGGAAAAGGGCTACAAACCAATTGATCAGCTGGCAGGTTATTTGCTCAGCGGCGATCCTACCTATATTACCAGCTTTAAGGATGCCCGGACCAAAATACGTGGTTTTGAGCGCTATGAGCTGTTGGAAGAATTGTTAAAAGAATATCTAAAGGGAAAATAATTATTCTATGAGAACTATGGCATTAGATTTAGGAACAAAAACTATCGGCGTGGCAGTCAGCGATACAACCGGGCTTATTGCCCGGGGCGTGGAAACTATTCATAGGCAGGGAAATGTGAAGGATTTTGCCCGCTTGGATGAGATTATCCTACAGGAAGAGGTTTCTACCATTGTTCTCGGTTATCCCAAAAACATGAACGGGTCAATCGGTGAACGGGCTAAAGCCAGTGAGTCTTACGGAGAAGGACTGGCAAAGCGTTATCCCAAGCTGAAGATTGTTCTTTGGGATGAAAGATTATCTACCGTAGCTGCGGAAAAAGTTTTGGTAGCGGCTGATATGCAAAGAAAGAAACGTAGAAAAATAATCGACATGATGGCTGCTGTTGTTATCTTGCAAAATTATCTGGATAGCCAAGGGGGAATACATAATGAAGGATGAGAAAAAAATACCGGAAGCTGAAGATATTGAGAACACTATAGTAGTCACAGACGAAGCAGGAAATGAAACTTATTATAGGGAAGAAATGGTTATTCCTTTAGATAACAAAAATTTTGCGATTTTAGTAGAAGACACTGATAATGAAGAAGATAATGCCGTAGTAGCAAGAATTGATTTTGACAAATCAGGAGAGCCTATCTATCTGGATCCTACTCAGGAAGAGTTTGAAGCTGTGATGAAAGCTTATGAAGAAATAATGGCTGACATGAAAGAGGACGAAAAATAAGAGATGCAAAAGAAATTTTTTCCTATCATTGCCAGCTTGTGTTTAGCACTAGTTGTTGGAGCTTACTGGTATTTAAACTATTCCAACGATAATGCAAAACTTGCTACAGGGCAAAAGGTTAGCTTTACTGTGCAAAATGGTATGACTACAGCAGATATTGCCAATATGCTTCATAAATTGAAATTGGTAAACACCCCTGAATCCTTTCGCATGGCTGCTAAAATAAAGGGCTTAGACAGTTCTTTGCAAGCCGGTGAATACGAAATTATCAGCGGTATGTCTAATAAGGATATAGTGGAAATCCTTTCTAAAGGAGAAGTCCGCTATGAAGTGTTTACAGTGCCGGAAGCTTTTACAATTAATAAGATTGCTGCTAAATTGGAACAGGAAGGTATGGGCAATGCACAGACTTTCAAGGACGCAGCCAAAAAATATACACCCTATCCTTATATGGAAACCTCAAATCCCGATGTTATATATAAAGCAGAAGGTTTTGCCTATCCCTCTACTTATTATTTGGTGAGAGGCACGGCAGAAAAAGATATTCTTACCATGATGGTAAAAGAATTTAATAAACGTTTAACTACCGGGATTCTGGCCGACATCAAGGATAGTAAAATGACTGTAAGAGATGTAGTGAACATTGCGGCTATGGTGGAACAGGAAGCCAGAGTCAGAAGCGAAATGCCCCTTATTGCAGGGGTGTTTTTAAAGAGGCTCAAGGTCAATATGCCCATTCAATCAGACACTACCATCCAGTATCTTTTTGCTGAGCAAAAAGCGGAAATAACCATTGCCGATACGAAAATTGATTCTCCCTATAATACCTATAAATATCCCGGTTTGCCACCGGGGCCTATTGCTAATCCTAGTATGGAAGCTATAGAAGCTGTGTTGCATCCTGTGGACACGGAATATTTATATTTTGTGGCCAGTAAAAACGGGCATCATATTTTCAGTAAGACATACCAGGAACATTTAGAAAACATTAAGAAAACCAGCGAGGAATAATACTGATTATGAAACCTGAATTGTTAGCTCCCGCCGGGAGCATGGAAAAATGCAAAATGGCGCTCATTTACGGAGCAGATGCAGTATATTTAGGCGGCAAAAACTTTGGATTAAGAGCTTTTGCCGGCAATTTTTCTGAGGAAGAGATTGCTGAAGCAGTAAAATTTGCTCATAACCTAGGGAAAAAGGTTTACGTAACCGTGAATATTTTTCCTCATAACAGTGACCTAATCGGTTTGCCGGAATATTTACAAACTTTAGCAGCCTTGCAAGTTGACGGGCTGCTTATTTCTGATTTGGGCATTTGGTCAATAGCCAGGAAGGTTGTCCCGGATATGCCTTTACACGTGAGCACTCAGGCTAATAACTGTAATTATGCCACAGTCAATGCATGGCAGGACCTTGGAGCATCAAGAGTTGTTCTGGCCAGGGAACTGTCTTTGGCGGAAATGGCGGAAATCAGGGAAAAATCAACCGTAGAATTGGAAGCTTTTGTTCATGGGGCCATGTGTATTTCTTATTCCGGACGCTGTCTGCTCAGCAGTTATTTTACCGGCAGGGATGGTAACAGGGGAGCCTGTGCACAGGTATGCCGATGGAAGTTTGCTCTTCAGGAAGAAAACCGGCCTGGAGAGTATTTCCCTATAGAGGAAGACGATAGGGGTTCTTTTGTCCTTAATTCAAAGGACTTATGTCTCATAGAATATTTGCCACAGCTTATTCAAGGGGGCATTAGCAGCCTGAAAATAGAAGGAAGAATGAAAAGCGTTCACTATGTGGCAACGGTAGTAAGCGTTTACCGTAAAGCCATTGATACTTATTTGGCTGACCCAGAACATTACCAGGTTCCCAAGGAGTGGCTTGAGGATTTGGAAAAGGTTTCCCACAGGGCATATACCACAGGTTTCGCTTTGGGCAAAACAGATGAAAATTCTCAGGTCTATGGTTCTTCAACTTATGAACAGACATATGATTTTGTTGGCATAGTACAAAGTTATGACAAAAAAAATCACAGAGTTATTATTGAACAGCGCAACAATGTTCAGGCAGGTACCATAGCTGAAGTTCTGACCCCCCGGGGCGATGAGTTTCCTCTGACTCTAGCTGATATGCAGGATGAGGAAGGCACTCCTATTGAAGTTGCCCCTCACGCCCAAATGATTTTCTCTGTAGCAGCTCAAAGGGAAATTCCTCAATATTCTCTTATCAGAAAGGTAAAATTTGCCGAAATATAAAGAATATTGTAGGCAAAACGCTGAAAATATGCTAAAATACTTGAGTGATTTTATGTAAGGAGGAAGCTTAAGTGACACCTGTAGAAAAATTGCGAGCATTGTTAAAGGAAAAAAACCTAGATGGCATTTTTGTTAAAGGCGATCCTTCTTTGCGTTATCTGACCGGTTTTACCGGCGGCGAAAGTCTATTGTACATGGATCAGGAACAGCAGATTATTATTACCGATTCACGCTATACATTACAGGTAAAGCAGCAGGCACCGGAGTGCCGGCTAATAGAGCATACCCAAGGCTTTTGGCCGGAAGCCGCTAAGTTAAAAGTAGGTAGGAACTTAGCTTTGGATGGCGATTGTTTTTCCTACGGTGATCAATGTGCTTTGGCTGCAGTTCTACCTCAGGCTACTTGGACGTCCTTGAATTTAATGGGCCTTCGTCAGGTCAAAACTCAGCAGGAATTACAAGCAATAACCCAAGCGGTGGACATTGCCGATCAGGCTTTTGCTCAACTATTGCCTCATATTAAAGCCGGCTGCACTGAATCAGTCTTAGCGGCAGAGTTGGAATACAATATGCGCAGGCTGGGGTCCGAAAAGACTTCTTTTACCACTATTGTTGCTTCCGGGGTACGCAGTGCTTTGCCCCATGGGGTAGCTTCCGGTAAAGTTGTAGAAAAGGGAGATTTTGTGACCTTTGATTTCGGGGCAACTTATCAGGGCTTTTGTTCAGATATTACAAGGACTGTAGTCGTAGGAAAGGCTGCTCCTTGGCAGAAAGAAATATTTGCTATTGTTCTGGAAGCTCATCTTTTGGGAGAAAAGATTCTCAAACCCGGGTTAACCGGCCAGGAGGTTGATGCTAAGGTTAGACAATATATTACCGATAAAGGCTATGGCCCGAATTTCGGTCATGGATTAGGTCATGGAGTTGGCTTGGAAATCCATGAAATGCCTGTTCTCAACAAGAGAAATAAAGTACCGTTACCCATGGGTGCCGTTGTTACCGTTGAACCGGGGATTTATTTGCCGGGCAAAGGCGGGGTACGCATTGAAGATACAGTGTTAATTACGGCAGATGGCGCCAGACCGCTGACAGCCTCTCCGAAAGGATTTATGGAGTTATAAAATTTGTTAATTAAACTTTGGAGGTTTTATTTATGATTTCTACGAATGATTTTAGAACAGGTGTAACGGTTACTATTGATGGTGATGCATGGCAAGTAGTTGAATTCCAACATGTGAAACCGGGCAAAGGGGCAGCTTTTGTCAGGGCCAAAATGCGTAATTTGTGCACAGGTTCCGTAGTTGAAAGAACTTTTAATGCTGCTGAACGGTTACCCAAGGCTATTGTAGAACGTAAGGATATGCAATATTTATATGAGGCAGATCCCAATTTTGTTTTCATGGATAACGAATCTTACGAGCAAATAGAATTGAATAAAGCTCAATTAGGCAATGCTACTAATTTCCTGAAAGAGAATATGAACGTGAAAGTAGTTGTGTATGAAGAAAGAGTTTTGGGTGTGGAATTGCCCAATACAGTAGAGCTTAAGGTAGTTGAAACCGAACCAGGCATCAAGGGCGATACTGCTACCGGTGGTAGTAAGAATGCGACTTTGGATACAGGCTATGTTGTAAAAGTTCCTCTGTTTATTAATGAAGGGGATGTTCTTCGTATTGATACCCGTTCCGGAGAATATATTGAAAGAGCATAATAGTATAAAAGGACACTGCTTCAGGCGGTGTCCTTTTCATTGTAATAAATTTTTGGTATAATATACGAGTATAAATAAAACTAGAGGAGAGAATTACTATTTTAGAATTTAAACATTTGACTGTTGATGATAAACCTATTTTTGATGATTATTTTCGAGAAGCGAACTATCAGGGATCTGAATGCTGTTTTGGCACTTTATTTATTTGGCGGTATGGTTATGATGCCTACTGGGCCATTTGCCAGGGATGCCTGTTAATAAAAGTTACGGTGAACGGCGTTACTTTTGTCTTACCGCCTTTTGGGGGAATTAACGAAGAGCTGCCGAAAATCATAGATGCCTTACGAGAAAATTTTCAGGGAAAACCTTTTCAAATACATGGCATTTATGATAGTACACTGGAACGTTTTAAGAAATATGTTCCCCAGATTGTTTCTGAGTACAAACTTGATAGAAATAATTGTGATTATGTTTATTTACGCGATGATTTGGCCAACTTGGCAGGAAGAAAATTCCATGGGCAAAAAAATCATGTAAACAGATTTGTAAAAGATCATCCCGATTATACATACGAAACTATCAATTCCGCCAATATCGAAGAGTGTCTGGCTTACGGCACGAAATGGTGCGATGATAGAGCTAATAGCGATGAAAGCATCATGTATGAAAAGGAGGCCATTGAAGAAGCTTTTCGTAGTTTTGAACCGCTGAAACTTCGTGGCGGATTGATACGTTATGATGGAAAAGTTCAAGCTTTTTCCTTTGGAGAGAAAATGGTAGACAGCGATATGGCCGTTATTCATGTGGAAAAGGCCGATCCTCAGGTTAATGGTTTGTTTAATATAATTAATAGAGATTTTGTAAGAAACGCCTGGCCGGATGTAACATATATCAATAGAGAAGAAGACATGGGCAAGGAGGGCTTAAGAAGAGCCAAGGAGTCTTTGAACCCTGTCTTTTTGATAAACAAGTATAATGTTATTGTGAAATAATGAGGTGCCTATGGATTTTCGCTTAATTAATGAGAACTCTCTTGATCAAATTAAAAACCTGTGGGGTTACTGTTTTGAAAAAGCGGATTCCCCTTTTTTTCAATGGTATTTTAAAGAATATGCTTTACGGCAAAATAAAATTTTGGGCGGCTTTATGGGTCCTAAACTGCAGACCATGGTTCATTTGAACCCCTTTATTGTTCAAGTGAGGAAGGAAAAAGAAAAAATGCCTTATCTGGTGGCTGTGGCCACGGACCCGGAAGCCAGAGGCCAGCATGCCATTAGCGGACTATTGCAGACATCTTTTGCCTTGGCCAAGGCCATGGGCAGCAAAGCCGTGCTTTTGCAACCTATTTATGCCGGCATTTACCAGCCTTATGGTTTTTCCTATACCTATATGAGAACTGCTTATAAGATGCCTTTAATGTCTCTGGATTTGCCCCATATTGATGATAGTTTGCAGGTGGGCAGAATCACTCCCCAAGAAGGGGAAAGCATTTTGCCGGGGCTTTATGCTTGCGCAATGGCAAGCTATAACGGTTATACAGTGAGAGATGCCAGGGTGTGGCATAATTATTTAGCTGTTTCAGCAGGGGAGAAAACGGAAGTCGTTGTAGTACGGCGGGAGGACAAGCCTGTTGGGTATGCACTCTATAATCGCAATGATGAAACAATCACTGTGTTAGAACTTCTCGCTGTGGATGGGGCTGCTCATAATAGACTTTTGGCCTATATCAAAGGCTTTGCCGGTACTTTTAAAAAATTGGACTGGCTAGGGGCAGTGGACGACACCTTTTATCTTAATTTCAAAGATGCGCAATATGCACCAAGGATAGCTCCCTTTATGATGGGAAGAGTTATCGACGTGCCCGCTGTTTTGCAAGGCCTTACAGTTCCTGCGGGTGAACCGGCATCTTCATTAGTGCTTTTTGTGCAGGATGAATTCATAAAAAGCAATAATTTGCTTTTACAATTAAACATATCGCCTCAGGGCGTGGAACTTATGGACACTATAAAAGTTCCTGATATTACCATGGATATATCTACTTTTACCCAGCTGTATTTTGGCACATATAGTGTTGAACAGCTGTGGGCCAATGGTAAAATCATGGTTGAAGACCAAAAGAAGTTGCAAATTTTAAGCCGCTTACTTCCGGCTCAAAAAAATTATATAAACGAGTACTTTTAAGGGGAGGACATTATGTCTGAAAAAATTAAGAGAGTTTATGTAGAAAAGAAAAAAGAGTATGCGGTAGAAGCGGCGGGTTTGCTGCAGGATTTGAAGCACACTTTAGGATTAAAAAACATTACCGGCCTACGTATTGTTAACCGCTATGATTTAGCCGGTGTCAGCCAGGAAGAATACGAAGCTGCCAAAGAAGTGATTCTTTCCGAACCGCCGGTGGATAAGCTATATGAGGAAAAAATTACTATTCCCAAAAATGCACATAGTTTCGCTATCGAACTTTTGCCTGGTCAGTATGACCAGAGAGAAGATTTTGCGGAGCAATGCATTCAACTAATTACACAAAAGGATCGTCCAACCGTTGCTGCGGCAAAGGTGTATATTATTACGGGTAAAATAACCCCTAAAGAATTTAACACTATAAAAAAATACTGTATCAATCCTGTAGAAGCAGGAGAAGCCAAGGCAGAAAAGCCTGATACTTTAGTTACCCACTGGGAAAGCCCCCAACCGGTAGCAATCATTAAAGGTTTCACCAAAATGAATAAAGGGCAAATAGCCGCTTTCCTTGCGGAACAGGGTCTTGCCATGAGTGAGGCGGATTTGTTGTTCTGCCAAAAATATTTCAAGAAAGAAAAAAGGGATCCCTCTATTACGGAAATAAAAGTTCTGGATACTTATTGGTCAGATCACTGCCGTCATACAACTTTTGAAACTAACATTAAAAAAGTCCACATTGCGGACGGCGTATATACAGAGCCTGTTGCTCAGGCTTATGCCCTATATAAAAAAGATCGGGAATTTGTTTATGGAAAAGACACTAAGCGGCCTATTACCTTAATGGACATGGCTACTTTAGCAACCAAGAAGTTGAAAAAGCAGGGTAAACTTGCCAATCTGGATGCTTCGGAAGAAATCAATGCCTGCAGCATTGTTGTGCCTATTCATAACAATAAGAAAAAAGAAGACTGGCTGGTTATGTTTAAGAACGAAACCCATAACCATCCTACGGAAATAGAGCCTTTCGGTGGCGCCGCTACTTGTTTAGGCGGTGCTATTCGTGACCCCTTGAGCGGCCGCAGCTATGTATATCAGGCTATGCGCGTTACAGGCTCAGGAGATCCAAGAACTCCTTATGAAAAAACTTTGAAAGGTAAATTGCCTCAAAGAAAAATCACTTTAGGAGCAGCAGGAGGGTATAGTTCTTACGGCAATCAGGTTGGCTTGGCTACCGGTTCCGTAGAAGAATTTTATCATGAGCAGTTTATTGCCAAAAGGATGGAGCTGGGGGCTGTTATCGGAGCAGCACCCAAAGACGCTGTGGTCAGGGAAAGGCCCTCTGCCGGAGACCAAATCGTGCTTTTAGGCGGCCGGACCGGTCGTGACGGTATGGGCGGCGCTACAGGCGCATCTAAAGAGCATACAGTACAATCCTTGTCTTCCTGCGGTGCGGAAGTACAAAAGGGTAATGCTCCCAATGAAAGAAAAATTCAAAGATTGTTCAGGAATAAAAAAGTCACAAGATTAATTAAACGCTGCAACGATTTCGGAGCAGGGGGAGTGTCCGTGGCTATTGGTGAATTGGCACCCGGCCTTGTTATTAATCTGGATAAAGTCCCCAAAAAATATGAAGGCCTGGACGGGACGGAATTAGCCATCAGCGAATCCCAGGAGCGTATGGCTGTGGTAGTGGCAGCTAAAGACCTGACAGAGTTTCTTGCAGCGGCCGCTAAGGAAAACTGCGAAGCAACGGTAGTGGCTGAAGTTGCCAAGGAACCCCAATTGGTTATGTATTGGCGGGGAGAAAAGATTGTTGATTTGTCCAGAGCATTCCTTGATACTAACGGTGTAGCACAAAAGACCGACGTTATTGTGGATGAAGTGAAAAAGACTTCTCCCTTTAATAAAGTACCTGAAGTTGTAGAAAAGAGCAAAAATCTTCAAACTTCCTGGCTGACCAATTTAGACAGGCTGAATGTCTGCAGCCAGAAGGGTTTAAGCGAAAGATTTGACAGTACTATAGGCAAAGGAACCGTGCTGATGCCCTTCGGAGGCAGAACTCAATTAACACCTTCCGAAGGTATGGTTGCCAAGCTTCCTGTGCCCTGCGGGATTACCCAAGAGGCTTCTGTTATGGCCTGCGGGTACAATCCCTATGTGGCTTGCTGGAGTCCCTACCATGGTGGTATGTATGCAGTGGTGGAGTCTGTTTGCCGGGCAGTGGCTATGGGGGCTGAACCTTCTACCTTGCGCCTGACTATGCAGGAATATTTCCCTAAGCTTCATACGGAACACACATGGGGCTTGCCCTTTAGTGCTTTGTTGGGTGCCTATAAAGCCTTAACAGCCTTAGAAGTACCTGCTATTGGCGGTAAAGATAGTATGAGCGGCACGTTTATGCAACTAAATGTTCCTCCCACTCTGGTATCTTTCGCTGTTAATGTAATGGACAGCAACTATACTGTATCATCGGAATTTAAAAAATCAGGACACAAAGTAATATTCATTGATTGTCCTTGTGATGAGCACGAAGTAATAGATTTCCAAACTTTGAAGAATAATTTGGCTGTTATTCATAAAGCTATTATGGGCAAGAAGATTGCTGCGGCCGGTGTAGTCAAAGAAGGCGGCGTGGCAGCAGGTATCTCCGTGATGTGTCTGGGCAATAAATTAGGCTTTGATTTTGTTAAACCATTTGTTCACGAAGAATGTCTCTTCACCCTGCAGCCTGGTGGTTTCCTTCTGGAAATGGCTGACGGGGCAGACCCGGATAAAGTTTTGGCAGGGCTGGACTTTTTGCAATTAGGTACATTAAATGACAGTGGTTGCATCACCATTAATAACACAAAGATTTCTCTGGCTTCCATTGAAAAAGCTTACACGGAAACTTTGGATGGTATTTTCCCGGCGAAAGGTCCTAAAGTTAAAGCTTCAGGTCCTATTAACCAGAAACTTTATAAGGCTAAATTGCCTTTGACAGCACCATATACCTTGAAAGGCAAACCACGTATTTTCATTCCCGTATTCCCGGGTATTAACTGCGAATACGATACAGCCCTGGCTTTCGAAATGGCCGGCGGCAAAGCTGATATCTTCGTAGTAAAGAATTTGACTCCGGAAGCCATTGCGGAATCTATAGATGCTATGGTGAAGTGCTTAAAGCAATCCCAAATTTTAGCTTTACCGGGAGGCTTTAGTGCCGGGGATGAACCGGAAGGTTCCGGCAAATTTATTGCTACTATGTTCAGAAATCCAAAACTGCAGGAAGCTGTAATGGATTTGCTGGACAACAGAGACGGTCTGATTCTGGGTATTTGCAACGGCTTCCAAGCCTTGATTAAGCTGGGCCTGGTACCTTATGGCAAGATTTTGCCCATGAAGGATACTTCTCCGACTTTGACCTTTAACAAGATTGGCCGCCATGTTTCCACCATGATTGATACGAAGATTATTTCCAACAAATCTCCCTGGCTGTCAGAAACCGTGCCCGGGGATATCTATACGGTTGCTATTTCTCACGGTGAAGGACGTTTTGTTGCTTCTGAAGAAGAAATCAAAAAACTTTTTGCCCGTGGCCAAGTGGCTGCTCAATATGTTGACCTGGAAGGGAATCCTACCATGGAGTCTCCCTATAATCCCAATGGTTCTATGTATGCCATTGAAGCGATTACCAGTCCGGACGGACGTATCTTAGGCAAGATGGCTCATTGTGAGAGATATAGCAAAGGATTAATGCAGAATATTACCGGCCATAAAGTTGAACCAATTTTCACAGCAGGCGTTAAATATTTTAAATAAGTACAAAAAGAAGCTTGCAGAAAACTACAAGCTTCTTTTTTCCTATAGGAGAGTGTGAACATGAATTTAGAAAAAGATAAAGTATATGCCGGATTTTTAGTAGAATCGGCGGCTCCTTTGCCGGATATTAAAGCTACTGCTTACCTGATGGCACATCAGTTCAGCGGGGCCAAGCTTTTATATTTGCAAAGCGAGGATGATAACAAAGTTTTTACTATCGGTTTTCGAACTCCTTCCCGGGATGATACAGGGGTTGCCCACATCACAGAGCATTCTGTTTTGTGCGGTTCCCGTAAATACCATTTAAAAGAGCCTTTCGTAGAACTGGTCAAGGGCTCTATGAACACATTTTTGAATGCCATGACTTATCCGGACAAAACTGTTTATCCGGTAGCCAGCCGTAACGACAAAGACTTTCATAATCTTATGGATGTTTATTTGGATGCGGTGTTTTATCCTCTCATTTACGAAAATCCCTATACTTTAATGCAGGAAGGCTGGCACTACGAAATAGCAGAGCCTGATAATAATCTGGTTTATAATGGGGTCGTTTATAATGAAATGAAAGGGGTATATTCTACCGCTGATGCTATTGAGGAACATGAGGTAAATAAAGCCTTGTTCCCCGATACTCCCTATCGTTTTGAATCCGGTGGATTGCCGGAAAGTATTCCGGGCTTGACACAGGAAGCTTTTACGGATTTTCATAAAACCTTTTATAGTCCGGAAAATGCCTACATTTACCTCTATGGGGATATGGATATTATAGCTACACTGGAATATCTGAATAATGATTATTTAAGTAAATTCCCTAAAACAGGACGAGTTTTTATACCTTTGTCTGCCCAAAACAGTTTCATGAAAACAAAAGAAGTAACAGCAACTTATCCCGTAGCGGTGGGAGAGGATACCACAGGGAAAACTTATTTGACGTTGAACATTGTTACAGCCACAGCTTTGGAGCCAAAGACTAATTTTGCCTTAAAACTTTTAAACACCGCCCTTTTGGACGGCAATAATGCGCCCCTGCGTCTGGCACTGATTAAGGCAGGCCTGGGCAGCGATATATCCGGTTCCTTTTCTTCCTCTATGCTCCAACCGATTTTTACCATAAAAGCCAGCGGCAGCGAGCCGGAGAAAGTCGATAAATTTATTTCCGTTATTTATCATACTCTGCAAGAAATTTCCGTGGCCGGCTTGGATAAAGAATTGTTGATATCCTTGCTGAATTCACAAGAATTTAAACTGAGGGAAGGAGATTTCGGCATTTATCCCAAAGGTCTTATTTACGGATTAAGTGCTATGGATACATGGTTATACGGCGGAGACCCGCTGAAAACCTTCCGCTTTACAGAACTTTTAGATTTTATGCGGAAGAAAATTCAGACAAGGTATTTCGAAAAATTGATTGAAAATTATTTGCTGGATAATACCCACAAAGTTATTTTAACTTTAAAACCCAATCCGGGAGAAGAAGAAAAAAAGGCCGGGGCAGAGGCAGAAAAAATGACTGCTCTCAAGGTGGCCATGTCTAAGGAAACTCTGATTAAGTATGACCAAGAGGCCCGGATTCTCCATCAGCGGCAGGCGGCCCTTGATACGCCGGAAGAATTAGCATCTATTCCCATTTTAGAACGTGCTGATTTGAAACGTTCTATCGAAAAGGAGCCTGTGGAAATCACAGACAGGGGAGAGCAAAGACTTTTATACAGACCGGCTTTCACCAACAAAATCATCTATGGGGATTGGCATTACGATTTAACCGGTATTACCCCGGAATTATTACCTTACGCTTTTTTGCTGACAGATATTTTGGGAAAAGTTAACACCAAAGATTTTTCTTATCAGGATTTGTCCACCTATACAAACAAATATACCGGAGGAATTTCTTTCCAAATTCTTTCTGTTGTGAATCAGCAAGATTTAAAAAGATACACTATTAATTTCCAGTTGAAAGCTAAAGTCCTGGGGGAAAATCTTCCCAAACTCATGAACATATTGAAGAATCTGGCTCTGACTACGGATTTTAGCAATAAAGGCAGAATTAAAGAAATATTGGAAGAAGTGAAAGCTGACTGGGATGCCAATTTCTTTGCCAGAGGACTAAATGTGGCCACAGCCCGGCTGCTTGCCTATTTTTCTCCGGCCAACCGTGTTAGTGAGCTGGATAGTTACAGCTACTATATGTTTATTCGTGAAATAGTTGCCCATTATGATGAAAGATGGCCATCCCTGCAAACTATTCTGGGTGAGCTCATGAGTGCTCTGTTCCATCAGGACAAACAGCTTTTTGCCTACTCCTGCGATGAGGATTATAAAGTCCCTGTGGAAAATGCCGCCCGGGAGTTTGCCGCTTTATTGCCACATTCCCAATTTGCCGGTAAATCTCCTATTGACCTTAAAGCTCCGGAAAATAATGAGGCTATCGAAACTGCCGGGAAGGTTCAGTATGTGGTTAAAGGCGGGAATTTCCATGCCCACGGGTTTGCTTATACGGGAGCCATGCAGGTATTGGCTACAATCCTGCGTTATGGTTATTTGTGGACCAAAGTCCGCGTGCAAGGGGGTGCTTACGGAGCCAACGCTTGTTTTGACCCTAATGGTTATGCCTATTTCACTTCTTACCGGGACCCTAATCTCCAGGGAACTTTAGATGCCTATAACAACCTGCCGGAATATTTGGCCAAGTTTTCTGCTACGGAACGGGAAATGACAAAGTATGTAATCGGCTCCATGAGCCTTTCGGATATTCCTCTGACTAACGCCATGCACCTGGAAAGAGCGGCTTTTATTGAGCTGAAAGGTGTTACCGACACAGAAAGGCAAAATATTCGCAATCAAGTAATAGATGCAACCGTGGATGACATCAGAAAATTAGCACCTTTGGTAGAGAAAATTTTAGGGGATAATTATGTCTGTGTAGTGGGGAGCCAAAGTAAGATAGCTGAGGCAAAAGATTTGTTCAAAACCATTAAAAAAGTCTAAAACTTGCCTTATAGTTAGCTTTCTGTGCTATACTCTGTATAAACAAAAAGAACAAAGAAGGGTAAAAAATGGAACAAAAAGCAACAAGGGATTTGTTGGAACGGGTGGCCAAAGGTGAAGTGACCATTGAAGAGGCCATTTTGAAGCTGAAAGAAGCCCCTTTTGAGGATTTAGGCTTTGCCAAGTTAGACCACCATAGGTCATTGCGCCAAGGTATGTCAGAAGTCATTTACGGAGCCGGTAAAACAGCTCGTCAGATTATTGACATTGTGAAAAAAATGCAGGAACATTCTCAAGATACGATTTTGATTACAAGATTATCCCCGGAAAAAGCGGAAATAGTAAAGGCAGAGGTGGAATTTACCTATTATCCCATGGGAAATGTAGGGGTGGTAGGCACTATGCCTCAGGCTGACGGGTTAGGGACTATAGTTATCGCTACCGGTGGAACCAGTGATATGCCTATGGCAGAAGAAGCGGCTATTACGGCACGGGTTATGGGTAATAACGTAGAAAGACTCTATGATGTGGGCGTAGCCGGTTTGGAAAGGCTTTTAAGCAATTTGGATGTAATTATGAATGCCAGCGTTATTATTGTCCTGGCCGGCATGGAGGGGGCTTTGGCCAGTGTGATTGGCGGTTTGGCAGATTGTCCCATTATTGCTGTTCCAACCAGTGTAGGTTATGGTGCTTCTTTCCACGGTATTTCTGCTTTGCTTAGCATGCTTAATTCCTGTGCCAGCGGTGTCAGCGTAGTAAATATCGATAATGGGTTCGGTGCGGCTTTTCAAGCCAGCCGCATTAATCATATGAGAGAAAAGTAATAATTGAACAACATAGCCTCGTTATAGTTATCTTTGTGCGAAAAACACTCATCAAGACTATTCCTGATGAGTGTTTTTGTTGATTTTAACTTAAGGTCGAAAATCGATGATTAATTATAGATTGTTTATGAGCTCTTTTAATTTATTGAGTTCTTCTTGGGAAAAAGTCAGTCCTTTTCCCTTTAACTGATGGTCAGGAGACCAGTCCCGTAAATCATATTTTGGGTCTCTGTTATTCCAGCTGACCATATTTAGCTCTTTGGACCAACCTTTAGAATTTGTGGATAATACGCCTAACTTTTCTACAATCTCACAAGTTATTTCCTTTTTTTCGCTCATTGTTACGCCTCCGTGTTTTTTTAGTTGCTACATCTGCTATTATGAATTATGAGATTTTCGCCTATGGCAATAGTATAGCAGAAAAGTAACTTTAGTACATAGTCTAATTTTAAAAGTGACAGTCCCCATTGTAACACCGAGACTTTGGATAAAATAGAAAACAGTAACGGCCCCAATTTGTCAGGGCTTCAACTTCGTAACAATGGAGGCTGATGAAAGGTTATCCCAGCATTTTAGCTATGTCGGGGAAGGGACCCAGGCTGCGTTTTAAAATTCCATGCATATAGGCTATAGCTATACCGTAGTTTGTCATGGGAATATTCTGGCTGGCCGCATAACTGTACCTATAGGCCATTTCTTTAGCATTGAGCATACAGCCCCCACAATGAATAACCAACTTATAAGGTGACAAATCACGGGGAAATTCCGTTCCGCTGGTATAAGAAAAGACCGGTTCTTTGCCGGTGTATTGGCGAATCCAGCCGGGTAATTTTACTGTGCCTATATCATTACACTGTCTATGATGGGTACACCCCTCGGAAATCAAAACAGCATCACCATCTTTAATTCTTTTCAGCTCACCGGCCCCCTGCACAGCACCTTGCAAATCACCTTTGTACCGGGCAAATAAAATGGAAAAAGAAGTCAAAAGAATATCTGCAGGAGTCGTTTTGGCCACCATTTCGAAAACCTGGCTGTCTGTTATGACCATTTTGGGTTTTTTACCTATAGTTGCCAAGGTTTCAGCCAGCTCAGAAGTTTGTACCACCAAAGCGGTAGCCCTGGCTTCCAAAATATCACGGATGGTTTCCTGCTGAGGAAGAATTAATCTGCCCTTGGAGGCGGCAGAATC
>DAIQMR010000014.1:0-53484 GCA_036788835.1 Acidaminococcaceae bacterium
TTATAGCATAATATAGCAAAAACACACGAAAAAATACAGGATTTTCCGATTTTTTTTCTTCTAATAGGGTATAATATAGTTATAGCGTTGCTTTAGTCGGCCGACGTTCTGCCGCTGAGTATATTTTTGGTAAGGAGAGGGAGTGTCTTATGAAGGGAAAACCTGCTGATATTGTATTGCCGAAAGATTTATTGGAATTTATGTATGAAGCAGCTCACATTCAACGCTGGAATGACCATATTAGGCCCCAGGGTTTCACAGAACTGGACAAACAGGCTCATAAAATGATGATTCTTTACGTGCTGGCTCGTTATGAAGAGCAGGACCACGGTGCCGAACTAGATTGGCAGGAATTAATCGAAGGCGGGATTTTCGAGTTTCTTCATAGAATCATTCTCACTGATATTAAGCCTCCCATTTTTCACGAATTGATGCGTAAAAGAGGGCCTGAACTGAATAAATGGGTTTATACAGAAATGGTAGAGCGGATTCCTTCTTTGGCAGGGTCTGCCTTCCTGGAAAGAATGCGTATTTATTTTGATAAAAACACCCATCCCTTGGAAAAGAAAATTATCAGCGCGGCCCATTATCTGGCTACCGAATGGGAATTTCGCATTGTGTACCACTTGAACCAAGGAATTTATGGGGTAGAAGAAATCAAGGAAGCAATCGCCGAAGAGGTAGAGGAATATAGTGACTTAGCCGGTGTGCAAAAAATTGCTTTAAACAGCAAAACAAGAAAATTCGTGGATTTAATAGGCAAGCTGCGCTTTCAGGAGAGATGGTCCCAATCTCCCAGGGTACCGGAAACTTCCGTAATGGGGCACGTGATGATAGTGGCTGTCCTGTCCTATTTCTGTGCATTGTCTATAGGGGCCTGCAAACAAAGGCTGGTCAACGACTTTCTGGGCGGTTTGTGGCATGATTTGCCGGAAGTGCTGACCAGAGATATTATTTCGCCTATTAAGCGTTCTGTGGAAGGGCTGGATGAAATAATTAAGGAAATTGAACAGCGTCAGCTGGAGGAACAGCTTCTGCCCCTGCTGCCGGTTCAGTGGCATAAAGATATAATCAATTATACGGTTGACGAATTTGACAATAAAATAGTGGTAAAAGGGCAGAGTAAGGTAGTTAAAGGGGATATTACAGCCCAATATAATCAGGACAGGTATTCTCCTGTAGATGGCCGGATAATCAGGGGATGTGACCATTTGGCAGCTTTTATGGAAGCCTGGTTATCCATTCAGTATGGTATTACTTCCCTGCATTTAGCAGGAGCGGTTAAGTCGTTGCCTAAGCAGTATACGGGTAAGATTGTGGGTGGTGTAAATTTTGGCAAAATTTATGCACAGTTCTTTACAAAAAAACATTAAAAACCCTTTTTTAGGAGGTGAAAAAGAAAATTGCACAAAATTGTATACAAAATACAAAAAAGTGCGCACAAGGGAATTTTTGGTGTTATAATGTACTCGTAAGGTTCACTAAACACTATATTTTAGGAGGCGTTACACGATGAGTTTATTTGAAATGGCAAAGATTCCTATGGAAAAAGCAAGCAAGTTGATTAACCTGGATCCTAATGCAAAGGCTGTTATCGAGCAACCTGAGCGCACAGTAGAGGTTAGCATCCCTGTTAGAATGGATGACGGTACTACAAAGGTATTTACCGGTTATCGTTCTTTGAACAGTACTATCCTTGGTCCTGGAAAAGGTGGCGTGCGTTTTCATCAGAACGTTTGCTTAGATGAAGTTAAGACTTTAGGCTTCTGGATGACTTGCAAATGCGCTATTGCAGGACTGCCTTACGGCGGCGGCAAAGGCGGCGTAGTTGTTGATCCCAGAACAGTATCCACCGGCGAATTGGAAAGAATTACCCGTGGTTACATTGACAGAATCGCTCCTCTTATCGGCGAGAAGAAAGATATTCCTGCTCCTGATATGAATACCAATGCTCAAATCATGGCTTGGATGATGGATGAATTCAGCAAGATTAACTGCCAATACTGCCCCGGCTTCATTACCGGCAAAGCAGTAAGCATGGGCGGTTCTTTGGGCAGAACTTCTGCTACCGGCCGTGGTGTTATCACCGCAGTTTGCGAAGCTTTGAAGAAGAAGAATATCCCTGTTAATGGCGCTACTGTTGCTATCCAAGGTTTTGGTAACGTAGGTAGCTGGACTGCTAAATGCGCTAAGGCTGTAGGTCTGAAGATTGTCGCTATCAGCGATATCAGCGGCGGTTTGGTTGATCCTAATGGTTTTGATCCTGATAAACTGGAAGCATATGCTAAGACTAACAAAGGCGTTATCGCCGGCTATCCCGGTGCTAAAGCTATCAGCGGCGAAGAAGTTTTGGAACAAGACGTTACCGTTTTGATTCCTGCTGCTATGGAATTACAAATTACCGGCAAGAATGCTGATAAGATTAAAGCTAAGATTGTTGTTGAAGCTGCTAACGGTCCTACCGATGCTGATGCAGATGTTATCTTGGAGAAGAAGGGTATCCCCGTTGTTCCCGATGTATTGGCTAACGGCGGCGGCGTAACTGTTTCCTACTTTGAATGGGTACAAAACCTGTACAGATATTTCTGGACTGAAGAAGAAGTTGTTGAAAGACAAGAGAAGATGATGGTTAAAGCCTTCAACAAGATTTATGATGCTGCTGAAAAGTATCATACTACTATGCGTGTTGGCGCATACATTGTTGCTCTGGAAGCTTTGGCTGAACCGATTAAGATGCGCGGTATCATCTAATATTCACAGCATAATAAAAGCAGGCTATCAATCGATAGCCTGCTTTTTTACGCAAATTTTTCAACTGCGGAAAAGCAACTGCAAAATTATATCCGTCAGCTGCTTTTAACTTTTTACCTGGGCAGGGAGTCTAGGAGTTCTAAGGCAGGGAGTCTAGGAGTTCTAAAGAGGTACCGTCTGTGAAGGAGACACGGATAATATTTTCTTGGAAGGTGAGACCAATGTTTCTTTAATTGTATTATTTTTAATTTCCCTGTCTCAAAGTAAAAATTTCATTGTATAATAAGTAAATAGAAAATTGTGGAGGTTATGGGATGATTAAGAGAAATTTTCCAAAAAATTTTATAGCTTTTGGTTTAGCTGCAGCATTAAGTTTGTCCCTTTATTCAATGACAGAAGGCGCACCGGTGCCGGAGACACATAAAGGGTCGGAGCCTAGAACAGCACAGGCTACCAATGTGCCTGTAAAACATATAGAGAAACCTAAGGTAAGAATGGTTAAGCCTACCCTGCAAAGAGGCCAAGTGGTTAGTCAGGTTATGGGTGATGTAGACGGGGACGGAAAAGTCGAGCAGGTTATGCTGATGGGCAATCCTGTAGTGGAAAGTTCCAGCTACATGGGAGATTTATATGTGGTCAGCAAAGACCCTGCTACAGATAAAATCAAAGGTTTTATCAGGCCGAAAGATTTAGGCGGCTATAATGCTTATCTGGCCTTGACAGATGTGACCGGCAATGATGTTCAGAATGTGCTGGTGACGGCGCCCTCAGGAGGCAAAGAAGGCGTGGCGGATTATCGCATCTTGGATTTTAGCGGTTCGGAACCCAGAGAGATATTTACCAAAGATGATAATCGGGGCGTTACTGTGCTGGGAACATTCCTGCCGGATTTTAAAGCTAAGCTGTATTTTCCTTCCATAGACAAGGAAATAATTGTTGATCTGGCTGACGAAAGGGACAAGTACGAACACCTTAATGTCTATAATGAGGACGGGTCTCTCAAAGCTTCAGGCATAGAGCCTTCTGCCCAGGAACTGAGCAGCTTGATTACTTTAGATTTAAACGGAGACGGCATAGATGATGTTGTCACTACCCAAAAAGTAGTGGGTACAGCCAATGCCAATGTGCTGGGAGATATACGGGCTGTCTGGGAATATAGGGCAGGAACCTGGCAGCAGAAAGATGTTTCTTTCCGTACTAATTTATATGCGAAGAAAACCTTTAATACCAATCTGCCGGTTAAAGGCCTTGGCGGCTATGAGATTACCGAACAAAGGGCTCAGCTGGGCAATAACGTGGTGACATATCCCCGCTTCCTAAAAATAGTAGGGGCTCAGCAGTGGAAGATAAATTCTCAACTGGAAAATTTTGCTAAAAATGTTTTGGATGAGGTGCGTAAGGGCGGCCAAGTTGAACTAAATTATGAAGTAAAATATGCAGGAGAAAAATACGCCAGCATTTTGTTAAGGGGAACCGTGGTGAAGGAAAACACAAGCACCCCTGTTTTAGAAGCCTATAATTTTGCGCTGGCCACTGGAGAAGATATGCCCCTGAACAAAATGGTACGGCCTTTTGGAGCATTTTGGAATAAGGCTAAGGGGTTAATTGCCAAAGAAAATATCGTGTTCACCAAAGATGACATTTATGGATACTATTATGATGGAAATGTTCTGGGACTTCTTTACCAAGATGGGAAAGAGTTCGATATAGAGCCGGAAGTTTATGGTATTTATCTGGGCAAGAATATATTAGGTGAAAAAATAGTGACTGACCAGTCAATAAAAGAAAACAAGAGTAAAAAAGAGGAAAAAGCAGAAATAAAGAAATAAAAGCCTAAAATCGGGAATTGCAACTTGAAACATGTTAGGCTATAATGAATAAGATTCAGACTTTTACTATAGCGATATTATGACAGGCGTTTGTAATTATCGAGATAATCGTTTTAGTCACGAAATGAAAATATAGGTTTTTCTAGGAGGTTGCAGGAATGATTGCAAAAAAGAAAATTTTAGCTATGGGCCTAGCGTGTTTGTTTGTTATGAACTTGGCGGGCTGCGGCAAGAAAGCTGCTCAAACAGGTGCTAAAGAAGTGAATGTCAAAGCCATGAAGGTCATTAAAAGGGATACTCCCTTGACATATGATTACACTGGTTTTGTTGAAGCTAAAGATGAAGTACAGATTAAATCCAGAGTTACAGGTACTATTGTACAAAAGCTGGTTAACGGCGGTGACGTAGTGGAAGCCGGACAGCTTCTGTATGTTATCGATCCCAGAAATTACCAGAATACTGTCTTACAAGCTCAGGCTAACCTGGCTAATGCTCAGGCCAATCTGGCTAATGTCCAAAGAGACCAGGCTCGTTATCAGACCTTGTATAATCAAGGAGCTGTGGCAAAACAAACTTTGGATAATTACAATATGCAGCTGCAGCAGGCTCAGGGAACAGTTGCTGCTCAAGAGGCGCTGGTTGCTTCTGCCCAGGTAGATATGGGAGAAACTAATATAGTAGCTCCTTTCGCCGGCAAAGTGGATACTAACTGCTTGAACGAAGGTACTGTAGTTACGGCTCAGAACACTGTACTTACTTCTATTTCTAATAGTGACCCAATGAGAGTTAAGTTCTCCTTGGCAGAAAATGATTACTTGAAATTAATGAATGGCAATACAGCCAATGGAGGAGAATTAAAAGATATTAGCCTGCAATTAAGTGACGGAAGTGTTTATCCCCAAAAAGGCATAGTCAATCAGGTAGACAGAAGCGTGGACAGCACTACAGGAACGTTGACATTAAAGGCTCAGTTCCCCAATCCTACAGGAGTATTGCTGCCGGGTATGTTTGCCCGTATTACGGTCGTTGGTGCTGTGAGACCTAATGCTATTTTAATTCCTCAACGTGCTGTAACAGATTTAATGTATAAACATTTTGTTAATGTTATTACAGGTGATAACAAGATTGAAATGCGTGAAGTACAATTAGGCGTTAGGATAGGCAGATTGTGGATGGTAGAAAGTGGCTTGGACGGCACTGAAACTATTGTTGTAGAAGGAACACAAAAGGTGGCTAAAGGCAGTTCCGTAAAACCACAAATGATTACGGAAAAAGATCTGGAAACCGGAGATACTAAAGCCAACTAAATGTTTCTTGTTACAAAAGTAGTGGAAAAAATGGAGGTATAAATTGTGGCAAAGTTCTTTATTGATCATCCTGTGTTTGCCTGTGTGCTGTCAGTAATAATTGCCTTGGTTGGCGTTATTTCTGCATATAATTTGCCTGTTGCCCAGTATCCGCAGATTTCTAATCCCCGTGTTCGGGTAAGTACCAACTATGTTGGTGCCAATGCGGAGGTTGTAGAACAGTCTGTAGCTCAGGCTATTGAAAAAAAAGTTAACGGCGTAGATAAAATGATAGATATGCGTTCTACCAGTGATAATAATGGTAACTATGCACTGGAAGTAATGTTCGATTTGAGCGCTGATCCTGATATGTCTACGGTAAAGGTACAGAACCGTGTGTCTCAGGCTAACTCTTCTTTACCAACAGAAGTTACTGCTTATGGTGTTAATACTACCAAACAGTCAGCAGAAACTATTATGTATTTTTCTTTGACTTCACCTAATCATACCTACGATTCTCTGTTCTTGAAGAACTATGGCGCAACTCACTTTGTTGATGCTTTGAAACGTGTTGATGGTGTTTCCGAAGTTAATGAATTCGGCCCGGAGCTTTCTATGCGTATTTGGCTGAATCCGCAAAAAATGGCTCAGCTTGGCATTACTGCTACCGATGTGAGCAGTGCTATTAAGAGTCAGAGTGTTCAGGCTCCCGTTGGTTCCATTGGTGCCAGACCTACTGAGCAAGAACAGGAATTCCAATATTCGGCTCGTGTAAAGGGGCGTTTGGAAACTCCTGAAGAATTCGGCAATATTATTTTAAGCAATGTTAATGGTTCTGTTTTAAAATTAAAAGATGTGGCTCGTATTGAATTAGGGCCTCGTGATGATACTATCGTTGGTAAACTGGATGGGCAGAGTTCTGTAATTTATCCTATTTACCTTAATACCGATGCCAATGCTTTAACATCTGTCGCTAAAGTAAAACAAGTTTTAGCCGAGGCAGAAAAAGATTTCCCGCCTGACATGAAGTTAACTATCGTACAAGATAACACCGACTATGTAAAAGAGTCCTTGGCTGAAGTGGGTTATACCTTCATGGAAACCCTGATTCTGGTTGTGCTGATTACTTGGTTATTCTTACAAAGCTGGCGTGCTACCTTGGTGCCTACTTTGGCTATTCCTGTTTCTTTGCTAGGCACTTTTGGCTCCTTCATTATTTTTGGTTTTACCATCAATACCCTGACGCTGTTTGCTTTGGTGCTAGCCATTGGTATAGTTGTTGATGATGCTATCGTTGTGGTAGAGGCTGTAGAACATAATATTGAGGCCTATGGCATGTCGCCTAAAGAAGCAACCTATCGGGCTATGCAGGAAGTTTCCGGTCCTATTGTGGCTACGGCTTTCGTGCTGTTGGCAGTATTTTTGCCTGTAGCTTTCTTGGGCGGCACTACCGGCGTATTGTATAAGCAGTTTGCATTAACAATTACCGTGGCCTTGACCTTGTCCGCTGTAGTTGCTTTGTCACTAAGCCCGGCTGTTTGCTCTCTGGTATTAAAACCGAAAACGGCAAGAAGTGATAAAGGTATTATTAACAAGGTGTTCAATAGGTTTGATAAAATAATTGTTGAATACACCGGCAAATATGCAACAGTGGTAAAACAACTATTACGCTTTTTCCGAGTGAGTATGTGTAGTTTACTTATTATAGCTGTTTTGATTGTAGGCTTCTTTAAGATGATACCTAGCGGTTTCGTTCCTGATGAAGACCAGAGCTTTGCTATGGTTACCTTCTCGTTGCCGGAATCAGCTTCTTCTAATAGAACTATCCAGATTATGGATGAATTAGAGAAGAAAGTAGCGGCTATCCCCGGCGTAAAACATGTTATTGAAATAGCAGGTATGGATGTTTTGTCCATGGCCCGCAAACCGAATGCTGGTATGGTTACCGTTAAAGCTGATGATTTGAGCAAAAGAACTACTGCGGATCTGGGTATTAAGAGCATTATCAATAAAGCTAACGCTTTGGGCTCCCAAACTCCTGCGGCCAATGTTATGGCTTTTAATGCGGCTACCTTGCCCGGTATGTCCAGTACAGGTTCTTTGAGCTTATACATTATGGATATGACCGGTGTCACTACGGATCAGATGGCTACCGATGTCAGGAAATTGTTAGGGCCTTTGAATAAGAGACCGGAAATAGCGGTGGCTTACAGTACTTTCAGCAACGATACTCCTTCCTATCAATTTGATGTGGATAGAGAAAAGGCCGAAAGCTTAAATGTACCGATTTCTTCCGTGTTTACAACCTTACAGGCTTACTTGGGAGGCTCGGAAGTTAACGACTTCAACAGGTTTGGCCAGACCTGGAAAGTGGTTATGCAGGCGGAGGCTCCTTATAGAACTGATACTACTGCTTTAAGCTCTTTGTTTGTCAGAAGCAATGATGGTGCCATGGTTCCTTTGAATACCTTGGTAAAGAGTAAACCTATTTCTGCCGCCTCTGCTATTTCTAGATTCAATGGTGTAAAGGGTGCTAAGATTGCCGGTTCTCCTGCTCCAGGATATAGTACAGGTCAAGCTATGTCCGCTGTGGAAGAAGTTTTGGCAGAGAATTTGCCCAATGATTATACCTATCAGTGGACGGATCAGAGCCGTGAAGAAAAATCTTCCGGCAGCAGTTCTATGATGGTCTTCGGTATTTCATTGGTATTCGTATTCTTGGTGCTGGCTGCTTTGTACGAAAGCTGGTCGCTGCCTTTGGCAATCATTCTGGCAGTACCTGCGGCAGTACTGGGTACCGTATCTTTACAGTATTTCAGAGGACTCCAGAGCGACGTTTACATGCAGATTGGTATGATTGTGCTGATTGGTTTGTCAGCCAAGACATCTATTTTGATTGTAGAGTATGCCAAGATGAACGTAGATAATGGCAAGGCCGTTTTACCTTCCATTATGGATGCTGTGAGAGTGCGTTTCAGAGCTATTTTGATGACTGCATTCTCTACCATTATTGGTGCTGTGCCTTTGGCATTCGCTACCGGCGCCGGCGCAGGCAGCCGTGTTTCCATTGGTACTGCTATTATCGGCGGCATGACCATCGGTATTTTCTACAGTCTGTTCTTCGTTCCTGTGCTGTTCCTGGTAATACAAAAGATTTTCCATAGAAAGAATCCTATGGGAGATATTAATGAGGAAATAAATGGCAATCCGGATAGTAAGCCGGCCGAAGATGTGAAGTAAATGTTAATAAAAAGAGTTGAGCCTAGCTCAACTCTTTTTTGTATAGTATAATATAATGTAAACTTACAGAGAAATAACAGGGAGCAGAAAAGTTGAAAAATAAAAATATATCGGTGAATTTTATCAAACATGTGTGGCAACTGACCAAAAGCTATTGGCGGAGTGAAGAAAAGAAAAAAGCCTTTATACTTTTGTTTGCCATTGTTGCTTTAACATTAGGCGTAGTTTATATGCTGGTTTTATTAAACGAGTGGAATAATGCTTTTTATACTGCTTTGCAAAATTACCAGACTGAGGAAATTTTTAACCAATTATGGCGTTTTACCAAGCTGGCTTTTCTCTATATTATTCTGGCAGTGTATTCTTATTATTTGCAGCAAGTACTGGTTATTAATTGGCGGCGCTGGCTGACTAATCAGTATATCGACGAATGGCTGCAGCATAAGACTTATTATCGCTTACAGATGTTCGGGGTGGATACTGATAACCCTGACCAGCGTATCAGTGAGGACGTACGGCTTTTCGTCAGCAACACTATTACATTTTCCATTGGTATTCTCAAAGCTTTTTGCACTTTGGTTTCTTTCGTTTTTATTTTGTGGAAGTTATCAGGACCTTTAGCTTTTACTTTAGGCGGTATGAAATTTAATCTTGATGGTTATTTGGTGTGGGTGGCTCTGGGCTATTCCATTATCGGAACCTGGATTACTCATAAAGTAGGCCATAAGCTGGTTAATTTAAATTTCGTGCAGCAGCGTTACGAAGCCGATTTCCGTTTCGGCATGATGCGTATGAGAGAAAACGCCGAGAGCATTGCCTTTTATTCCGGGGAACAGCAGGAAGCCGGTGTACTGAAAAAACGTTTTACAACATTATTGGATAATTTCTGGAAAATTGTGCAAAAACAGAAACAATTGGTTTGGATTAATTCCGGCTATTCCCAGATTGCCATAATCTTTCCTTTTGTAGTAACGATACCCAGGTATTTAAGCAAACAGATTACTTTGGGCGGTTTAATGCAGATTGCCACGGCTTTTGGCAGAGTACAGGATTCTTTATCTTACTTTGTGGATATGTATGCTTCTTTAGCTGAATGGCAGGCTGTAGTAGACAGATTGACAGGGTTTGGCCTGCACATGAAGGCAGTAAAAGCCGAGAACCCTCAGATTGATTTAAAAAGAAATACTATAGATGACGGCAAAGTCATTCTCAAAGATATGGAAGTGGATTTACCTAACGGTAATGCTATTCTGGAAAATATTAATGTGACCCTGGAGGCAGGGGATAATGTTATAATCAAAGGTGTAAGCGGCAGCGGGAAAAGCACTTTGCTCAGGGCTATTGCCGGCATCTGGCCCTATGTGAAGGGAGAGCTTTCTTTAGCTTCTTTAGACAAGGTTATGTTCATTCCTCAGAAACCATATCTGCCTCTAGGAACATTGCGGGAGTCTGTTTTATACCCGGGCACTAGACAAAGGACAGATGATGAACTGAAGGCACTTATGGAATTATGCCATATTGGTTATTTGAGCAAATATTTGGCAGAGGAAGCTGATTGGTCTCATGTGTTTTCTGTAGGGGAACAACAGCGGTTAGCCTTTGTTCGTGCTATGATTTACGAGCCGGAGTGGCTTTTTATGGATGAATCAACCTCGGCTTTGGATGAGCAGACGGAAAGTGCCATGTATTCTTTGGTTTTAGAAAAATTAACCAAGACCACAGTAGTCAGCATTGGTCATAGAAGCACTTTGAATAAGTTCCACCAAAAGGAACTTTATCTTGATAAAACAACGAAAGCAGTATCTCTCAGAAATAATGCTCAGTCTATTGACAAAAAAGGTGAATAAAATGAGTGCAGCCAAGAGAAATATCGCAAGTTTCGCAATTTTATTTTTAGGCATTGTTTTAGTAGTCACCGGGATTATTCGCACAGAGCACGAAACTGTCCTGGAAAAAGCTATAAATATCTGTCTGGAGTGTATTGGCATTGGCTAATCAATCCAACTTCAGACATTTATGCCAGGCCGCTTGGTTTGCTCTGACCAATGGCTATGGGAAAGGTTTTGTAACAGGGAAGATTTATCGGGGTCCCACGAAAGTTCTTTGTGTGCCGGGACTTAATTGTTATTCTTGTCCGGGCGCTTTGGGTTCTTGTCCCATTGGCTCTTTACAGGCAGTTTTGGACAGCGGGCAGTTCGTTTTTTCCTGCTATGTTTTTGGCTTTTTGTTGATTTTTGGCAGTCTTTTCGGGCGTTTCGTCTGTGGTTGGCTATGTCCCTTCGGTTTTGTTCAGGACATGGTTTATAAAATTCCTTGGTTAAAAAAAGAAAAAAATCTGCCGGGACACAAGGCTTTAAGATTTTTGCCCTATTTTATTTTGGCGTTCTTTGTTATCTTACTGCCGTCTTTGGTGGTAGATGTGATGGGAACAGGAAGTCCCTGGTTTTGCGAATATATTTGTCCCAGTGGTACTTTGTTTGCCGGGATTCCCTTGGTGTTAATGAATAGCGGCCTGCGGGTGACGGCCGGCCTGAGATTTATTTGGAAAGCTTCTCTTCTTTTAATCCTATTAATTATAGGAATAAAGATTTATAGGCCATTCTGCAAGTATTTATGCCCCTTGGGTGCGATATATGGTTGCCTGAATCCGGTTGCTTTGTACCGGTTCCAAGTAGATAAGGAAAAATGTATTAAGTGTAAAGCCTGCCAAAAAGTTTGCGGCATGGATATTAAAGTGTGGAAGCATCCCAACAGTGCAGAATGCATTAGATGCGGTGCCTGCAAAGCAATTTGCCCGCAAAAGGCCATTAGTTCCACCTGGGAACAATTAGGGAGGAAAGATGAAAGAACAGAACAGGAAACAGTATAGGCAAGACAAACGAGACAGGCAAGACAAACGAGACAGGCAAGACAAACAAGACAAACAAGACAAACAAGACAAACAAGACAAACAAGACAAACAACCGGCACAAGATATTATAGTGGGCCGGAATGCGGTTATGGAGGCATTAAAATCCGGAAGGACAATTAGTAAATTATATGTTTTAGATGGTGCCAGAGGCGGCAGCATGGGAGAAATAACCATGCTGGCTAAAGAAGCCGGCAGCCTCATTGAATTTGTACCAAGAGAGAAGCTGGAAGAAATGTCTGCCGGTATGCGCCATCAGGGCGTGGCAGCCCAGGTTTCTCCCGTTGCCTTTCACACTCTGGAGGAAGTACTGGCCGGCGCCAAAGCAAAAGACCAAACACCTTTTCTTTTGCTTTTAGACGAACTTCAAGACCCTCAGAACGTGGGTGCTTTATTGCGGACGGCAGATGCAGCCGGGGTTCACGGGGTGCTTTTGCCCCAGAGACGGACTTGCCCTCTCAATGCCACTGTGGCTAAAACTTCCGCCGGCGCTATTGAATATGTACCGGTAGTGAAAATCGGTAATGTGAGCCAAACTATTGAAGAATTGAAAAAGTTGGGATTTTGGGTCGTTGGTGCAGATATGGCAGGACAGGAACCTTATTTTGCTGCCGACCTGACAGGGTCTATTGTAGTTGTTGTAGGTGCGGAAGGTAAAGGCCTGACACGATTGGTGAAGGAAAACTGCGATATTTTGGTCAGTATTCCCATGGCCGGAGGAGTTTCTTCCCTAAATGCTTCCGTAGCCGGTGCCATCCTCATTTACGAGGTAGTACGGCAAAGAATAGGCAAAAAGGCAAAAAATTGACGGCTTATTGATAAAAAGGTATAATTTAGCTAAGCTATGATTGCTTTAGCCCAAGAAAAGGAAGGAGCGTTTTTGTGACTAAGAAATTCCCCAAAAAGTTCCCTGCTTCTTTTGCGGGTATGAGTGATGAGGAAATTGCTGTTTATGCGCAGACTCACAATGATCCCCGGGCGCAAGAATATTTATTGCAAAAATATAAGATAATTGCCATAATGAAAAGTAAGGACTATTTCCTGGCAGGAGCAGATCGGGAGGATCTTATCCAGGAAGGCATGATAGGTCTCTATAAGGCTATACGAGATTTCCGTGATGAGAAATTGGCTTCTTTCCGGGCCTTTTCCGAAATTTGCATTACAAGGCAGATTTTGACGGCCATTAAGGGTGCTAACCGGCAAAAACATATGCCCCTGAATTCCTATGTTTCCCTTAGTAAGCCTCTTTATTACGACGGTTCCTACAAAACGGTGCTGGATTTTACCGCAGATAGCGACAAAATCAATCCGGAAGATGTTTTACTGACCAAGGAAGAGCATGCTGAAATAGAAGAAAGGCTCAGTTCGGTCTTAAGTGATTTTGAGTGGCATGTTTTGCGGAGATATCTTATGGGTAAGTCTTACCGTGATATAGCCAATGAGCTCCATAGGGAGCCCAAGGCAGTGGATAATGCCATCCAGAGGGTAAAACATAAAATGACCGGGATTATGCCGGGAAAACGCAATCCGCAGGTTCTGAAGAAGCTTTTGGAAGAAGCATTTTTCTTGCAGCAAGGGAAGAAATACGCAAAATAATGAAAGATATGTAACAAGTTTGCACTGAGAAAAGAAAAATATTACAAAAATTCTTTTTTTAAAGGATTTTACCTAGGAAAAGTGGAAATAGTATCAAACGGATATTAAAAGTAAGGCAAATAGATAATAACAGGGAGGGCGAGGATTATGAGTCAGTTGGAAGAATTTTTACAACAGGTTGACAGCGTGCAGGGTCTTGAGGAAAAAATATTAATAGTAACCGGTAAACCAGGGAGCGGTAAGAGCAAAGTTCTGCGTGAGGCCTCTGAGGCCAAAGGGTGGAGCTATGTTGACTGCCGCTTATTGATTACAGAAAAGTTTTTGGAGTTGCTTCCTGCGGAACGCGCAGAGATGGCTTCCAAAATAATGAAAGAAGTTCTGGCGGGTTACAATTCAGATGTGGTTCTGCTGGACAGAGTACAGACTTTCTTTGTACCGGTTTTCCACATTGATGTCAAAAGACTCCTGAGTGAGCTGAGCAAAGATTTCACGGTAGTGGTAGCTTGGCCGGGATATGTCCAGGACAATGTTCTTTGCTACGACAAATTTGATGGAACTGAATCTATTAAACTGCCGGCAGACAATCTGAAAATTTGGGAAGTAAAATAAACGGAGATAGTGAATTTATGAAAAAAGAAGCAGGAGTATTAGCAGTATTAACCGGCGGCGGTGATTGCCCTGGATTGAACGCGGTTATTAGGGCCGTAGTAAAGACGGCCTGTCAAAATGGTTTTAAGATTTATGGTATTGCCAATGGATTCCATGGCTTAATTACCGGGGATATGAAAGTAATGACACCCAAAGATGTCTCCGGCATTTTGCCCAGAGGCGGCACGGTTCTCGGCACTACCAATAGGGATAATCCCTTCCATTATGCATCCGGAGAGGATGCTAACGGCGAAATTATTTACAAGGACATGCAAGATGTTATTGTTAAAAATCTAGAGACGTATAAAGTTGATTGCCTGATAGTGATTGGCGGTGATGGCAGCCTGAAAATTGCCAGCGAACTGAGCGCTAATTGCGGAGTGAAAGTAGTAGGTGTTCCGAAGACAATCGATAACGATTTGCCCTGCACAGAGCGCACTTTCGGATTCGATACGGCTATGGCCATGGCTACGGAAGCATTAGACAGGCTTCATACTACCGCTGAATCCCATCATAGAGTTATGGTCCTGGAAGTTATGGGAAGATATGCCGGCTGGATTGCCTTGCATTCAGGCATTGCAGGTGGCTCGGATTGTATCCTGATTCCGGAAATACCTTATGATCTGGATTCTGTTATTAAGAAAATTGAGTCCAGAAGAAAGCAAGGCAAGCAGTTTAGTATTATTACTGTAGCCGAAGGTGCTAAACCTATTGGCGGCGATATTACTATTTCCCGAATAGTAAAGAACAGTTTTGAACAGATTCGCCTAGGCGGCGTAGGTGAAAAATTGGCCAGAGCCATTGAAGAAAAAACCGGCATTGAGTCCAGGTGCACAGTTTTAGGCTATTTGCAAAGAGGTGGTTCTCCCACGGCTTATGATAGGCTTCTGGCTACCAGATACGGAGTGGCAGCTGTAGAAGCTTGCATCGGAGAAAACTACAATGTTATGGTCGCCCTAAAGGCGGACAAGATTATTGCAGTGCCTATCCTCGAGGCAGCATCAGAGCCACATTTTGTACCGGTGGATTCGGATATCATCAGAGCCGGGCGCCACATTGGCATAAATTTTGGTGACTAAAAGCGACAATATTTGCACTGATACGGCGTCAAACAGGAGCGCCCGAGACAAGGATGAACCGCCATGTTCTATCCTTTCCTCGGTCACTCCTGTTTTCCTTGTCTCAGCACAAATCTTGTCGCTTTTTAAGGTTTGTTAAGAAATAATTTAGAATTAGCATTTATCATAAAGAATGTTTTGCATCTTTATTTTTTTTGTGTTTCACCTTATAATAATAGTCTGATTACGGAATTGGAAAGGATGTATTATGGATCAAAATATTGTAGCAGTAATAATGGGTATTGTGGAAGGTCTCACGGAATTCTTACCTGTGTCTTCCACAGGACATATGATAATAGCAGGGAATATGATTGGCTTTAAGGGCAATCTGGCTCAGACTTTTGAAATAATTATCCAGCTGGGTGCTATTTTGTCGGTACTGGTTTTGTATAAGGACAAATTTTTGCGTTTCTTTACAAAGGAAGGCTGGCAGATGGACAAAGGACTGAGCGGGTTTCATATTCTGGCCGGTTGTGTGCCTACTATGCTTTTTGCCTTCCTGATTCATTCTTTCATTAAGAAATATTTATTCTCGCCTTTTACGGTAGCAATCGGTCTGCTGTTAGGTTCGGTTCTTTTGATTTGCGCAGAGCGTAAAGTCAAAGGCCATGAGGAAACATTGGTTAAAGACGTAGACCATATCAGTATCAGACAAGCTTTCTATATAGGCTTTTATCAATTCTTGTCTTTATGGCCTGGGTTTTCCCGCAGCGGTTCAACCTTAGGAGGCGCCTTGATGGTAGGTGTCAGTAGAAAAGCAGGGGCGGATTTCACTTTTATTATGGCTCTGCCCATCATGTTGTGTGCCTGTCTTTATGAACTCCTTAAGAATTATGCACTACTGACCATGGCTGATTTTCAGGTTCTGGCCATTGGTTTTGTTACGGCATTTATTGTGGCCTATTTTTCCATCATCTGGTTTATAAAATTTTTGAACAAATCTTCTTTGACAGGTTTTGCAATTTATAGAATTTTTTTAGCAATTTTTACAGTGATCTATTTTTATGTGGTATAATAAATAGGTCAGCAGAAAAAAATACGTAAAAAATTCACAAAGCAGGCAGAAACCTATTGACATTAGTCGATAGTTTTTATATACTTAATTGCGTTGCGGATTAAAATGCTGGCATAGCTCAATCGGTAGAGCAACTGATTTGTAATCAGTAGGTTGAGGGTTCAATTCCTTTTGCCAGCTCCAATTTTTTCTGTGCACATGGGGAGATTCCCGAGTGGTTAA
Source organism: Acidaminococcaceae bacterium (assembly GCA_036788835.1). GTDB lineage: Bacteria > Bacillota > Negativicutes > Acidaminococcales > Acidaminococcaceae > JALCSJ01. The sequence continues at coordinate 16,614 of DAIQMR010000014.1, forward strand.
AGGGAGCAGACTGTAAATCTGCCGCCTCTGGCTTCGAAGGTTCGAATCCTTCTCTCCCCACCACTTATCGCGGGGTGGAGCAGTTGGTAGCTCGTCGGGCTCATAACCCGAAGGTCGTTGGTTCAAGTCCAGCCCCCGCAACCAATGCTGATGTAGCTCAGTTGGTAGAGCGTATCCTTGGTAAGGATAAGGTCACCAGTCCGATTCTGGTCATCAGCTCCAGTTTTTATTTATTTTGGCGGCGTAGCTCAGTTGGCTAGAGCAGTCGGTTCATACCCGGCGTGTCCGCGGTTCAAATCCGTGCGCCGCCACCAAATTAGTTTTTAACCTTATATATTAAGGTTAATATAAATGCAAAGAAAGAGTAGTTGGGAGGTATTATAATGGCTAAAGAGAAATATGTAAGAAGTAAACCCCATGTTAACGTTGGTACCATCGGTCACGTAGATCATGGTAAGACAACCTTGACTGCAGCTATCACCAAGGTGCTGGCAGAAAAAGGCGATGCACAATTTGTTGATTACAACATGATTGATAAGGCACCGGAAGAAAGAGAACGTGGTATTACCATTAATACCGCCCACGTAGAATATGAAACCGAGAAGCGCCACTATGCGCATATCGACTGCCCGGGCCATGCTGACTATGTAAAGAACATGATCACCGGCGCAGCACAGATGGATGGTGCCATCCTGGTAGTGTCCGCGGCTGACGGCCCAATGCCCCAGACCCGTGAGCACATCCTGCTGGCTCACCAGGTAGGCGTGCCTGCCATGGTAGTGTTCCTGAACAAGTCCGACCAAGTAGACGATCCTGAACTGATCGAATTGGTAGAGATGGAAGTCAGAGACCTTCTGACCAAGTACGGCTATCCCGGAGACAAGGTACCCATCATAGTAGGCAGTGCGCTGAAAGCATTGCAGGGAGACAAAGAGCAAGAAGCGAACATCCTGAAGCTGATGGACGCTATTGACGAATATATTCCCACTCCTGTTCATGACCTGGACAAACCTTTCTTAATGCCGGTAGAGGATGTATTCACCATTACCGGACGCGGCACAGTAGCAACCGGCCGTGTAGAGCGTGGCAAGATCACCGTAGGCGAACCCGTAGAGATCGTAGGGATGAAGGAAGAGAAGACCCAGAGCGTAGCAACCGGACTGGAAATGTTCCACAAGTCCTTGGATGATGCAGAAGCAGGCGATAATGTAGGCGTGCTGCTGCGCGGTATTGAAAGAGATCAGATCGAGCGTGGCCAGGTATTGGCAAAGCCCGGCAGCATCCATCCGCATACCAAATTCAAAGGCCAGGTATACGTACTGACCAAAGAAGAAGGCGGCCGTCATACACCGTTCTTCAACGGCTATCGTCCCCAGTTCTATTTCAGGACCACCGACGTAACCGGCGTGGCTCACCTGCCGGAAGGAACCGAGATGGTAATGCCCGGGGATAACATTAAGATGGATATCGAACTTATCACCCCCATTGCTATTGAAGAAGGCCTGCGCTTTGCTATTCGTGAAGGCGGCCATACTGTTGGTGCCGGTGTTGTAACCGAAATTGATGAATAAATAATCTGCTTGTCAATTAACAATATTAATGTGAGGCCGATTAGCTTGCGCGGCCCCACATTTTTTTATTGACATAAATTGTTAGTTATGTTACGCTATATGGGCGATAATTCGAGAAAAATGACATTTTGAGTAAGAGAGGTGTAATAAAATGGCAGCTGGAAACCGTTCTGGTATTACTTTGGCCTGCACTGAGTGCAAACAACGTAATTATCAAACTACTAAAAATAAGAAAAACGATCCTGATCGTATAGAAGTCAAAAAGTATTGCAAGTTCTGCAAAAAGCATACTATGCATAAGGAAACAAGATAATTTAGGAGCGATAAAATATGGCAGTGCAACAAACAACAACCACGGAAATCAAAAAGACCACAGGCGGTTTGATGCCTTTTCTCCGTGATACAAAAAATGAACTGAAAAAAGTTATTTGGCCAACAAGAAAAGAATTAAGTGCCTACACAGTCGTTGTTATTCTTGCCACAATGTTTGTAGCCTTTGCTCTTTGGATCATTGATGGTGCATTTGCACAAGTATTCCGTTTGTTGATGGGAGTGCAGTGAGCATGGAAGGAAAAAAGCACTGGTATGTGATTCATACCTATTCCGGATATGAAAATAAAGTAATGGCTAATCTTGAACGTAAAGTTCATTCTTTGGGAATGGAAGATCAGATTTTCCGTGTCTTGGTTCCTATGCAGAATGAGATTGACACTAAAGATGACAAACAAAAAGTCGTTGCCAGAAAAGTATTCCCGGGTTATGTCCTGGTGGAAATGATAGTAGACGATCGTACCTGGTATGCTGTTCGCAACACACCGGGAGTCACAGGATTTGTAGGCGCAGGCAATAAACCTGTACCTTTATCTGAGGAAGAAGTTAAGCATATTCTGGGAGCCTTGCCTAAAGAAGAGGGAGACAATACTCCTGCCATTCGTATGGAATGTCCTGTGGTGCTGAACCAAATGGTTCGCATTAAGGCACAAGGTTTTGAAGGATGTGTGGGAACAGTAGCAGAGATTAATGACGAACGCCAAAAAGTCAAAGTGCTTGTTGAAATGTTCGGCCGCGAAACTCCCGTTGAAGTAGATTATACCCAGGTTGAAGAAGTGGAATAAATGAAAAGTTTTATGGTAAGGAGGTGTAAATAAATGCCTAAGAAAGTAGTAAAAGTAGTAAAATTGCAAGTTCCCGCAGCTAAAGCAACACCAGCTCCTCCAGTAGGACCGGCCCTAGGCCAAGCAGGTATTAACATAATGGCTTTCGTTAAGGATTTCAACGAAAGAACTGCTAAACAGGCAGGATTGGTTATCCCGGTAGAAATTACAGTCTTCGAAGACCGTTCTTTTACCTTTATTACCAAGACTCCGCCCGCTGCTGTTTTGCTCAAGAAGGCAGCAGGAATTGAAAAAGCTTCCGGCGTTCCTAACAAGACAAAGGTAGCTACAGTGAAACGGGACAAAGTTCGTGAAATAGCTGAAAGCAAGATGAAAGACTTAAATGCAGGCAGCGTTGAAGCTGCAATGCGCATGATCGAAGGTACTGCCCGGAGCATGGGTATCACCATCGAAGACTAAGATTTCTATTAAGTGGGAGGCTTTAGGGCCGTTAGACCACAAGGAGGATTTAATTATGTCCAAAGCAGGAAAGAAATACACAGATGCAGCAAAGCTGATTGACCCCAAGAAACTGTATTCCCCTAAAGAAGCAGTTGACTTGATTAAACAAACAGCTATTACTAAGTTTGACAGCACCGTTGAAGCTTCCATCCGTTTAGGCGTAGACCCTAAATATGCGGACCAGCAAGTTCGTGGCGCATTGGTACTTCCCAATGGCACCGGCAAATCCAAGACAGTTTTGGTTTTCGCTAAGGGCGCTAAAGTTCAGGAAGCACAAGATGCAGGCGCAGACTTTGTTGGCAGCGATGAATTTGCTGAGAAGATTAAAGGCGGCTGGACCGATTTTGATGTTTGCGTAGCTACCCCTGATATGATGAGTGTAGTTGGCCGTTTAGGTAAGATTTTGGGACCTAAAGGTTTAATGCCTAACCCTAAGGTTGGCACTGTAACAATGGATCTGAAAAAAGCCATTGGCGAAATCAAAGCCGGTAAAATTGAGTACCGTACCGATAAAGCCGGTAATGTACAAACCTCTATTGGTAAGGCATCTTTTGATGCTGAGAAGCTTTTGCAAAACTATTTAACACTGGCGGAGACTCTGATCAGAGTAAAACCATCCGGTGCCAAAGGTCAATACATTAAGAGCATTACCTTGTCCACAACTATGGGACCCGGGGTTCACATTGATGTATTAAAAGCTACCAATAAACAATAATCAAATAGAAAATGACCATCGGACCATAGACAGTAGGTGCGTAAGCCTAACGAGCAATCGCCTGCCCAGGTCGGAGAAGTATAAATATACGACCTCCGGCTGCCTGCCGAGAGGTCTTTTCATTGATTAAATAAATCTTAAACAAGGAGGTGTGTAATCGATGCATGAAGTGAGACCTGAAAAAGCTCAAAAGGTTGCTGAGATTAAAGAATTATTAACAGGTAATCAAGGCATTATTCTGGTAAACTACTGCGGCTTAACTGTTGCAGAAGATACTGCCATGAGAAGCGCTTTGCGTGCTGCGGGGGTTAAATACTCCGTTGCCAAAAACACCTTTATCCGCATTGCAGCAAAAGAAGCCGGTGTTGAAGGATTAGAACCATTTTTGGAAAACAACACAGCTGTTGCTGTCAGCGATGATAATCCTGTTGACTTAGCAAAAATTATTGTTAAGTTCGCCAAGACTCATGAGAAGCTAGTTGTTAAAGCCGGTTTCTTGGATGGCAAATTACTTAGCATGGAAGAGATCCACGCTTTGGCAGACCTGCCTTCCAGAGAAGAATTGCTCTCCAAGATGCTTGGAAGCATGCAAGCCCCTATTTCCGGATTGGCCAATGTGCTCCAAGGTACCATCCGCAATTTTGTTTACGTCTTGGATGCTGTGCGAGAAGCCAAAGAGAAACAATCTGCCTAAGCAGATAATTAAAAAAATCAGGGCATAGCCCAAAAAATTAAAATTAAAAATTTGGAGGAACGAATTATGAATAAGGATCAAATTATGGAAGCTATTGAAAACATGACAGTTTTGGAATTGGCTGAATTGGTTAAGGCTTTGGAAGAAAAATTCGGCGTTAGCGCTGCTGCTCCTGTAGCTGCTGCTCCTGCTGCTGGTGGCGCTGCTGCCGGTGCAGAACAAACCGAATTCGATGTTGTATTGACTGAAGCAGGTGCTAGCAAGATCAACGTTATCAAAGTTGTTCGCGAAATCACCGGTTTGGGCTTGAAAGAAGCTAAAGCTTTGGTTGATGCTGCTCCTAAAGCTATTAAAGAAAAGGCTAGCAAGGCTGATGCTGATGCTCTTAAGGCTAAGCTGGAAGAAGCCGGCGCTAAGGTTGAACTGAAATAATAGCGGCGATATTTGGCTTATGCTGCGTCTAAAGGGAGCGGCCGAGATAAGGATGAACTGCAATGTTCTATCCTTTCCTCGGCTACTCCCTTTTTCCTTGCCTAAGCCTAAATCTCACCGCTATTGGAGTCAGGCTGCCGCTTCTAGCATCTGAGCAAATCTCTGCGTTCTTTAGGACAACCTGAGCCTAAATCTCTTGATTATGAATATTAGCCTAAAATTGCGTTTGACAGGGGTTATTTGCTGTGCTATAATAAATACCCAATGATTTTTTAAAAAATAATAAACAGGTATCGCGAGTGCTCAGTGGTTGAACATCGCGTTCCCGCTCACGCAAAGGAGATGGAGCACGATAGTGAAACTGAGAAGACACGAGGCTTTTAAATTTATAGTCTAACTAATAATTTAGAAGACCTTGTATTTTTTTGCTCCATTTTAGGGAAAATTATTATAAAGAAGAGGAGTGAGAGGCAACATGTTCAAACCGGTTGAAACTGGTGACAGACTTCGTTACAGTTATGCCAGAATTAACGAAATTTTGAAAATGCCCCATTTAATCGACCTTCAGACGAAATCTTATGAATGGTTTATTAAAGAGGGGTTAAAAGAAACCTTTAATGATATTTCTCCCATTAAAGATTTCTCGGACAATCTTGAACTGTATTTTAAGGGCTTTTCCTTGGGAGATCCTAAATTTGATTCAGAGACTTGCAAAGATAAGGATATTACTTATGCAGCGCCTCTGAATGTTGACGTCCGCCTTCTGTACAAAGAAACAGGTGAAATCAAGGAGTCTACTGTGTTTATGGGGGATTTCCCCTTAATGACTGCTACGGGAACCTTTGTTATTAACGGTGCTGAGCGTGTTATCGTCAGCCAGTTGGTTCGTTCTCCCGGTGTGTATTACGATAAGACCATGGACCCTATGGGAAAATATCTCTATGGGACTACCGTTATTCCTAATCGTGGTGCCTGGATTGAATATGAAACAGATTTGAATAATATAATTTATGCCCGTGTAGACAGAACCAGAAAACTGCCTGCTACGGCACTGCTCAGAGTCATGGGCCTTCCTACCAATGACGATATTATTGCCTGCTTCGGCGAGAGTCCTTTCTTAACAGCAACATTGGCTAAAGATACTACCAAGAACGAAGAAGATGCGATGCTGGAAATCTACAAGAAGCTTCGTCCCGGGGAACCTGCCAACCTGGAAAATGCTGAGCAATTAATCAGAAATACTTTTTCCGATAACAGACGCTATGATTTGGCTAATGTAGGCCGTTACAAAGTTAATAAGAAAATGGGCTGGCGCCAAAGACTGTTCGGCAAAGAGCTGATGGAACCTATTTGCGTGGTTAATGCAGATGGGAAACAAGGTCATGCCATTTTAAAGGCCGGCACTATTATTGATGATGCAGCTATTGAGAAATTGGAAGAAAGCGGTATCTATAGCAAAGCCGGCCATGCTTCCGCCGTTGTCAAACTGATGGAGCAGCCGGAAAAAATTATTTTCACTACCGATATCAGTCCCAAACTGCGGACTATTACCGCTGATGATGTTATTGCTTCTTTCAGCTATTTATTGAATCTTATTGATGGTATGGGCGAAAAAGATGATATTGACCATTTGGGCAATCGTCGTATCCGCTGCGTTGGGGAGTTGTTGCAAAACCAGTTCCGGATTGGCTTGGCTCGTATGGAACGTGTTATCAGAGAACGTATGACCATTCAGGATGTAGAGGTTATTACTCCTCAGGCCCTGATTAATATTCGCCCGGTAGTTGCTGCTATTAAAGAATTCTTTGGCAGCAGCCAGTTGTCTCAGTTCATGGATCAGAACAATCCCTTGGCTGAACTTACCCATAAACGTCGTTTGTCTGCCTTAGGGCCCGGCGGTTTGTCTCGGGAAAGAGCCGGTTACGAAGTCCGCGACGTGCACCATTCTCACTATGGTCGTATGTGTCCTATTGAAACTCCTGAAGGACCTAATATTGGTTTGATTGGTTCTCTGTCCACCTATGGTGTTATTAATAAATACGGCTTTATCGAAACACCTTATCGCCGTGTTGATAAGAGACATAAAAAAGTTACTGATGAAATCGCTTATTTGACAGCTGATGAAGAGGATAATTATATCATCGCTCAGGCAAACGAACCGTTGAAGGATAACGGAGCTTTCGTTAATGATCGTGTTATTGCCCGCGATAAGAATGATGTGCTTTCCATTAGCCCGGAAAAAGTTGATTTCATGGACGTATCTCCTAAACAGGTCGTATCCATTGCCACCGCTTTGATTCCTTTCCTGGAAAACGATGATGCTAACCGTGCTCTGATGGGTGCTAATATGCAGCGTCAGGCCGTGCCTCTTCTGAATCCTAAGGCGCCTATTGTTGGTACAGGTATGGAATACAAGGTTGCCGTTGACTCCGGTGTATGTATTTTGGCTAAGAACGCCGGCACGGTAGAGAGCGTTAGTGGCGACAAGATTGTTGTTAAGACAAAAAAAGGTACTTTGGACGAATACAGAGTATTGAAGTTCAAACGTTCCAACCAGAGCACCTGTGTAAACCAAAGACCTATCGTCTTCAAGGGCGATAAGATTGCCAAGGGTCAGGTTCTGGCAGATGGTCCTGCTACAGACCATGGCGAATTGTCTTTGGGCCGCAATGCTATTGCAGCCTACATGCCTTGGGAAGGTTATAACTACGAGGATGCTGTATTGCTCAGCGAAGATTTGGTGAAAGAGGATGTTTTCACTTCTATTCATATTGAAGAATACGATTGTGATGCTAGAGACACTAAATTAGGACCTGAAGAAATTACCAGAGATATTCCTAACGTGTCCGAAGATGCTTTAAAAGATTTGGACGAGGAGGGTATTATTCGTATCGGTGCGGAAGTACGCCCCGGTGATATTCTGGTAGGCAAAGTTACTCCTAAAGGAGAGACTGAGCTTAGCGCTGAGGAAAGATTGATCAGGGCTATTTTCGCCGAGAAAGCCAGAGAGGTAAGAGACAGTTCCCTGAGAGTACCCCATGGGGAATCAGGTATTATTGTCAGCGTGAAGATTTTCACCAGGGATAATGGTGATGAACTGCCTCCCGGTGTGAATAAACAAGTCAGGGTTCATATTGTCCAAAAGAGAAAGATCTCCGAAGGGGATAAGATGGCCGGTCGTCATGGTAATAAGGGCGTTGTTTCCCGTATTTTACCTCGTGAAGATATGCCTTTCTTGCCCAATGGGGAACCGGTACAAATCGTACTGAATCCTTTGGGCGTACCTAGCCGTATGAATATTGGGCAGGTTTTGGAAGCACATTTGGGCTGGGCTGCTTTGGCTTTGGGACTTAAGATTGAAGCCGGCGATCCTAATATTGGCAAAGAACTGTCTAAAGCTGGTTATGATTTAAAACAATATGGCCTGCCTAAGACCGTAGACCATGCTGTGCCTGTTGCTGTGCCGGTTTTTGACGGTGCTCCGGAAGAAGATTTGACTAAGACTATGGCCCTGGCCGGTATTGCTCCCAGTGGTAAGACAGTCTTGTATGATGGCCGTACCGGTGAGCCTTTTGATAATGAGGTAACCGTGGGCTGCATCTACTATCTGAAACTCCACCATTTGGTAGCTGATAAGATTCATGCCCGTTCTACGGGTCCGTACTCTTTGGTTACTCAACAGCCACTGGGTGGTAAAGCTCAGTTCGGCGGTCAGAGATTCGGCGAAATGGAAGTTTGGGCCTTGGAGGCCTATGGTGCAGCTTACACCTTGCAGGAAATCCTAACGGTTAAATCCGATGATGTGGTTGGCCGTGTGAAGACCTACGAAGCTATTGTTAAAGGGGAAAACATCCCTGAACCCGGTGTGCCTGAATCATTTAAAGTATTGGTTAAAGAAATGCAGAGCATCGGTCTTGATATTAAAGTCCTGGATGAAGACGGGGAAGAAATTCCTTTGGATGATGAGGACGAAGATATCGGCGTAGGAGATATTGCCAGGGAAATGGAATTGGACATGAAAGGCGAAATGCCTCCTACAGGGGAAGACGTTGCCGACCGGGATGAGTTTGGCAACGAAGCAAGCGAAGAAGACAGCAAGGATGAAAGTCCTGAAGGTTTCGATGTAATCGCCGATATTGGCAATATGGATTTGCCTGACGATGACGATTCCAAAGATTCTAAATAGAAAGGAGTGACTATTCTTGTTAGATGTTAATAAATTTGACTCAATGCGTATAGGACTGGCATCTCCCGAAAAAATAAGGGAATGGTCCCACGGCGAAGTAACCAAGCCGGAAACAATTAATTATAGAACATTAAAACCAGAAAGGGATGGCCTGTTCTGCGAAAGAATATTCGGGCCAACCAAGGATTGGGAATGTCACTGCGGCAAATATAAGCGCATTCGTTACAAGGGTGTCATTTGCGATAAGTGCGGTGTAGAAGTAACCAGGGCCAAAGTACGTCGTGACCGTATGGGTTCTATCGAACTTGCAGCACCTGTTTCACACATCTGGTATTTCAAGGGTGTTCCTTCCAGAATGGGTGCTATTCTAGATATCGGTCAAAGAGCTCTGGAAAGAGTGTTGTATTTTGCCAGCTATATAGTTCTGGATCCGGGCGAAACTAATTTAACCAAGAAACAACTCCTTTCTGAAGCTGAATATGTGGAAAAACTAGATGAATATGGTGATGCTTTCAGAGTGGGCATGGGCGCTGAAGCCATCAAAGAATTGCTGCAAGAAATAGATGTTGACACCCTGGCCAAAGAATTAAGAGCACAAATTAAGACTGAGACCAGCATGCAGAAAAAACGTAACATTGTTCGCCGTCTGGATGTTTGTGAGGCTTTTATGAAGAGCGGAAACAAACCGGAATGGATGATTATGGATGTTGTCCCTGTCATTCCTCCCGATCTGCGTCCTATGGTCCAATTAGATGGCGGGCGTTTCGCTACTTCCGATTTGAACGATTTGTACAGAAGAGTAATTAACCGTAACAATCGCTTAAAGAGACTACTGGAACTCCAGGCTCCTGACATTATCATACGTAATGAAAAACGTATGCTTCAAGAAGCAGTGGACGCTCTCATTGATAATGGCCGTCGTGGCCGTGCTGTTACAGGTCCCGGCAACCGTCCTTTGAAATCCTTGTCAGATATGCTCAAAGGCAAACAGGGACGTTTCCGTCAAAATCTTTTGGGAAAACGTGTTGACTATTCAGGCCGTAGCGTTATTTGCGTAGGACCTGAAATGAAGATGCATCAATGCGGTCTGCCCAAAGAAATGGCTTTGGAACTGTTTAAACCTTTCGTTATGAAACGCTTGGTAGAAGACGGGACCGCCAATAATATCAAGAGTGCTAAGCGTATGGTAGAAAGAGCCAACAACGCAGTATGGGATGTTTTGGAAGATGTTATCAAAGAACATCCTGTGCTACTGAATCGTGCTCCCACCCTGCATAGACTTGGTATTCAGGCTTTCGAGCCTATCCTGTCCGAAGGACGGGCTATTAAACTTCATCCTTTAGTGTGTACCCCTTATAACGCCGACTTCGATGGTGACCAGATGGCTGTTCATTTGCCCCTGTCCGCCGAAGCTCAGGCTGAAGCCAGGGTCCTCATGATGTCAGTTAACAACATTCTGGCACCTAAGGACGGTAAGCCTATTACCGTTCCTACCCAGGATATGGTTTTGGGTGCCTACTATCTAACTATTTTTAAAGATGGCGCTTTAGGCGAAGGCAAACGCTTCAGCAGTTTTGATGAAGTAAGAATGGCTTATTTCCACAAGGCTGTTGCTTTGCAAGCCAGGATTAAAGTTTTGGTTCCCAATTCAGAAATCTATCCCGAACCGTCCAACGAAGGGGAAAGCCTAGTTACTACTTCTGTAGGCAATATTATTTATAACGACGAGCTGCCTTTGGAACTCCGGTATTATTCTAAGGACGAAGACGGCAAATGGCTCTTGGGCAAACTAATCGACAAGAAAGAATTAGGCCGCTTAGTTGCTAAGGCACATAAGTTATATGGCAATTTCGGTACTGCCCAAGTTTTGGATACAGTTAAGAAATTGGGCTATGATAATGCTTGTAAAGCAGGTATTTCCATTGCCGTTTCCGATATTAAGATTCCTCAGGAAAAAGCTGCCATTCTGGCGGCTGCGGAAAAAGAAGTCGACAAGGTCGAAGGTTTGTTCCGTCGTGGTTTAATGAGTGCCGATGAACGTTATCGTAAAGTTATTGATTTGTGGAATAAGGCTACTGATGATGTGACTCAAGCTTTGATGGGTACAACTTTGGATAAATTCAATCCTGTATTCATGATGGCTAATTCCGGTGCCCGTGGTAACGTACAGCAGATTCGTCAGCTGGCCGGTATGCGTGGACTGATGGCCGATCCTTCCGGACGTATTATTGACCGTCCTATTAAAGCTAACTTCCGAGAAGGCTTAACTGTGTTGGAATACTTTATTTCTACCCATGGTGCTCGCAAAGGTTTGGCAGATACAGCACTTCGTACGGCTGACTCAGGCTATTTGACCCGTCGTCTGGTAGATGTTGCCCAAGACGTTATTGTCCGTGAAGATGACTGCGATGTTATCAGCATGGATTTGGTCAGAGAAAGAGCTAAGTTCTGCAAACACACTATTGGTTCCAGTCAGGGCAAGATTCATGACTACATGGTCGGCCGTCAATTGGCTGCCAATGTTATGGACCCAGCTACAGGTGAATTGTTGGCCGAAGCTGATACTATGATTAATGATGACTTGTACAACAGACTGCATGCAGCCAAGGTATTGGAGATTAAACTGTATCCTCAGGAAAATTCTGAGGCAAATGCAGCGACAGATGTTAAAGCCAAGGAAGAAATTGAAACACTGGTCATCAATGTAAGCGATGAAGAAGTGGAGAAGGTATTCAGAGCCCATATGACTCATTTCTTCCTGGATAAAGAAATCGCCGTTGATATTGTTAATGGTGAAGGTAAAGTTTTGGGCCAAGCCGGAGAAACTTTCACCAAGAAAATCATGTCAGCAGTTTTGGCAGACGACACAGTTACCGATGTGAAGATTCGCAAGAATGAAATCGATGGTGTCACCTTGGAGGCTATTACTCAAGGCAGGAACAAACAAACCATCCTGGAATCCTTGCATGATCGTATTCTGGGGCGCTATTTGGCTGAAGATATTAAAGATCAGAGCGGCCAAATCGTCTTCAAGATTAACGATTACATTGATGACGAAGTAGCCGAAAAGATTTCTGAACTGAGAGAGCAAGTGAAGGTTCGTTCCGTGCTTACCTGCAAGAGTCACTTCGGTGTTTGCCGTAAGTGCTATGGACGTAACTTAGCTACATCTAAGCAGGTTGAAGTAGGCGAGGCAGTCGGTACTATTGCTGCTCAGGCCATTGGTGAACCGGGTACTCAGTTAACCATGCGTACATTCCATACAGGCGGTGTTGCCGGTGAAGATATTACTCAGGGCTTGCCTCGTGTTGAGGAATTGTTCGAAGCTCGTAAGCCTAAACATCCGGGCATGCTGAGTGAAATCTCGGGCACGGTTCATCTGGAAGAAAAAGATGGCAGCCATTTTATCGCTGTTGAGAAAGAAAGCGGCGAAGAAGAAACCTACCAGGTTCCTTACGGTGCTAAGATGCATGTGGCCGAAGGAGACAAGATTGCTAAGGGCGATAGGCTGACGGAAGGCTCCCTGAATCCTCACGATATTCTGCGTATCTGTGGTGTAGAGGCTACTCAGCGTTATCTGACTTCCCAAGTCCTGGGTGTTTACAAGTCCCAGGGTGTTGAAATTAACGATAAACATATAGAGGTTATCGTTCGTCAAATGATGCGTAAGTATCGCATTGATGATGCCGGAGATACCATTATGCTGCCGGGTGAGGTAGTGGATATAGGGGAATTTGAAGATCAAAACGACAATGCTATTTCCTCCGGGGAAAAACCTGCCGAAGGACATCCCATTCTGCTTGGTATTACCAAGGCTTCTCTTGCTACGGATTCTTTCCTGTCAGCTGCTTCCTTCCAGGAAACAACAAGGAACTTAACCGATGCGGCAATCAAGGGTAAGACAGATCCTTTGATTGGTCTGAAAGAGAACGTTATTATCGGCAAACTGATTCCTGCCGGGACCGGTATGAGTCGTTACCGCAATATCAAACTGAAATATAACGAGAAGCGTAAGGAAGAGCCAACGGAAATACCAGAGGCAACAACTGATACAACAGAAGCAAAATAAATTGTAGACAAAAACGAGAAAATTTAAGAAAAACTGCTAACGGAGCAAAAGGTGAAAAAACCTTTTGCTCCATTACTATATATGGTAGGAAAATGTCCACAGGGATTACCATATATACACATTGTGAAACACTAGGGACAGTGTAAAACAAGGACGGCAATAGATAAGGGTTTTAGGCGAAAAAAACAGGGAAAAATGCTTGACATGGCTTGTACAGAATGTTACAATACTCAAGTATCCCATGGGAGAGCTATGCCTTTTTGGAGGTGTTACAATGTTCCTTACAGAAGTAAAGAACGGCGCCAGGACTGTGGTTGGCGTCAAACAAACTCAGAAAGCGATAACCAATGACAGGGCAAAAATTGTCCTTGTTGCCATGGATGCAGATACACATGTGACAGAGGCTTTGACAAAAGCCTGTCTGGCAAAGAATGTCCCTTTGGAGAAAGTGCCTACAATGGCAGAGCTTGGGACTGCTTGCAGGATTCATGTGGGAGCATCTGCTGCTGCGATACTTAAGGATTGATAGGATCCACGCAGCTATTTGCCGCGAGGGTTTTTATAAATTCATTAAATCTAACTATTTTGGGAAGGAGGTGCCGATATGCCTACAATAAACCAATTGGTTCGTAAAGGTAGAGAGGTACTTAGCAAAAAATCCACAGCTCCAGCGTTAAAAAATGCACCGCAAAAACGTGGTGTATGCACGAGAGTGTACACAACAACCCCTAAGAAACCTAACTCTGCATTACGTAAGGTTGCCCGTGTTCGTTTAACAAACGGAATCGAAGTTACAGCGTATATTCCAGGTATCGGCCACAATCTGCAAGAGCATAGTGTTGTTCTTATCAGAGGCGGAAGAGTAAAAGATCTTCCCGGTGTCCGTTATCATATCATTCGTGGTGCGCTTGATACTGCCGGTGTTGCCGATCGCAACCAGGGACGTTCCAAATATGGAGCTAAGCGTCCGAAAGCTAAATAAGCTAAGTTAAACACGAATTGATATTTTAAGAAGGAGGAATACAGATGCCGAGAAAAGGTCCTGTAACAAAAAGAGACGTATTGCCGGATCCAGTATATGGTTCCAAGCTATTAACAAGATTTATTAATAAAATTATGCAAAACGGCAAAAAGGGTGTTGCTGAGCGCATTGTATATGATGCTTTCGATTTAGTCCGTTCTAAGACCGGAAAAGATCCTTTGGAAGTTTTCGATGTTGCCATGAAGAATGTAATGCCCGTTTTGGAAGTTAAAGCCCGCCGTGTTGGTGGTGCTAACTACCAAGTGCCTATTGAAGTAAGAGCCGATCGTAAAACCACATTAGGTATTCGTTGGCTGGTAAATTATTCTCGCTTACGCAGTGAGAAAACCATGTGCGAAAGAGTAGCCGGAGAAATCATGGATGCTGCCAATAGCACAGGCGCTTCTGTTAAAAAGCGTGAAGATACCCACAAGATGGCTGAAGCCAATAAGGCTTTTGCTCATTATCGTTGGTAAGATATGAGGAGGAGTAAATAGTGGCCAGAGAGTTTGAACTAAAAGACTTAAGAAATATCGGTATTATGGCTCACATTGATGCGGGCAAGACCACTACCACCGAACGTATCCTATTCTACACGGGTAAAACTCACAAAATAGGAGAGGTTCATGATGGTGCCGCTACCATGGACTGGATGGTCCAAGAGCAAGAGCGTGGTATCACTATTACTTCCGCTGCTACAACTTGTCACTGGAAAGGTCACACGATTAATATTATAGACACACCAGGCCACGTTGACTTTACAGTAGAGGTAGAGCGCTCATTGCGCGTACTTGATGGTGCTGTTGCCGTATTCTCTGCTAAGGGCGGAGTTGAACCGCAGTCCGAAACAGTTTGGCGTCAAGCTGCCGGTTTCAATGTACCACGTATTGCGTATGTAAATAAGATGGATATTTCAGGTGCTGATTTCTTTAATGTTATCGACATGATGAAGAAACGCCTGAATGCCAATGCCGTAGCGATTCAGATTCCTATCGGGGCTGAAGATGACTACAAAGGCTTGATTGACTTAGTTAAGATGCAGGCCATTGAATATGGCGATGACCTGGGCAAGGATGAAGAGTTCATAGACATTCCTGCCGACATGATGGAAAAAGCTCAAGAATATCGTCAGATTTTGCTGGAAGCAGTTGCTGAAAGCGACGATGCCTTGATGGAGAAGTATCTGGAAGGCGAAGATTTAACAGAAGAAGAAATTATGGGCGCCATTCGCAAACAAACCATTGCTTGCAAAATGTATCCTGTAACCTGTGGATCTTCTTATAAGAACAAAGGTGTACAGCCTTTGCTGGATGCAGTTGTAGCTTATATGCCTTCTCCTCTTGATGTACCTCCTGTTAAGGGAACCAACCCAAATACCGGAGAAGAGGAAGAACGCCTTTCCGACGACGAGGCTCCTTTATCTGCTTTGGCTTTTAAGATTGCAACTGATCCTTTCGTAGGAAGACTTGCTTTCTTCAGAGTTTATTCCGGTAAATTAACCGCCGGTTCTTATGTTTACAATTCTTCCAAAGGCAAGAGAGAGCGTATCGGTCGTATCCTTCGTATGCATTCTAATCACAGAACTGAAATTGACTGTGCTTATGCCGGAGATATTGCAGCAGCCGTTGGCTTGAAATCCACCGGCACAGGTGATACTCTCTGCGACGAGGACAAGCCTATAATTCTTGAAACCATGGAATTCCCAGACCCGGTTATTTCCGTGGCAGTTGAACCTAAGACCAAAGATGACCAGGAAAAAATGGGCCTGGCTTTACAAAAGCTGGCTGAAGAAGATCCTACTTTCCGTGTTCACACGGATCCTGAATCTTCCCAAACTATTATTTCCGGTATGGGCGAGCTGCACTTGGAGATTATTATCGACAGACTTTCCCGTGAGTTCCATGTAGGATGTACTGTTGGCAAGCCCCAGGTTGCTTATCGTGAAACCATTAAGAAGACTGTTAAAGCCGAAGGTAAATTTGTTCGTCAGTCCGGCGGTAAAGGCCAATATGGTCATTGCTGGTTGGAATTGACACCTTTGAAACCAGGCGAGGGCTTTACGTTTGAGAACAAAATCGTGGGTGGTGCTATTCCTAAGGAATACATCAGTCCTATCGAAGCCGGTGTTAAGGAAGCTATGGAGAACGGCGTTATCGCCGGTTATCCTATGGTGGATATCGGAGTTACGGTTTACGATGGTTCTTACCATGAAGTCGACTCTTCGGAAATGGCCTTTAAGATTGCCGGTTCCATGGGCTTTAAGGCAGGTGCTGCTAAGGCCGGTGCAACATTAACCGAACCTTATATGAAGGTGGAAGTTACTGTTCCGGAAGAATATATGGGCGATGTAATCGGCGATTTGAATTCCCGCCGTGGCCGTATTGAAGGCATGGAAGCAAGAAGCGGAGCACAAGTAATTACTTCCTTCGTCCCTCTGGCTGAGATGTTTGGTTATGCAACAGACCTGCGTTCTAAGACACAGGGCCGTGGCACATATACCATGGAAGTTGACCACTACGAAGATGTTCCCAAGAATATTGCCGAAGATATTATTGAAAAAGCAAAGGGAACCAAAGCTTAATAAAATTGTTTAAATAATGATAGGAGGAAATTATAATGGCTAAAGAGAAATATGTAAGAAGTAAACCCCATGTTAACGTTGGTACCATCGGTCACGTAGATCATGGTAAGACAACCTTGACTGCAGCTATCACCAAGGTGCTGGCAGAAAAAGGCGATGCACAATTTGTTGATTACAACATGATTGATAAGGCACCGGAAGAAAGAGAACGTGGTATTACCATTAATACCGCCCACGTAGAATATGAAACCGAGAAGCGCCACTATGCGCATATCGACTGCCCGGGCCATGCTGACTATGTAAAGAACATGATCACCGGCGCAGCACAGATGGATGGTGCCATCCTGGTAGTGTCCGCGGCTGACGGCCCAATGCCCCAGACCCGTGAGCACATCCTGCTGGCTCACCAGGTAGGCGTGCCTGCCATGGTAGTGTTCCTGAACAAGTCCGACCAAGTAGACGATCCTGAACTGATCGAATTGGTAGAGATGGAAGTCAGAGACCTTCTGACCAAGTACGGCTATCCCGGAGACAAGGTACCCATCATAGTAGGCAGTGCGCTGAAAGCATTGCAGGGAGACAAAGAGCAAGAAGCGAACATCCTGAAGCTGATGGACGCTATTGACGAATATATTCCCACTCCTGTTCATGACCTGGACAAACCTTTCTTAATGCCGGTAGAGGATGTATTCACCATTACCGGACGCGGCACAGTAGCAACCGGCCGTGTAGAGCGTGGCAAGATCACCGTAGGCGAACCCGTAGAGATCGTAGGGATGAAGGAAGAGAAGACCCAGAGCGTAGCAACCGGACTGGAAATGTTCCACAAGTCCTTGGATGATGCAGAAGCAGGCGATAATGTAGGCGTGCTGCTGCGCGGTATTGAAAGAGATCAGATCGAGCGTGGCCAGGTATTGGCAAAGCCCGGCAGCATCCATCCGCATACCAAATTCAAAGGCCAGGTATACGTACTGACCAAAGAAGAAGGCGGCCGTCATACACCGTTCTTCAACGGCTATCGTCCCCAGTTCTATTTCAGGACCACCGACGTAACCGGCGTGGCTCACCTGCCGGAAGGAACCGAGATGGTAATGCCCGGGGATAACATTAAGATGGATATCGAACTTATCACCCCCATTGCTATTGAAGAAGGCCTGCGCTTTGCTATTCGTGAAGGCGGCCATACTGTTGGTGCCGGTGTT
The DNA here is from genome assembly GCA_036788835.1 of Acidaminococcaceae bacterium. Classification (GTDB taxonomy): domain Bacteria; phylum Bacillota; class Negativicutes; order Acidaminococcales; family Acidaminococcaceae; genus JALCSJ01. Next base: position 34,701 of record DAIQMR010000014.1, read on the forward strand.
GTAACCGAAATTGATGAATAAATTTTAATGTAGCCCAAATGAGGGGCTAGCAGTAGCCCCCTCATTAACTTATGTTTGTTAGAAGGCTAGCGATGAAGCAAGAGATGGCTTGGGAAACCAAGGGAACTTTTGCGGAGTATGTCCGTTCTTAGAAACGCGGCGATTAGGAGGAATTACTAAATGTCAAAGACTCAAAAAATCAGAATACGTTTAAAAGCGTATGATTACAAAGCACTTGACCAAAGTGCTGCAAAGATTGTAGAAACTGCGAAACGCACCGGAGCACAAGTTTCCGGACCAATTCCACTTCCTACAGAAAAAAATATTTATACGATTCTACGTTCCCCACATGTTAACAAAGATTCCCGTGAGCAATTCGAAATGAGAACTCACAAGAGATTAGTTGACATTTTGGAACCGACAGCAAAGACGATTGATGCGTTAACCCGCTTAGATCTTCCTGCCGGCGTAGATATCGAGATAAAAGCGTAAGGGGGTGCGATAATGGCTAAAGGAATCTTAGGCAAAAAATTAGGAATGACCCAAATTTTTGAAGCCGATGGTAAGATGATTCCGGTAACTGTTGTGGAAGCCGGCCCTTGCATCGTAATTCAAAATAAAACCGAGGAAACAGATGGCTACAATGCCGTACAACTCGGATTTGGTGATATAAAAGAGAAACAACTAAGCAAACCAATGAAAGGCCGTTTTGACAAAGCAGGTGTTACACCTGTTAAGTTTATTAGAGAACTGCGCTTGTCCGCTCCTTCTGAATATAAGGTTGGAGATACAGTGGCAGCTGACATTTTCGCAGCAGGCGAAAAAGTGGACGCTATTGGCGTTTCTCGCGGCAGAGGTTTTGCCGGTACTATTAAACTTCATAACTTCTCTCGTGGACCTATGAAACACGGTTCTAAATCTCATCGTGAGCCCGGTTCTATGGGACCTATGCATTCAGGCCCCGGCGGCAGAGTTATTAAAGGCAAGAAATTGCCGGGACGTATGGGTGGTACTAGCGCAACAGTGCTTCGTCTGACCGTTGCCAAAGTTGACAAGGATCGTAATCTTATCATGGTAAAGGGTGCTGTACCCGGTGCCAACGGAACATTCCTTGTTTTGAGAGCAACCGTGAAACCTGATGTTATTAAGGCAAACAGAGTTGAGAATAAGCCTCATGCTGTGAACCCGCAAAAAGCATCAGCAAGGAAATAGTAGATACGAGAAAGGAGGGCGTTTAAATGCCAAAGCTATCAGTATATGACATAACCGGAAAACAAACCGGTGAAGAAATAGAATTAATGGACTACGTATTTGGCGTAGAATTTAATGAAGCTGTTGTACACCAAGCAGTTGTTATGCAACAAGCTAATGCACGCCAAGGCACCCATGCCACACAAACTCGCGGTATGGTTCGTGGCGGCGGTAAGAAACCTTGGAGACAAAAAGGCACAGGCCGTGCTCGTGCCGGTTCCAACCGTTCACCCTTGTGGGTAGGCGGTGGCGTGACTTTTGGACCAACACCAAGGTCTCATGCCAAAGATATGCCTCGCAAGGCTCGTCGTTTAGCAATCCGTTGCGCATTATCCGCAAAGGTTGCAGCCGGCGAATTAGTCGTAGTAGACAGCCTGCAATTTGCTGAACCCAAAACTAAGAACGCTGTAAATATGCTGAAGGGGTTTGAAGCAACAGATAAGAAAGCTTTGATTATTACCGATGGTGAGAATGAAAATGTAGAAAAATCTTCTCGCAACATTGATAAGGTTAAAGCTATTTCCAATGACTGCCTGAATGTTTATGACATTCTTGATGCACAAAAAGTGCTGCTTGCTAAAGACGCTGTAGCAAAGATTGAGGAGGTGCTTGCATAATGGCTGCTAATCCTCGTGATGTTTTAGTAAAACCTCTGGTTACAGAGAAAGCTTCTGCTATGATGCAGGAAAACAAGTATACTTTCGTGGTTGCATTAGATGCTAACAAGACGGAAATCCGTCAAGCCATTGAAGAGCTGTACAAGGTTAAAGTATTGAATGTTACAACTTTGCGTGTTATGGGTAAAACCAAGCGCATGGGCAAATATCAAGGAAAGCGTTCCGACTATAAGAAAGCAATTGTAAAACTTGCAGAAGGTAATACAATTCCAGTCTTCGAAGGAATGTAATTGCGAATAAGGAGGTAAAAAAATGGCTATAAAAAGCTTTAATCCGTATTCTCCCGGAAGACGTAATATGACAGTATCCACCTTCGAAGAGATTACAGCGGAAAAGCCCCATCGTCCTTTAGTAGAAAAACTGGGCCAGCATGCCGGCCGTAATAACACCGGTAAGACCACAGTTCGTCATCAAGGCGGCGGGCATAAGAGACAATATCGTATAATTGATTTTAAGCGTAATAAAGATAATGTACCTGCTAAAGTAGCAACTATAGAGTATGATCCTAATCGTAGCGCTAACATTGCATTGCTGCACTATGCTGATGGTGACAAACGTTATATTCTTGCTCCTCAAGGTTTACAAGTAGGTGATACCATTGTCAGCGGACCTACTGCTGATATTAAAGTAGGTAATGCACTGCCCTTGGTTAATATTCCTCTTGGTACAACTGTTCACAATGTTGAGATGAAGATTGGCAAAGGCGGACAACTAGGCCGCTCTGCCGGTACAGGCATCCAATTAATGGCAAAAGAAGGAGATTATGCTCTGCTTCGTATGCCTAGCGGTGAATTACGTCAGGTTCATATTAACTGCCGTGCTACCATCGGCCAAATCGGCAACATTGATCATGAAAATATCACTCTCGGCAAAGCCGGCCGTACCCGTTGGCTGGGTATCCGTCCCGCTAACCGCGGTGTTGCCATGAACCCGAACGACCATCCACATGGCGGCGGCGAAGGCCACTCTCCTGTAGGTCGTAAGCGTCCTGTTACCCCTTGGGGTAAGAGCGCATTCGGTACACGTACCCGTGTTAAGAAGAAAGCATCTTCTAAGTTGATTCTAAAACGTAGAACCAAATAATTCATTGTCTAGCGAAAGGAGGCATACATAGTGTCCAGATCAGTAAAAAAAGGACCTTATGTCCATGCAAGTCTTTTAAAAAAGATTGAAGCATTAAATGCTGCCAAAGACAAAAAAGTTATTAAAACTTGGTCTCGCAGCTCCACTATAATTCCTGATTTCCTGGGACATACCATTGCCGTTCATGACGGTCACAAACATGTTCCCGTGTATATCACCGAAGATATGGTTGGTCATAAATTAGGCGAATTTGCTCCTACCCGTTTATTCAGAGGTCACGGAGATAAAAATGCCGCAGTAGCAGCCGCAGCAGCAGGTGCAGCAGCACCGGCAGCAGCAGCAGCGCCAGCAGCCGCAGCAGCACCGGCCGCAGCCGCAGCTGATAAGAAATAGGGGAAGGGGGACACCAAACGATGGAAGAAGCTAAAGCTTATGTAAAATATGTCCGCATCGCACCGCGTAAGTTGCGTATAGTTATCAACCTTATTCGGGGCAAAGCTGTGAATGAAGCCTTTGCAATCCTCAAGTATACCCCTAAGGTTGGGTCTGAGGTTATTGAGAAAGTATTGCGTTCCGCAGTTGCTAATGCTGAACATAATTTTGATATGAATGTAGATAACTTGATCGTATCCAGCGCTTTTGTGGATCAAGGACCTACGATGAAGAGAATTCATCCCCGTTCTCGTGGACAGGCTTTCAAAATTTTGAAACGCTCCAGTCACGTAACGGTTGCAGTGGCAGAAAAATAGTATTCTGGATAAAGGAGGGAAACAACAGTGGGTCAAAAAGTTAATCCACATGGATTTAGAGTCGGCATCATCTCTGATTGGGATGCAAAGTGGTTTGCCGATAAAGATTATCAAAAATTTTTGCTGGAAGATATTAAGATTCGTGCGTTTATTAAAGAAAAATTATTCTTATCCGGGATTGCCCGTGTGCAAATAGAAAGAGCTACACAAAAAACTCGTATTTCTATTTATACAGCAAAACCCGGTATGGTAATTGGCCGTCAGGGCAGCAATATTGAATTGTTGAAAAAAGATTTGAACAAAATCACTGACAGCAATATTGATATCAACATTGTTGAAATTAAGAACCCTGATATGAATGCTACATTGGTGGCTGAAAATATCGCTTCTCAATTGGAACGCCGTATTGCTTATCGTCGTGCCATGAAACAATGTGTTAGCCGTACAATGCGTATGGGCGCCAAGGGAATTAAAATTTTATGCGGTGGCCGTCTGGGCGGTGCTGAAATCGCCAGAAAAGAAAGCTATCGCGAAGGCAGTATCCCTTTGCACACTTTAAGAGCTGATATCGATTATGGTACAGCAGAAGCTCGCACCACTTATGGTCGTATCGGTATTAAAGTATGGATTTACAAAGGCGAAGTACTCCCGGAAAGCAAGGTAGCAAAGCAAGCTGCTCCTGAGGCTGACAAAGGAGGAACTAAATAATGTTAATACCAAAGAGAGTTAAATATCGTAAACAACACAGAGGCCGTATGACCGGTCGTGCCATGCGCGGCAACAGAGTATGCCATGGTGAATTCGGCTTGGTGGCTTTGGAACCTTCCTGGGTTACCAATCGTCAGATTGAAGCAGCACGTATTGCTATGACTCGTTATATCAAACGTGGCGGTCATGTATGGATTCAAATTTACCCAGACAAGCCTGTTACAGCCAAAGCTGCTGGTAGCCGTATGGGTAGCGGTAAAGGTTCACCTGAGTATTGGGTAGCAGTAGTAAAACCCGGTCGCGTTTTGTTCGAAATGGACGGCGTGCCTGTGGAAGCTGCTAAAGAAGCTATGCGTCTTGCCGGCAATAAATTGCCAATTAAGACAAAGTTCGTAACCAAAGCTCAGTTGGATGCTGAAGTCACCGCACGAGAAAATGGAGTAGGTGGTGAAGCTTAATGAAAACTACAGAGATCAGAGACATGTCTGAAACTGAATTGGATACCAAGTTGGCCGGTTTGAAAGATGAGCTTTTCAATCTGCGTTTTCAAATGGCAACCGGAAATTGTGAAAATCCAATGAAGATTAAAGAAGTTAAAAAGTCTATTGCTCGCATAAAGACTATTCAAAGGGAACGTGAAATCAAAGCTTAATTCGTTTCCAAGCTAAGCGAAGGAGGAACAATTTCGTGGCAGAACAAAGAAACATGCGTGTATCACGTATCGGTAAAGTTGTTAGCGACAAGATGGAAAAAACTATTGTAGTTGCTATTGAACGTTTGGTTCAACATCCTCTTTACAAAAAAGGCGTGAAACATACTATTAAATTCAAAGCTCATGATGAAAACAATGAAGCGCATATCGGCGATACCGTTAAATGCGTACAGACCCGTCCTTTATCCAAGGATAAATGCTGGCGTTTGGTTGAAGTTGTTGAGCGTGCAAAATAAAAAGATTGCCCAAGATTAAATGGGGCAAGGGAGGAAAAGAACATGATACAACAACAGACAGTGCTCAATGTTGGCGACAACACCGGCGCAAAGAAAATTATGTGTATCCGCGTGTTGGGCGGTTCCTATCGGAAGTATGCCAACATCGGTGATGTAATTGTATGTTCTGTTAAAGATGCATCACCCGGTGGCGTTGTCCAAAAGGGTGAGGTAGTTAAAGCGGTTGTGGTTCGTTCCGTAAAGGGAACCCGTCGTTCTGATGGTTCATATATTCGTTTCGACGAAAATGCTGCGGTTTTGATCAAAGATGATAAGAGCCCTCGCGGCACTCGTATCTTCGGGCCTGTAGCTCGTGAACTCAGAGAGAAAGATTACATGAAGATTATTTCTTTGGCACCGGAAGTGCTATAAGAATCTACAAACCCACAATAAGGGAGGTGTTTAGAACATGGCAGTTGCAAGTAAATTGCACGTTAAGAAAGGCGATACCGTTGTTGTATTAGCCGGTAAAGATAAAGGCAAACAAGGCAAAATCGTTGAAGCATTGCCCAAGAAATCCCGTGTCATCGTAGAAGGGGTTAACAAGGTAAAGCGTCATACGAAACCTTCTCAAAGCAATCCTCAAGGCGGTATTATTACCAAAGAAGCTCCTATTGCTTCTTCCAATGTCATGTTAGTTTGCCCGGCTTGTAAGAAGCCCTGTCGTACAAAGAAAGTCGCAGTAGCAGGTGGTTTTGCCAGAGCCTGCAAAAAATGCGGAGAAGTTATTGATAAATAATCTGACGGAAAGGAGGATTCTTGATGGCAGCAACAAGATTGCAAGAGAAATATAAAGCCGAAGTCGTTAAAGGCTTGGCAGATAAGTTTGCATATAAAAATGTTAACGAAATTCCTAAATTGGAAAAAGTTGTTATAAACATTGGGTGTGGTGATGCTGTTAGCAACAGCAAGGCCATTGATTCAGCAGTAGCTGACTTGACCATGATTTCCGGCCAAAAGCCCATTATTACCAAGGCAAAGAAGTCTATTGCCGCTTTTAAACTTCGTGAAGGAATGCCTATTGGCGTGAAGGTCACCTTACGTGGCAAGCGTATGTATGAGTTCCTTGATAAGTTTATGAATATTGCTTTACCTCGTGTACGTGACTTTAGAGGTGTTAATCCCAAGAGCTTCGATGGCCGTGGCAATTATTCCATTGGTATGAAGGAACAATTGATTTTCCCGGAAATCGAATATGATAAAGTTGAAAAAGTACGCGGTATGGATATTATTATTGTCACTACAGCTAAGACTGACGAAGAAGCAAAAGAATTGTTAACGCTTCTCGGCATGCCTTTTAGTGCTTAGTAAGGAGGGAATACCTTGGCTAAAACAGCCCTGATTGAAAAATGGAAAGCAGAACCAAAATATAAGGTTCGTAAATATAACCGCTGCAAGATTTGTGGCAGACCCCATGCTTACATGCGTAAGTTCGGTCTTTGCCGTATTTGCTTTAGGAAATATGCCTACAAAGGTGACATTCCCGGAGTAACCAAAGCTAGCTGGTAAGAGCAGCAATTTTAGGAAGGAGGGTATTGAAGAAATGGTTATGACTGATCCGATTGCCGATATGCTCACGAGAATTCGTAACGCTAATTCGGTCCATCACGATAAAGTTGAAATCCCCTGTTCCAAAATCAAAACTGCCATTGCAGAGATTTTGAAGAGTGAAGGATTTATTAAAGATTTTGAAGTCGTAGCGGGTGAACACCAAAACGTCATTCGCGTACTTTTGAAATACGGTGCCAACAAGGAAAAAGTTATTTCCGGCATTAAACGTATTTCTAAACCGGGCTTAAGAGTTTACTCTCAAAAAGACCAATTGCCTAGAGTCCTGGGGGGCTTAGGTATTGCAGTTATTTCTACCTCTAAAGGTTTGATGACTGACAAAGCTGCCCGTAAGGCAGGTTTGGGTGGAGAAGTAGTGGCTTACGTTTGGTAATATATTCTAAAGACAGGAGGTGCTTATAGTGTCAAGAATTGGTAAACATCCTATTACCGTTCCCGCCGGGGTAACAGTAAAGGTTGAAGATAATTTTGTTTCCGTAAAAGGACCTAAAGGCGAATTAAGTCGCCAGATTAGCAAAGTTATGAAGATTGAGCAAAAAGACGGCGTGATTACCGTTACCCGTCCTGACGATGAAAGAGAATCTCGTAGCTTGCACGGTTTGTCCCGTACATTGATCAACAATATGATCGTGGGCGTAACTGACGGTTTCTCCAAATCTCTGGAGATTCAGGGAGTAGGTTATCGTGCAGCAATGAAGGGCAAAGCTATTAATTTCACCCTAGGATTTTCTCATCCCGTTGTTATGGAACCACCTGCAGGGATTACTTTTGAGGTTCCATCTCCCAGTGTTATTGTGGTTTCCGGTATTAATAAAGAAACTGTAGGCGCTGTAGCTGCTGAGATCCGTACTATCCGTCCTCCCGAGCCTTATAAAGGCAAGGGTGTTAGATATACCGGCGAGTATGTAGCTCGTAAGGTCGGCAAAGCTGCTACTAAGGGCAAGAAATAATTTCTAAAGGAAGGAGTGAAACTCTTGCTTAACAAGAAAGATAAAAACGTAAGTCGTCAAAAAAGACACCTGCGTATGCGGAGAAATATAATCGGAACTGCAGAGAAACCCCGTCTGAACGTATATCGTAGTCTTAGCAATATTTATGCTCAGATTATTAATGATGTAACAGGGGAGACTTTGGTATCTGCCAGCTCTGTGGAAAAGAATGCTAAAGAAAGTTATGGCGGAAATGTAGCAGCTGCTAAGGCAGTTGGCGACGCCATTGCAAAGAAAGCCTTGGAAAAAGGCATTAAAACAGTAGTTTTCGATCGTGGAGGCTATCTGTATCATGGTCGTATTGCTGCCTTGGCAGCTGCAGCTCGCGAAGCCGGGCTGGAATTCTAATCAGAAGGAGGAAGAAAAAAAGTGGCGAAATTCGATAAAAAATCCGAAAAACAAGATGACGGCTTTAATGAAAAAGTCGTATTTATCAACCGCGTAGCTAAAGTTGTAAAAGGCGGACGTCGTTTCTCCTTCTCTGCTCTGGTTGTTGTTGGTGACGGAAACGGCCATGTAGGTATGGGCCTGGGCAAAGCTGCAGAAGTTCCTGAAGCTATTCGCAAAGGCGTTGATGATGCGAAAAAGAACCTCATCACTGTTCCTTTGAAGGGAACATCCATTCCTCATGAAATTATTGGTGTGTTTGGGGCAGGCCGTGTATTCTTAAAGCCTGCTGCAGAAGGTACCGGAGTTATTGCCGGAGGTCCTGTGCGTGCGGTATTGGAATTAGCCGGCGTTCGTGATATCTTGACAAAATCTCAAGGATCTTCAAACCCCAACAATGTTGTACGCGCTACAATGCAGGCTTTGCTTTCCTTAAAGGATGCAAAGAGCGTTGCTGCTTTGCGCGGCAAATCTGTTGAAGAATTACTGGGCTAAGGAGGAAGCGCAAGATGTCTCAAGTTAAAATCACGCTAACCCACAGCATTATCGGTTATACTAAAGATCAACAGCTTACTGTTAGAGCCTTAGGGTTAGGTAAAATTCGTACTAGTGTAGTAAAAGAAGATAATCCTACTTTACGTGGTATGATTCACAAAGTGGAACATTTGGTTAAAGTAGAAAAAGCTTAAAACAAGGAGGTGCTGCAAATGCATTTGCATGAATTGTCTCCCGCTCCGGGTTCTAAAAAAGTTCACGTTCGCGTAGGACGCGGTCTTGGTTCCGGTTTGGGTAAAACATCAGGCAAGGGTCAAAAAGGACAAAAGTCCCGTTCCGGCGGCGTTAAGCGTCCCGGTTTCGAAGGTGGTCAAAAGCCTTTATACTTGCGTTTACCAAAACGCGGCTTCTATAATAAATTCGGCGTTACTTATGCCGAAGTTAATGTCGGAAACTTAAATTGCTTTGACGACGGTGCAGTAATTGATCCTGTTTCTCTTATTGAATGCGGCTTGATTAAGAATGTGCGCGATGGCGTACGTATTCTTGGTAACGGCGAACTGACAAAGAAGCTTACCGTAAAAGCTATGGGATTCACTAAGACAGCAGAAGATAAGATTGTTGCTGCCGGTGGAAAAGTAGAGGTGATTTAATTGTTCTCGGCCCTTAACAATATTTTTAAGATTACAGAACTCAGGCGAAAAGTTATATTTACGCTGGCTATGTTCATCGTATTTAGGGCTGGAACTCACATCCCTGTACCGGGAGTGAACGCAGCAATGATTGAAAGGTTATTTACCAGCGGTAATCTGTTTGGCCTGTTGGATATGTTCTCCGGCGGTGCTTTAAGCAGCTTTTCAATCTTTGCCATGAGTATTACACCGTATATTAACGCTTCCATTATTACTCAGCTTTTGACTGTGGTTATTCCAACTTTGGAACGCTGGTCAAAAGAAGGAGGGGAAGGTTACCAAAAGATTAACAAAATTAACCGCTATGCTTCTGTTGTCCTGGGACTTATTCAGGCAGTAGGTATGGCCTATGGCTTGAGAACGGCTATTAATAATCCCAGCTTTTTCTCTTATGCCATGATAGCCATTACGTTAACGGCAGGCACTGTTTTCCTGATGTGGATTGGTGAGCAGATTACAGCAAAAGGTATAGGAAATGGTATTTCCTTAATCATCTTTGCCGGTATCGTTTCCCGTCTTCCCGAAGGATTACACGTTATGAGCCAGTATCTCCAGGCAGGAACCATTAACATTTTCAATGTTTTGATTTTTGCCGTGTTAGCTGTTCTCATGATTGCTTTCGTTGTTGCCAATACGGTTGCTTATCGTAAAGTTCCCGTACAGTATGCTAAGCGGATTGTAGGAAGGAAAATGTATGGGGGACATACAAGCTTTATTCCCCTAAAGGTCAATCAAGCCGGTGTTATTCCTATCATTTTTGCTTCTTCAGTATTGATGTTCCCTGTAACCATAGCACAGTTTATCAAGGTGCCCTGGGTGCAAAAAGCTGCAAGCTACCTACAATGGGGCACACCATTACAAACAATCTTGTATATTTTAATGATTGTCTTCTTCACATATTTCTATACGGCGGTCAGCCTTAATATAGCTGATATGAGCGACAACATTAAGAAATACGGTGGATTTATTCCTGGACTGAGACCGGGCAAGCCCACTACTGATTATTTGGATAAAATCATGAGCAGAGTTACTTTGGCCGGTGCGATTTTCTTGGCACTCATAGCCATTATGCCTAATATCATTGTTTGGGTTACCGGTATTTCCGGTATCTACTTCGGTGGTACGGCACTCTTGATTGTGGTTGGTGTAGCACTTGATACTATGAAACAGGTAGAGTCCCTGGTTCTAATGAGACACTATCAAGGTTTCATGAAATAGGAAGGTGGCAAACATGTATATTCTTATGATGGGGCCTCCTGGTGCAGGTAAGGGTACCCAAGCAGAAAAATTAGTTGCTGAATTTCCTATTCCTCACATTTCTACGGGAGATATGTTCCGTGCGGCTGTAAAGAATGGGACGGATTTAGGAAAAGAAGCCAAAAAATATATGGATGCAGGAGGATTGGTTCCCGATGCGGTTACTATCGGTATCGTGAAGGAACGGTTAAGTGAATCCGATTGTGCCAAAGGTTTTATTTTGGATGGATTTCCCAGAACTTCCGAGCAGGCAGCTGCTTTAGATGACATCCTTAAAGGGTTGGGCATTAAACTGACTGCTGCAGTGAATATTGATGTTCCTGATTCGGAATTAATCAGCCGGGTAACAGGGCGGCGTATTTGCAAGTCCTGTGGAGCGACTTATCATGTTGTTTTTAATCCACCTAAAAAAGCGGGAATCTGTGATAAGTGCGGCGGTGGGCTTTTTCAACGTGATGACGATAAAGAAGCAACGGTCAAAAAACGTTTGGAGGCTTATCACAGCCAAACAGCTCCTCTGATTACGTATTATAAAAAAGCCGGTGTGTATAAAGAAGTGGATGGCACGCAACAAATTGACAAAGTCTTTGCTGATGTTGTTGCGGTGGTTAAAGGTTAGGAGGAGTCCCCAGTGTCCAAACAAGATGCAATTGAAGTAGAAGGTACTATCTTAGAGTCTTTACCCAATGCCATGTTCAGAGTAAAATTGGAAAATGATCATGAAATTTTAGCTCATATTTCCGGTAAAATACGTATGAACTTTATTAAAATTTTGCCGGGAGACAGAGTCACAGTAGAGTTAACACCCTACGACCTGAACCGTGGCAGAATTACTTATCGTTTTAAATAGAGAGGACTAGCAAGAGGAGGGTTATTATGAAAGTTAGACCGTCTGTAAAACGGCTGTGTGAAAAATGCAAAATTGTTAAACGCAAAGGCCATGTAATGGTAATTTGCGACAACCCGAAACATAAACAGAGACAAGGTTAAAAAGGAGGTGCTTGTTAATGGCACGTATTGGTGGCGTTGATTTACCCAATGAAAAGCGTATCGAATATGCTTTACCATATATTTTCGGTATAGGTCTTGCACTTTCCCGTGAGATCTTGACGAAAACCGGAATCAATCCGGACACCAGAGTTAAGGATTTAACCGAAAACGAAATTGCCAAGATTCGTGAGACATTGGATCACGGTTATAAAATCGAAGGCGATCTTCGCCGGGAAGAATCCATGAACATTAAGAGATTAGTCGAAATCGGTTGCTATCGCGGTCGTAGACATCGTGCAGGGCTTCCTGTCCGCGGACAGAATACGAAGAATAATGCACGTACTCGCAAGGGACCTAAGAAGGCAGCAGGAACTAAGAAAAAAACAGCTATTTAAGGAGGGATTAAACGAGTGGTTGCGAAAAAGACTGTTCGTACAAAACGTAAAGTAAGCAAGAATATTGAGTCCGGCGTGGCACATATTCGCTCTACTTTCAACAATACTATCGTTACTATTTCTGATATGACTGGTAACGTTTTGAGCTGGGCATCCTCCGGTGGCATGGGCTTCCGTGGTTCCCGTAAGAGCACTCCCTTTGCTGCCCAAATGGCTGCTGAACAAGCTGCCAAGGCTGCAATGGAGCATGGCTTGAAGAAAATTGAAGTATATGTTAAAGGCCCCGGGGCTGGCCGTGAAGCTGCAATTCGCGCTTTGCAGGCTGCAGGTTTGGAAGTTGACTCTATTAAGGACGTAACTCCCATTCCTCATAATGGCTGCCGCCCGCCTAAACGTAGAAGAGTATAATTGAAGGAGGTGTACTGATAGATGGCAATTGATAGAACTCCGGTTTTAAAAAGATGCAGAACTTTGGGAATGACTCCCGGATTCGTAGGCGTTAGCAAAGAATCCTTCCGTCAACCAAGAGCACTAAGAAGGAAAAAGAGTGAATACGGTCTGCAGTTAACCGAGAAGCAAAAAGCAAAATTTATTTATGGCATTTTGGAAAGACAATTCCATGGCTATTATCAAATGGCTAAAAAAATGGAAGGCATTACCGGTGCTAATTTGTTAATTCTCCTGGAAAGAAGACTTGATAATGTTATATACCGTCTGGGCATTGCCAGCACCCGTCGTCAAGCTCGTCAAGTAGTAAGACACGGACACATTGCTGTTAATGGCAAGAGGGTAGACATTCCTTCTGCTTTGGTTGAAGCAGGCGATGTTATTACTGTTATGGAAAGCTCTCGTTCTAAAGCTTATTTTAAGGGCATGAGCGAATCTTTGTCCAAGCAAGCAGTACCGGCTTGGTTAGTGCTTGATGCTGCTAATGTATCAGGCAAAGTGGACAGATTCCCCACTCGTGAAGAAATTGATGTTCCTATTGAAGAACACTATATCGTTGAGTTGTACTCTAAATAACAGCATACTGTTTGCCACCATATATTGTGCGTATTGTGGTAATGCGCAGAAGGAGGCTTCCGCATGAAAGAAATTGAAACACCCAAAATGGTTACTAATGAGACCGCTCCTGATGGACGTTATGGTAAATTCGTTTGGGAACCTTTGGAACGTGGTTACGGTATTACCTTAGGTAATAGCTTACGTAGAGTCCTTCTTTCTTCATTGTCCGGTGTGGCAGTGACCGGTATTAAAATTGACGGTGTACTCCACGAGTTTTCTACAATCGAAGGGGTAAGAGAAGATGTGGCAGATATTGTCTTAAACATTAAGGCTTTAAATTTCAAGTCTGCCATTAAAGATGAAAGTGAAATTAAACCTAAGACTTTCTATATTAAAGCCACCGGAGAAAAGGAAGTAACCGGTGCTGACGTAATATGCGATCAGGATACAGAAATCCTGAACAAGGAATTGCATATTGCCACCTTGGATAAAGGTGTTGACTTTAATATGGAAATTTACGTTGACGTGGGTCGTGGTTATGTATCTTCCGAAAAGAACAAAGGTGACGAGCAACCTATCGGTTTCATACCGGTTGATTCCATTTATTCTCCTGTTACCAGAGTGAAGTTCGGTGTTACCGATACACGTGTCGGCAATGTAACTAACTATGACAAACTGACCCTGGAAGTATGGACTGATGGCAGTATTGCTCCGGCTGAGGCTGTGACCAGCGCTGCTGATATCCTGACCAGATATCTTGCTTTGTTCAAGACAACTGATGTTCCTGTCATTCAGGAAGGCGAGGCTGCCGGTGTCAACAATGTAGATGAGGGCAAACCTAAGATTTTGCAACTGTCCATTGATGACCTGGATTTGACCGTTCGCTCCAATAATTGTCTGAGACGTGCCAATATTAACACTGTTGAGGATATTATCAGCAAGACAGAAGATGAACTCATTTGTGTTCGTAACTTAGGACGTAAATCTTTGGATGAAGTTAAGAAAAAAATAGAAGAATTAGGTTTACATTTACGTAAATCTGAGGAAGAATAGGAGGAGGACGAAATATGGCATACAGAAAATTAAACCGTAATTCCGGTAATCGTAAAGCTTTGTTTCGTAGTGTCTTAACCGCCTTCTTCAAAAATGAGAGAATCGAAACTACTACGACGAAAGCGAAGGAAATCAGCGGCTTGGCTGCAAAGTTGATTACTTTGGCAAAACAAGGTGACTTGCATGCCCGTCGTCAAGTTCTGGCTTTTCTTGTAGATGAAGAAGCAACTAAGAAGCTTTTCGACGAAATTGCTCCTAAATACAAGGACCGCAATGGCGGATATACCCGTATTTACAAGACCATGCCCCGTCGCGGCGATGCTGCTGAGATGGCTATCTTGGAATTGGTATAATAACGAACTTAAAGCACCTGTACAGTTTATCTGTGCAGGTGTTTTTGCGTTAACCAATTTAATTGACGAGAGTACGCAAAAAATTATATAATAATACTCTATGGAGGTAGACATGAACCCGATTATTTCAGTACAGAATTTAACACATACATATACAGATGGACAGAATAATTCCGTTAAAGCTTTGGACGGGATTAATTTGTCTATAGCTCCCGGAGAATTCATGGCTATAATTGGCACTAACGGCAGCGGCAAGTCTACATTGGCAAGGCATTTTAACGCACTTCTTTGCCCTACAGAGGGTGTTTGTCTGGTTAATGGACTAGATACATCCAAAGAAGAAAATATGTGGCAGGTAAGGCAGACTGTGGGCATGGTGTTTCAGAATCCTGATAATCAGATTGTGGCAGCTATTGTAGAGGAAGATGTGGCTTTTGGTCTGGAAAATATCGGGGTACCTTCTGAACAAATCAGGCCAAGAGTAGAGGCTGCCTTGGCGGCAGTGAATATGTCGGATTATGCCAAGCAGGCCCCTCACAGATTGTCAGGTGGGCAGAAGCAGAGGATTGCCATAGCGGGCGTCATGGCCTTAGAGCCGAAGTGTATAGTGTTCGATGAACCGACAGCCATGCTGGATCCGAAGGGCAGAAAAGAGATTGTGGGTACTGTTCTCAAATTGAATAAGGAAAAACATATTACGATAGTATATATTACACATAAAATGGAAGAAGCGATTTTGGCTGACCGTATTATTGCTATGGAGAAGGGTAAAATCGTTATGGCAGGAACACCGGCTGAGGTATTTAGCCAGGTGGAAACAATTAATAAATTAGGGCTGGAAGCTCCTTTGGCAGCAGAGGTAGCATCTCGGCTAAATAGGGCAGGTCATAAACTGCCTGCTAATATTATTACTCATAAGGAGCTATGTGCCGCATTATGTCAATAGATGTAAAGAATATTTCATATACTTACATGGCCAAAACTCCTTTTGAGTGTACGGCTTTGGATCAGGTAAGCCTTACAATTAACAAGGGTGAATTTGTAGCCATCATAGGTCATACAGGCAGCGGAAAATCTACCTTGGCAGAGCATTTGAACGGGCTGCTCCATCCCAGCGCAGGGAATGTGTATGTGGACGGAGTAGATTTAAACGGCAAGGGGCCTGAGGCTAAAAAGGCTCGTCATCAAGTGGGAATGGTGTTCCAATATCCCGAGCATCAGCTTTTTGCTGAGACAGTTTACGAGGATATCGCTTTTGGCCCGCGCAATAGCGGTAAGGACGAGGCTACGGTGGATGCCGCAGTGCGCAGCGCCATGGAATTCGTAGATTTGGACTTTGAGCATTTTGCCCAAAGGTCACCTTTTGCCTTGTCCGGCGGACAAATGCGCCGGGTAGCTATTGCGGGAGTAGTGGCTATGGAACCGGATTATTTGATTATGGATGAGCCCAGTGCCGGTTTGGACCCACGCAGCCGCAATTTGATTTTTGCTCAGCTGATGGCCATTTTCAAGAAAAGAAAAATGGCGGTTATTTTGATAACCCACAGTATGGAAGAAGCTGCTCTTTATGCAGATAGGCTGCTTGTTATGTCCGATGGGAAGCTATGCATTGACGGGAAAACTTCGGATGTGTTTTTCCGGGAAAAGGCAGCTTTGGAAAAATTAGCGGTCGATGTGCCGGAAAGCTTTAAATTGGCAGAAGAATTGAAAGCACAGGGCTTGCCCTTGCAAGGGACGATTCTTACGGAAGAGCAGCTGGTTAAGGCTATTGCCCTAGCAAAGGGGTGGTCCGGATGTTAAACGATATTACTTTAGGCCAATACTATCCGGGGAATTCCTTCCTTCATAAGCTAGACCCACGAACTAAAATTTTAGCAACCTTCTTCTTTATGGTGGCAGTTTTTATTGCTGATTCTGCATTATCTTACAGCATATTGATTGCCTTTGTGTTTGTGTCTGCTTTTATGGCTAAATTACCATGGAAAATGCTCTTAAAATCAATTAAACCATTGTGGGTCATAATAGTATTGACTTTAGGGATTCATATCTTCACAGGCCAAGGAGAACCTCTCTGGCAGTGGAAAATCTTCACTGTAACCAAAGAAGGCATTATCCTAGGCATAAAAATGTCTTTACGGTTGATTTTGTTGCTTTTAATTTCTTCCTTGTTGACGTTTACTACGTCCCCCATTGTTTTAACAGACGGGATAGAGGCATTACTGTCACCTTTTAAAAAAATCGGAGTACCGGCTCATGAGCTGGCTATGATGATGACCATTGCTTTGCGTTTCATTCCGACTCTATTGGAAGAAACTGACAGAATTATGAAAGCACAATCTGCAAGAGGAGCAGATTTTTCTTCGGGAAATATTATGCAGAGAGCGAAAAATATGCTGCCTATTTTAATACCCTTGTTTATCAGTTCCTTCCGTCGGGCCGATGAATTGGCCATGGCCATGGAGGCCAGATGTTATCGGGGCGGGGAAGGCCGCACCAGGATGCATCAATTGGTATACGGTCACAGAGATGGAGTTGCGGCTTTTGCTATGGCTCTGTTGATTTTAGTTTTATGTTTCCTTAAATGGGGTGGTACCTTATGCGTTATTTGAAATTAACCGTGGCTTATGACGGGACCAATTACAATGGATTTCAGAGACAGAAAAACGGGGTGGGAGTGCAGCAGGTTTTAGAGGCTGCTCTTACAGAACTGTGCGGGGAAGAAATTCTGCTGAAAGCGGCAGGACGAACTGACACAGGTGTTCATGCCCTGGGACAGGTGGTCTCATTTGCTACAAAAGCAACGGTTCCTGCAGGGAATATTCCCAGAGCCATCAGATATCTTTTGCCAGCTGATATTGTAGTGTGCAAAGGAGAAGAGGTTTCAGAGGATTTTCATGCCCGCTATAGTGCCCAAGAGAAAACTTATTGTTACAAAGTTGTTTTAACGGATGTAGTTAATCCCTGCCTGCGTAATTATGCCTGGGAAATCAAGGGTAATCTTGACTGGCAAGCCATGAATACAGCTGCAGAGTACTTGATAGGGACACATGATTTCAGCGCTTTTCGCAATACTGGCAGTGAAATGACGACGCCGGTGCGGACACTGACAGAGGCCAAATGGAAAAAACAGGGCAATGAGTATGTTTTTACCATAACAGGCAATAGCTTCTTGTATAGGATGGTACGGAATATTGTAGGCTGTCTGGTGAAAGTGGGACAGGGTAAAATAACTTCGGCTCAGTTCAAGAAAATCATGACGGCTAAAGAGCGGAAAGCTGTGGGTATGGCAGCTCCGGCTAAAGGATTGTACCTAGTGAATGTGAAATATTAAAGATTCTTCCCAAGCTAAAAAAGCCATTGCAATTTTCTCTGTTATCCGTTATAATATCTAAGTGCATTCCGGGGTGGTGTAATGGTAGCACAGGAGATTCTGGATCTTCTAGTCTGGGTTCGAGCCCTAGCCCCGGAGCCATTTTATATTTATTGCCTGGCGCCATGGTCAAGCGGCTAAGACGTCGCCCTCTCAAGGCGAAATCACGAGTTCGATTCTCGTTGGCGCTACCAATTTAACTACATAGTTTGACATAAGATTTATGATAAAGGGAAAAAATAAGGAAGTAGCCTAGAGCTGCTTCTTTTTTTGTGAAATTCATGGTCTGCAGTTTTGCAAGAATTCTTAAAACCGTGGAAGACACGAGGATAGCTTGTTTAGGCTTAGTCCGTTAGGACTATCGAACAAGAAGCCCCCGCTTTAAATCACCTAGTGATTAAGTTGTGGGAGCATGTCACCACATTTGCAAATGGCAAATGAGACAAAAAAATGTTACACTAAAATAGCCTAATATCCAAGAAAGGAGTACTCTATGGAGCAGAAAAGGAGACTCTGGTTAGTTGGTTTCGTATGTTTATTGGGGGCAGCAGTAAGCCTGTCCCTGTTACAAGGACAAGTTAATATAAATATGGTAGAACTTTTAGCAGGAAAACTGACAGCTCAGCAACAGGGGGTTTTCTGGTATATTCGTCTGCCCAGAACAATAGTAGGACTTTTGGCAGGCAGTGCCTTGGGAATCAGCGGTGCTGTTTTACAGGGTATTTTCGCTAATCCCTTGGCAGATCCGGGCATTATCGGTGTTTCGGGCGGGGC
>DAIQMR010000015.1:0-49840 GCA_036788835.1 Acidaminococcaceae bacterium
TATCCGCTATAGTCTTATCCGTGGCTTTCTTATGATCCGCTATAGCTGTATCCGTAACTTGTTTATTATCAGCAATTGCCTTATCCGAAGCTTTTTTATTATCCGCTATAGTCTTATCCGTGGCTTTCTTATGATCCGCTATAGCTGTATCCGTAACTTGTTTATTATCAGCAATTGCCTTATCCGAAGCTTTTTTATTATCCGCTATAGTCTTATCCGTGGCTTTCTTATGATCCGCTATAGCTGTATCCGTAACTTGTTTATTATCAGCAATTGCCTTATCCGAAGCTTTTTTATTATCCGCTATAGTCTTATCCGTGGCTTTCTTATGATCCGCTATAGCTGTATCCGTGGCTTTTTTATGATCCGCTATAGCTGTATCCGTAACTTGTTTATTGTCCGCTATGACCTTATCCGTGGCTTTCTTATTATCCGCTATAGCTTTAGTATTAATATCTAGCAATCTTTTGTAGTCATCAATGGTCGTCTTACTGTTCTCTGCCTCTTTTGCAAGTTCCCCCACAGCATTTTGTACTGCCCAAAGCTGACTGCCGTTAACACCGTCGGTAGACGTCGGTGCAATCCTTCCTGCTGCCACATGATGAATTTGTCGCTCTTTACCCACAGAGCCTATACTAAGCGAACCGTTACTCAGGCTCCCCAGCCCTGCATATACACTAATATGTTTTACTCCACTAATGCAAATAGACATCTCCTTACTTTGTTCGTCCACATGTACTTCCGACGTTTCTGCATTGGAGCCCAGAACTATACTGTTCTCATGATTTCCTTTGGAATTGTTACCTATAACAATGGTTCCTGCGGCCTCAGCACTGGAATTAACCCCTATGACATAACTATCTGCCGCTTTGTCCGTAATTATATTCTTATAGCCCAATGCTCCTGAATTTTCTGCCTTCACTTTGTTTTCTGTTCCTATAGCATAGGATTGTTTTTTAAAGATGTCATTGAAATATCCTGCGGCAATAGTATCATCAGCTAGCGCATTATTATATGTACCCACGGCTGTAGAGCGCAAACCTTGGGCATCATTCATTCTTCCTACAGCAGTAGCGTAAGTCGATGTTGCATCATTATCGTGTCCCACTGCGGTAGCAAAATTTCCTGAAGCGGTATTATGTGTACCCTGAGCTGACGCATGATGTCCCGTGGCTGAGTTGTACGCTCCAAAAGCTGTAGATTTCTCTGCTTGTGCAGTATTTTTATAGCCTATGACACTACTTGTGTAACCCAGTGCTTTATTGTTATATCCGATTGCACTAGCTTCGTCTCCTGTTGCTTCATTATGCCCACCTAAAGCCACTGCATTTTTTCCTGTTGCTTTATTTGTACCTTGTTGCTGTGCCAACACTTCTGAGCCAGCACCCACAAATAAGAAACTGCCACACAATAAACCGCACAAAATTCTCCTGATTCTCTTGTTTCTTATGCTTTTAAAATTATTACCATCTTCTTTCATCACAACAAACCCTCCTAAACTAGATTAGATTTTTAATTACATTTCAATTATCCTAATTCAGTAGGTTTTTGGGTAGGCCGTGAGTCCGCCAATTTGTATTTGGCATGGCGGCACCACGCCAAATTACATCCTGAATATATCTGTTACAATTGTAAGTGTCCCAAAAGTAACACTTATTTGCTCTTGCCATTTGAGCCCCAAAACTGTAAAATATACACAGTAAATATTAGGGGGCCAAAATATGCAAAATCATGTTATTCAAGTAGAGGAACGTCCGCCTTTGCCCATGTTCCTGCCATTATGTCTGCAACACCTATTTGCCATGTTTGGGGCAACAATATTAGTACCTTTCCTGTTCAAAGTGGATCCAACTACCTGTATTTTTCTTAACGGTGTGGGCACTTTGCTTTTTATTTTTCTGACGAAAGGTAAGGTCCCTGCTTATTTGGGTTCTAGTTTTGCCATTATTTCTCCGGTACTTTTAGTTCTGCAAAACTCACCTTATTCGGCGGTACAGTCAGGTTTTATTGTTTTCGGTCTAGTGTACGTTGTGGTGGCTTTCCTAATTAAGAAAGTCGGTACTTCCTGGATTGATATTGTCTTTCCGCCGGCAGCCATGGGTGCTATCGTGGCCATCATCGGATTGGAGCTTGCCCCTACTGCCGCTGCCATGGCCGGTCTGACAGACAAGACCTTGAACTTCCAACACATTGGGGTAGCATTGTTCACCTTAGCCGTAACCATTATTGCCAGCGTGGCCTTCCGTGGTTTTTTAGCAATCATTCCTATTTTGTTCGGTGTTGGTTGTGGTTATGTAGCCGCCGTTTGTGTGGGCATGGTAGACTTCACCCCGGTTATGAATGCGCCTTGGTTCAAAGTTCCTACTTTCAGTGCTCCCACTTTTGATTTAAATGCCATAATGATTATCACACCGGCCGTACTTGTTACTCTTGCCGAACACATTGGGCACTTAATTGTTACCGGCAATATCGTTGGCCGGGACTTGGTTAAAGACCCCGGTCTTACAAGAACCCTGCTGGGTGATGGCCTTGCAACTTCTTTAGCCGGTGCTTTTGGTGGTACTCCTAATACGACTTATGGTGAAAACATTGGTGTAATGGCCCTGACCAGAGTGTACAGTGTCTGGGTTATCGGCGGAGCAGCAGTTTGTGCCATTCTCCTGTCCTTTATTGGCAAGCTTAGTGAATTAATTCGCAGCATTCCCAGTCCTGTAATGGGCGGTGTATGTTTGCTCCTATTTGGTGTCATTGCCGTTTCCGGCATTCGGATTTTCGTGGACAGACAGGTTGACTTCACTAAATCACGCAATATGGTTATGACTGGCACGATTATGATTATCGGTCTCTCCGGTGCAAAAATTACGTTCGGCACTATCACGGTACAAGGCATGGTACTTGCCACACTGGTGGCTGTATGCATGAGTCTGGTTTTCCGTGTCTTCGATAAGATTGGCATTATGAAAGAATACTAAGTAAAAAAAATACTGCCTTACCGGTAAATCCGGTAAGGCAGTATTTTTTATGCTATAATAGTATCGTGTACGAGCGTAACACTGTAATAACGAAGCAAGGGAACACTAAAACTGGTTGGACATACTCCACCGAAGCGGCGTTACAAACAGACCAGTCTCTTAGTTATATTAAAAAGCACGAACATGAGAGCTTGCGAGTTCTCACGTTCGTGCTTTATTTTGTAATGATACAAAAGTGACAGTCACTTTTGTATCATTATCTCTTGTTAGAGTTTTTCCAAATGCCCAGCTTTTCGGCATCGGCAATTAGTTGCTCTCTGCACTTAGGATGGGCCACTGAAATCAGACGCTCCGCTCTCTGCCAGGTAGTAGCACCCTTAAGGTTTACCATGCCATACTCCGTAACAAAATATTGAGTATTGGTTCTGGTAGCAGTAACTGCATCACCACTGGTCAGCACGGGAACAATACGGCTCTTGGTTTCCCCTGCGTGATTGGTATAGGCAGAGGAACAGCAGATGAAGCTCTTGCCGCCCTTGGACAAATAAGCCCCCAATACGAAATCCAGCTGTCCGCCGGCACCGCTAATATGCCTTGTTCCGGCCGTTTCAGAAGCAACCTGACCGGTCAAATCTACTTCGATGGTATTATTGATAGACATAAAATTATCGATTTGCGCTACAACCCGTACATCGTTAACATAGTCAACAGGCGCACCCATTACAGCAGGATTGTTGTTCACATAATCATACAGTTTTTGTGTGCCGGCACCAAAGGTAAATACCTGACGGCCTTTATCCAAGGTCTTTTTGGCACAGGTTAATTTTCCTGCCATGGCAATATCCACAAAAGAATCAACATACATTTCTGTGTGCACGCCTAAATCTTTCAAATCAGATTGGGCAATCATGGCGCCTACAGCGTTAGGCATACCACCGATACCTAATTGCAGGCAGGCACCGTTGGGAATTTCCGGAACGATTAGTTTGGCAACCGCTTCATCCACTTCACTGGGTTTGCCGCTTGGCAACATGCCAATTGGTGCGCCGCCATTGTCCACAATCAAGTCCACGTCATCAATGTGTACGCTGACCTCATGCCCACCTAAAACCACGGGCATGTTTTTATTTACTTCCACAACTACTTTGTCAGATACGTCAATAACCGCAGCAATATCGGAAGCACTGAGTCCATAGTTGAAATAACCATGCTGGTCCATGGGCGCTACCTGAATAAATGCCACGTTGACGTGTTTAATATTATCACGATAGTATCTGAGCAGCTCGGAAAATCTCAAAGGACTGTAGTAGCCGATTCCTTGGTCGATTAGCTTTCTCTCGTAGCCGGAAGCATGCCAAGAATTCCAAGTCATTCGTTGGTGCGCATCGGGAATCTTGGCAACTTCCGGAGTCCACAATGCCACGCCGCCCCGGAAATTGATATCCTGTAAATCAGGCTCCTTGACCATTCTCTCCGCCAAGGCTTTATCCAGCACCAGGGGATGATTGGCACACCAGCCGTAGTCCACCCAGTCACCTGATTTAACAATTTTAACCGCTTCTTCAGGAGACGTTAATTTTTTCTTGTATTCTTCTGCATAATTCATCTTCCATCTACCTCTTTCGCAAGTTTTAATATCTTAACAATATAATTCTAACAAAGTTACATTACAGGTGCAAGGATAATTATGCAATAAAAACCTTAACCTTGTTTTTATTTATAATATTTCAATAAAATTTGAGTTCCTTTCGTGCCTTCTCCCGCATCTTCCAACGTTTTAGCTTCTTCCAAAACCTGACGCAAAATCGGCAGCTCAATGTGATAATCCCCGCTGGTTTCCGCACCAATACGCATATCTTTGATAAAATGCTTCAGCATAAAACCGGGGTCGAAGTTTCCTTGCAAACCTTTAGCTACCACATTCGACATTTGAGCACTGCTGGCCGCTCCGGTAGAAATAGCGGCAAAAACCTTCTCAATATCCAATCCGCTGGCCTTAGCATAGGTAAATGCCTCACAAGCTCCTGCCAATGCCCCGGCGATGGCTATTTGGTTGCACATTTTAGTCTTTTGTCCCGCTCCGGCTGTTCCTTCGTAAACAATATTCTTGCCCATGACCCGGAAAATCGGTTGTACGGCGTCAAAATCCTCTTGTGTGCCACCTACCAGAATAGTCAGTGTAGCATTCTTGGCACCTGTATCTCCCCCTGTAACCGGGGCATCCAGAACCTTAAGACCTTTTTTAGCTCCCTCCCTGGCAATCTTTTCTGCCAAAACCGGGGAAGAAGTTGTCATATCGATTAAATAAGTCCCTTGAGCAGCCTTTTCCACAATGCCGCCTTTGCCCAAATAGATTTCTTCCACATCTTTGGGGTAGCCCACCATGGAAATAACCACGTCGCAGCCTACAGCACACTCTCCGGCACTGGCACACCAGTGTGCACCTCTTGCCACTAGTCCGTCTGTTTTAGCCTTTGTATGGTTATACACATTCAGTTCATAGCCAGCGTCCATAAGATGTCCGGCCATTGCCCCGCCCATAATGCCTGTTCCTACAAAGCCTATTTTTTTCATTTTTTCACTCCTCGTATTTTTATTCGCTTCAACAAAAAACAAACATAACAACCTTAATGCTATTATAGCACAACCACAACAGTAAAGACGGCCCCACATGGGAACCGTCTTTACTGTTATTTATTCTTTTTGATATATCTGTAGACCGTAGGCTCAGAAATATTGAGTTGTTTGGCAATCTCGATAACTGCGCCTTTCATGTTATGGACTCCGGCCTTCATAAGATGGTCGATAACTATACCTCTTTCACTGGTTGTCATCCTCTGGGGCTGAATGCCCGAGATTCTGATTTCTTCGCTGACCATCTTAGGCAAAAGGTCTGCTATAGGCGTGTCCAGTGATTCCTTGACTTCTGTGCCTCCGTCTACTAAATTATAGTGCTTTTTCACGGCAGCCAGAACATTATCCAGGTCATCAATGGCGTCCATATCGCGATTAATGCAGAGCAGCCCAATTAATTCTCCATCATGTTTGATAAAAAATGAGGAGGAAATGAAATTTTTGCCCTTACTTTTTGCATTATAGTTCGATAAATAATTTTCTTTTTCATACTGCTTGTCCTGCATGATTTTGACAGCTAAATCCGTAAAAGGACTGCCTACCTTACGTCCTGTGTGAAAGCCATTGGCAATAGCTATAACAGAATGTTTGGGCTGAGAAACATCATGTAAAAGCACCTCGCAGCTATCCCCGCACAGATTAGCTATAAATTGCACCAAAGGTTTATATGGGTCCAGCAAAGGGTTGTTGCGCATAGAATCCTCCTGCTAATATATTTTTTATTATAATTTTATTTTATATTACGTTATGATAAAAGTCAATTAATTTCTGCAATATTTTTTTCATTGTGATAGAAATTGTTGCATAGTTTAAGTTTTTATGCTATAATCTCTATGTAATATAAAATTCTTAGGAGGTTTCATTATGAGTAAAAATGTTATTCACACAGACCATGCACCTGCAGCTATTGGTCCGTATTCTCAAGCTATTAAAGCAAATGGTATGTTGTTTGTTTCAGGCCAGATTCCCATTAATCCCGCTTCCGGCGCCATTGATGGCAAAGACATTACCGCCCAAACCACTCAGGTTTTTGAAAATCTGAAAGCTATTATTGCCCAAGCAGGCGGCGATATGAGTTCCATAGTTAAAACAACTGTATATTTACAGGACATTAAGGATTTCGTTGCCATGAATAATGTGTATGCTACCTATTTCACCGGCGACTACCCGGCTCGTGTAGCTGTACAAGTTGCTGCTCTCCCCAAAGGAGCTTTAGTGGAAATTGATGCTATCTGCGCTCTATAATTACCAGTTTTCCCGCACAAAAGCCCGGCCATAAGGCCGGGCTTATTTTTTATGTCTAAAAACAACATGCTACGAATTATTATTCTTTGCCTGCCAACTTCTTGTAGGCATCCAGACGGCCTTTCATATCTTTGACGGTCTTATCAAAGAAAGCATCAGCAGTATCCGGGAACTTAATCTTCAAGGAAGAGTAACGAACCTCCCCCATTAAGAAATCTTTCAAATTGCCGGAAGGATCCTTGGAATCCAGGGTGAAGCCATTCTTGCCTTCCGCTTCTATAGCAGGATTGTAGCGGTACAAGTGCCAGTAGCCGTCATCCACGGCTTTCTTGGCTTCCCTTTGAGAGCAGCCCATGCCTGCTTTAATACCGTGGTTAATGCAGGGTGCATAGGCAATAACAATGGAAGGTCCGGGGTAGGCTTCTGCTTCTTTAATAGCCTGCAAACATTGGTTCTTATCTGCCCCCATAGCCACCTGGGCTACATATACATAACCATAGGTCATGAACATCCGGCCCAAATCCTTCTTTTTGGTCTTCTTGCCGCCGGCAGCGAATTGCGCCACGGCAGCAGTAGGTGTCGCTTTAGAAGCTTGCCCGCCTGTATTGGAATATACTTCCGTATCAAAGACCAGTACGTTAACATTAGCGCCGGAAGCTAATACATGATCCAAACCACCGTAGCCGATATCATAGGACCAGCCGTCTCCGCCGAATATCCATTGACTGCGCTTTACCAGACAATCTCTACGGTCATAGATGCTCTTGCATATAGGGCATGTGTCCTTGTTGGCAGTTACTATAGCCGTTACCTTTTCCGCTCTTTCCCGAGTCCCCTCGGATATATCCTTCTTGTCCAGCCATTCTTGGAAGACCGCCTTGGCTTCAGCAGGAGTGTTGGGAGAATCCACAGCTTCCTGCATGGTCAAAGCCATTTTTTCCTGTAATTGGTTGGCCGCTAAGGACATGCCCAAGCCAAACTCCGCATTATCTTCAAACAAAGAGTTGGCCCAGCTTGGCCCGTGACCTTTGTGGTTTGTAGTATAAGGCATACCGGGAACGCTGCCGCCCCAGACAGAGGAACAGCCGGAGGCATTGGCCACCATCATTCTGTCACCAAATAGCTGAGTAACTAATTTAGCATAGGGAGTTTCCCCGCAGCCGGCACAGGAACCGGAAAATTCCAATAAGGGCTGCTCAAACTGACTGCCTTTAACTGTAAATTTATTCATAGGATTTTCTTTAGGTGCAACATCTTTGACTGCATATTCCCAGACAGGAGCCAAAGCCACCTGGGACGCCAATGGTTTCATAACCAAAGCCTTTTCCTTAGCAGGGCAGACATCGGCACAATTGCCGCAGCCCAGACAGTCCAAGACGCTGACTACCATACGGAAGTTCAGGCCCTTAGTGCCCATAGCGGGAATGGTTTCCAAGCCTTGGGGCGCATTCTTAACCTCTTGGTCAGTCAAGAGCACCGGACGAATAGCGGCATGAGGGCAAACGAAAGCACATTGATTACATTGAATGCAGTTTGCTTTGTTCCATTCAGGAACATTTACAGCTACCCCACGTTTTTCATAGGCGGCACCACCCAGAGGGAAGGCACCTCCTGCTAACTTAGCAAAAGCGCTGACCGGGAGCTTATCTCCTTCTTGCCTGTTGATGGGCTCCTGAACCTTTTTAACGAAATCAGGAACATGTTTAACGGCTTGCGGAGTATCCTCAGCAGATGCCCAATCGGCAGGAACGTTAATCTCAACGATATCCTCCACGCCCTTATCAATGGCGTCAGCATTCATCTTGACAACTTTTTCGCCTTTCTTGCCATAGGACTCGACTACCGCATCTTTCAAATACTTAACGGCGTCAGCAATAGGAATAATATTGGCAAGCTTAAAGAAAGCAGCCTGCATAATCATATTGATTCTGCCGCCCAAGCCAATGCTTTGAGCAATCTTCACTGCGTCAATGGTATAAAACTTAATATCGTTCTTGGCTATATACTGTTTCATAGCAGCAGGCAATTCCTTGTCTAACTGCTCTTGGTTCCAAATGCAGTTCAGCAGGAAGGTGCCGCCCTTTTTCAGTCCGGCCAGCACGTCATATTTATCCACATAGGATTGATTATGAACTGCAATAAAAGCTGCTTTATTAATCAAATAAGTAGATTTAATAGGGTTCTTCCCAAACCGCAAATGCGAAACAGTTATGCCCCCTGATTTTTTTGAATCATAGGCGAAGTAGGCCTGAGCATACATATCCGTATGATCACCGATAATTTGAATGGCACTCTTATTTGCGCCTACCGTACCATCAGACCCCAGGCCCCAGAATTTGCAGGCGGTGGTGCCCGGTTGGGTGGTATCAATGTCTTCGCCTATAGGTAATGAGGTATTGGTAACATCATCAATAATACCTACAGTGAAGTGGTCTTTAGGAACAGCCAGTTTCAGGTTTTCAAATACGCTGAGAATATGAGAAGGCGTCGTATCCTTGCCGCCTATGGCAGCACGCCCTCCTACCACTACCACTTCAGGTTTTTCTACGGAGAAAGCATCTTTCGCATCTAGAAGCAAAGGTTCAGCCAAGGAGCCGGGTTCCTTGGTTCTATCCAAAACAGCCACTTTCGTAACAGTTTTAGGAATATATTTAAAGAA
Source organism: Acidaminococcaceae bacterium (assembly GCA_036788835.1). GTDB lineage: Bacteria > Bacillota > Negativicutes > Acidaminococcales > Acidaminococcaceae > JALCSJ01. Next base: position 9,511 of record DAIQMR010000015.1, read on the forward strand.
ATATTTTGTGGAGAAAGGACGATACAGATGAACTCTTAAGAGGCCAACCTTCTCACCCTTAGCATTTAAGTAGTCAACAGTTTCTTCCGCAGCCTCAGTTACGGAACCCATGGTAATAATCATTCTGTCAGCATCGGGAGCACCATAGTATGTGAAAGGATGGTATTCTCTGCCGGTGATTGTGTTTACTTTTTCCATGTACTCTTCTACGATATCGGGAAGGGCGTCATAGTATTTATTAACTATTTCCTGCTGCTGAAAATATACGTCCCCGTTTTCCAAAGTGCCTTTAATTGTAGGATGGTCCGGGTTGGTTGCTTTGTCACGGAATTTTTTAATGGCTTCTTTGTCGGCCAAGGCAAATAAATCCTTGTAATCGTAAGCTTCGATTTTTTGCACTTCATGGGATGTTCTGAAGCCATCAAAGAAGTTTAGAAAAGGAACACTGCCCTTAATAGCCGCTAAATGAGCAACTGCCGACAAATCCATGGTCTGCTGCACGCTGCCTTCACACAGCATGGCAAAACCTGTTTGTCGGCAGGCCATAACGTCCCTATGGTCACCAAAGATACAAAGTGTATTAGTTCCTAAAGTACGGGAAGCTACATGGAATACGCCGGGCAATAATTCGCCGGCAATTTTATACATATTAGGAATCATGAGCAATAAGCCCTGAGATGCTGTATAGGTTGTGGTCAAAGCCCCGGCCTGCAGGGAACCATGCACTGCTCCTGCTGCACCGCCCTCAGCCTGCATTTCCATAATCTTTACAGTTTGGCCAAACATGTTCTTAACGCCCTTAGTTGCCCATTCATCAATGTGCTCTGCCATGGGTGAAGATGGTGTGATGGGATAAATAGCCGCCACTTCTGTGAATGCATATGATACATATGCAGCCGCAGTGTTGCCATCCATCGTTTTCATTAACTTTGTCATGTCTTACCCTCCTCCACGTAATTACAGCAAACCGGTATGATATTAAAATTATCACTGCCTTATTAAGAATAGCATAGCTTGAAACAATCTGCAAGCACGCCGCCAAATGTTCTCACCAATGGAGGCAGAGTACAGAAAAAGGTCCCGGGTTATGTGGCTGGCATAACTCGGGACCTTTTCTTTACTGATACATTATAGAAAGTGGTGAGACGACATAAACAATTTTATTACTTGCCTGCTAATTTCTTATAGGTGTCAAGACGTTTTGCCATGTCTTGAACAGCTTTGTCTAAGAAAGCATCGGCGGTATCCGGGAACTTAATCTTCAAGGAGGAGTAACGAACCTCGCCCATTAAGAAGTCCTTCAGCTTGCCGGATGGATCCTTGGAATCCAGGGTGAAGCCGTTCTTGCCGGCAGCTTCTTCAGCAGGATTGTATCTGTACAAGTGCCAGTAGCCATCTTCCACGGCTTTCTTGGCTTCCCGTTGAGAGCAGCCCATACCTGCTTTGATACCATGATTAATACATGGTGCGTACGCGATAACAATGGAAGGACCGTGGTATGCTTCAGCTTCTTTAATAGCTTTCAGGCATTGATTCTTGTCAGCACCCATAGCAACCTGAGCTACATAGACATAACCATAGGTCATGAACATGCGGCCCAAATCTTTCTTTTTGGTCTTCTTGCCGCCGGCTGCGAATTGAGCCACAGCAGCAGTAGGCGTAGCTTTGGAAGCTTGTCCGCCGGTGTTGGAATATACTTCGGTATCAAATACCAGCACATTAACATCTGCGCCGGTTGCCAAAACGTGATCCAATCCGCCGTAGCCGATATCATAGGACCAGCCGTCACCGCCGAATATCCATTGGCTTCTCTTAACCAGGCAGTCTCTACGTTCATAAATACGCTGGCAAATAGGACATTTGTCCTTATTGGCAGTTACCAGAGCAATAACCTTATCGGCTCTTTCCCGTGTGCCTTCTGATTCATCCTTGTGGTCAAACCATTCTTGGAAAATGGCCTTAGCATCAGCAGGAGTATTAGGATTATCAATGGCCTCTTTTACGTCCATGGTCAGTTTTTCTTGTAATTGCTCAGTAGCCAGGAACATGCCTAAGCCGAACTCCGCATTGTCTTCGAACAAGGAGTTAGCCCAGCCCGGTCCATGGCCTTTGCTGTTCTTAGTATATGGCATGGAAGGAACGCTGCCTGCCCATACGGAAGAACAGCCTGTGGCGTTGGCTACCATCATACGGTCACCAAACAATTGGGTAACCAGTTTAGCATAAGGAGTTTCCCCGCAGCCTGCGCAGGAGCCGGAGAATTCCAGCAAGGGCTGCTCAAACTGACTGCCCTTGACGGTGAATTTACTCATAGGATTGTCTTTAGGCTTAACATCTTTGACTGCATAATCCCACAGAGGAGCCAAAGCTGCTTGTGAAGCAAAGGGTTTCATAACCAAAGCTTTTTCCTTGGCAGGGCAAACATCTACACAGTTTCCGCAGCCCAGGCAGTCCATAACGCTGACTACCATACGGAAGTTCAGTCCCTTAGCACCCATAGCGGGAATTGTCCCAAAGCCTTGCGGCGCACTCTTCACTTCTTCATCAGTCAGCAGAGCCGGACGGATGGCAGCGTGAGGGCAAACAAAAGCACATTGGTTACATTGGATGCAGTTTGCTTTGTTCCATTCCGGAACGTTAATAGCCACGCCTCTCTTTTCATAGGCAGCAGTGCCCAGAGGATAAGCGCCGTCAGCTAATTTAGCAAAAGCGCTGACAGGCAGTTTATCTCCCTCTTGTCTGTTAATAGGTTCAAGAATTTTACTGACGAATTCCGGTACATTTTCTGCAGCCTTAGGAGCATCTGTAGCAGTAGCCCAGCCTGCAGGAACTGTCACCTTTACAATGCCTTCCACGCCTTTGTCGATGGCATCATAGTTCATCTTGACAACTTTTTCTCCTTTGGTGCCATAGGATGAAACCACTGCTTCTTTCAGGTATTTAACCGCATCAGCAATAGGAATAATATTAGCAAGCTTGAAGAAAGCAGCCTGCATAATCATATTAATGCGTCCGCCCAGACCAATGCTTTGAGCAATGCCCACAGCATCGATGGTATAGAACTTAATATCGTTTTTAGCGATGTATTGTTTAATGGCAGCGGGCAATTCCTTGTCTAATTGCTCCTGATTCCAAATGCAGTTCAGCAGGAAGGTGCCGCCCTTTTTCAGTCCGGCCAATACATCATATTTATGAACATAGGACTGGTTGTGCACAGCAACGAAAGCTGCCTTGTCAACCAGATATGTTGACCTGATGGGGTTCTTACCAAAACGTAAGTGCGAAACGGTAATACCGCCGGATTTCTTGGAATCATAGGCAAAATAAGCCTGAGCATACATATCAGTATGGTCGCCGATAATCTTAATAGCGCTCTTGTTGGCGCCTACTGTGCCATCAGAACCCAGACCCCAGAACTTGCAGGCAGTGGTTCCCACTTGAGTGGTATCAATATCTTCACCAACGGTCAGAGATGTATTGGTCACATCATCCACAATACCTACGGTAAAGTGGTTCTTAGGTTCAGCCAATTTTAAGTTTTCGAAAACGCTCAAAATATGAGAAGGAGTGGTGTCCTTGCCGCCTACGCCGGCACGTCCGCCTACTACACAGACTTCCGGACGCTCTACGGAGAAAGCATTGGCCACATCCAGGAATAAAGGTTCACACAAAGAACCCGGTTCCTTGGTACGATCCAAAACAGCAACTTTCTTAACTGTTTTAGGCAGATACTTGAAGAAATATTTCAGGGAGAAAGGACGATACAGATGAACTCTCAGGAGTCCTACTTTTTCGCCTTTGGCATTCAAATAATCAACAGTTTCTTCCGTTGCTTCGGTCAAAGAACCCATGGTAACAATGATCCTGTCAGCATCGGGTGCGCCGTAGTAAACGAAAGGATGGTATTCTCTGCCGGTCAGTTTAGTGATTTTTTCCATGTATTCTTCTACGATATCAGGCAGGGCATCATAGTATTTGTTAACGATTTCCTGTTGCTGGAAATAAACGTCACCGTTTTCCAAGGTGCCTTTAGTGGTGGGATGATCAGGGTTAGTAGCTCTGTCCCGGAATTTTTTTACGGCTTCTTTGTCAGCCAGGGCAAATAAATCCTTGTAATCGTAAGCTTCGATTTTTTGCACTTCGTGAGAAGTACGGAAACCGTCAAAGAAGTTCAGGAAAGGAATGCTGCCTTTGATAGCAGCCAAGTGAGCAACTGCGGACAAATCCATGGTTTGTTGTACGCTGCCTTCAGCCAGCATAGCGAAACCCGTTTGACGGCAAGCCATAACGTCTCTTTGGTCGCCGAAAATGCACAGGGTATTAGTACCCAAAGCGCGGGAAGCTACGTGGAAAACACCGGGCAATAATTCCCCGGCAATTTTATACATATTAGGAATCATCAAAAGTAGACCTTGAGAAGCAGTATAAGTGGTAGTCAGGGCTCCGGCCTGTAAAGAACCATGGACAGCACCGGCAGCACCGCCTTCTGCCTGCATTTCCATAACCTTTACTGTCTGACCAAACATGTTCTTGACACCTTGGGTAGCCCACTCATCAACGTGTTCTGCCATGGGTGACGATGGTGTAATCGGGAAAATTGCCGCTACATCTGTGAATGCATATGATACATAGGCAGCCGCAGTGTTACCATCCATTGTCTTCATTAACTTTGTCATTTCTAATCCTCCTCCACGAAATTACAACAAATAAGTGTGAAATAAAATTCATCACCTTTTAACCAATAATAGCACAATTTGAGCAAATGTGCAAGATTTTCTATTACATAAATAATATTTCTTGCACGCAAAAAAACAGAACCGAATCATTATGACCCGGCCCTGTTTTTGAGGGGCTGTAACTTATTTAATCAGTCTGTAACCTGCTTCTTTAATTTTCTTGGCAATAAGGTTCCTGTGATTCATATCACTACATTCCAGAACCAGAGTCATTACCTGGCTTTCCACTTCTTCCAGTTCAGAATCATACATACTCTGAGTGATGAACAGAATATTGGCATTGTTATCGGAGATTAATTTCAACAGTTTGGCAGTTTCGCCGCATCTGTCTTCCATAATAACCTTGAACTCAGCTCTTCTGCCTTCCAACAACAAGGCTTTATTAATGATTCTGTTGATGAAGGTAATATCGGCGTTGCCACCGGAAACCATCAGTACAACCTTCTTGCCTTTGCATTTAATCTTCCCGGCCAAAACAGCAGCCAGAGGAGTTGCACCGGCGCCTTCTGCCAAGTTCTTGCCCTTTTCAATCAGGTATAACATAGCTTCGGCGATTTCGTCTTCGGTTACAGTAACAATCTTGTCTACATATTTCTTAACCATTTTGTAGGTGATTTTACCGGGAGTCCTTACATTGATGCCCTCCGCGGCGGTCACACCCGCAGGAACAGTAGTCAGCCTGCCCTTCTTTATGGATTCTACCATAGAAGGAACAGCAGCTGATTCCACACCGATAACTTTAATCTTGGGATTGGAAAGTTTCAGCCCTGCCGCAATACCGGAAATCATACCGCCGCCGCCTACAGGTACAACTACCATGTCAACATCGGGGAGATCTTCCAGAATTTCCAGGGCAATAGTGCCCTGACCGGCAATAACATATTCATCATCGAAAGGATGGACAAAAACAGCATTAGTTTCTTTTTGCACTTTTAAAGCTTTGGCATAGGCTTCGTCAAAGGCTGCCCCTTCCAGAATTACATTGCCGCCGTAGCCTTTAGTAGCGGAAACCTTAGCCAAGGGAGTGGTAGCAGGCATAACAATGGTAGCTTTAATACCTTTAGCCGTAGCACCCAAAGCAACACCCTGGGCATGATTACCGGCAGAAGCCGCTATAACCCCACGTTTTGCTTCTTCTTTGGTCAGGTGCGCAATTTTATTAACAGCACCTCTGATTTTAAAAGAACCGGTTTTTTGCAGATTTTCGTACTTGAAATAAACTTCGCCGCCTACCTTGCTGCCCAAAACAGGAGATTCAATAAGGGGAGTCTTTTTGGCTACGCCCTGCAATACTTCACGAGCTTCTTCAATTGTTTTTAATGTAACTGTCATCTCATTATCCTCCCAAACTAATTAGTTTCTACAGACGAGCTAATTTCACTTATGCTTCTTCGGCTTCTGCGATCAGTTCTTCATCAGTTTTGGGTGCAATTTTATTACCGGCAATTTTGTTAACCAAAACTGCGATAGCCCCATCACCTGTTACATTGCAGGCTGTTCCAAAACTATCCTGAGCTAAGTACAGGGCAATCATCAGAGCTTGTTGATCGGCAGTGAAACCCAACATGCTTTGCAAAATACCAAGAGCTGCCATTACTGCACCGCCCGGTACGCCGGGAGCAGCAACCATGGTAACGCCTAACATCAGAATGAAACCAAACATGTTACCGAATTCAATAGGCTTACCATTTAATAATAACACAGCCATGGTGCAGCTGGTAAGAGTAATGGTACTGCCTGATAAATGTATTGTAGCACAAAGTGGGATAACAAAGTCAGCAATTCCTGCAGCAACACCATTTTTCTTGGTAGAAGCCAGAGTAACAGGAATAGTAGCAGCAGAAGATTGAGTGCCAATGGCAGTCAGATAAGCAGGAATCATTCCTTTCAATAATTTGAAGGGATTAGCACCGGCAGCAGTTCCTGCGATGGTGTATTGGAAAACCAGAATAACAATGTGTAAGCAGATAATTACTACGAATACTTTAGCGAATACGGACATGATAGCAGCAATTTGGCCGGCATTAGTCATGTTGGCGAAAATACCGCAAATGTGCAGAGGAAGTAAAGGAATGACAATATTGCTGATAACTTTTTCTACGATAGATTGGAATTCGTGCATAACGTTCTTTAAGGTAACACCGTTGCAGGCAGCAATACCGATACCTAGAACAAAGGCAATCAGCAGTGCGCTCATAACTCCCATAATAGGAGGCATATCTATATTAAAGAAACCGGGCAGCAAGCCTTTTTCCGGATTTGCCAATTGGCCAACGGTTCCGGCACTTACGAAATTGTGCAGCAAAGCATGGTTGGTGAAGAATGCCAGGCAACCTGCAATAATCGTAGAGCAGTAAGCAATCAAAGTAGTGATGCCTAATAATTTGCCGGCAGCTTTACCTAAATCAGCTATACCGGGAACAATAAAACCAATGATGATCAAGGGAATAACGAATCCTAAGAAATTACCGAAAATACCATTAAACGTTGCTAAAACTCTTACTAAACCGGGAACACCCATCTTACCAATAGCAATACCTAAAATAAGACCAATAATCAGCCGCGGTAATAAGCCTATTTTTTTCATTGTAAATCCTCCTTAATGTTGTTGATAATGAATTGAAAAATCATGTTGTAAAAAGCATTGCGGAAAAATGTTGTAAAAAATTGTGCGTACTCTAATAGTTTTTTCTTCCCCTTTCACCTTTGATTTTTCCCATCGCCTCTTTTCTTCTAATAAAAAAAGTTGCTCTGTTAAACTTTTTATTTCAGTGTTAAACAAATACTACCATATAATTCTGAAAATTGCAAGTTTTTCTCTCTTATTGCAATAAAATTTTTCTTTATCTATTATTAAGCTTTCTTAAAAATCTTACAATTAGCATAAAATAGGCGCTTCTCGTGGTTTACAAACAAAAGCACACTACTGTAAGATGTTCCAGTAGTGTGCTTTTTATTGTACTCTTTGTCTATTCGTATGTTTGTAACATATACAGAATTACAATCGCCAGGTAATGGTTTTGGCGTTTTTACTATCTGCCTGAAAACCACATTTTTGCAAAATAGACTCACTTTCAATATTGGCCAGTTCTGTCTGTGCCATAATATGCCGGACTCCCGGTTGCTCTTTAGCCCATTGGCACAAGGCTTCCACAGCTTCGGTCATATAACCCTGGCCCTGAAAGATTTTATTCAGGCCATAGCCCAGTTCCACTTCTCCTGCGGCATTGGGTGCCCCCTTAAAATCAGCAGCGCCAATAAACATCTTGTCCGCTTTGCGCAGCAGGAACCAGAAGGTGTGCCATTGACTATTTTCTTCATCTTCCATAGCCATTTTTAATTGGGCGGCAACTGCTTCCTGCAATTTGCCTTCCAGCATATCTCCCGGATAAATGCATTCCAACTCATCAGTCAGATGCGGAATACTTTCCAGCCATAATTTTAATTGTTTAGTCGTTAATGGAACAAGCTTCAATCTCCGTGTTTCTAAATTCATTAATCATCGCTCCTAATATTCGTCATAAGCATATTATACCACATCCGTACATGTGAAATGCGAAGATTGGATGTGCAACGCGAAATAGACAGGCAGCAGACCATGGGATAGAACAGGTACATTTCATCCCAGTGCCTGATGCCTGTCTATGACAAAGTATCACGCCAATATGCGCATTTTACTTTTCGTTGGGCATGCGCCAGCCATGCTGGTCGGTGTGAAGTAAATGATGGGCCTTTTCGCTCAAAGGTTTGCCCAAATAGCTCTTGTACAGCTCTTGGATGTCTGGATTTTCGTGACTGTAGCGGAGCTGGGAATTTTTATCCAGCCTCCACAATACCTGTCCGCGTTCATCTGCCAATTCCTCGCCATCCACAATGGGCTGTCCGCCGCCGCCGGAGCAGCCGCCAGGGCAAGCCATGACTTCCACAAAATCATACTCCACTTCTCCCGCGGCCAAAGCTTCCATTATTTTTCTGGCATTACCCAGACCGCTGACCACGGCAATGCGTACAGTTCCTGCTCCCGGTATATCAAAGTTGGCTTCTTTCCAGCCCTTCATGCCGCGGACCTGATAGAAAGCATCAGGATCAGGATTGGAACCGGTGACCAAGAAATAAGCAGACCGTAAAGCAGCATCCATTACACCTCCGGTAGCCCCGAAAATAATAGCTGCACCGGTACCACTGCCTAAAGGAGAATCGAATTCTTCTTCCTGCAAGTTGTCAAGGACAATACTCTTCTGTCTCAGCATTCTGTCGAATTCTCTTGTTGTAATAACAATATCTACATCCGGGTCACCGCAGGCATCCTTCATGGTAGGCAATGCGCACTCGGATTTTTTCGCTACGCAGGGCATTACCGAAATGCAGCGAATCTTGTGAGGATCCACTCCTATACGCTGGGCAAAGTAGCTCTTCGTGGTGGCTCCAAACATTTGCTGAGGACTTTTTGACGTAGATACATTATCTATAAAGGCTGGGAATTGAGACTTGATAAATCTCATCCAACCCGGACAGCAGGAAGTAAACATGGGCCACTTATACTTATCTTTGTGGGTAAATCTTTCTACGAATTCGCTGCCTTCTTCCATAATTGTCAAGTCTGCGCCAAAGTTAGTGTCAAAGACATAGTCAAACCCTAACTGACGTAAAGCAGCAGCCATTCTCTTGGGTGTGGCTTTTTCCCGCTCCATACCAAATGTCTCCGCCCAGGCAGTACGCACCGCCGGCGCTACCTGAACCACGGTGATGCACTCCGGATCATCAATATATTCCAGAACTTTTTCTGTATCGTCTCTGGCCCCTAAAGCGCCAACCGGGCAGTGGGTAATACATTGACCGCAGAAGCTGCAGTCTACTTCGTTAATAGTCAGGTTGTCTCTCACATCTACGCAAGTACGGGAACCGGTATTAGCCAAGTCCCAGACCTTCAAGCTTTGAATTTTATCGCAAACCTGAATACAACGCATGCACTTGATACACTTGGCAGCGTTTTTAATCAAAGGGGCAGATAAATCCCAGTTAATTTCTTTTTGGTATTCTGCTTTGTAAGGATGGTCTATAATGTTTAATTTGTTGGCCAAACTTTGCAGGGAGCAGTTACCGCTCCGCGGACAAGTAGGACAATGGCAATCATGTTGGGAAAGAATCAGACGGATATTATCCCGTCTGACCTTACGAGCTCTGGTCGAATCAGTGTAAACATTCATGCCGTCTGTTACATAGGTTTCACATGCTGCAAAGAGCTTAGAGTCCTGGCCTTCCAATTCCACCATGCAAACCCGGCAGGCGCCTATTTCATTCAATCCTTTGAAGTAACAAAGAGTAGGAATAACAATGCCGGCACTTTTAGCCGCTTCCAAAATGGTGGTACCCTCCACTGCTTGAATTTCTTTATTGTTAATAGTCAGCTTTACCATTTTGTATTCCTCCCTCCTCTCAATTGGCCCATGCCATAGTAATCGCATCTTAGACACCGATTGCATTCATACTCTGCTCCTAAATCTGTTAAGCCGTTTTCAATGCAATTGAAATCCTGTTTGCGCTCAAAGGCAACTCGCAAAGAGGTATTAGTGCGCCCCCAGGCCGGTGTCAAATCAACTGTAGCAGCAGGAATAGCAACATCTACGCTAATCTTATGCTTGCCGCCCAGGTATTCATCAATATTAGCCGCGGCAACTTTCCCGGCAGCAATGGCGCGAATCGCATCATTGGGACCGGTTACGCATTCGCCACCGGCGAAAATATTTTTGTCCGGGAAAACTTTTTCTCCTGCCAAGGTCGTAAGAGTTCCTCTTTTTATTGGGAACCCGGCCTGAGCAAAAGGCTCGCTTTCTACTTTTTGGCCAATGGCCACAATAACATAATCAGCTGCAATGCGCTCTGCCGGTTCATCGGAATCTACCGGTGCCGGACGACCGCTGGCATCTATCTTGCCGGACAATTGCGGCTTTACCCACAGCGCCACAGCCTTGCCCTGTTTATCCAGCTCAATATGGTCAGGTGCCCGCATGGTCAGGATTTCGGCTCCCTCTGCCAAAGCGCCCTCTACTTCTTCCATATCTGCCGTCATATCATTCTTCCGGCGACGATATACGCAATATACCTTTGCTGCATTCAACCGCACGCTGGTTCTGGTAACGTCCATGGCAACGTTACCGCCGCCTATAATTACTACCGTCTTGCCGGTAAAATCAGGATGTACACCATCGCCAATCTTGCGCAGCATTTCTACTGCGGACATAACATTTTGGCCATCTTCACCGGCCACCCGCACTTGAGAGTGGTTCTGGGCGCCTACGGCAATATATACAGCATCATTTACTTTGCTTAATTTCTCGTAATCTCCACTGGCAGCAACATCACTGTCCGTCTTAACCTTTACTCCGGTAGCCAGAATAGCATTAATATCACGGTCCAGCAAATGACGAGGCAGACGATATTCGGGAATACCGTAGCGCAGCATGCCTCCCAATTGTTTCCTGCGCTCATAGATGGTAACTTCGTGTCCCATGAGCTGTAGGAAATAGGCAGCGCTGAGACCGCATGGCCCGCCGCCTACTATGGCAACCTTTTTGCCTGTGGCAGGCATATTAATCGGCGGCTGTACTACCCCGGCCTTGTCCACGGCGAAACGTTTCAGTCCGCGGATATTAAGAGAATCATCCATTAGTTTCCGCCGACAGTGTTTCTCACAAGGATGGTCACAAATATAACCGCAAGTCGTAACCATAGGATTATCCTTACGAATCAGGCGTACAGCATCAGCATAGCGCCCATTTTTAATAAGGGCAATATAGCCGGGGATATCCACATTGGCCGGGCACATTTCCACACAGGGCACAGGAGCGCTAAAGCTGCCCAGGCATCTGTTTTTGGCAATATGTTCGTGATAGTCTTCCGGATAATTTTTTAAATTGGCAATGACAATATGGGCCGCCTCGATGCCAATGGCACAGTCGGCAGACTGAGCAATACTGTCTGCTGTTCTCCTGAGCAATTCCAGGGAAAACTTGCTGCCCTTGCCGTCCAAAATGTCTTGGAGGATATTGGTAATTTGTTTTAATCCGATTCTGCAAGGTACGCATTTTCCGCAAGACTGGCTAAGACACATAGTAACGAAGCTCAGAGCTAAATCTACCGGGCAAATCCCGTTAGAGCCTGCTGTCAGCCTTCTGGCCATGTCGCCATAAAGTCTTTCGGCAGTTTTTTCTGTAGTACCAAACCGCTTTAGTTCAAGTCTCATTTTTTCCTCCCCTTTACAGGTAAATGTTTAGATAAAAACCTTAGACCTAAAAAAATTTATTATACCTAATTTATAATAATTTTTTCAGAATAATGCAATGTTTTAATTGATTATACCGCTTCTCTAACTAATATAATAGAGTTTTTTAAAAGAAATATTCTAAAGTAGACAGATTATAGGAAAAAGAGGGCCCGCAACCCCAGGTCCTCCTTCGATTTTTCCAAAGTATTCTACTTAAACAGCCAACTGTGGGACACACGGGGCTAGCTCGCTTGCTCCAGCCAATAGGCTATTTGCCCGAGAATTCCACACTTCAAATCACCTAGTGATTAAGTGGCGGAAGTATGTCACTCATTACTCATTATTTGTTTATATTCCTGCCCGTTCATTTCGTATACGGCTTCCACTTCTTCACTCATCAGCTCCAGATGGGGCTCTGCCGCACTATAGAATACACAGGTGCCGCAGGAGGAGCTGAGTTTTCTGGGTACAGGAGCCATCTGAGCCTCTAACCCGGCTTTAGCCAATGTCTTAAAAGTCAACAGCGCTCCTAAATGAGTATGAAAAGTTGCTATATATCTAATCATTTTGTCAGTACTAATTTAAAGTCCTCCCCTTCCCGGGTAACTGCTACCTTGTAACCTGCGCTCTCTGCGTACCTTGTTACATTTTCCTTGGCACAGGTCTCATCCACCATGACCTCCAGTGTATCCGGAGCATTGGCTTCCACTGCTTTTTTGACCATGATTACGGGCATGGGACAAACATAGCCTCTCGCATCTACCATTATTTTTTTACCTCCTGACGTGAATTCCATAATGAAACAGCCAAAAGTGCTGCTAAGCAGACAAAGACTGCAACCTGACCATTAAATCCGATACCGCCTACTTTCAATGCTTTTGTGGCCTTATCTATTGTATCGGGGCTGCCTGCCAAGGCAAAGTTATGAGCAATAGCAGCACCGACAATCATACCAAAGACAGTTACAGCAGAATCGCCATTGCCGGTCCCGGCCAAAATCAGCTGACGCAAAGGACAACCACCCAAAAGCACGGAACCCCATCCCACAACTACCATGCCGAGAATGTTCCACAAAACGGCGCTGTGAGCAATGGGCTGTCCACTGAAAGCAAAACGAAAACTGCCTAAAGCAAGATTGCCAATAAGAATGGTGAAAAATATAGCCACAAAACCATAAAGCAATTTAAAATCTCTGAACAACATAACGTCACGAATACCGCCTACCATGCACAGACGGGCTTTCTGAGCCAGAACGCCGATAAGCAAGGATACACCCAAAGCAGTCATAAAAGGAGCATGCATAGAACCGGGACCTGCCTTACTGAACTTGAACAAGGTCGGGGCTATAATAACCATCAGCAAAAGTCCAAGCATAACAGAAGGGAGCATAGATCCTTCTACAGCACTGCCGTCATAGGCACGTTTCAAGGAGAAGCCTTTGTTCAAGAAGGCAACGCCTATGGCAATACCAATAACAAAACCAACCAGACCAAGAATCGCACTGCCGTCACCGCCGCCCAGCCGAATAACCATACGCAGGGGACAGCCTAAAAATACTAGGGCTCCAATCATTACCATAGCGCCCAACACAAAACGAGTGGCCGGAGCAGAGCCTGTCTTAGTTCTAAATTCCTTTGTGCATAAGGACATGAGGAAGGAACCTAGTACCAAGCCAACAATTTCAGGTCTCACATACTGGACCACTTTAGCACTGTGCAAACCCAGAGCACCCGCTATATCACGTTCAAAGCAGGCAATACAGAAACCCATATTTGCCGGATTGCCTAGCAGTGTCAAACCTAATGCGGCCAGGCCTACAGCCACGCCGGCCACAATCACAAACCAATTTACCTTTTTCATATTACACCTCTTGTTAAGTGAAATTATTGTTGATTTCATTATGCCAGAGGCAGAAACAAAAGACCAATAGAGATTAGTAATAAGCCGCTCTAATTATTAATAGATTTTATAAAGTAAAGATAGAAAAGTTATCATAGACAGTATATAATATAAAGAAAAGCAAGAAAATCCGTGTTTACAACAGACTGCCTTTCGCCACAAGCTTGAGTGCAACAAAATAGTGCCGGTGGCATTAAATTTTCCAAACATTGTCGGGAAGCCCCCCACTTTGCATCACATAGCGATTAAGTGGTCTGACAACCTTAATGCTGTCAATGTTGTTTGAAGGCCCCCTCTTTGCATCACGTAGCGATTAAGCGGTCTGACAACCTTAATGCTGTCAATGTTGTTTGAAGCCCCCCTCTTTGCATCACGTAGTGATTAAGTGATGGGAGCATATCACGTATTCAGGAGGATTATATGGAGAAACTTTATTTTGACCAGGGAGCCAGCTCTTTCCCTAAGGCCCCCGGTGTGGGTGAAGCCATGGCCCACTATATCACATCTAACGGGTCTAATATTAACCGTGGCACTTATAGTGCTGCCGCCCAGGCCGGAATGACTGTTCTGGAGACAAGGGAAATGCTGGCTGAGCTTTTTCATTTTCAAGATGGTGTAGAAAGAGTGATTTTCACTCCCGGCGCCACCTGGGGGATGAACACTCTATTGCGTGGTTATCTAAATCCCGGCGACCATGTTATCGTCAGCAGCATGGAGCACAATGCGGTGATGAGACCTCTCACTGATTTAACAAAAATAGGAGTAACATTTTCCCGGATACCCGCCAATAAGGCCGGGGAAACCCACGCCAAAGATATTCTTCCGTTAATCAAAGATAATACAAGGCTTGTGATAGTAAGCCATGCTTCTAATGTAAGCGGTACGCTTTTCCCTTTAGAAGAAGTGGCGCGCATTTGTGCTGAGCGCAAGCTTCCCTTGGCAGTAGATGCTGCTCAGACAGCAGGACATCTGGACATAGATTTTGCTAAGCTGCATTTGGCCGCGCTCTGTGTTCCCGGACACAAAGGCCTATTGGGTCCCCAAGGCATCGGTGCCCTGCTTCTTGACCGTGCTTTTGCCGATCAGCTCCGGCCTCTTATTACCGGTGGCACCGGCAGCGCTTCCGACAGCGAAATACAGCCTGATTTTTTGCCGGATAAATTTGAATCAGGCACCATAAATCTACCGGGGATTTTCGGTCTCCACGCTGCTTTGAAGTTCATTAAAAAAATTGGCATAGAAAATATTCATAAAAAAGAACAGGAGCAAACTCAAGAGCTCCTGTCCTTGTTAAAACCTTTGCATGTTAAAATCGTCGGTCCTTGTGATGCCGCCAGACAAGTTGGCGTCGTCTCTTTAGACTTCACTAATCTTGATAACGGCGACGCCTCATTCCAGCTGGAACAGCAATTCGGCATCATGACCCGCTGCGGACTCCACTGCGCTCCCAACGCCCACAAAACTTTAGGTACCTTTCCCCGTGGCACTGTACGCCTGTCTCTGGGCTACTTCACAACGAAGGAAGATTTACAGCGTGTGGCCGCATCTATCGCTACCCTACAAATCCGGCCTTTTGGAGAATCTCTAAAGCTTTGTCGTGATTAGCTTCGCTCATCATGACTAGTGGTCCGGTGCAACCCATGCCTGTTTCTGCATAGATGCCGGCTTTCCACAGAGCTTTAGCTGCGTCTTCCAGGTCCATAACTTCGATACCGGGAATGCTGGCTGTGCAAGGTTCCCCAGGAGGTGCAATAACATTTTCTTCTGTGGCTGCGCCTTTAGCTGCTTCTTTGTGAGCAGCCAGAATAGCATCCAACCCCGCTTTTTCTGCGGCGGCAAATTCCTCTTTGGAGACTTGGAAAACCTTACCTCTTACCATCTCCGCAGCATAAAGCAATGCATTGGTAATCAAAGGTGCTCCGGAAGCACGGGAAATAATATGAATTAATTTCTCGTAGCCTTTGCCGATACCGGGGCCATAGCCTGCGCCTACTGCCTCAAAACTGCCCCCTGTGCAATAAGCTGACATCATTTTAATCAGCACATTGCCCGTGAGGGAGTCGCAAACCAATACGTCGGGAGTTCCCTCCAGTACGTCATTACCTCTCATGACAGCGCCGCCGTCAGCCCTGGAGGACATAGCCCATTTCATGCTGTAACCGCCTTTAATCAATTGATTGAGGGCGATTTCTGTCTGACGGGCTCCATCTATATTTAAGATGCCTACCGTAGGTTCTTTCATTCCTGCTGTTTTAGCAGTAATAATTCCGTAAATAGCATTTTTAATCATACCTTCAATACGGTCTGCACTGGAAGTACCGGTGGTAGTAGCAATATACATTTCTCTGCCGTTAGCAGGACACACTACCCTGCCGACAGTTGACACACCAATGGGGAAAGGAAAATGCATGGTTACGGCACCATCCACTTCTCCTGCCTCCACCATTTGTTCCATCTTTTTATGACCTTCCTCGTCATTTGCCACGTGAACAGTATGAACACCGGAAGCTTCCAGGCTGCCGATGTAGTACACATCCACACCCTGTTTTGCCGCTGCTGCAGCTGCCGCCATGGCATTAGCCTCACCGTGTTCACTGCCCATACCGGTTAAAGCAATTTTGGGACGAGAGGTGAAAGAACCGCTTTCCAAACCCTCCGCCATTTGCAGGAAGGTCTTGGCGATGCTTTTTTCTAATTCACTCATTCCAATGACCTCCTTATTTCTTTTCTGCTTGTGCCATTAAAGCATTGGCAAATTCTTTCATGGCTTTGGCAATCAAGCTCTTCACGGCTTCTTCGCTAACACCTGTTTCTTCCTTCTTGCCATCGTTGGCTTCTACCACAAAGGATACACCATCAAAAAGATTGGTCATACGGCCCAGGAACAAAGAGCCCTTGCCAATAACCATAACTTTGTGAATCTTGCCTTTCAGCATATTGTCACGAACAAAGCCCAGGCAGGGAACGCCGGAAGGAATATGACCCTGAGTGGGAGCCCAGCCGGTCATGCCGTGTTCTTCAATAAATTTCATCATGTCGGCTTTTTGAATGTCACCGCGTTTTACAGACAAAGCGGCAATCATCTTGTAATTGGCCAGCGGCACATCACCTGCTCCGGCCGGTTTAGTAATATCCGGGTTTTGCATTTCCGGCGAGAACTTGTCAATGTCAGTTACTTTCAGCCCTGCTCTGTCCAAAGGTTCGGTAACCAGACTGGAAATTACTGCTTGAGGTGCAGAGCCGGTTCCTACCGTATGACGTCCCAGAATATTTAAATTGATTTCCGGATTTACTCCATCATTTTGGGTGATCACAACAGCAAAGCCACCTAAGCAGTCCTCCAGGATAGGCATACCTTTTTTCACATGGTCCTTACCATTCATGCCTAGTTTAGCAGTACAGCCACCGGCTGTAACAACTACTGTTTTATAGGCACCGGCCGCAACCAGCGCAGCTGCTTCCACGATAGCGTGAGAGGGCCCGGCACAGAATCCGCGGCAGTCAGAGCCTGTAGCACCGGAGAGTCCGGCTATTTCTGCAGCAGCTTTGGCAAAATTGCCGCCGCCTCTTTGGTTCATATCACCGCACGCCTCTTCGCAGCAGTCAATAACATATTCCACTTCTTCTTTGGCAATGCCGGCATTATGTACCGCTGCCAATAAAGAAAGTACGGAAGATGCTTTGGACACAATGTTTTCCAGCATTACATGTGCGGACAAATTTGTATCGATATCATGAGCACGGTTCACCGCGCCTACTAATACGCCCTTATTATACAAGCCTTCGGAATGCTCTTCTTTTACCAGACGCTCTACTTCTGCTTTGTCCACACCTTCATTAATGCGGGCCATAATTGTTTCGTCTATTAAAGGATTGGCCGCCAACTGTGCTTTGTGAGCAGCTACGAAAGCTTTGTCCAAATAAATCAATTCAAAAACATCACAAGCCTGCATTAACAAAATAAATTCTTCCTGAGGCATTATCTGGCCAAATCTTCCCATTCTATCATTAACGTCGCAGGTTTTGTCATACCACGGCTGTTCCACTTTGGCCAGTTCCTGGGGTGTCTTGTTGCCGATATAAACCTGGTTAGGCCAATAAGCAAGCACATCTTCATAAGTTCTGATATGATTGGGCAATTCTTTCAAGTACTCTCCATCTGGATTAACAATACGTTCCGTTGTCTGGGTTGTACCGTTGTGCAGAACCATGTCCGGTGTATGCACCAAAATATAACCTGTACCTTTAATTACGCTTTTCACCTTATGATCATCCTTTCATCTTGCTGATTTTTTATGGTTTACGCTACCGCGTTACTCTCTGAATTAGGTAAAAAACAAGGGCGGCATTTCTACCGCCCTCATTAGTTAAAACTTGCAATACTGATCGCGGATAGGTTTCATTTCATTGCTGATATCGTCAACATCAAGAACCATTTCCATCATTCCAACATTGTCATCATAAATCTTGGGATCGAATTCCGCCTTTATTTCAGGCTCGCAAACATGGTAAACTTTGAGTCCTAACTGGACTCCAGTCAATGGACCTGCATAAGTAGGGTCACCATTGGTAACCGTCTCAGCAGCGAGGCCGGCAGCTTCGCCTTCTGCAGCCCCCAAAAGAACAACTACGTTCTCAGGGCCAAACTTTTCAGCGAACTCCTTAACTCTCTTCTGGTTTTCCAGATCCATTGCACCTGCGGCCGTTCAAACAAAGCATTCCGTGGAAGAAAAGACTACTTCTCCCCCTGCGGATTTAGCACATGCGGCGATGGCATCGCCCGGCACGCCATCACGGTCGCCAATAATTATGACTTTTTTACCGGATAAAATGCTCATGTCAAATCCTCCTTCTTCAATTTTTATAGAAAGCCCGAGGGCTAGCTACCTGAACAATTAGCAATATTTTTTAATCATGGCTTCTACTGCTTCTGGAGTAGCTGCTTCTTTTACACAGGAGTCAATCATAGTACCGTTTTCGTAAACAGCAATCACCGGCAGCCCCAAAATCTTTTGGCCAATAGCCAAACGACGAGCTTTGGAAGTATTTAATGCACAGAATTTCAGCTTATCACTGCCGTATTTTTCAGCCAAAGCATGAACGTGAGGCATTAAAGCTTCGCAGGATACACAGCCATTACCATAAAAATCAACTACAACCTTGCAGGATGCCTTTAGTACTTCTTCTTCAAAAGTAGTCTTGTCTAATTCTAACATGTTGGTAATCTCCTTTGATTTTTATTTTTTATTAGCCAAATAATGCTCAGCTTCTGTAGCGGCAATAGCACCGTCTGCAGCTGCCGTAACAACCTGGCGTAATACTTTGATACGCAAATCGCCGGCTGCGAACACGCCGGGGATATTGGTATGCAGGTTATCGTCGGTTTTAACATAACCCTTTTCCATATCGATAATCCCTTCAAACAAATCAGTATTAGGCAGTAAGCCAATGAAACCGAAAAGTCCGAACAAACCGTCATCAGGATCAGCTTCCACTGTAGTCAGTTCGCCGGTCTTCACGTTCTTCACTACCATAGTGGTGAGAAGCTCGTCTCCGTCCACCTTCTCAACTACGGAATCCCACATGAAAGCAATTTTGGGATTGGCAAAAGCCTTTTCTTGAATGGATTTTGCTGCTCTTAATTCGTTACGTCTGTGAATAATAGTAACTTTTCTGGCGAACTTGGTCAGATACATAGCTTCTTCCACGGCAGCATCGCCGCCGCCCACTACATAAACTTCAAAATCTTCGAAGAAGGAGGCATCGCAGGTAGCGCAGAAAGAAATGCCCTTGCCGATGAATTTCTCTTCATTCTCACAGCCGATATTACGGTGGTGGGCTCCGGTAGCAATAATGATTGTTTTACTTTCGTAGGTGCCATTGGAGCAAACTACTTTTTTCACGTCACCGTTCAGCTCCACAGATTTGATAGTATCGTTAACCCGTTCTGCGCCGAATTTTTTAGCCTGTTCCGTCATACGGGCAACAAGAGAAGGACCTGTTTCTCCTTCTAACACCTGACCGGGATAATTCTCAATCTCGTTAGTAATGGCAATTTGCCCGCCATCAATACCCTTTTCGATAATCAAGATGGAAAGGCGGCTGCGTCCGGCATATAAGCCGGCACTGAGGCCTGCCGGTCCTGCGCCTAAAATAATGACATCATAAATTTTAGCCATGTAAAACTTGACCTCTTTTCCCTGTAAAGTTTTTTATTCTTATGTAAATTTTTTTCTCTCTATCTATTTAAACATACGCCAAAATAAAAAGCAACATTATAATTATAAGAAAGTCGAATTATTAAATAAACTAATAAATATGCAATTAAGATAGTTTGCAAAACGCATTTCTCCCGGTCATTTTTCCTGCGTTACAAATGATACAAAGGTGACAGTCACCTTTGTATCATTTTTGTCAAACTTTGCTCATGTAATTAATCACAAACTGGTAGAAGTCTGCTGCGTTCCCCATAAGTCTGGCTCTTTTGCGTTTAACCATATACAATTTTCTGTCAGCTGTCCCTTCCAAGGGGAAAAATAACAAACGGCCTAGTTTCATATAGTCCGCCGCAGCCCGCTTGCTCATAACGGAAATCCCTCCCCCTGCTGCCACTGTGTTAATAATGCTTTGGTTTTCGTTAATGAGTGCCGTAATGTTCACGTTACCCTTAGTCAAACGTCTGTGGAGCCACACCTCAAACTCCCTGCGGCTGCCGGAGCCTTCTTCCCGGGTAACAAAAGAGGACTTAGTCAACAGCTCTTCCGGGAAATTCTGTCCCGGTGTCAAGACATTATAGGGAGCTTCATTGGGAGTAATGATAACCAAAGGGTCATCGGCAATAGGATGATAATCACAGCCCGGTTCAAACCCACTGCTGCCGCAAAAACCAATGTCCGCTTTCCGCTCCAAAACATCTTTGCAAGCCTTAGCACTATCACTAATAGACAAGGATAAACGTATAGAAGCATTCGCCTTATGAAAAGCCGCAATAATCCCCGGCAGTAAATACTGTCCGGGAATGGAAGAAGCGGAAATATAGACCTGATGCAAATCTGCTGCCCTGCCAAACTCGTTAATCACATTTTGCTGTTCCCGTAGGGTTCTTTTCGCATAATCGTAAATTTTATTACCTGCTGCCGTAGTCCGAATGCCGGTAGTGGACCTGATCAAAAGCTGCTGGGCCAATTCCTGTTCCAGAAGCTTTATCTGCGTAGTCACAGTAGGCTGAGAAATAAACAACTTATCTCCGGCCCTGGAAAAACTGCCGGTTTCTACTACTGCCACAAAAGTTTTTAATTGATTGAAATCCATTTTTTGTCTCCGTAAAAATTATTTTAAAAACCGACGTGCATCTCCGACCCGTTCAGTAATACCCTGACTGTCCATGGCATCCAGAATAATCTGGGCAAATTTCCGGCTGGTGCCCCACACGTCACGTGCCTGGGCTATGGTAAACTCGGCGGGGTATTTTCTTTGCAGTTGTTCCCGGGCCTGCCCTGCTGCTCCTCCTGCAAATAGTACAGAGCCGATTTTTTCCAATTTCCCTGCATCCAATAAGTAACCCAGATACTCCTGTGCATCGGCCGGTTTCATCCCGGCTGAAGCAATGACCTCAGGCCATTCCGGCGGAGAGAAAAAGTTCTTGATGAATTGTACGCTGATGGCTTCCAAGGCTTTTTCCTGAGTTGCATTGGGCTTATTGACAAAATCTGTTTTCGCTGCCAAAGAACCGGGCAATAAAGTCAGGAGCCCTGCTTTTTGGTATTCTTCCATCAGGGCATTAAATTGCCGAACTGATATTTTTTTGAAAATTTTCTGTCGGAATTCTGCTAAGGGAATGCCCCGGCGCAAAGGAAAGGCTTTGTGATACTCTGCCAGAGCATCCTGTACTTGGCTCCGCCAAACGCTGTCCGTCTGAACAGAATAATAATAGGGAACGCTGTCCAAAGTTAAGGCTTCCACTTTGTCCATGACCTGCAAATCGGCGATAGCCGGTCCTGCCTGGTCTTCCGGCAGCTGAGCTGCTTTGGCCAATTCTTTGGCAGATAAGATGCCTCCCTTTTCTTCCAGTGCCGAAAGGATGCCTTGACCGATATCCAAATTAGCCTTCCTGCCTATGATAGCCATGGTGTCAGGGTGACTGAGCTTGTAGCGCAGGGGATTACTATCCAACACTGTAGCGCCGGCAATGGTCACTACCGGAGAATAAGAGCGCAAAATCATCCTATCCCCCCGCAAAGGAGCCAAAGGCTGCTCCAATTCCAATTGGCACAGGCACTCTTCTCCCGGCTGCAAAATTTCTCTGTCCAGAAGACGTACTCTGCCCAGGACTTCTTCCGTGCCGTGGAAAATCCGCACATGGGTATGTTTCGCCATAGCTTTGGCACTTTTCAATAAAGTTAAAGACACATCAACTCTGTGGGTTTCCTTTAAAAGTCCCGGCTCGCAAAGCCAGTTTCCCGGCTTTACCTGATCTACCTCTGCCCCTGTTAAATTCAGGGCAGTTCTTTGCCCGGCCTGAGCTTCCTCTACCGGAATGCCATGGACCTGAATACTGCGCACCCGCAGTTCTACACCCTCCGGAAGCAGTTCCAAAACTTTGCCGTTGGACACCCGACCGGACCACAAAGTTCCGGTAATAATAGTGCCAAAACCCTGTTTGCTGAACACTCTGTCAATGGGCAGACGGCATAACCCTGCAGAAGGACGCTCCACCACAGTGGCAGCAACCTGATCCAGCAAGGCTTTAAGTTCCTCAATGTGATATCCTGTATGGGCAGAAACGGCAATCATAGGAGCATCTTTGAGAGAAGTGGCAGCCAGAAGATTTTTAATATCCCCTTCTATCATAGTTATCCATTCTTCGTCTGCTAAATCACTTTTGGTAATGGCCACTACTCCTTTGTGAATGCCCAGGAGATTTAAAATATTCAAATGCTCGATAGTCTGAGGCATAACCCCTTCATCGGCAGCAATAACCAGAAGGACCATATCAATACCAGCCACTCCTGCCATCATATTTTTCACGAATTGCTCATGTCCCGGCACATCAATAAGCCCCAAACGGCGACCGCTTTTTAAATCCAGCGGTACGAAACCGTTAACAATAGTCAGTCCCCGGCGTTTCTCTTCCGGCAGCCTATCGGTATTTTCCCCGGTTAAAGCTAGTGTCAAGGCCGTTTTGCCATGATCCACATGTCCCGCAGTACCTACGATAATATGAGTCTGCTTCATGACAGCACTTCCTTAATCAGCCTGCTTAAAACGGGAATTTCTTTTTCTGTAACGGTCCGGGCATTAAAGCACAATTTATCTTCGTGGACATAGGCCAAAACCGCCGGCTCTTTGCCCCGAAGTTTCTGCAGAATTGTATCTATACTTTCCTTGGCCGGACTGACTTCCACAACCCAGGCCGGTAATTCCACATCCGGCATAGAGCCTCCCCCTACAGGTGCTAATCCTTGCGTGACAATAGCCTGAATACCACTTGCGGCCAGGTCTTTTTGCAATTTTTCCGCCTTGGTTTTCAGTTCTTCTTCTGTGGCAGTCAGCATGGCCACCGTGGGGATTTCCTTTTCCCGACCATCCCGGTACAATGCCAAAGTAGCTTCCAATGCTCCCAAGGTCATCTTGTCTACCCGAAGGGCCCGGAGCATTTGATTTTTCATAATTGGTTCCAAATATTTTTTCTTGCCTACGATAATGCCGCCCTGAGCCCCGCCTAGCAGCTTGTCCCCAGAAAAAGTCAGCACATCGGCACCATCAGCAATAATCTGTGGGGGCAAAGGCTCCCGTCCAATGCCCTGTGCGGCAAAAGGATAGAGACAGCCGCTGCCCAAATCGTACACCAGCGGTAAATTATGTTCATGGGCCAGAGCCGCCAAATCTGCCGTAGAAACCTCTTCCACGAACCCGCTCATGTGGAAATTGCTGGGATGTACCTGTAGCAAACAAGCAGTCCCCTCGTTTATAGCTTTTTTGTAATCTTGAAGATGGGTTTTATTGGTTGTTCCTACTTCCCTAAGAACTGCCTGGCTGCTTTCAATAATTTCCGGAATGCGGAAACTGCCGCCGATTTCCACCAGCTGCCCCCGTGATACTATAGCCTCGCCGCCCTTAGCCAGAGTGTCCAAGGTCACCATTACAGCTGCGGCATTATTATTTACCACCAGAGCCTCCTCCGCTCCTGTCAAATGGCAAAGAAGCCGGCGAACATGGTCATAGCGGCTGCCTCGCTTGCCGTTTTTAAGATTCAGTTCCAGATTGCAATATCCTGCCGACAATTCGTATACTGCCCGGGCGGCAGAAGGTGCCAGCAGTGCCCTTCCTAAATTAGTATGCAAAACCACGCCGGTAGCATTAATAACCCGGCGCAAAGAAGGCTGCATTTTGTCATAATATCCTGTCAGACTGTATTCCACAGCCCGGTTAAACAAAATATCCTTAGTAAGCTGCTTCTCTTGAGCACAGTTTTCCCGTAAAAAAGAAATAGCTTCCCGCACGGCTGCAGCCAAAACTCTATGACTGCAAGCAGGGCGGCAAGCCTTGATTTGCTTTTCAGTTTCTTCTAAAACCCTATCAACTTTTGGCAACATTGCATAATCCATAAGAAACTCCTTTGTTTTTAAGTTCAATCTAATAATCCATATATAATTATTATTCTAAATTGGCGGGAACGGGTGCGAATCGAACACACCAAAGACGGGATCACCGCCTCACAACCGGGTTTGAAGTCCGTGCTGGCCACCAGGCCAGATCCATCCCCATTACAGTTTACCTATATGCTACCCAATATTGTAACAAAAAATACAAAATTTTTGCAAGCCTTTATTACATTTTTAAATAATTGTCCCGGGAAAATACCCGGCAACAAGTTTTCCGCCATTCCCACTCATTAGAGAAGAGGAAATAGCAACAACAGGATTATTTCCTATTGTAGCTACGCCTCTTTCTTATTTAATGATAACCGCTTTTTCACCTTTAGCCTGAACACAGCCAATAGCCACACCATTTACCCCTGCAGCCCGAAGCCTCTGAACCAGGCTTTCTGCTTCTGCCTCTCCTACGCTCAGCAACAGTCCTCCGGAAGTCTGAGGGTCATAGAAAACATCCAGACGTTCCTGGGGCAATGCAGCCAATTTTATGACCTTATCTTTAGTATAGTCCATGTTCCTGTATGCCCCGGCAGGAATAATCCCCATACGGGCCAATTCCATAGCCTTAGGCAGCACAGGAATCTTGCTGCCCCACAGTTCAATAGTGTGATTGCCATCGGCAGTCATTTCTGCCAGATGCCCGATTAAACCAAAACCTGTAATATCCGTACAACCGTGGATATTAAAGTCCTGGGCCGCTTCGGCAGCGGCCTTGTTCAAGGTAGCCATCAAAGCGATGACAGTCTTATTTTCCTCGTCTGTCAAAAGGTCGGCTTTGGCCGCTGTGGTCAAAATGCCTGTACCTAATGGTTTGGTGATAATAAGAACATCCCCGGTTTTAATACCATCGTTTTTAAGCACTTTTTGGGGATGCACCAAGCCGGTAACGCATAAACCGTACTTGGGCTCCTTGTCCTCAATGCTGTGGCCCCCGGCAATCACCGCTCCCGCCTCCAGGACCTTGGACGCCCCGCCCTGTAGAATTGCTTCCACTACTGACAAAGGAAGGCAATTGGGGAAAGTCAAAAGGTTCATGGCCAAAACCGGTTTGCCTCCCATAGCGTAAACATCCGAAAGAGCGTTAGCCGCGGCAATCTGGCCAAAGCTATAGGCATCATCTACCATGGGTGGGAAAAAGTCCACTGTGTGTATCATGGCAGTTGTTTCGTTGATTTTATAAACGGCAGCGTCATCATTGGACTCAAAACCTACCAGCAGATTTTTGTCCGTGGCTTTAGGCAGACCTGCTAAAATCTTACTTAGGACACCCGGCCCTATTTTAGCGCCTCAACCGCCTGCACTGGTCAGGGTAGTCAAGCGTACTTTTTCATCCAACATGGCACTCACCTCCGCTTCTTTAGAGATACTTTAATATTAACACATTTTAGTAAATGTTAAAAGATGACAAAAAGGGGATGGCACTGTCATGTACCGTCCCCATCTGTCAACTTTTAGTTTCGCCGTTTTTCATTCTATAGCCTACGCCCCAGACAGTTTCTATGTATACAGGTTTGGCCGGGTTTGGCTCGATTTTCTCCCGAAGACGATTAACATGCACCATAACCGTAGCCGTATCTCCTGCCGCTTCCAGACCCCATACCCGTTCAAACAATATTTCTTTGTTAAAGACTAAGCCCAAATTTTCCGCAAGAAAGGCCAGCAGTTCAAATTCCTTATTAGTTAGGTTTATTTCCTTGTCTTTAACAAAAACACGGTGGGTTTGAAGCTGGATGGTGATGGCACCTACCACAATTGTTTCTGTGGCAGTTTTGCCGCTGAGCCGTTCATACCGGGCAATATGTGCCTTAACCCTGGCCACCAGTTCGCTGGGACTGAAAGGCTTAATCACATAGTCATCGGCACCCAAACCCAAGCCACGAATTTTGTCCACATCTTCCCGCTTGGCGGAAACCATAAGGATAGGTACCTCCTTATGCTTGCGGATTTCTCTGCACACTTGAAAGCCGTCCATTTTGGGCATCATAATATCCAGAAGAATTAAGTCATAAGGATTGTTCAAAGCCGCCGTTAATCCTTCCATTCCGTCGGAAGCAATCTCCACGAGAAAATCATTGGCTTCCAAGTAATCTCTTTCCAATTCGGCAATGGCAGCATCATCTTCAACAATTAGGATTTTCTTCATGGATTTCTTCCTCCTTAATCGGCAACAATATGCACACAGCTAATCCCCCTGACTGTACTTCCTCTGCCCAAATGGTTCCTTTAAGGTTTACCACAATTTGTTGGACAATGGCCAGCCCTAGTCCACTGCCTTTACGAACATTACTCCGGGCTTTGTCAGTACGGTAAAAGCTCTCAAAAATTTTAGGCAGTTCAGCTTTTTCCACTCCTACCCCATCATCTGCCAAGACAATTTTCACCCTATTAGCTTCCCTTGTCAAAATAATCTTCACATTAACAATGTCGTTCTTTTTATATTTTATACTATTACCAAGTATATTATCAACCACACGTTGCCATTGCAATGGGTCTATTGCAACCAAGGCTCCGTTGCTCTTGTCTTCCACAGTCAAATACAGGCCTTTTTCTTTGAGCGGCTCAGTATTTTCTTCCCGGTAAGTCTGAAAATATTTGCCAAGGACAATAGGCACTGTCTTAAACTCAACCCTGCCCAAGTCCAGCTTGGAGAAGAGAAAAAGCCCCGTAACCAGATTTTCCATGGTACAAGCTGCTTGATAAATCATTTCTGTATAATGTTGCTGTTTCTCCTGGGTTTTCGCCACACCTTCCAGAATGCCGCTGGCATACCCTTTCAAGGAAGTTAATGGTGTGGACAAATCGTGGGAAATACCTGCCAGAAGTTCTTTGCGGTTTTGCTCATATTTTTCCTGGGTAGCCTGAGCTGTCTTTAATTGCTGCCGCATCTGTTCAAAGGCCCGACAGGTTTCCCCCATTTCACCCTGAGCATTCACTTGCACCGGTATATCTAAATTCCCGGCACCGATTTGGGCCGCAGATGTGTTCAATGCCCCCAGGGGCACAAGAATTTGTCTGGACATTAATCTGGCAAGATACCAGCCCAAAAAGAT
This sequence comes from Acidaminococcaceae bacterium, assembly GCA_036788835.1. Classification (GTDB taxonomy): domain Bacteria; phylum Bacillota; class Negativicutes; order Acidaminococcales; family Acidaminococcaceae; genus JALCSJ01. The sequence continues at coordinate 37,115 of DAIQMR010000015.1, forward strand.
AATTGCCATAATGCACAGACCGATGAGCACATAAAAAACTGTTTCTGCCACATCATCCATGTGGCTATGATGTCCCATTCCCTGGGCTAAAAATGGCACATTACCTGCTACCCACACAGCGTTACCATTGGGAGAAGAATATTTAAAAGTCAGGCCATTGTTATCCCACAGATAAAGGTTACTGCCATCCTTACCGTGTACAGCCTTTGACTGTTCAGCCAAATTGGTACCTATGGTACTGTAAACCAGCCTTTTTTTATTAAACACGGTAACATTGAGCCCCTGCCCCTCTAGCAGCTGGCATTTGTTTATAACGTCTTTATCCCTGATATTATCCTTCTTATCTATTGTGGTTTTGAGAGAATTCAAAGCATACTGCTGTAACATGGCCGGGCCTTTTTCCGGCCAAAGCATAGCTAGTTTTGTCTGTTCTGCAGGCCCGATTAATTTAAATAAAATAAAACCTGTACTGCCAAGGACCAACAATAAACACACAGGTATTACTACCATTAATAAATTGGTAACCAAAAATCTGTTTTTAAAAGAAATGTCCCTCAGTTTCATAATAAACCTCTTTCCACCCTGTCCTATAATTATTTACATTATAGATGATAATTCTAAAATAATCCTAAAATGGAAGAAAAAATCTTTCGTAATATTTTCGTTTTTGTTTAAATTTTATTTAAATTTATTGCTTATACTGAAAACATCAAAGGGAACCAACTCTCAGCAAGAGATTTCCTCAAGGAGGCCAAAATTATGAATAAAGAAGAATTGAAAAACTTAAGCGGTAAAATGCAAACCCTAGGCGGCAAGATTTTCACTAAATCCCATTTTAAAAAGCTTGGTGTTTTCCTAGTTATTTGTGCCGTAGCAGCTGGTGGTGGTGCGTACTTTGTACACCAGCAAAAAATAACCAAACGCCTGCAGGTCAATGAGGCCCGCACAGCTATGATAACGGCTCAAGCAACCAAGAGCAATATTTCGTTGCTGCCGGAGAACCAAATTCGTACCCTCGCCGCTCAGGCTATCGGTCAAGACGAAAGCAATATTACTTTCCGGGAAATATACCTGTCCAATGACCATGACCGTTATGAAGACAATCACGATGGACATAAATTGGACAAAGACCATGACCGTTATGAACGAGATCATGATGACCATGATAAAGACCACGACAGACATAAAATAGACAAGGACCACAAAAAGCACAGAGATGAGCACAGAAATGATAGGTACGATGGTACTACCCACGCTACCGATAAGCGCAGTGCAAGCAGTAATATGACGTCTGCTCCTATCCTGACCCCTGTGCAACCTGCCACATCCGCACAACCTACAGCTCCTGCCGAACAACAAAATAATATGACTGCGTCTGCCGTGACTCCGACCAATTCCCCTATGGCTCAGCCCGTTATGAATCAAATGCGAAACAGCGACCCTGTTTACAAAGTAAAATGCAACATAGGCTCAGTTAAATATCGGCTATACATCGATGCCGTCAATGGCAATGTATTAAGCAGCAAAATAGGGTAATAAGACAGCCTGTACAGTGTGATATGTGCCCCAAATGTTAGACAAAAATAACATTTACTGCTCCCCTTTGTCATCTTTTAGTTTTTTGTGCTAAAATAGAGAAAATGGTGCGGGAGGAGTGTGTACATAATGAACCATGAGGAGCAATTGGCTTTTGCCAATAGTAAGAATCTTTTTATGATTCACAATAATATTAAAGGGCTGTTTTTAGACGATGAACATGCCAAGATAGAGGGTACGGTTGGTCCCGATGGTTTGAATGCCATGGGCGGTATTCACGGCGGATTCTTGTATCTGATGGGTGACTGCGCAGCCGGCCTTCTGGCCAGAAGTACCGGTCACACCTTTGTGACACTGGATAGTACTTTCCGCTATCTTCGTGACGGCAGGGAAGCAAAAGCTTTGGTTGCGGAAAGCAGTCTGGTGAAACGGGGTAAAACCGTGACAATCGTACGTACGATAGTTAAAACCAAAGACAGTGGTAAAGTTCTTGCCGAAGGAGAATATACTTTCTTCTGTGTGGACAAATGACATTCTTCCACCACTTAATCGCTACTTGATTCTAGGTTGGATATTCTTGACAATGTTTGGATAAACAAAAGCGTGATGAAAGGACCTAGTCCTTTTATCACGCTTTTCGTATAAAAGAGAAAATGACCGCCTGCGCGCGTGTCATTTTTTATTTTTAAGCCAGGCTCTTCAGGAAAAACGCCAGCTGACTGGCAGGTAATTGCCCAGGTGCTGAAGCATTTCCGGCCGTACCGAAAGTCACATCAGAGCCAAAAACTTGCCCGCAGATACGGCTAATTGCACCCAGTTTACCCATACTCATGGTAATAATCGGCGTATCGTTATGCTCTTCCTTCATAGTAAGGGTAGCATCCAACAAAGTCAGTACATCACGTTCTGTCTGAGGCATAACGGCAAACTTAACAATATCGGCTCCTAAATCTTGCATTTGGCACAAATTCCCCACAATAACTTCCTTATCGGGAGTGGCCATGGTATTGTGACGGGAAACGATGACCTTCACCCCGAAATTGTGAGCGGCTTTCACTACCTGTTTGACAACGCTCTCTCCCCGGGAAAGCTCAATGTCAACCAGATCGATAAGACCACTTTCAATAACAGCCAAATTCAAGTCTGTATAGGCCTTGGTATCAATTTCCTTTAGTCCCATTTCTACGCTGGTGCGCATGGTAAAAAGAATAGGGGCATTGCTTAGCTGGTCCCGGAACAAAGTCATGGGTTTTATTCTCACTTCCGGATCCTCTACATTGTCGTAAAAATCGCAACGCCATTCTATAAAGTCAAAAGGAGAATTCTGAATAACACGAACCGCCTTTTCCACATCACCAAGATTAGAAGCTGTGATGGGAATACAAATCTTGGGAAGACCTTCCCCGATTTTAACATTCTTAACTTTTACAATTCTGCTCATAATAGCAGTCTCCTTTGACACGAAATGTAAACTTCATTGAGAAATAATACTTTCCAATAGAATATAATTTTACCATAACTCTGTCAAGGGGAAATTTGATGCCCTTACACGCCGCACACTCGTGACTTCAGTCGTGAGTTAGGCGTGCTTTCTTGTGTGCATTGCCTATTTTCTAAAGACTATTTCCCCTGTTTCAGCATCCATTTTATCAATAATGGCCAGGGACTCAAGGTGATAACCTTTAGCCCTGATTCTGTCCCCGCCACCTTGGAAACCTTTTTCCACGGCGACTCCCAAACCGTCAATTTTGCCTCCGGCTTGTTTAACTAAGTCAATTAAACCTTCCAATGCACAACCATTGGCCAGAAAGTCATCAATAATCAGGATGTGATCGTCAGGAGATAAATATTTTTTGGAGACGCAAACCTTATTCATCTTATTGTGAGTATAGGACATAATGTTTGTTGTGTATTGGGATTTGTCCATGTTGGCACCGGCGGATTTTTTGGCAAAAACCACAGGAACCTTAAAGTACTGGGCTGTCAGGCAGGCAATGCCAATGCCGGAAGCCTCAATGGTCAGAATTTTGGTAATGGGAGAAGAGGAGAAAATATTATAAAAATCTTTGCATATCTTATTCATGAAAGGAACATCTATTTGATGATTAAGGAAACTGTCTACTTTCAGAATGTTACCACTCAGAATAACGCCGTCCTCTAAGATTCTTTTCTCCAATAAATTCATGATTTGCCTCCCAATTTTTTATAACAGTTATTATACTATGTTTTGGCAAATGTTACAACGGTTACAAAAGGGACAGGCACCTTTGTTCCACCGCAGAAAAACACTGCATCGTTACAAAGAAACCAGTCCCTTTAGTCATTTAAAAATCTATCCGACGGCCTTCTTCCGCCGATCTGTAGGCTGCGTAAATGACCTTCATGACAGTGTAGGCCAGGTCAAAACCGGAATCCGGCTCTTGGTTATAGGCTACGCTTTCTACGAAATTTTTCAGTTCGCCTGTGTAGCCCCTGATAACTTCATCAGAAACGAAAACCTCATTCCATCCTGTTTTCTGGGGCAGCATTTCGGAAATGTAAACGTCATCCAAGCCTTCTTCGTCCATGAAATAAGTGTTTAAAATATCGCAGGGATTCAGGTTACAGAACATGGTCCCGTCGCTGCCGTAAATATTCACCGTGTTACGTGACCCGCCCAGCACTGCATCAGTGCACATGGCGATGCATTTGGTGCCATCGGAAAAGCTCACAGATACCAGTGCCATATCTTCCACATCGAAAGGACGAGCGTTCACATAACGATGTTTTTCATGATTAACGGCATTGGACTGTCTGCCCATATCGGCCATGACGCTGATTATTTCAATGTTTTCTCCTCTGGCTTTAGCTTCCACTTGCTTCAGCCACAGCATGCCTGTTAGGCCATGGATACCGTTTCTCATCATGGTGCCGCCGCCGATATTTTTCCAATGACCGGCCTTGTCAGAGCTAGAACCAATTAAAGTGTTTTCGCTGGTCATGAGCATAATTTTAGATTTCTTGGCTCTAAGAATTTCCGCAGCCTTTTGCACAGGGGTAGCATAAACAGTGTTCTCTGCGTACATAAATTTACGGCCGGTTTCTTTAATAACCTGTTTTAATTCATCCATTTGTTTCAGCACTGCATCGTACATTACTGACTTGGGTACTTTGTTGCCTATATTATCTTCACCATTGCCTACATAACCTGTCAAAGGCTTTTCGCAAATAACGTCCTTGCCGGCTCGCATGGCGGCCAGGGCAATGGGAATATGTAAATCCTGGTTAACAGCAATATCCACTACATTGATTTCCGGGTCATTAATAATATCCATATAATTTAACGTGGCTTTTTCATAGCCATATTTTTCTTTAATCTTTTCCGCTTTGGCCAGATTGGAGCCACCGCATACTGTTTTCAATTTCACCGGCACGCCTACCATGTTTGTATAACCATTACCGTGTAGTTCAGAACCATAGCCTGTGCCCACTATACCTACCACTACAGGTTTCTCTATGTTCTTCTTCATTATATTTTCGCCTCCGTCTAATTTATCTAAACAAAATAAATCCTGCTTGCCCTATCCCAATATTTCTTTTTGTCACGAACCTACTCCCACCAAAAACCCCTCTAGGCCTTTCACTCTGCACCGCTAACGGTCAATTTCTATAGGTAAATACACGCAGGGTGTTATGCTGCAGTATTGGTGCCAGGGATATTCGCCCTTTGCGTTATAAAACTTGTCGTGAATGATACCCGGCGCCATGATAAATTCCTGATAAACTTTAATCTTATGGTCCTGCTCCCACTCTTTCGTTTCCACTTTCTGCATCATGCCCATGCCCAAAATCTGGGCGTGTACTTCATCAAAATTTCTGTCATGGTCACGATGAGGACCGGATGGGCAATTAGGCGCATCCACATAGCAGACATTAAACTCCGTATTACCGCCCACTCTTACTTTAGGAGATTTATAGTAGGGCAGCCCTTTATGTCTTTCCTGGCCGGAGCACTCATACAAGCTGCGCCAGGTGGTTTTTATTTTTGCTACTGTGGCCGGATCCTGTAAATTTGTTTTGGCATAATCCACAAATACCAGAGCTCTTTCCACATTGCTCAGCTCTACATCAGCGACCACCGTGGCCTTTAAAGGCGCTACAGGCATACCTTTCACATATAAAGGCTGATTGGTCTTATGTGCTAAATTAATTACCAAACTCATAGGTTCCACACTAAACTTTGCTTCTTTCTCAATAAATAATACAGTGAAAAAAGGCTCTGCAAAAGTTAATTTTTCTATGCTCATAATGAACGCTCCTCGTTTGTCTTTTATATCAGTTGCCAAAATTTGCTTTTAAAAAATCTATGCCTTCCCGGCAGGCTGTGGCACTGTCCGGCAGTGGTTTATATTCAATGCTTACCCATTTTTCAAAACCGCAGTCTTTTAAGGTTTGCGCCGCCAAGTGAAAATCGAAATGTTTGCCATCGGGGAAACTTCTTTCTACATCAGAAACATGGAAAAGGACCAATTTACTCATGGACCTACGGATAGCTTTGGCAATATCTCCGTCTTCCATTTCCATATGGTAGGTATCTCCGTTATATACCAACCAGGGAGAGTTAAACTTCTCTAAAAATGTCATGGTCCGCTCAGTGGAACAAAACACATCCCCGTCTATATGGTTAATCTGTTCCATGACCATGGGTGTCTGAATTTCTTCCGCATAGTCCAGAACCTGTCTGACGCTTTCGCTCAAAATATTTTCATATTCAGCCGGGCTGTCCTCCGGTGCTTTCCTCCCTCGGAGAAAACCAATGAGAATCTGGGAATCCAATTCCCTCGCCAGGTCCAGCTGCCGTTTCAGCCGTTCCACTGTCGCCTGACGGATTTTTTTATCCGGATGGACCATACTCATTCCTTCGTAGGTATAGGCCAGCCCTGTAGTTACAGCCGAAGCGCGCAGTCCGTAATTGTCCAGCATCCGGCGGAGTTCCCTGCCCTTATATTCTACTGGATTTTGCACCTGAAGTTCAATACCATCGAATCCTAACTTGGCTGCTACCTTGGCACATTCCTCATAGCTTTTCCCTCGCAAGGGGAAAGGTACCGTCACCGGCAGGTCCCGGTCTACAGCACAAACACTAAACTTCATTCCGGGTTCTAGTTTTTTGTCCGGTTTTTTAGTTTCCTCTACCATGTTCAACGACCTTTCTTCTGATTTGATTTTATTTTCTGTAACATGTTTTCCTTATTTTTTGTGTCTTGTTTCAAATTTTGTGATATATCAGTTTTCAAAATTATTATATTGTATAATATTACAAATGTCAATATTATTTTATTTGATGTTTTACTGTTTTTCCTGTTTTATCTATATAAACGGCTTTATACCATTATTTTATTAGTTTTTTAGTTTTTACTTAATTGTCTTTGTTTTGTTGTTTTTCTTTATTGTGATATATCACCAATTTAATTATATGCCTTTATATTATATCTTTATTGACTTTATTCGCACATTTAGATATAATATTTGTATATGTTTTCCCAGAAAGGCGGAGGCAGGCATGGCTAAAGATAATGATAATAAAATTCTTGCTCTCAACTATATAAAAGACCAGATTATCACTTGTGCCATTCCACCCGGTGCCACTATTCAAGCAGAGGAAATCGCCGCTCATTTAAAAATCAGCAAAACTCCCGTTAGGGAGGCTTTGTTGGAGTTGCAATACGAAAATTACGTTACCATCGTCCCCAGAAAAAAGACTGTGGTCTCCCCCATTTCCCTAAAGGATTTGGAATATATTTATGAGGCACGCAGCCTGAATGAGATTGCTATTTTATCGAATTTATCGGCAAAGGACATTGCGTCCCATCGGGAAGAATTAGAGACATTAAAAAAGCAATGGGAGAAAATTCCCATTGCCGCTAATAATAAAGATGCCTATATGAATTTTTTGAAAAAGGACACAGCGTTTCACATTCAGCTGGTGAATCTGTCCAAGAACCCCCACTTGATTCATTTCTGCTCAGAGTTGATCTACAAGTCCCAGCGCTTCTGGTATATGGCCTTGTTCAACAATAGCCTGGAAACCATTCGTGCAGAGCATCTGGCTATTTTGAATGCTATACTGGCTAATCACATCGCCGAAGCAGCCAATGAAGCTAAAAAGCACATTTCCATTTCCAAGGCCATGAGTATATTATCAAACTAAAAGATAAGCAATTCTACCAATTTAAGTATTTTTTCTGCACATTTACCCTGTCTGCGGACATATATTAAGTGAGAGGATAAATCTTATTCTCTTGGCTCATTTATCGTGAGTCCGCCTTAGGGCGAGACGCGCTTCTGGCTTTGCCCGGGGGCGCGTTTTTTATTGTGTGTACGTTGTCGTGGCTACGTGTGAGTGATACAAAGGTGCCTGTCATCTTTGTATCATCAGTTCTTTTATTCCGTCTTCTAAACCGTGCACAGTCAGAGGGAACATGGGTATGGTGTTCCTGATCATGCCGATGGTACGGGAGCTGTAATCATAATCCCACAGTTTTACATGAAGGGGATTCAGCCAGATAACGGCCGGATACCGCTTTTTTAATGCCTGGAGCCAGTGAAGGCCGCTATCTTCATTGCCTCTGTAGTAGTCAATGTTGCCATTTTTTAGGAGCAGTTCGGCCGGAGCCATAGAAGCGTCGCCCACAATAATAACTTTGTATTCATTTTTTATATTGTGAAAAACCCAATCAGTATCAATCCGGTTGACCCAACGGCAGCTAGGCTCTGTGAAAAGATTGTCGTAAAAAATATTGTGGAAATAATAGGTCTTCAAATCCTTAAATTGGGATGATTCGTTAACTGCTTTAAACAGTCTGCTGCATAGGTCTGCATAGGCCCACATAGAGCCGCCGCTGTCCATAAGGAGCATGAGCTTGGTTTGATTCTTTCTGGGCCTCTTCATAACAATCCGCAGCTGCCCTGCCTGTTTACAGGTCTCTTCAATGGTTTCATCTACATCCAGTTCTGTTTTAGGTGCTTCGTCTTTATTGGACAAAAGTCTCAGTTTACGAAGCGCTATTTGGAACTGACGAATTTGCAAAATACTGTCATCACGGAAATCACGGAAGTTACGCTCTTCGGCTATTTTCAAGGCGCTGCGTCTATGACCTATGCCCTGGACTCTGATGCCTTTGGGAGCATAGCCACTGTGGCCAAAAGCAGTCTGGCCGCCGGTACCCACCCATTTGGTGCCGCCGTTATGAGCTTCTTTCTGCTCTTTCAAGCGCTGTTCCATAAGCCTTTGGATTTCTTCTATGGTCATTTTCCCCCAGATAGAGTCCACTTCATCCTTGTCATACATGGTTTCAGCCATAGCTTTAGCCAGCCATTTATTCAGGGCCGGAGGTAAATTACTGCTGTCTTTAACGCCCTTGAAGTAGGCACCAAATGCCTGGTCGAAACGGTCATAATCCGCTTCCTTTTTCACGAGAATAGCTCTGGACATGTAATAAAATTCTAAAAGGCTTGCTTCGTTCAAATTCAATTCCAAAGCATCCAATAAAGAATTCCATTCCTGAAGACTGGTTTTCATCCCATAATCCCTGAGCATATAAAGGAAATTAGTAAACATTTCATAACCCCACTAATTGCAAATCTTCCGTTTTCTTTAAAAGCACCCCCACGAAAGGCAGTGCCTTTTTTAATGCATTGGGATCCACTCCGCCGATAACTAAGGCTTGGAGCCAATCCAATAACTCTGATGTACCGGGCTTCTTGCTCATGCCTGGGATTTCCCGGAGATTATAAAAAGCTTCTAAGGCTTTATCAATCAGTTTTTGTTCCATTTGCGGATAGTGAGCGCGGACAATCTGCTCCATCATTTCCGGTGTGGGGAAAGCAATATAATGAAAAATACAGCGGCGCAGAAAGGCATCAGGCAATTCTTTTTCCGCATTGGAAGTAATAATTACTATAGGGCGTTCTTTGGCGGCAACGGTCTTGCCGGTTTCGGGAATGTAAAATTCCATCTTGTCCAACTCCCACAGTAAATCATTGGGAAATTCCAAATCTGCTTTGTCTATTTCATCGATTAGCAAAATAGACTTTTCATCCTTTTGAAAGGCTTCACCCAGCTTGCCCAGGCGAATATATTTGGCAATATCCTCTACTCCTGCTGTGCCAAACTGGCTGTCATACAAACGTTGCACTGTATCGTAAACATAGAGTCCATCCTGAGCTTTAGTGGTAGATTTAATATTCCAGATAGTCAGGCCCATCTGTAGATTTTCCGCAATGGATTCTGCCAGCATGGTCTTGCCGGTACCCGGTTCCCCTTTAATGAGCAAAGGCTTTTGCAGGGCAATGGCAATATTAACACTGCGCATTAATTCCTCTGAAGCTATATAAGTATCACTGCCTTGAAATTGTAACATGTAAAATTTCTCCTTTAAATGTAATAGGAAAATTATAGCACAAATAAAAGCATAAAAACAATGTATATAGCAGGCGCGGAGGATAATACTTTCGTGGGACTTATGGTACAAGTTGTGTTGGAGCAACGGAAGTTTTCATCGGACGCACCAAGCCGAAGCATTTAACGGAAAACAGGACTTACCGCCGATTGGTAGTAAGTCCTGTTTTCCACTATATTTGTTAGCAAAGTGGGTTACTTGCTTTTGGCAAAGCCTTAGTTATTCTTCATCCATGCCAGGTTTGAAGAAATCTCCGAAGAGCTCTTCGTTAGAAGGCATATCTTTCTTTAAAGGACGAGCTACCCAGGTGGTGTTCATATAATGTTTCAGAGTAATATTCTCGGAAACAATGTTGCCGCCCCAAGTGCCGCAGCCCATGGAAGAAGTAGGAGGCATACCGTTCCAAGCGGAACCGGAGTTACCTCTGTTGTTAGGTTGACGAACCATAATACGGGAAACAGGAGCAGCCATACCTAAACGATTAATATGATCATCATCGAAAGAGTAAATACCGCAGGAGTGGCCTTTGCCGCCAACATTGAAGAGAGCCTGCATCATATTCAAAGCGTTTTCGAATTCACCTTTATATTTGAAGAGAGATAACAAGGTGGTTAATTTTTCACTGGAGAAGAAGAATTGCTTACCTACTTCGTCAATGCCGCCGCCTGTTACAGCGATGAATTTACGGTCAGCAGGAATTTCAAAACCGGCAGTCAAAGCCAATTTTTGCGGGCTGATAGCTACAGTATTGGGCAGACGATGACCAGTCTCATCCCACATAACCTTCTTCAATTTCTCAGCTTCTTCTTCGTTAGCCAAGTAAGCACCTGCTTCCTGCAAAGCTTTTACAAAGCCATCATAAATTGATTCGTGAATTACCAGGTTGCCATCGCAGGAGCAGCCGGAACCGAAGTCAGAGCACTTAGAAATCTGAGTGTTGGTAGCAGCTTCTTTCAATCTTTCAGGAGTGTTGCAGGTTTCGTCAATGATAACGGTAGCATTGCCGGCTCCGGAACCATAAGCAGGAACGCCTGCGGAGTAAGCAGCCTTAACCATAGGACGACCGCCGGTGGCAATAATCAAATCAGCGCGTTTCATCAATTCAGCGGTGAGGCTGATAGAAGGCTCTTTGATGCCTTGGATAATATCGGCAGGAGCACCTTCGCGAACCAGAGCGGCTCTGATGATGTCGATACATTTGTTGGTAACGTTCTTAGCACGAGGGTGAGGGGAACAAATAATTACGTCTCTGGCTTTAATAGCATAAACGATTTGGCCGGCAGGGGTTAAGCAAGGGTTGGTAGTAGGAACCAAAGAAGCAATTACTCCGGCGGGTTTAGCATATTTTACCAAGCCTTTTTCGGGAATTTCTTCGATAACGCCAACGCTCTTAGCTCTCAGGCAATCTCTCAAAATCAATTTGATTTTGTTTCTCTTATTTCTCTTGGTAACCTTATCGCCTAAAGCGGTTTCGTCAACTGCTTCATCGCAAATAGGAGCCCAAACTTTCATATCGCATACAGATGCAGCAACTGCTTGACACAGTCTATCAACGCGAGCTTGGTCATAAGTAGCAATAATATCTTGTGCTACATGAGCACGTGCAACCATTTCCTCAATCATTTGAATCTGTTCCGGTGTTACGGGTTTAGCCATTTTAATATCTCCTTTGATAATGTATTTTATTTGCTTCAGCCTCTTTCTATAACCACTATAAACCATAGGCCCACTCTAGTCCAATACTAGATTTCTCTTGTTATGATAGAAATTTTCAATTAAACGTAATTTAAGAAAATTTAGGCTCCGTCTCATTTTTCAGCCATTGTTCAAAAGGACAAATAATGGTAAAATAGGGTGAAAGGACGGCTATTATGACTTTATTACAGTTGTTATATTTTGAAACCCTGGCCAAGGTGCTGCATTTTACCCGGGCTTCGGAAGAATTACATATTGCTCAGCCCAGTTTGAGCTATTCCATCAAGGAATTGGAAAAGGAACTGGGAGTAAAGCTTTTTGCTCAAAAGAACCGGAAAATTTATCTGACAGAATACGGTGAACGATTCCTGCCTTATGTACAAAAATCCCTGCTGATTATGCGGGAAGGGACTAATGTGCTGAAGCAGATGAATGGTGTTGAGCCTTTGAATGTGCGGTTGGGCTACTTCCATTCTATCTCGGCTTCTTTGATTCCTGCCATTGTGGAAGAAGTCTATAAAGATGCGGCAAACAAACAAGTACGTTTTCAGTTTACGGAAGAAACTTCGTTTGACGTTTTTACTCTGCTAAAGGAAGGTAAATTGGATCTGGCCTTTTCCACTAATCGTGGAGACTGGGCAGAGTCCATTACTATTATGAAGCAGCCCCTGTATTTGACAGTGCCTTTCGACCATCCTCTGGCTCATAAAAAATCTGTTTCCTTCGATGATTTTTCCCGGGAGTCCTTTGTGCTTTTGGATAAAGCCAATAGTTTGCGGAATAATTTAGACGATTTATTTACCAGGCGGGGGGTAATTCCCAAAATTATGTTTGAAGTGCGGGAATGCAATGCAGCACTGCAATACGTGGCTTTGAATTTCGGCGTATCTATTCTGCCGGAGGTGCCGGCCATGAAAACCGAACGAGTGGCATGCATTCCCATCGCCGATAGAGAAAACGAGTTCTTCCGGACTGTGTATCTGTCCTGGGACAAGGGCCGGCCCTTGTCCCCTGCTTCACAAAAAGTACGTAACATAATCGTGGCCAAATACGC
>DAIQMR010000015.1:49940-51775 GCA_036788835.1 Acidaminococcaceae bacterium
AGTGTTATTATTGTAATATTTTTTGCTTGTTTCTTATCCTCGCGTCCCCAATAGGAGGAAAAAAGTGTTGTATGCGCTGTACCGTAAGCAAACATCGGCATCTGGAGCAACCCAGTTACTTGTACCAGTAAAGAAAATACGGCCAGTTGCCAGGTTCCCAACCTAGCAACAATAGCATTCAATGCAACCACAAATACTATATCTTCGAAAAGTTCTTGTCCCCAAAAGGGAATAGTTCTTTGCAAAATGGCTTGTATATGTTGTTTCAAATTATAAAAACATACCATAAAATTTAATTTACGACTAATACAAAACAAGTAAACTGAAAGATGTATCCCCAATGCTAGCATTGACCCTATTGCCGCTCCTGTTGAGCCTAAAGCAGGAATGGCTCCACACCCAAAAATTAAACAAAAATCCAGTCCCACATTAATTAGGGTAACGACGACCGTAGTAATGAAGATAACAACCGTATTTCTGTAAATCTTAAAAACACCTGCACAGACAAAAATCATTAAATTGAGCATAATAGAAAAACTCATTATACGCAAATAGGCGGTGGCTTCCTGTAAAACTTCCCCTTGCAAGGCAAAGAAAACTTCTAAGATCCAACCGCTAAATATATTAAGGATAATAGCGCAAATTATTCCCACCAAGAAAGCCGCTACTAAAAAGGAAGTAAATATTTCTATAAACAGATTCTGCTGACTTCCCTTTATTTTCGCCCCCTCAATATTGAACACAAGTGCAATTGCCCCCAATACTCCGGTTAAACTATATATACAAGAACTTACAAGTCCAACTCCTGCAAAGGCATGAATAGAATAATGACCAAGCAAAGCATGGTCTACCAATCCTATCCCTGCACAAGTCAAATTACTCAACAATAGTGGAATAGCAATCTTATTCAAATCATACAAACCTTTTTTTGACATCATTTCATCACATTCCTAGTTCTAATAATTTATCTCTTAAACTTTCTCTACAAGGAAATGTTAATATGAAATTATAAACCTCCTCCTTTAAAATTTTTTTATCCACATTATACTCTTTGGCTAATATGTCTAAGATCTCGTTAACTAATTTTCCTTGCGCTATGCAATAATATATTTCCGCACCAATAAGATTAAGATCATAGTACTCCAAACCTACAGGATCAAAGGTTATATACTTGTTCCCTTCACGCCTAAATATGAGTGTATTATTTCCATGGATAACAAATTTATCTTCCAGTTTCATTTGTTTTCCTCCTCATAACATACAATATCCGACCCATAATAATTACCAGACAAATTATAAGCAGACGCCCTACATCCTCCGCCACACCATTCGTTAGCACACATAGCACATTTTCCTTTAATACTTGAAAAATTAAACTCTCTAAATGCACTAAAAACAGGTGATGTTTGCCAAATTTCTGACAAACTTTGTTTTCTAATATTTCCAGCAACAAACTCATTGATTCCCATCATTAAATCACACCCATATACATCTCCATTTTGATCAATCGATGCTGCCCTCGTTCCAGCATGACACGAAATTTCTCGTGCCAAACTTTTTTTATATAACTCCGGTTGCCATAAATATAATAAATCCAACTTATCATAATGCTTTAAAGGATAATAAAATTGCCAATGAATACTACCTTCGTTCGGAGGTACTATTTTAAAATTTAATGCAATTTTGTTTTTCAATTTCATTTCTGTTAAAGTCATAAAAAGTTTATACCATTGTTCCTTCTCAACAAGAAGTTCTGCTCCACTAGCACGTCCAGTCGGGCATAACATCATAACAGTCATATAAGTAATGCCTAATTTTTCATTAAGTCTTATTGT
>DAIQMR010000016.1:0-49645 GCA_036788835.1 Acidaminococcaceae bacterium
CCGGTATGGAACATCCTTCGATGTCTATGCCCGGGTCAGGCCGGGGATTACCGGTATGTGGCAGGTCAATGGTCGCAGCGATACTACTTATGACGAAAGAGTGAGAATGGATTCATGGTATGTACGCAATTGGGCCGTCTGGCTGGATGCTATGCTGCTATTTAGAACATTCAAGGCGGTATTTAAGGGCAAAGGGGCCTATTAAGCAGGAGGTTTGTTATGATAAAAAAAGTGCGTAAAGCAGTGATTCCGGCAGCAGGATTGGGGACAAGATTTTTGCCGGCTACAAAGGCAACACCCAAAGAAATGCTTCCTATCGTAGATAAACCGACCATTCAGTATATTATAGAAGAGGCGGTAGCTTCAGGCATAGAAGAATTTCTGATTATTACAGGGCGGACCAAGCGGTCTATTGAAGACCATTTTGACCGTAGCCTGGAATTGGAGTATGAGCTGGCGGGCAAAGGCAAGGAAGATTTGTTGGAAATGGTGCGCCGTATTGCCGGAATTAATATCTATTATATTAGACAAAAAGAGCCTAAAGGGCTGGGACACGCTATTTCCTGTGCCAAACAGTTCATTGGTGACGAGCCGTTTGCTGTGCTTTTGGGCGATGATGTAGTTTATACGGAAGGAACTCCTGCCCTGAAACAGTTAATGAATGTTTATGAGCAAACAGGAGGCAGTGTTCTTGGCTGTCAGATGGTGCCGGAAGACAAGGTGTCTTCTTATGGCATTGTAAATCCCGTGGCAACGGATAACCCCAGAACTTTTAAAGTGGAAGATATGGTGGAAAAGCCCGATGCGGCCGACGCTCCTTCTCGACTGGCTGTTTTGGGCAGATATATAATAAATCCGGCTATTTTTGCTATTTTGGAAAAAACGGCACCTGGTAAGGGCGACGAAATCCAGCTGACAGATGCTCTGAAAGTCTTGGCCAAACAGGAAACTATGTATGCTTATAACTTTGTAGGACGCAGGTATGATGTAGGCGATAAAGAAGGCTTTTTGGAGGCCACGGTAGAATTTGCCTTAAGACGTCCAGAGTTAAAGGGACCTTTTAAAGAATATTTAGAGAGATTATTAAAGTAACAGGCAGATTTATTAGAGGGGAACATTCATGCGGGGACAACATAAAAAATTAGCGGCATTCATTTTCATATTGATTTTTACTTCCCTGGCTATTTTCGGCTATCACAAAATGAAAACCAGAGGCAGCGACGGTAAGCTGGAGGTTTATAACCTGCATCAGGTTATTACTGCCGACAGCACAGTAAGCAGAACTATTATGTGGCAGGCTTCTTCTGATTATGCTAAGCCCGTGGTGGAATATAGAGGAGAGGGTAAGGAGACTTTAGTAAAAGTGCCGGCCCTTTCTCAGGTGTTCACCGATGCGGATAATACTAGCTATGTTTATACGGCAGAAATCGAAGGCCTCCAGCCTGGCAGATCTTACGATTACCGGATTGGCTACGAAGAAGGCCGTGGTTTATGGCATAAAATGCAAACCTCTTTAGGCAGTACTTTTGAGGCCTTGATTTTTACGGATTCCCAGTCTGCTAGCTATAGTGGATGGAAAAGCTTGGTAAGAACTGCCGTAGATAAGCATCCTAAGGCAGAATTGGTCATGGTCCTCGGAGATTTGGTTGATAACGGAGAGGATGCCCAGCAATGGCATGACTGGTTTAGCGATATTAGCCCATTAGGAGAGAATTACCCTATTGCGCCTGTCTTGGGCAATCACGAAACTTACACTTTGCAGTGGAAGGTCAGAATGCCGGAGGCCTATCTGCACTTTTTCGTGCTTCCTAAAGTGGAACCGGCCAAGTATCAAAACCAGTTTTATTCTTTCGATTACGGCGATGTACATTTTATGGTCTTAAATGATGTTGACAATGAAATGAAACAATTCCAGCCTGAAATGCAGAAGGATCAGATAGAATGGCTGCGCAAAGATGCAGCTGCCACGAAGAAAAAGTGGAAGGTAGTAATGGCACATAAAGATTTTCTTCAGTATGGGTTTCTGACGCGGAAAACACCCAGAGAAGAAGGCTTTTCCGCCGAAGGCAAGGCTTATATGCCTCTTATGGACGAATTGGGCGTAGACGTTGTTTTAAGCGGACATTTACATACCTATCGCCGCCGAGTTCGTTTGAAAGATTTCAAACCGAATCCTCAGGGTACTTTATACCTGATGTGTGGGCTAGCCGGGGATGTACGCTACGATAATTTGTGGAAACGGCACAAATTGGATGTATTTGTAGCTCCTCAACCGGAAACGGACAACTATTTAACCATGAAATTAACGCCCGGGACTATGACTTTTAACTGTTATTTGCCGGACGGCAAGAAAATCGACAGCGTAACCTTGAGAAAATAAGAATATGACAAGGGTCACAAAAAATGTCCTTGCCACCGGTGGGGGGATATGTTATAATCATTAGGCGTTAATGTCAGGATATATTAATGCAGAGAACAGAGAGAGGTGTTAATAATGAAAGACGGAATTCATCCTAATTATGGCGAATGCAAGGTTACTTGCGCTTGTGGTAATACATTCACTACCGGCAGTGTCAGAAAAGAACTGAGAGTAGATGTTTGCTCCAAATGCCATCCATTCTTTACCGGTAAACAACGTGATATGTCTGCACGGGGTCGTATTGAGAAATTCAATAAACGTTATAGCAAAGACGCCAAATAAAAAGACATTAACAGCAGAGCTGAGGCTCTGCTGTCTTAATATGCGGAGATAAAATCATGACGAAGAAACTAAGCGTTGGCGGCCAGGCCGTCATTGAGGGAGTTATGATGCGGGGGCCGGGGAAGATTGCGGTAGCTGTCCGCAAAGCGGACGGCACTATTGCGGTTGACTTAGATGGTGTAGGGACGTTAGGGGACAAATACCCGATTCTTAAGAAACCCTTAATCAGGGGAGTCGTGTCTTTGTGCGAGTCTTTGTATTACGGCATGAAGGCCCTGTCATATTCTGCCCAGGTTTCCGGGGATGAAGAGGAAACTTTGGATAACAAGGAAATGGCCCTGACGATTTTCACTTCGGTGCTTCTGGCCGTGGGACTGTTTATTGTAATTCCAACTTGGACTATGCGTTTTTTGCATAATTTTACAACTAACGCCATTATACTGAACCTGGCAGAAGGTTTGCTGCGTCTGGCTATTTTTCTAGGGTACATTTGGGGTATTTCTCAAATGCCGGATATTCAAAGGGTTTTTCAGTATCATGGGGCAGAACATAAAACCATTTATACCTATGAGCACGATTTGCCGCTGGAAGTGGCCAATGTGAGGCCTTTTTCTACCTTGCATCCTCGCTGCGGCACTAATTTTTTGATGATTGTTATGCTTATCAGTACTTTTGTTTTTGCTTTTTTAGGCTGGCCATCTTTGCCTGTAAGAATTTTATCCAGAGTGGTTTTAATGCCGGTTATTGCGGGAATCAGTTACGAGATTATTCACTATGCAGGCAAACACATGGAGAAACAATGGGTGAAAAAAGCCATTTGGCCAGGGCTGTGCCTACAGAAACTCACTACCAGACAGCCGGATGACAGCCAGATAGAAGTGGCTATTGCTTCTTTGAAGGCGGTTTTACCTCCGGAAGAGTTGGAACACGAAACAACAGAAAAAGTCAGCTAAGAAATTTTAATATGAGGGACAGAATATGTTAGATAAATTACAAGCCTTAGAAGATAAATATTTAGACTTGGAAGCTAAAATCAGCGACCCGGAGGTTATTGCCAACCAGCCGGAATGGCAGAAATGTACCAAGGCTCATTCTAAACTCACAGAAGTTGTTATGGTTTTCAGGGAGTACAAACAACTGATAAAAACTATAAAAGACGATGAAGAGCTGGTTAAAGAAGGGGACCCTGAGCTGACAGATATGGCCAAGGAAGAACTGAAAGCCCTGAAGCCTCAGGTAGAGGTCTACGAAAGACAGCTTACGCTGCTCCTGTTGCCCCAGGACCCTAATGATGACAAAAATATCATCATGGAAATTCGGGCCGGAGCCGGGGGAGACGAGGCGGCGCTTTTTGTGGGAGATTTATTCCGTATGTACAGTCGTTATGCCGAAAAGCAAGGCTGGCGGTTAGAACTTATGGACTCCAGTCCTACCGGTTTAGGTGGATTCAAAGAAGTGGTTTTCATGGTCAGCGGTAATGGGGTTTACGGCCGCATGAAATTTGAAAGCGGTGTTCATAGGGTACAGAGGGTCCCGGCTACAGAGGCCCAAGGCCGCGTACATACTTCTACCGTTACGGTGGCTGTTTTGCCGGAAGTGCAAGATGTAGATGTGGATATTAATCCTGCGGATATCAGAATTGATACATATAGAGCCGGCGGCGCCGGTGGACAGTACGTTAATAAGACAGAATCTGCCGTTCGTATGACTCATATTCCCACAGGAATCGTGGCTCAGTGCCAAGACGAGAAATCCCAGATAAAAAACAGAGAAAAATGTATGCAGGTTTTACGGGCCAGGATTTATGATGCGGCCGCGGAAAAACAAAGAGCGGCAACTGCCTCTGACAGAAAAAGCCAGATTGGCACAGGCGACCGCAGCGAGCGTATCCGTACCTACAATTATCCACAGGGCAGAGTTACGGATCACAGAATTGGTTTGACCTTACATAAATTAGATAGTATCATTAATGGAGACTTGGACGAGTTGCTGGATGCACTGGTGACCGCTAAACAAAGCGAAAGTTTACAGCAGGTGAAATAATGGTACAGGAAAAACCGGTTTGGAATATACTTAAAATATTGGATTGGACTAAGCAGTACTTTAAAAACAAGGGCCTGGAGAATCCCCGCCTTGATGCTGAAGTACTGCTTTGTGCTGTCTTAAATTGCGAGAGAATAAAATTATATGTGAATTTTGACCAG
Organism: Acidaminococcaceae bacterium; assembly: GCA_036788835.1. Classification (GTDB taxonomy): domain Bacteria; phylum Bacillota; class Negativicutes; order Acidaminococcales; family Acidaminococcaceae; genus JALCSJ01. The sequence goes on from DAIQMR010000016.1 coordinate 4,906, forward strand.
CCTTTGGAAGAGGAAGAACTGGCCCAGTACAGGGAGTATGTCCAGAGACGTGGGAAAATGGAGCCTTTGGCCTATATTATAGGCCATAAGGAGTTTATGGATAGTGATTTTAAAGTCACCACGGATACACTGGTGCCCAGACCGGAAACGGAACTTTTAGTAGAAGAATTAATAAGAATGAATGAAACAAAAGGACCCAGAGAGATATTGGACATTGGCTGCGGCAGCGGTGCTATTCTGCTGAGCCTTCTAAAGGAATTGCCGGAAGCCAGGGGACTGGGTATTGACATTAATCCCGGGGCTGTGGCTGTAACTATGGAAAATGCCAAGAGCCTGCAGCTGGAAGACCGGTGTGCCGTACTGGTTTCAGATTTATATACGAATCTGCCGAGGGATGATAAATTTAATTTAATCGTTTCTAATCCTCCCTATATTCCCACAGGAGATATTAGTGGTTTGGCCCAGGATGTGCAAAAGGAACCTCGGGCGGCCTTGGATGGGGGTATTGACGGATTAGATTACTATAAGAGAATATTGGAACACATTAATGATTATCTGCTGCCTACAGGCATGGCAGCCTTTGAGATTGGCATTAATCAAGGAGATCAGGTGGCTGAATTGTGCAAGGAAGCCGGATTAAGTATTACTGCTATAGGCAAAGACTATGGGAATATTGATAGAATGGTTTTTGCTACTAAAGAGGGCACTGATTATGCCAATGAGATTATAGTTCTTAGACGTAAATTTAGATCTAATCGGAGGCAAATCTGATTATGCAAACGAAATTATGGCTCTTAGATAAAAACAAGAGTTTAGATGCGCAGCTAAAGGAAGCCGCCGAATTTATAAAAAAAGGTGAGCTGATAGCCTTTCCTACAGAGACGGTATACGGTTTAGGAGCAGACGGATTAAACAGTGAGGCCTGCAAAAAGATTTTTGCTGCTAAGGGGCGTCCGGCAGACAATCCGCTCATTCTGCACATTGCCAAGCTTCAGGAAATTTTCCCTTTATCTTCAGCTTTGTCGGCTAGTGCCGAAGCTCTAATGGAAGCATTTTGGCCTGGCCCCATGACTATGATTGTTCATAAATCGGATATTATTCCTCAGGTTGTGACCGCCGGCCTTGATACAGTGGCCGTTCGCTTCCCCAGTCATCCCATAGCTAATAGGCTCATTGCTCTCAGTGGCTGCCCGATAGCTGCTCCTTCTGCCAATAAGTCAGGAAAACCCAGCCCAACCACTGCAGGAGATGTGCTGGCAGACATGGAAGGGGTTATTGCGGGGGTTATTGACGGGGGCACTTCTGATATTGGGGTAGAGTCCACTATTGTGGATACTACGGGGCCGGTTCCTACAATCTTGCGGCCGGGAGGTATTACCCTGGAAATGCTGGAAGAAGTATTGGGAGCGGTAGACATTGACCCGGGGCTGATTAAAAAAGACCAGATTCCCAAGGCTCCCGGTATGAAATACAGGCACTATGCCCCTCAGGCCGAAATGTATTTGATAGAGGGACCGGAAGCTCCCGTCCAGATTAAAAATTTTGTTGAGCTAGCCCTCAAACAAGGTTTGCGCATAGGTGTCCTGGCAGATGAAAGGACCATTTCCCTGCTGCCGGAAGATGAGAGAATAGTTTCCCATAACTGGGGTTCCACCAAGGCGGAATTGGCGGAAAAACTTTATATTTACCTCCGGCGGTTTGACAGCGAGAGGGTGGATTTGATTGTAGGGGAAGGAACTACAGAAACGGGTTTAGGACTAGCAATTATGAACAGAATGCGTAAATCCGCAGGGCACAATATTTTTTGGGCAGCGGAGGGAAAATTAACTAAACAAAGTGGTAAAACACCAGATTTTTTCCCTGAAAATATGTTAAAATAATCTAGTAACAATACAATATGTGCATAGTTAGGAGATATTAACATGAAAATAGCAATCGGTTGCGATCATGGCGGGTATAATTTAAAAGAACGATTGAAGAGCTATCTGCAGGAGAAGCATATTGAGGTAGTTGACTGCGGAGCCAATAGCCCGGAACGGGTAGACTATCCTGATTATGCGGAAAAAGTAGGAAAAATGGTAGCAGGCCATCAGGTAGAACAGGGTATTTTGGTATGCGGAACCGGGCTTGGCATGTCCATTGCTGCCAATAAAGTGAAAGGAATCAGAGCTGCAGTGTGCGGTGACTGCTACAGCGCCCAAAAGGCCAGGGAACATAATGATGCTAACGTACTTTGTTTGGGGGAAAGAGTTACCGGTTTTGGGTTGGCAGAACAGATTCTTGATACTTATTTAAGCAGTAAATTTTTAGGCGGTTATCATACTGTCAGAGTAGAAAAAATTATGAATATTGAAAAAGAAAAGTAAGGTGATATTATGAATACAGAAGTTTTGGGACAAGAGCTTCAGGAAATAGTCGAAGAGCTGATCAGCGTTGCCAGTCCTAAAGCCGGTCAGGTCTTGGTCGTAGGCTGTTCCACCAGTGAGGTGGCCGGGAAAAAAATCGGTACGGCCGGTTCTTTAAAGCTTGGTGAGGCTTTCTTTAATGTGCTGCATAAAGTAGCCAAAAAGCATAAATTGTTTTTGGCCGTGCAATGCTGTGAACATTTGAACAGAGCTTTGGTGGTGGATAGAAAAGCCCAGGATAAATATAACTGGGAAGAGGTTACCGTACGCCCTATACAACATGCGGGAGGTTCCTTGGGGACGGCAGCCTATGAAGGCTTCAGCAATCCTGTTATGGTAGAGGAGGTAACGGCTCATTTAGGCATTGATATCGGCCAGACTCTGATTGGTATGCACTTAAAGCACGTGGCAGTGCCTGTGAGACTTTCCAGAAAGAAACTGGGAGGAGCAATTATTACTGCAGCAAGAACTAGGCCGCCCCTTATTGGCGGGGAAAGAGCCGTATATAAATAGTAGTAAATGTAAAAGGAGGTTTTGCCAATGTATATGGACAAGTTAAGCGTTTCTGACCCCGAGGTTTATAGCGCCATCAGGGAGGAGCTGGGGAGACAAAGGGATAAGATTGAACTTATTGCCTCAGAGAATTTTGTTTCACCGGCTGTTTTGGAGGCAGTAGGAACAGTGCTGACCAACAAATATGCGGAAGGATATCCCGGCCATAGATACTATGGTGGCTGCGAGTTCGTGGATAAAGTAGAAAATTTGGCCAGAGACAGAGCCTGCAAATTGTTTGGGGCAGAACATGCTAATGTGCAGCCTCACTGCGGGGCTAACGCCAATCTGGCAGTGTATTTTGCTTTTCTAAAACCGGGTGACACAGTAATGGGCATGGATCTTTCCCAGGGCGGACACTTGACTCATGGGAGTCCGGTTAATATTTCCGGGAATTTTTTCCATTTTGTTCCCTATGGGGTAGATAAAGCTACAGAAAGAATTGATTACGAAGCTTTGGAAAAGATAGCCGGAGAGTGCCATCCTAAATTAATTGTGGCCGGTGCCAGCGCTTATCCTCGCATTATTGATTTTAAACGCATTGCCGAAATAGCCCATGGAGTAGGAGCACTGCTCATGGTTGACATGGCACATATTGCCGGGCTTGTAGCTGTAGGCCTGCATCCCAGTCCGGTTCCTTATGCGGATGTGGTTACTACTACTACCCATAAAACTTTGCGTGGTACCCGCGGCGGTATGATTCTTTGCAAAGGAAAATATGCCAAGGCCATTGATAAGGCTATTTTCCCCGGCACACAAGGGGGACCCTTGATGCATGTTATTGCCGGTAAAGCGGTGGCCTTTGGTGAAGCACTAAAACCTGAATTTAAAGTTTATCAACAAGCTATTATTGATAATTGTCAGGCTTTCGCCAAACAATTACTGGCGGAAAATTTCCGCTTGGTATCAGGGGGTACCGATAATCACTTAGTTTTGGTAGATGTTAGAGGCCAGCATTTAACAGGTAAAGTTGCTGAACATTTATTGGACGAAATCGGTATTACCTGTAATAAGAATACTATTCCTTTCGATCAGGAAAGTCCTTTTGTTACCAGCGGTATCAGAATGGGGACTCCTGCTGCTACAACCAGAGGTTTCAAAGAAGCTGACTTTATAGAGGTAGCAAAAATCATTGGCTTGTCCCTGAACAATCCTGAGGATTCAGCCAAACAAAAAGAAGCGGCAGCCAGAGTCGCTGCTTTGTGTAAAGCACATCCGCTGTATACAAATTTATAATCCGAGGCGAAAAAAATGCAAATTACAGTAGTAAATCATCCTCTTATTAAAGAGAAAATGACCAGATTGAGAGATGTTAGAACAAAATCCGGGGAGTTTCGTCAGCTTTTAGATCAAATTGCCCAATTATTGCTTTTCGAAGTTACTAAAGATTTTCCGGTAAGAGAAGTTTCGGTAGAAACCCCTTTGCAAAAAACCACAGGCTACGCCTTAGATATTTCCAGTATTACGGTAGTGCCTATTCTACGGGCCGGGTTAGGATTCCTGGATGCAGTACTTGATTTAATCCCGGAAGCCAATGCAGGGCATATTGGCTTGAGCAGAGACGAAGAAACTTTAAAGCCCATGGAATATTACTGTAAGATGCCCCAAGATAAAAATGCTCAGGTTATCGTTATTGACCCTATGCTGGCTACAGGCGGCAGCGGTGCTGCAGCCATCACTATGCTAAAAGAAAAAGGCTACAAGAACATTCGATTTATGTGTTTAGTGGCCGCACCTGAAGGAGTGAAGGTAATTAACGCCGCCCATCCTGAGGTAAAGATTTATGCGGCGGCTCTGGACGAAAAATTAAATGAGCACGGCTATATTCTGCCCGGGTTAGGTGATGCAGGAGACAGAGTGTTCGGAACGGTGGTCAAGTAATGGAACGGCCTGACTGGGATAGTTATTTTATGGAAATCGCTCAGGTGGTTTCCAAAAGGTCTACCTGCCTGAGACGAAGCGTAGGAGCTGTGTTGGTTAAAGACAGACAGATTTTGGCTACCGGGTATAACGGAACGCCGAAAGGGTTCCCCCACTGTGAAGAGGTGGGATGCCTGAGGGAGCAGCTGAAGGTGCCTAGCGGGACCAGACATGAGTTGTGCCGTGGTATTCACGCGGAGCAAAACGCTATTATTCAAGCCGCAGTACACGGAGCTTCAACGAATGGAGCAACTATTTACTGTACTCATCAGCCATGTGTCGTGTGCGCCAAAATTCTCATTAATGCGGGCATTAAGCGCATAGTTTATGGCAATCCGTATCCGGATAAGCTGGCACAGGAAATGCTGCAAATTGACCCATCAATAGAAGTGGTAATTTGGAAGTCAGACAAGTAAAACCAAAGCACATATCTATACTCTTTAGAGTACGGATATGTGCTTTTAATGTATATGGTAAGCGACTGCCAAATTATCCGCAGATTTTCCTATACCGTTGGCTCATATCATATAGTGTCTTTCAGTTTCGCCAAATTATCCGCAGATTTTTCTATACTATTGGCACTGTTAGGCTGCCGAAGGGCATGAGGATGACTGAGGCATCGGGACAGGTGAGACCTTCGGCCATAGATAGCGCTTCTTGCAGATTATTGGTGGCGTCTTCGAAAAAGAGATCCTTGACTGTTTTTTTGTCCAGGTCTGTGACCATAATATATTTAGCAGTGTGCATATTGCGAGTAATAACATAGGCTTTGTGAGCTCCTATGGCAAAATGTTCACGTAAGTCTTTTTCGATGCCGTCGATGGATTTGCACTTGTGGACTGTTTCCAGCAAAGCAGGGCTGCCGATACCTTCTTCACATTGGGCCAAGATGATGGCAACGCCACCTTCCCGTAAGGCCAAGCGGGCTGTATCCATAGTTTTTTGCATCTGGTAAACATTAATGTCTTTTGGATAGCCACCGCAGCTGGCAATAACAATATCAGCTTTCTTCTGAATGGGAACGCCGTAGATCTGTGCCACATATTTGCAAGCTGCTTCGTGGGCTTTAACATAATCTCCTGCAAAGATTTTCAGCATTCTGTGTTCCGGGTCCAAAATAGGGTTGAACATGAAAGTGCTCTTGCCTTTAGCCCATAAGCCTACACATTCCAGAAAATTGTTAAAAGCAGGATTGGTTGTAGTCTTGCCTAAACCGGATTTAGGGTCCAGCATCCATTTGTGACTTTCACGAATGGTGTCCATTCTGGCACAGCCGGGCACAACGGATTTCCGGCCGCCGCCGAAACCTGCCAGATAATGAAAAACCACAGTTCCTGTCATAATAACATGATCCCTATTGTTCAAATGCTTATTCACCCAGACCGGGGTTCCGTAGCCGGTTGTCCCAAAGTAAGCAAAGTCTTCGTCCTTATTGCAGTCATTATTGTACATTTTCAAGCGTGACGCTACTTGAGGACTGACGATTTCTGCCATTTCCTCATGAGACATGAGACGGTGAGAGCCAAGAGCAAAGACTATTTCCATATTCGTATCAGGGACTCCCAGTCTGTTCAGTTCCTCAACGAGAACGGGCATGAATTTTTCCGTGCCTGCCACTCTTGTGCCGTCATTACAGATAAAAGTTACCGTGTCTCCCGGTTTAATACGCTGCTCAAGAGATGCGCAGCCAATGGGGTGCCGGAGTGCATCTAAGACTGCACCTTTAATATCTTTAAGTGGCTCAACAGCAGGCATGGTGATTTCTCCCAGGACCCGCGTTTCTTCCAGCTTAACTTCTTTGCTTCCATGACCATAAGGCAGGGAATAAGTTTTTAGTGTCATTTCAAGTAACCTCCTCAATATAATGTAAATTTATCCCATGGAACTTGTCTTGTCAATATGTTGTATTTTTTTTACAATTAGTAAAGGAGTATGGTATAATTCTAAAGTAAGTATCTACAAACTATTGTTGAATGAAGGATTTTAGACGCCATGAATGCTTTTTCACGTTTTTTTGCTAAAATATCAGTGCGGCAAAGAGCACATTTATATTATTCTTTTGTGATTTCTATCACCGTTATCATTTTACTGGTTACTACCTATCATATTTTCTTCGGCCGTTTGACCCAGGCAGTAGATGATAACATGAAGAATGTGTCCACGGTTCTGGTACAAAACACTAAAATTCGCGAAATGATTCAGGAGGGTAAATCTAATTCACAGGTAGATAATTTCTGTGATGATTGTCTGGACAAAATTGAGCATCTCAACATATTGGCTATTTATGATAAAAATGGTATTTGCCTTTATCACAATGACAGAACTTTCGTAGGAAAATATATTTCCGGCGGAAACGAAGGACCTATGCTCGCTAATCATCAGTCCTATTATTCGGTTTCCACGGATGCTCTTGGGCCCCAGCGCCGTTATTTTCACGCTATTGAGGACAGACAGGGAAACTTTATCGGCTTTCTTGTTACGGCCGTTTCCCAGGCAAATTTAAACAGCATAGGTAATAGCCTGATTTTTTATTTCAGCTTGATTGGTTTAGCTGCTATGCTGATTATCTGGGCTACAAGCAGGCATATATACAATATTCTTTGCCACGTGCTGATGGGTCACCAACCGGAAGAAATTTCCCATTTGATTGTTCAGCATCAAGAGGTATTGGATGTAATGGACGAAGGTATCATTGCTGTGGGACAGGATAGCAGAGTAATTTTAGTAAATCGTGCCGCTGTGCAAATGTTTTCCATTACGGAGGAAGAGCCTATCGGGAAACCGATTCTTTCCATATTTCCGGAGTCTAAGCTGCCGAGGATTTTGCTGACCAAAACTCCCGAACATGATGTTAATTTAAAACTGAACAAAATAACTCTTTTGGCTACAAGAATGCCAATTTTGGAAAATGGCGTAGTGATGGGAGCCGTGGCTATCTGCCGTAATCATACGGAAGTTACTAAATTGGGTGAAAAGCTTACCGGTGTTAATCACATGGTAGAAGCTCTGAGAGCCTATACTCATGAGTTTACCAATAAACTTCACGTTATCCTTGGGCTGATTGAGTGCGGCAACAAACAGCAGGCAATTGATTATATTATGCATATTACTACTATGCAGAGGACGAGAATCAGTTTCATAATCAAAGCGTTTAAAATACCTATGGTTTGCGCACTGATTATTGGCAAAACCTATAGGGCCGGTGAATTGAACATTGCTTTGGATATTGATGAAAACAGCAGTATAGAAGACGGGGATATTTTCCTGCCTGCTTCTACTATAGTAACCTTGGTGGGAAACATTCTGGAAAATGCCATTGAGAATTTAAATAAGGCCAATCCGCCCGTTAAAGAAATTAATGCTACTATTTTTGGCAATGCAGATTACTTCTTTTTATCAGTCAGTGACACAGGCAGCGGGATGGCGCCGGAAATTGTGAAACACATTTTTGATAAGGGCTTTTCTACCAAAGGTAAGAACAGAGGTACAGGGTTGTATCTTATTAAGGACATAGTAGATTCCTATCAGGGAGATATTCAGGTCACCAGCGAAGTGGGTAATGGCAGTATTTTTACCATATCTATAAATAACAAAAATAGCAAAAGGAGCGGAGAAAAATGACAAACATAATAATAGTTGAAGACGACCCCATGGTGGCTGTATTGGATAAACAGTATATTGAAAAGACATCCAAGAGCCTTCACATCAAAGGAATTTTCGGAGATGGTCAAGCCGCTTTGGACTTCTTGGAAAACAATAGGGTAGAATTAGTTATCTTGGATGTTTATATGCCCATTCTCAGCGGCTTAGAAGTGCTGCAGCAGATTCGTGCCAAAGGTATTCCCACTGATGTTATAATGGTAACTGCAGCCGATAGCGGAGATGAAGTAAACACTGCTTTGCGCCTGGGGGTAGTTGACTATCTGGTTAAACCATTTGATTTTACCAGGTTTAATCAAGCTATTAATAAGTTCCTCCACAAGCAGATTCTCCTGAAGGCCAAAAAGAAAATTCCCCAAGAAGTCATTGATGTAATGGGTATGCCAACCAATGGTGTGACTATGGCCATGGAAAAGGGTCTCCAGAAAAAGACTATGGAAAACATCAAGGAAAGCATCAAAGCTATAAACAAAGCCAATTTTACATGCAAAGACATTACGGATCATACCAGCTTTTCTGCTGTGACGGTTCAGAGATATTTAAGCTATCTGGTTAGGGCCAAAACATTGAAAACCACGGTGGATTATAATACCGGTGGCAGACCACGGCTTTTATACGAAATCTTTACGGGGAAAAAAGCAGCAGGAGAGCAAGCAAAGGAAGAAAAGCATGGAAGATAATAACCTTTTTGATACGGAGGAAAACCGGCCATTAGCGGCCCGTCTCCGTCCTCAAAACCTTCAGGAATTTGTGGGTCAGTCACAGCTGTTAGGTCCCAACAGAGTCCTGCGCCGTTTAATTGAAAATGATACGGTTACTTCCATGATTTTTTGGGGGCCGCCGGGAGTAGGCAAAACCACATTGGCTAGGATTATAGCTAATCAGACTAAAGCGGCTTTCATTGATTTTTCTGCGGTAACCAGCGGCATCAAGGAAATTCGCGGAGTCATGCAAAAGGCAGAAGAAAATAGGCGCTATGGTGCAAAAACTATTGTCTTTGTGGATGAAATACATCGCTTTAATAAGGCTCAGCAGGATGCTTTTTTGCCCTTCGTGGAGAAGGGGAGCATTATTCTTATAGGGGCTACTACGGAGAATCCTTCTTTTGAAATAAATGGGGCTCTTTTATCCAGGTGCAAGGTTTTTGTTTTACAAGCTCTGAAACCGGAAGAAATTGCTGAATTATTGAAGAGGGCCTTGCATGATGAACGTGGTTTTGGCAAAGAAAAAATACAAATTGACGATGATTTATTGTACCTGATTGCTAATTTTGCCAACGGGGATGCCAGAATGGCCTTGTCCACTCTGGAAATGGTAGTGCTGAATGGCGAAGTAAAAGATGACACTACTATTGTTACGAAAGAAACCATAGAGCAGTGTACCTCCAAGAAATCATTGCTTTATGACAAAAACGGTGAAGAGCATTATAATATTATTTCCGCCCTGCATAAGTCTATGAGAAATTCCGACCCTGATGCAGCCGTGTATTGGTTGGCCAGAATGCTGGAAGCAGGAGAAGATCCTCTGTATGTGGCCAGGCGGGTAGTAAGGTTTGCCGCAGAAGATGTGGGACTGGCTGACCCCAAAGCCCTGGAAATTGCCGTGGCAGCTTATCAGGCCTGTCATTTTATCGGTATGCCGGAGTGCAATGTGCATTTAACGGAAGCCGTGGTGTATATGTCCATGGCTCCAAAATCTAACGCTATGGAGACAGCATATTTAATGGCTAAAAGAGATGCCATGGAACAATTATCTGATCCGGTGCCTTTGGTAATTCGTAATGCACCTACTAAACTCATGCAGGAGCTTTCCTACGGAAAAGGTTATCAGTATGCACATGATACTAAGGATAAGTTAACCAATATGCAGTGCCTGCCGGATTCTTTGGCAGGAAGAGAATATTACCGGCCTACTGAGCAGGGACTGGAAATAAAGTACAAAGAAAGATTGAAGCAGATAAAAGACTGGAAGAGGAAACACAAGGACGAGTAAGGAGTAATGTTAGTTTTATGAAAAAAATATGTATATTTGTTTTAGCCATTGTTTTGTTGGTAACCGGCTGCGGCAGCAAAAAGGAAGCAACCCAGTCCTCAACTAAGAAACTGCAAGTTGTGACCACCATGTTTGCTGCCTATGATTTTGCCAGGGCAGTAGGAGGACACAAGGCACAGGTGAGCATGCTGGTTCCGCCCGGTGCGGATATTCATGCCTATGAACCCACTCCTAAAGATATTGCCGGCTTGGAAAAATGTGACGTTTTGGTATATGTGGGTGGAGAATCTGATGCCTGGGTTGATAAGATACTGACTTCTCTGTCCAATAAAAAAATCAAAAAAGTTAAAATGCTGGATGTGGTGAAACCGGTGGAAGAGGAAATAAAAAAAGGTATGACCACTCATGAAGAAGCTGAACAAGGCAAAGAAGAAAAAGAATATGACGAGCATGTTTGGACCAGTCCTGCCAATGCCAAGGTCATTGCCGAGACTTTGAAAGATGTCTTCACAGAAAAGGACAGCAGCAACAAAGCTGTCTATGCCAAAAACTGTGAAACCTTTATCGGGCAATTAACAGAACTGGATAAAGAATTCAAAAAAGTTGTAGCTCAGGGTAAACGTAAGGAAGTCGTTTTTGGGGATAGGTTCCCTTTAAGATATTTTGTGGATGCTTACGGCCTTGATTATTTTGCTGCGTTTCCCGGTTGTGCTCATAATACGGAAGCAAGTGCTTCCACCATTGCTTTTTTAATCAACAAGGTGAAAACTGACAAAATACCTGTGATTTTTCACATAGAATTATCAAACAAAAAAATAGCCAAAGCTATTTGTGAAGCAACAGGAGCCAAAATGCTGCAGTTTAATACCTGTCATAATTTGCCTAAAGCAGATTTTGACAAAGGAACAACTTATTTGGATTTGATGAAAGAAAATCTGGCTGCCTTGAAGGAGGCTTTAAATTAATGAGCTTGATTACTTGTCAGGATGTTACTTTTGCCTATGAAGGACGCCCCGTTATCAGCGGACTGAACTTTTCCGTTGCTAAAGGGGATTACATCTGTGTAGTAGGGGAAAATGGCTCTGGCAAAAGCACCCTTATCAAGGGAATTCTGCAATTAAAAAAGCCATCTCAAGGGAAATTGTTCTTTGGAGATGGCTTGACACTTAATTCCATAGGATATTTGCCCCAGCAAACAAGCGTGCAAAAAGATTTCCCGGCTAGTGTTTGGGAAGTGGTTCTTTCCGGCTGTTTAAATAGTCTGAGGAAACAATTGTTTTACGGGGAAAAGGAAACGGAACGGGCTGCAGAAGCTTTGCATATTTTACATATTACCAAATTGAAAGATGCCTGCTACCGTGATTTGTCGGGAGGGCAGCAGCAAAGAGTCCTTTTGGCCAGGGCACTGTGTGCCGGACCGCGACTTTTGGTTTTGGACGAGCCGGTCACAGGACTGGATCCCATAGTGACCATGGAGTTTTATCATCTTATTAGGGAGCTGAATAAAACCAGGGGAATCAGTATTATCATGGTTACTCACGAAATCCGGGAAGCAGTCAGTCAGGCTGACCACATTCTTCATTTACATAATAAACAATTGTATTTTGGACCTGTGGCCGGTTACCTAGCTACACCTTTGGGTAAATTTTTCTCGGGAGGTGGCCGGGATGGCTGTGAACTTTATTAGTATGTTTTCCTATGACTTTATTTTACGGGCCATGGTTGTAGGAACATTGGTATCTTTGTGCGCGGCCCTTTTGGGAGTTAGCCTGGTGCTCAAAAGATATTCTATGATTGGTGATGGCTTGTCCCATGTAGGGTTTGGGGCTATTGCCATTGCCATGGTTATGAATGTGGCTCCTTTGTATGTGGCTATTCCTGTAGTAGTACTGGCGGCGTTTTTATTGCTGAGAGTGAGCAATAATAGCAAAATACACGGAGATGCGGCTATTGCTATGATTTCCACGGGAACATTGGCTTTGGGCGTTTTTGCTATATCGCTAAAATCCGGCATGAATGTAGATATGAGCAGCTTTATGTTTGGCAGTATTTTAGCTATGGATAAGGGGGATGTCATCCTTAGTATTATTTTGTCGCTGCTGGTCTTGCTTTTATTTATTGTTTTTTATCCCAGAATTTTTGCTGTTACTTTCGATGAAGAATTTGCCAGGGCAACGGGCGTGGAAGTGGAATTTTACAATGGCCTTATTGCTTTTTTATCTGCCATTACCATTGTTTTGGGCATGCGGATGATGGGGGCCTTGCTGATTTCCAGCCTGGTTATTTTCCCGCCTTTGTCAGCCATGCAGGTATTTAAAACTTTCAAAAAAGTAGTAGTGAGCTCAGCGGTTTTATCGGTGTTTTGTTTTGTGGCCGGTTTAATCCTTTCATATATTGTGGCAGCTCCCACCGGTGCCAGTGTGGTCTTAATGAATGTGCTTGTTTTTGTGATATGCTTTGGTATGAGACTGGTTGTTCAAAGATAATCCGGTATAAAAAAGAAATGAGGCAGAGGGATGATTATTGGTATTGGCTGTGATATTGTAGAGGTTTCGCGGCTGAAAAAATCTTTATCTACAGAAAATTTTAAAAATAAGGTATATACAGAAAAAGAAATTGCTTACTGTGAGGCAAGAGGAGCTCATCGGGAAGAAAGCTATGCAGCCAGGTTCGCGGCCAAGGAAGCAATGGCCAAGGCGCTGGGCTCAGGTTTTCGCGGTGGGAGCCTGCAAGAAATAGAAATCCTTAACGATGAATTGGGGCAGCCACATGTGAAGCTGACCGGAGAATTTGCCAGACTGGCAGCAGACAAGGGCTGCAAACAAATTCATATTTCTTTAAGCCATACTAGTGACTTAGCTTTGGCTCAGATAGTGATGGAGGGATAATCATGAAAATATTTACGGCAGAAGAAATGCATAAATTGGATAATCAAGCCATTAATAAAGTGGGGATACAGGAATTGGTTCTTATGGAAAATGCCGGTGCAGCAGTAACATCTGTTGTAGAAGATTATTTAGAAGATGCGGAAGATAAATTGATTGTGGTATTGGCCGGCAAGGGCAATAATGGCGGGGATGGTTTGGTAGCGGCCAGAATGCTGGCAATTAGAGGTGCCCTTGTTAAAGTCGTTATTTTAAACCCTCTAAAGGATTTCCAAGGTTCCCCAGCCCGGGAATTAAAAATTTTGCAATCCTTTGACGTGGAGATTATTCACTGGACAAACAGCAAGGAAAAGCAAAAGGCGATCTGTGCTTATTGCGCTTGTGCAGACATTATAATTGATGCCATGCTGGGAACTGGCTTTAAAGGTGAACTGGCCGGCAATTATAGGGCGGTTGTTGCAGCTGTCTCTCAGTTGCCTACGGCGGTTTTGGCCGTGGATATACCCAGTGGCGTGGAAGCGGATACAGGTAAATGTCAAGGAGCACTGAAGGCGGAAATGACCGTAACCATGATTGCGCCAAAACTGGGATTATATCTCTATCCGGGGGCTGCATATTGCGGACAGATACTGGTGGCAGATTTGCAGACACCTCCCGCTTTGTTGAAGGAAGCAGCAAGTAAAATTGCTGTCCTGGAACCGCAAATGGTTAGTTCATTATTGCCCCGGCGTCCTAAAAATGCCCATAAAGGCACCAACGGACATGTGAATATTATAGCAGGCAGCACAGGCTATGCCGGTGCGGCTGAATTATGCTCCAAGGCGGCGGTAAGAGCCGGAAGCGGATTGGTTTCTGTTTATACTGATCCGGAAGTCTGGCCTATTCTGTCAGTAAAATCCACAGAGGCTATGATTCATCCTTTGCCGGCAGCTTCACTGGCGGAGGTGATAAGTACCACTTTAGATGCAGATGTTCTGGCTATTGGCCCGGGACTGGGGAAAAAACCTGAGATGCAACAGCTGGTTAGAGATTTATTGCCGGAATTAGGTCTGCCCTTGGTTATTGATGCAGACGGGCTGAATGCTTTGGCTGGTCATGACAGTATTTTGACAAAGGTCCCGCTTAAAGTAATCACTCCCCACCCGGGAGAAATGGCCCGGCTTTTGAAAATTTCTACTAAAGAAGTTTTAGCGGCACCGGTGCAGATTGCATTAAAAGCCGCTAAAAAATGGCATGCTATAGTAGTGCTGAAAAGTACCCCTACGGTTATCGCCCTACAGTCAGGCAGTGTTTTTATTAATACCACGGGCAATGAAGGGATGGCAACCGGAGGCTGCGGAGATGTATTAACGGGAATCATTGCTGCCTTTATAGGGCAGGGATTAACACCGGAAGCGGCAGCTATAAGTGGAGTTTACGTCCATGGCTTAGCAGGCGATCAAGCAGGGGAAAAAGGCAAAATCGGTCTTAAGGCAGAGGATTTAATTGAACAGTTGCCCAGCGCCATTAAGAAAATTTTGGAAGAGGAAAAGTAGACTACATTTACAAACAGGAACTCTACATGGTAAAATAGCATAGCGTAAAGGAGGCTTTACTTTGTTCAAAAAAATTCTATTCATATGTTGCTGCCTTTTTGTCTGCCTGGGTACGGGTCTGGCGCATGGGGCATCTTCAATAACAAATCTTACCTACGGAGTCAATAAAGACAATCGTTTGCGCCTAGTATTCGATTGCTCGAGAACTACTAAGGCCAATGCTCAGCTATCTGACAGAGAACTTACCGTAACAATTTACGGTAAACTGGGAGATAACATTAGTAAAAGCCATTTTATCAATAACAGCACAAATATCAAACGCATTGTTTTGGAACCGCAAGGGAATAAAACCGTTTTGCACATTCAACTGAAAAAGACTTTAAGCAGGTCTGATTACAAATTATTTGCTTTGAAACAGGATAAAGTCGCCAAGCGGCCGGAAAGAATTGTGGTAGATGTTCAAAGCGGTCCCCCCAGGGTGAAAAGGCCATCTTCCGAGGGAACCGGTACAGTCAGATACAGCAGATATTCTGTAAGAGGCGGTATTAAAGGAAAGCATATTACTTTAGACCCCGGTCATGGTGGAACAGACCCCGGTGCTCATGGTCTGGATTCCGGTGTTCAGGAAAAAACCATTACTTTGCCGGTTTCTAAGATGGTGAAAAAACTGCTGGAAGGAAAAGGCGCAGTGGTTTCCATGACAAGAACCGACGATAGGGATGTATGGGGGCCGGATGCAACAGACAGGCAGGAATTGCAGGCACGTGTAGATGTAGCAGAAAACAATAATGCTGATATGTTTATCAGTATCCATTGCAATGCTAACCCTAATCGTAGCATCGGAGGGTTTTCTACTTATTACCATCCTAAGACCAACTATGATGCTGAGGTTGCCCAGTGCATTCAAGACAGATTGTTGAAAACAGGTAATCTGGCAGATTTGGGTATTCGTTATGGCAACTTATATGTGAACAAGCGCTGCAGTATGCCGGGTGCTTTAGTAGAACTGTTATTCTTGAGCAATAGACGGGAAGAAAAACTTTTAAGAAGCAATTGGTTTCAGCAAAAAATGGCAAGGGCTATTGCTGATGGTATAGAAGATTTCTACAATAGGCATAATTGAGGTGTAGAGAAATGAGAAATTGGCGAAAAATATTTTTGACCGTTTGTGTATGTTTGACCTTAGTGGGAATATTGGGAGGCTGTTCTAAGGGACAGGGTCCCCAGACAACTACCCCTCAGCAGCCATCTGCCGAGACACAAACTGCCGGGACACAAGGTAAAACGACTCAGTTGGAAAAGGAAGTTATCCTTTATAGATTACCCCAAGATGGAACTCAGTTTTTTGTGCCGGAAAAAGCGAAAATCAAAACATCTAAAGGACAAGAGCCTCTTGATACTTTAAAGGCTTTGGTCAGCACAAAGCCGGGGCAGGATGTTAAAGGATTAAATTCTTTTCCCAAGGATACGAAGGTGTTGGGCCTGACGGTTAAAGACGGTGTTGCTAGGGCAGATTTCAGTAAAGAGCTATACAAAAAAGGTCAAGGTGAATATGAAGTAACGATGCTATTCTATTCGGTGGTAGATATGCTTACGGAGTTCCCTGAGATTAAGAAGGTCCAGTTCCTGAAAGAGGGCAAGCCAGTAGAAGTTCTGGGACAGTTGGATTTAAGCGAGCCTCTGGAACGCAATAAGACATTTATTAAAAAATAGCAAAAAAGGTGCTGTAGCAAAATGAGGTCAAAAAACCTTATCTTGACACAGCACCTTTTTTAACTAACCATAGCGAGAATACTTCCACCTCTTAGGTGGCGGAAAGAATCGGCAAGGTCTTGATTTTGGGGAACTTTTTATTCTTTCAGCAATCTCTCAGTCTCGTCGAAACGGGCTACGATGTCGGCCGTTGGCGGTTTATCCATTAGACTTACGATGTAGATGGCTAGAGCTGAGAGAAAGAAGCCGGGGATGATTTCGTAGATGTTAGTGAAGGCTAGAAAATTTTTCCAAACTAGGACCGTGATGCCGCCTACAATAATGCCGGCCATGGCTCCATTAGTAGTCATGCGCCTCCAATACAGGGATAAGATTACTAAAGGGCCAAAGGCGGCACCAAAGCCTGCCCAGGCGTAAGATACGATGTTTAAAATCATACTGTTAGGGTCTAGGGCTAGCAGTAAAGAGAAGAGTGAAACTACAATAATCATAATACGGCTGACCATTACCAATTCTCCGGCGGAAGCATCTTTGCGAATCAGGGTTTTGTAAAAGTCAGTAGTAACGGAAGAGGCAGCAACAAGGAGCTGGCTGTCGGAAGTGCTCATGATGGCTCCTAAAATACCGGAAGTAATAATACCGGCAAAGAAGGGACTGTAGAATTGGTTGCTCATGGTTAAGAAAACAGTTTCCGCTTTGTTGCCGATTAACAGGTCACCCAAGTAGACTCTGCCTACCAGACCAACAGTAACTGCCATGCTAAGGGAAATAATAACCCAGACCATGGCGATTCTGGTGGCTTGTTTAATATCTTTAGGTGAACTAATAGCCATAAAACGTACAAGAATGTGGGGTTGACCAAAGTAGCCCAGACCCCAGGCCAGCAGAGAAATGATGGAAATAATACTTAACCCGCTGCCGGTGGCATCGGTAAACATATTGAAATAGTTGGGGCTGATGGCATTTAATCTGGCTATAGCCGGGCTGACACCACCGATGTAGAAAAGTGCGGTAACAGGTACTATTAAAATAGAGAAAAACATCAGGAAACCTTGGAATAAATCTGTCCAGCATACAGCAGCAAAACCACCGGCCAGAGTGTAAAAGACAACAATTCCTGCAGTTAAAAACAAAGAATAATTGTAATCCAGGCCAAAAGCAGTGTTAAAAAGCTTGCCTCCGGCTACAAAGCTGGAAGAAGTATAAATCAAGAAGAAAATAAAAATAAAAATAGATGAAACCATGCGGATCTTTTTACTGGTGTCATTAAAACGGTGTTCAAAATACTCCGGCAGAGTAATGGCATCATTGGCCACTTGGGTGAAAATTCTCAGCCTTTTGGCTATGAACTGCCAATTGACCCAGGTACCGATGGTTAGACCTATGGCAATCCAGAAAGCGCTGATTCCGGATAAATACGCGTATCCGGGCAGCCCCATTACCATCCAGCCACTCATATCAGAGGCTTCTGCACTCATGGAGGTGACCCATGGACCCAATTGTCTGCCACCTAATACATACCCCTCTAAACTTTCTTTGCCTTTGTAGGTAATCAGACCAATACTTATTAAGAGAAAAAAGTAAAGACCTAAAGCTACAAGCGATCCTGTTTCTATATGCATATCTATGCTCCCCCTCAAAAAAAGTTAATGCCCTTTGATTATACAATTAATTTGCAACAATATGCAAGAAAAGATATGGGGTATTTTCACTTGTTAAAAAGCCTCGGTTATATTATAATAATCGTGTATGTATAAAAGTTTAAAGCAATGGGGCTTGCTGCCTTGGACAAGAGAAGGTATTTGGCCAAAGAGGCGGCAACCCTTTACTTATTAAGGAGGAAAATCCTAGTGGATATTAAGCAAACCCTGGGAAAGGCTATTAGCGAGGCCGTAGAAAAAGCCATAGCTTCAGGCACACTAAAGGCAGGAACCTTGCCCGAGGTAGTGCTGACGGTGCCGCCCCAGAAGGAGTTTGGCGATTTTGCCACGAATTTTGCCATGCAGGCGGCGAGAACCCTTCATTGCAGCCCCAAACAAATTGCCGAGGCAATTAAGGAAAATCTTCAGTGTAATTATATAGAAAAAGCGGAGATTGCCGGGCCGGGATTTTTAAATTTTTATTTAAAAACCGACTGGTTATATGTGTTGCTGGGTGATATTATTAAAGCAGGTGAAAATTACGGAAACTTACAGGGAGACTGTAAGGAAAAGGTACAGATTGAATACGTCAGTGCCAATCCTACGGGGCCCTTGCATGTGGGACACGGCAGAGGGGCCGCAGTGGGCAGTGCCTTGGCTAATCTTATGAAGGCGGCCGGTTATGAAGTAAGCCGTGAGTATTATATTAACGATGCAGGAAACCAGATGATGAATTTGGCGGCATCGGTAAATTCACGGTATCTGGATTTATTCGGTATTGCCAATGACTTCCCGGAGAACGGGTATCATGGGGAAGATATCGTGGATACAGCTAAGAGAATAAAGGCTAAATACGGAGATTCTTTTATAAAAGTTTCTGAAGAAGAGAGATTGGAAAAATTTAAAGTTATCGCCAAAGAAGAAAAATTAGAAGCCCTTAAAGAAGACTTAAAGGCTTTTAATTGCGAATTTGATGTATGGTTTAGCGAGCAGACTCTTCACGATGCCAATAAGATTAAAGAGGCCTGCGACCAGCTGCTGGCCAATGGAACTATGTATGAAAAGGATGGTGCCCTGTGGCTTCGCTCTACCGATTATGGTGATGACAAGGATAGAGTAGTTATTAGGGATAATGGTGTTCCAACCTATTTTGCGGCAGATATTGCTTATCACAAAAACAAATTTGCAAGAGGGTTTGACAGGGTCATTAATTTGTGGGGAGCCGATCACCATGGGTATATTCCCAGAATGAAGGCTGCCATGGAGGCCTTAGGGTATAAGCCTGAACAACTGGAAATTTTAATTCTGCAAATGGTAAGTCTTTACCGTAACGGGGAACTGGTGAAGATGAGCAAGCGTACCGGTAAAAGCGTTACTTTAAATGAGTTGATAGAAGAAGTGGGAACCGATGCGGCAAGATTTTTCTTTATTATGCGCAGTATCGACAGCCAGCTGGATTTTGATTTGACTCTGGCTACCCAGCATTCCAATGATAATCCTGTTTATTATGTGCAATACGCACATGCGCGTATTTGCAGCATTATGAAACAAATGGAGCAGGAAGGCGTGAAACTGGACCTTAATTGCAAGCTGGATGTTTTAACCGAACCTATTGAGCAGGACATGATTAAAAAGCTGGGAGAATATGAGGAATTGGTGGCCACAGCCGCCAGAGAGAGAGCTCCTCACCACATTGCTCATTATGTTTACGACCTGGCCGGGTTATTTCATTCTTTCTATAACCAATGCCGTGTTTTAGGCGTGGAAAAAGATAAGCAAGAAGCAAGACTGGTACTCATTAACACCATAGGGCATACTTTGCGGCATGCCTTGGGGATTCTAGGGGTAAGCGCTCCTGAACACATGTAGGGAATTGCAAAAGCCAAAAATAGGGAGGAAGAAAATGACAAAGTACATTTTTGTAACCGGTGGAGTTGTTTCTTCATTAGGAAAAGGTATTACGGCGGCTTCTTTGGGTAGGCTGCTTAAGAGCAGGGGATACACGGTAACTATCCAAAAATTCGACCCGTATATTAATATAGACCCGGGAACAATGAGCCCCTATCAACACGGGGAAGTTTTTGTCACAGATGATGGAGCAGAAACAGATTTAGACTTGGGACACTATGAACGTTTTATTGACATTAATTTATCGAAGAGTTCCAACGTAACAGCAGGACGTATCTACCAATCTGTAATCGAAAAAGAACGCCGGGGAGATTTCTTGGGACGTACCGTTCAGGTTATTCCTCATATTACCAACGAAATCAAAGAGAGAGTGTATAGAGTAGGCAGACAGGACAAAGCGGATTTTGTCATTACGGAAATCGGCGGTACAGTAGGCGATATTGAAAGCGAGCCTTTTTTGGAGGCTATCCGCCAAGTAAAGAAAGATATTGGCAGAAACGATGTGCTATATATTCATGTCACTTTGATCCCTTACATTAAGGCCGCGGGAGAGCTGAAGACCAAGCCGACCCAGCACAGCGTGAAACAATTACGCAGTATCGGTATTACTCCGGATATTTTGGTATGCCGCAGCGAAAAGCCTATAACCAAAGAAATGCGGGAAAAGATTGCTATGTTCTGTGATGTTGATACGGAAGCAGTATTCCAATCAATTACTGCTCCCAGTATTTATCAAGTGCCTGTGTTATTAGAAGAGCAAGGCTTGGATACGGTTGTTTTGAAGAAATTGGAGATGGAAGACAAACCGAAACACATGGAAGAATGGCACAAAATGGTGGAGAGAATTCTGGCTCCTCATTCCAGAAAGGCTACCATTGCCATTGTAGGTAAGTACGTAGAGCTTCATGATTCTTATATCAGTATTTGCGAAGCATTGAATCATGCTGGCTTTTATAATGATGCAGATGTCACTATCAAATTTGTCAATGCGGAAAAACTGGAAGATTCTTCCGTTGATATTGCCCAGATTTTAGCCGGCGCTGATGGCATTCTGGTGCCTGGCGGGTTTGGGGATCGTGGTATTGAAGGCATGATTAAGGCTATTAAATATGCCAGAGAAAACAAGATTCCTTTCTTTGGGATTTGCTTAGGCATGCAATGTGCCGTTATTGAATTTGCCAGAGATGTTTGCGGAATGACCAATGCCAATAGTACGGAATTTGACGAGGATACGCCTTATCCGGTTATTTATTTAATGCCGGAGCAGCAAAGTATTGAAATCAAGGGCGGGACAATGCGGTTAGGAAAATATCCATGTAAGATTTATCCTAACACATTGGCAGAGAAAGCCTATGGCGAACCTTTGATTTATGAACGCCATCGTCATCGTTATGAAGTGAACAATGAGCTGAAAGACCAACTTTTCGGTAAAGGTCTTGTTTTGGGCGGAACCTTGCCTAATGGCAAACTGGTAGAAATGGTTGAACTTCCTACTGATGTCAATCCTTGGTTTTTAGGTGTTCAGTTTCATCCGGAATTGAAATCCCGTCCCACTAATCCACATCCTTTATTCAGAGCTTTTGTCGCAGCTGCTTTAGGTAATCAGGAGAAGTAGCGTTAGGAGAGAGTATGTTAAAAAGAATTTTTATGACCGTGATTTTACTTTTGGCAGTACTGAGTTTTGTTATTTCCCTTTTAGGTGGCAAGAACAGTTCCTCTGCTGTGAAAAAAGCAGAAGATACGGCTGTAAAGGGAGATAAAATCGCTGTTATTGATATTACCGGTATGATGCTTTCCGGTGGTTCCGGTGTTCCTCAGCTTTTCGCTGATTCAACAGGGGCATATAGCAATACCATTATGAAACAGTTGCGCAGGGCAGCAAAAGACAAAAATGTTAAAGCTGTTTTGTTAAACATTAATTCCCCCGGAGGCAGCGTGACTTCCGCTGAGGAAATCAGCGAAGAAATTCAAAAATTCAAGAAGGAAAGCAATAAGCCCATTGTAGCCACCATGGGCGACGCGGGGGCGTCTGCCGCCTATTATGTAGCTGCCAACTGTGATAAGATTTATGCTAATGCTTCAACTCTAACGGGAAGTATTGGCGTATATATCGGTAGTAAAAACCTGGAAGAGTTGTATAAAAAAATCGGGATTTCTGACGTAATGATTAAAAGCGGTGTCCACAAGGATATTTTGTCAGGTGCCCGGCCTATGACCACAGAGGAACGAGCTATTCTGCAATCAATGGTAGATGAAATGTTCGAATCTTTTTTGCAAAATGTCAGTATTGGCCGCAAGTTGCCCCTAGAACAAGTGAGAGCCTTGGCTGATGGACGGGTTTATACCGGCCGGCAGGCTAAGAATCTGAAGCTCGTTGATGAAATCGGCAACTATTATGATGCCTTGGCAGGTACCGGGGAACTGGCACAAATCAAAGGAGACCCCATTGTAATTAAATATGATTCTGTTCAGGATTGGCGCAGTTGGTTTACGGGTCAGCTCGCCGGCCAGGTATCTGCTAAGATTTTAGAGTCTTTACAATTACCTACAGATACAGCTGCTTGGCATAAGGGGTGAGGCTATGAGGAGAAAATCCTTTGATGTCCTCTTTGATACGAGAAATGGTATGACATGGCTTGCAGACCATCCTACTATGTGGCGCAGTTTGTATTACTTTGTCATTAGCACAGGCGCTTTTGTGGGTGTTTGCACCAATGTGTTTTTTAAAGAAGAATATATTGGAGTCCGCTTTGCTATTTTAGTTGGTATATTGCTGATTAGAGCTCTAGAGCTGGTTGTGTTTGGCTGCTTCCTCCACGGATTAATTGATTTGTGCGGAGGCGGTTCAGGGAACGTGCGGGGATTTTTATGTGTTCTGGGCTTTACTTCCCTGCCTTATCTGGTTTTGACTCCCTTGGTTCTTTTGTCAGTACAGCTGGGAGGACTGGGACTTTTGAGCCTGCCGGTTATTTGTTTTGCGGCTTTTCTTTGGTCTCTGTATTTAATAATACGAGCTGTGGAAGCCGTGTATTTACTGGATTTGCTCCGGTCGGCGATGGCAGTGTTTTTTGCTTTTTTTCTTTGGCTGATTATGCTTGTTTTACCTGTATATCTTTTGGTTAATTTGTTTGTTCGTAGTTTTTGGGGTTGAGAACGTACACTTGCAGTAATCTCGGTAATGTGTGATAATTAAACTATGTAAAGGGAGGTTGAGAACTCAATGAAGAGAGAACTTTCGATGGAATTTGTCAGAGTGACAGAAGCTGCCGCGGTGGCATGTGCTCGCAGCGTAGGCAGAGGTGACAAGAACGGTACCGACCAATTGGCAGTTGATGCCATGCGTAAAATGTTCGACACAGTGAACATTAACGGTACAGTGGTTATCGGAGAAGGGGAAATGGATGAGGCTCCCATGTTGTACATAGGAGAAAAAGTTGGTGCCGGCGGGGAAGCGGTAGATATTGCTGTTGACCCTGTAGAAGGCACTAATCTAGTAGCTAAAGGCCAACCGGGTGCTATTGCTGTTATCGCCATTGCACCAAAAGGCTGTCTGCTTCATGCTCCTGATATGTATATGCAGAAAATTGCGGTTGGTCCTCGTGCCAAAGGATGCATTGATATAGATGCATCAGTAAAAGATAATTTGACAAATGTTGCAAAAGCTTTGCAGCGCAGTGTAGCAGATTTGTCTGTTGTGGTTTTGGATCGTCCTCGTCATAGAAAAATTATTGAAGAAGTTCGTGCTGCCGGCGCCAGAATCAGACTGATTACCGACGGTGATGTGGATCCTATTGTGAATGCGGGTATTGAAGGTACGGGCGTTCATATGTATATCGGGATTGGCGGTGCTCCTGAAGGAGTGCTTGCTGCTGTAGGCCTGAAATGCCTGGGCGGCGATATGCAGGCAAGGCTTCTGCCGGAGAATGCCGAACAGGAAGCCAGATGTCACAAAATGGGTATTACGGATTTAAAACATGTTTTAACTATTGATGATTTGGTAAAAGGCGATGACTGTATGTATACAGCTACAGCTGTAACAGCCTGCGATATGCTCCATGGGGTCAGATACTTCGGTAATGGGGCACGTACCCACACGATTTCCATGCGCTATGCAACCGGCACGGTTCGTTTCGTAGATGCTGTTCATACCTTTAACAAAGACCATATTAATATCAAACTATAATTGTGATTTATAACCGAAAATCGGGCCTAGCCCGGTTTTCGGCTTAAGTTATTTGAAGGACCTATGCAAAAAGAAATTCTGGAGCTACTAAAAAAGCAGGCCACGGTGCAAGATATTAAGACTATGTGGCAGACTGCATCTAAAACAATAAATATCACCGGCTTAACGGAAACAGTTAAAGCCGGCTTTTTGTGTGCCATAAGGTCAGTTTTGGCAAACGAGGGCAATTTGACAATTCTGGTAGCCAATCGGGATGATATCAGGCGCTGGCGCAGAGAGCTGCTGTATTTTTATCCGGATTTGGAAGTGCGGGAACTTTACCCGGTAAATTTTTTACAGGAACGTGTGGAAACAAAAAATCAGGAAGTAATGGCAGAGAGGGTTACAGCCCTTGGTATTATGCTGAAAGAAATGCCGGGTATTGTTTTTGTTACGGCAGAAGCTTTTGTGCAAAAACTGCCAACAGCAAAAACTTTTTTGCAAAAGAATCTTGCTTTGTCTTTAGGAGAAGTAGAGGACCGGGAGGAGATTTTAAATAGGCTGGTAGAAATGGGATATGAGCGTACTGAGCAGGTAGAAACTCTGGGACAGTTTGCCGTACGTGGGGATATTCTGGACGTTTTTCCTATTAATATGGAGAATCCGGTGCGTATTGAGTGGTTTGATACCAATGTAGATGCCATGCGCAGTTTTTCCCTGACCGACCAGAGAGCTCTCAAAGTCCTGGAAGCGGTGGAAATCGTGCCCATTACAGTTCATGATGCTGTGTATGAATCATCCTTATTTGACTATATAGGTAAAGGTTCTTTGACGGTACTGGATGAACCGGGACGTTTTTTTGAGGAGTGCAAAAAAACCTATAGCGATACCAGAGAAGCAGGGGAAGATTATTTATTTGCTCCCGAGGACACACTGAAAATGTGTAATAGGCACAAGATTCTTGTTACCAGTGTCCTCACCCATAATTATTTCCCCAAGGCTAGTCAAGTCTCTGTGCCGGTAAGAGAGGCTACGTCTTATAACAAAAATACTAATTTGTTAATAAAAGATTTACAGGGATATTTGGCAGAAGGACTTTGTCCCTTGCTGGAAATGAGTTCTAAGGAAAAAGCCGCCGGTATTGCCGAGAGTCTGACCCGCAGCGGAGCTCATATGACATATGTAACCAAGGGCAATCTGCTTAGGCAAGGGGGAGGAACTGTTTTTGTCGGAGAGATTGGCAACGGGTTCCGTTTCTGGCATGAGAAGTGGATCCTTTTGACCGAAAAAGATGTTTTCGGCATGCAAAAACGCAAGCGTTTGCCAAAACACCAGGGTAAAGGAACGCAGATTAATTATTTTTCCGAAATTAAAACAGGGGATTATGTGGTTCACGATATCCATGGTATCGGCCGCTATGAAGGGGTAGAAACTATTGAGGTAGACGGGCTTCATCGGGATTATTTGCGCATCCAATATGCAGGAACAGATAAGTTGTTCATGCCCATTGACCAAATAAGCCAGCTGCATAAATACGTAGGCTCAGAAGGCAGACCGCCCAGACTGTCCAAAATGGGCGGTGCAGATTGGAGCAAGGTTAAGACCCGGGCTCAAAAAGCCATTACTATTATGGCTACTGATTTACTGCGGTTATATGCTCAGCGAAAAATATCTCAGGGCCATGCCTTTTCACCGGATACACCATGGCAAAAAGAATTCGAAGCAAGTTTTCCTTTTGAAGAAACTCCTGACCAACTGCAAGCGGTCAAAGAAATCAAACATGATATGGAACAGCCTATTCCTATGGAACGGCTTTTGTGCGGAGACGTAGGCTATGGGAAAACAGAGGTTGCCATTCGCGCCGCCTTTAAAGCCGTTATGGACGGCAAGCAGGTGGCGGTATTGGCACCTACAACTGTTTTGGCACAGCAACATTTGCTGACTTTTTCTCAGAGAATGAGTCCCTTTGGTGTTAAGGTAGATATGATTAGCCGCTTTAGAACTACATTAGAGCAAAAAGATGTTTTGGAGAAATTAGCAGACCGTCAGATAGATGTGCTCATTGGAACCCATAGAATCTTGCAGCCGGATGTGCAATTCCCGGATTTAGGTTTACTAATCATAGATGAAGAACAACGTTTTGGGGTGGCCCAAAAAGAGAAAATAAAGAAATGGATTACAGGTATTGATGTGCTGACCTTATCGGCTACGCCCATTCCCAGAACATTGCATTTGGCCCTGGTCAAAGGCAAGGATATGAGTGTTATTGAGTCTCCTCCGGAAGACAGACTGCCGGTGGAGACCTACGTGGCGGAGTACGATGATAGTATGGTTAAAGAAGCCATTGAAAGAGAAATCCGCCGGGGAGGCAGGGTATACTATGTCTACAATCGTGTGGAAGGGTTGGAGGCTATAGCCCATAAGCTTCATGAATTAATACCGGGGCTGTCTTTGCGCATTGCTCACGGTCAGATGAATGAGTATCAGTTAGAAGATGCCATGGTAGGATTTTATAATGGAGATTTTGACCTGCTTTTGTGCACTACTATTATAGAAAACGGGCTGGATGTTCCTTTGGCTAATACCATTATTATTCAGGGCGCGGAAAATTTCGGCTTGTCCCAGCTTTATCAAATGCGGGGAAGGGTAGGCAGATCTTCACGGCTGGCCTATGCCTATTTCCTTTATAAGAAGCAAAGAGCTTTAACGGAAATTGCCCAAAAGAGATTACAGGCTATTCGTGACTTTACGGAATTGGGCGCCGGTTTTCAGATTGCCATGCGGGATCTGGAAATCAGAGGGGCAGGAAATATTTTAGGAGCTCAGCAGCATGGCCATATTGCCGGCATTGGGTTTGCCGCCTATTGTCAATTGTTGGAAGAGACCATTAATCGTCTGCAAGATGGCAGCGGGCCCAAAGAAATAGAGCCGGAACCGATTGTAGAAATCAAGCTGGATGCCTATATACCCAACGATTACATAGATAATCCAAGATATAAAATGGAAATATATCGTAGGCTCAGTGAAATGGTTTATGGGGAAAGCGATGACTTATTGGATGAAATTATCGATAGGTTCGGGGAGCCGCCCAAGGAGGTAGAAAATCTTTGGAAGTTGGCCAAACTAAAAGGTCTGTGCCGGCAAATGGGTGTCCAGGGAATTACTATAGGACCGGGTGATATACGGGTTACTTTCGGCAAGCATTCTCTGGCTAATCCGGACGCTATTATGCAACTAGTGCGTAAGAATATTCCCAAGATTTGGCTAAAGACAGGTACCAGGACTCAGCTTATTATCAAGAAAGCAGTGCTAGGTAACAGTGACCAGCTCACCTGGTTAGAAAAACACCTTACAGCTATGCTATAATTAAAAAATCGAAGGGGGGAGAAGTATGAAGAATAAATTTTTGCAGGGAGCACTGATTTTGACCATAGCCGGACTTTTGGTCAAAGTTATCGGCTCCGTTAATCGCATACTTCTTTCCCGGCTTTTAGGCGGCGAAGGTATTGGCCTTTACCAAATTGCTTATCCTATTTATCTTTTAATTATAGCTATTTCTGCGGCAGGAGTTCCTACCGCTATTTCCATTATGGTAGCAAAATTAGTGGCCAAGAAAGATTACCGCGGTGCACAGCGTATTTTTAAAGTATCGGCGGGACTGATGGTTTTTGCCGGCAGTTTCTTTGCGGTATTGCTGTATATTGCGGCCAACTGGCTGATAACTACCGAGATTATTAGAGATGCCAGAGCATACTATGCCTTAATGGCTTTAATTCCGGCGGTTTTTTTTGCCACGATTTTGGCCAGCTTCCGTGGTTATTTTCAAGGCTATCAAAACATGACACCGCCGGCTGTTTCCCAAATTTTGGAACAGCTGGTAAGAGTGACAGTAATGCTGGGTTTGGCCTATTACCTATTGCCACGCGGTTTGGAATATGCGGCCGCCGGGGCAGCTTTCGGCGCCGTACCAGGTTCTATTACCGGTATTATTGTCCTTAGCTTTTTTTATTATCGACACAAAGAAATGTGGCAATTGCCAGCAGATGCCTGTATGGCAGGCGATTCACCAACCGTGGGCAAAATCGCTAAAGATTTAATCAAACTGGCTATTCCTGTTTCCTGCGCCAACTTAATGCTGCCGGTTGTTAACGGCATTGATATGCTTATTGTGCCGGGCAGATTGGAAGCAGCAGGGTTCACGGTCCAGGAGGCCACTAGGGCTTTTGGTTATCTGGCCGGGATGGCACTGCCGCTGGTAACCATGTCCACTATTCCTACGACTTCCCTTGCGGCGGCAATTGTTCCGGCTATTTCTGAAGCAAAAGCTTTGGGCAATACAGAAGAAATTAAGAAAAAGTGTTCTCTGGGATTACGGTTGGGAGCTATTATTACCCTGCCGGCAGCCTTAGGCATTTGGGCTTTGGCCTGGCCTATATCCCGTCTGCTCTATGGCACATTCCATGCGGCACCGGTGATTTCTCAAATGGCACCTTCTGTTTTCCTTTTCGGTATGCAGCAGGTTACCACAGGAATTCTCCAAGGCATGGGTTATACGTATCTGCCCATGCTTAATATGCTTATCAGCGTTGTGGCAAAGGCTTTCTGCCTGTGGCGGCTTACGGCTATACCGGCCTACAATATAGTGGGTGCGGCATGGGCTTCGGATATAAACTTTTTAGTGGCGGCTTTTCTGAATGTTGTTTGTCTGTCTTATGTCGGTAAATGTACATTACCGTTTAAAACGGGAGGGAAGATTTTTCTTTCCGGCCTGATTATGGTGGCGGCAGTAATCTTGGCTAATGGTGCCATGAGGACAACCAGTCTGGGAGTGGCAGCCAATACGCTTTTGTCAGTATTGTTGGGAGTAGTTGTTTACATTCTCTGTTTGTGGTTCATGCATGAGCTGGATGATGTGAAAGAATTTCTGTGGAGGAAGAAAGGTGGCACAAGATAATGACAAAGAGCGAAATGGATGTGAAGCCTTTGGAAAAAGTTATGAAAAGGCTGCGAGAACCGGGTGGCTGTCCTTGGGATAGAGAGCAGAATCATAAGACTCTGCGCAATGACTTTTTGGAAGAAGTATATGAATTCCTAGAAACTGTTGATGACAATGACATAGAAGGCATGCGGGAGGAACTGGGAGACGTGCTCTTACAGGTGGTGTTTCATGCCCGCCTGGAAGAGGAACTGGGACACTTTACCATGCAGGACGTGGTGGATGACATTGTAAAAAAGTTAATTCATCGGCATCCCCATGTCTATGGGACTATAGAGGTAGATAGCGCTGAACAGGTCCTGAGTAACTGGGAGAAAATTAAAGCTCAGGAAAAAACCGAAAGGAAGAAAGTCTTGGATGGTATAACCAAGGGCCAGCCTGCCTTAATGCGGGCTTACAAGATGCAAAAGAAAACTGCCAAAGTCGGGTTTGATTGGGACAAGACAGAGCAGGTATGGGAAAAAGTTCAGGAAGAATTAGGTGAATTACAAGAGGCCGTAAAAAGCAAAAATCAAGAAAATATAGAGTGGGAGCTGGGGGACACGATTTTCGCCCTTGCCAATTATGCCCGTCACTTAGGCGTAGAGCCAGAAGTAGCACTTAACAAAACCAACAACAGATTCGCCAGAAGGTTTGATTTTGTGGAAAAATCCGTAACCTCTACAGGTAGGGCCTGGGGGGATTTCAGCCTTTTGGACCTGGATAAACTGTGGAATGATGCCAAAAAACAGGAAAAAAAGTGAAAAAAATGCGATAAAAGCGTGCTTTTTTCAGAATTTTATGGTACAATTTATCCGTAATGATGTGCAAGAAATCTTGCACAAATAAAAAATGCAAGGGGGATTTTATTGTGAACAAAAGTGATTTAATTGCTGAAATCGCAAAGAAGTCTGGTTTAACCAAGAAGGATGCAGAAAAATCTTTGTCCGCTTTTATTGACACTGTAAAAGCAACAGTTGCCAAGAAAAAGAAAGTTCAATTGATTGGTTTTGGTACCTTCGAAGCTCGCACTCGTAAAGCTCGTAATGGTAAGAACCCTCGTACCGGCGAAACCATTAAAATCGCGAAAGCTAACGTTCCTGCTTTCAAAGCTGGCAAAGCTTTCAAAGATGCTGTTAACAAGAGATAATTTTTACAATAAGAAACAACCTGCTGCGGAAGTAGCGGGTTGTTTTTTTGTGAGGAATAGTATAATATTTACTAGAGAAAAGCAAATGTAGCAGAGAGAAAACAAGGAGGGGAGCAGAGTGCGTAAAAGCAAAAAAACAGTTCATTATTTTAAAGTTATCCTCCTAGTAATTATAGCTTTGTTTTTAGTGCGGGTTGCTCAGCAAGGCTATACCCTTTATCGAGTCCATAGAGAAACAATTAAGACAGAAGCTAAAGTGAAAGCCTTGGAAGAAGAAAAGGCGGCTTTGGAAAAAGAGAAAGCAAGTCTGGGAGATATTAATTATATAGAAAAAATTGCCAGGGAAGATCAGAACATGGTAAAGAAAAATGAGATTCCCTTGTTCATCATAGATGACAAAGACAAGGATAAATCCCAAAGTAAACAGCAGGAGAAAAATAACGCCCAAAAGTAGATATTTCTTGACTTTACATTGAGGCCAAAGGTATAATAACTTCTATAATATAGTTTAAGGAGGATTTCTTGAATTTATGGCTTTAGAAGTTGGTGCAGTGGTAGATGGTGTTGTAACAGGGATTACTAATTTCGGTGCCTTTGTGCAACTACCTGAGGGAAAAGTTGGCTTGATTCATATTTCAGAAGTGTCTAATGTATTTGTAAAGGACGTTCATGAGTTTCTGAAGGACCAGCAAAAAGTAACAGTGAAAGTAGTTTCCATTGATCCCAATGGAAAAGTGGGTCTTTCCCTAAAAGCCTTAATGCCTGAAATCAAACCTCCTAAGCGGCCCATGGAAAAGAGACAGCTTCAGGCGGAAAAAGTTGCTCCTGCCAGTTTTGAGGACAAACTATCTAAGTTCCTCAAGGACAGTGACGACAGACTTTTGGATTTAAAACGGAATACGGAGTCCAAACGTGGCGGTCGCGGAGCCCGGCGGGGAGATTAGTTTGTGAGCATAAAAGGTACTTCCTGAGAAGTACCTTTTTTTATTCTGAGGTGCCATATGAGTAATGTGGAAAAATATTTGGAAGATTTGTTAAAAGCCTGTCCTGCTTGGACAAAGGGCAGTACAATAGTAGTTGCTTGTTCAGGGGGGGCAGATTCTCTGGCCCTTGCTGATTTGGCAGGGTATTTGGCACCTGGTATGGATATCAAAGCCTACGTGCTTCATGTAGACCACCATCTGCGGGGAGCGGAAGCGGAAGCAGATGCCAAACTGGTGGAAGATTTTTGCCATAGAAATCGCCTGGCTTTTAAACGGGTGGATGTTGATGTGAACAAGCTGGTACAAGAAGAGGGCCTTTCCCTGGAAGAAGGAGCCAGAAAGCTAAGGTATCAGGTTCTGGAGGAGTATCGTAAAGAAGTTGGAGCAACTGCTATTTTCCTTGCCCACCACCGAGATGATCAGGCGGAAACGGTTCTCCTTAATCTTGTGCGTGGTACAGGTACCAGGGGAATGCGTGGCATGCTGCCGGTTAATGGTTATCTGGTCAGGCCGTTTTTGCAGGCTACCAGAAAAGACATGGAAGAATATTGTGCCTGCCGGGAATTAACCTATTGCCAGGACAGCACGAATGATGATATAACATATAAACGCAATTGGGTGCGTAAAGAATTGCTGCCTTTTTTGGAAAAGGTCAATCCTAATATTAAGAAACAATTGGCCCAAATGGCCACCCTTGCTGCTGCAGATGAAGAATATCTGGACAAGAAAGCTCAGATGTTTGTAGATGCTTTCGGCAGACAAGTATTTGAAATGTTTGATTTAGGCGTAGGCAAAGAATTTCAAGCTTTGCCTTTGGCTATTAAAACACGGGTATTGCGTATTGTGCTAACCAAAGCAGGTGGCCGGGAAATCAGCTTTGAACATATTAAAGACTTGCTGGACCTTATAGAAAAAGGCGTAGGCAATAAGGCTATGGATTTTCCGGGGAAGGCAAGGGTCATCTTCTTAAACAATAGGCTTATGGCCGGCCCAAACAATAATTCACGTTCTGAGGAACGGCAAAAAAAAATAGATCAAAAGGAGCGCCAACGACATGAATGCAAATCTGGAGAGAGTGCTGATTGATGAAGTGACTTTAAAAAAACGTATTAAGGAAATGGCGGGGGAGATTAGCAAGGATTACCAAGGGGAAGAACTTTTAGTTATAGGACTGCTAAAGGGAGCTGCCTATTTTCTGACAGAGCTGACCCAATCTTTAACCGTGCCTACCCAAATTGATTTTATCAGGGCCTCTTCTTACGGAGCAGGGGCAATTAGTTCAGGAAAAGTAAATATTCATTTTGATACATCAAGAAACATTGCCGGGAAAAATGTTTTGATAGTGGATGACGTTGTGGACACGGGCATTACTTT
The DNA here is from genome assembly GCA_036788835.1 of Acidaminococcaceae bacterium. GTDB lineage: Bacteria > Bacillota > Negativicutes > Acidaminococcales > Acidaminococcaceae > JALCSJ01. The sequence goes on from DAIQMR010000016.1 coordinate 37,760, forward strand.
GGACGAAATCAAAAAACTCTTTTCCCAGCGGAATGCGAAAAGTATTAAAATCGCTGCTATGCTGGATAAAAAAGAGCGCAGAGTGGTAAAGCTTTTGCCGGACTATCATGGTTTTGTTATTCCTGATGAATTCGTAGTAGGATTCGGTCTGGACTATGATGAAGATTATCGTAATCTACCATATGTTGGGGTTTTGAAACGTGAAATATATGAGAAATAATAGGAAAACAGTAGAAATTTATTTTTAAATGTATTATTATATAAGCAACTTGGAAGAGGTCTTCTAAGTAAAAAAGAATGATTATTTTTTAGCTGAAAAAGGAGTATAATGTGAGTAAATTTTTTAGAAACGTAGCTTTCTATTTACTTATTATAGTTATAGCTATTTGGGTCATAGATTACTATTCTGCGTCCACGACCACAAAAACGGATATCAGTTATAGCAATTTTATGAAACAAGTGCAGCAGGACGATGTTAAATCCGTCACCATAATTGATAATAATGTTATTAAAGGAAAGCTAAAATCAGGAGCTGATTTTTCTACTATTGCCCCAAGGGACGACAAGTTGGTAGACACTTTAAGATCTCGTGATGTAGAAATTAAAGCTGAACTGCCTCCTCAACCGCCTTGGTGGACAACTTTGCTTTCTTCCGTATTACCTATGCTGCTTATTGTGGGCCTTTGGTTCTTGCTAATGAACAATGCCCAGGGTGGCGGCAGCAAAATGATGTCCTTCGGCAAAAGCAGGGCCAGACTTTATAATGACGAAAAAGTTAAGGTCACTTTTAAGGACGTGGCCGGAGCTGCCGAAGCCAAGCAGGAATTAGAAGAAGTGGTGGAATTTTTAAAAAGCCCCAAAAAGTTCAACCTATTGGGCGCAAGAATACCCAAAGGCGTGTTGCTCTTTGGGCCTCCCGGTACAGGCAAGACTTTATTAGCCAAGGCCGTAGCCGGCGAAGCGGGAGTACCGTTCTTTAGTATCAGCGGTTCCGATTTTGTGGAAATGTTCGTAGGCGTTGGTGCTTCCAGAGTCAGGGATTTGTTTGTTCAGGCCAAAAAGAATGCGCCTTGTATCGTCTTCATAGACGAAATCGATGCCGTAGGTAGGCAAAGAGGCGCAGGACTGGGTGGCGGTCACGATGAACGTGAGCAGACCTTAAACCAATTGTTGGTTGAGATGGATGGGTTTGGGGCTAACGAAGGAATTATTATGATTGCCGCAACCAACCGTCCCGATATTTTGGACCCGGCATTGTTACGCCCGGGTCGTTTCGACAGAACTATTGTAGTGGATAAACCGGATATTAAAGGTCGGGAAGAAATTCTTAAAGTTCACAGCAAGGGGAAACCTATTAACAAGGATGTGGATTTAGGAGTTTTGGCAAGAAGGACTCCGGGCTTCACAGGAGCGGATTTGAGTAATCTGGTTAATGAGGGTGCTCTTTTGGCAGCCCGCAACAATGAAACAAGTATTACCATGGGAGACATGGAAGAAGCCGCAGAGCGCGTAATGATGGGACCGGAGAGGAAGAGCCGGGTCATCAGCGACAATGAGAAACGGTTGACCGCATATCATGAGGGCGGTCATACTCTGGTTGGTATGCTTTTGGACCATACGGATCCTGTCCACAAAGTAACTATTATTCCCAGAGGCAGGGCAGGCGGTTATACTTTAAGCCTTCCCAAGGAAGACCGTTATTACGTAACCCGCAGTGAAATGCTGGATGAATTAAAGCTGCTTTTAGGCGGTCGCGTAGCAGAGTCTTTAGTATTGAAAGAAATTTCCAGCGGTGCCAGCAGCGATTTGCAGCGTGCCACTGAGCTTGCCAGAAAGATGGTTTGCGAGTATGGCATGAGCGAAACTTTGGGAGCCGTTACTTTTGGCCATAGGCAAGAGCAGGTTTTCCTAGGCAGAGACATTGGCCGGGAAAATGAATACAGTGAAAAAGTGGCTGCTCAAATAGACGAGGAGATTCGTAAGTTTATTGACGAAGCTTACAAGGGAACTGTCAAATTGTTAGGGGATAACCTGGACAAGCTGCATTTAATTGCTGAAGCTTTAATTGAAAGAGAAACATTAGAAGGTCACGAAATAAAAGAATTAATGGATTATGGTCACATTCTCACAAAGGATGAAACCAGTGATAAAAAGCCTCCAGAAGAGGGAACTCCGGCACCTATCGGACCGGAAAAGGTTAGGGCAGAGGATGGTCAAAAGGTCCTGGAACCAGTGCCTTCCCCTGCACCACAATCATAAAATCATCAAGGAAGAAGTTAACGTTCTGCCATATCACTACGCTTAGAGGAGTCGAATTTATGTGGTTACGCAGAACGTTTTCTTTTAAGTTCAGTGTTAACCTTTTAAAACATTAAGTTAACGAAAGGACGATAAAATGAGAAACAAAATCTTAAATATCTTGAGAATCAGTGCCCCTGAGCCGGTGTCCGGAGAAGAGCTGGCTAAAGCCCTCGGCGTGTCCAGAACTGCCGTGTGGAAGAATATCCAAGCCTTGAAGCAAGAAGGCTATGAAATAGAGGCTATTACGAAAAAAGGTTATGTATTGGCACATGTTCCGGATAAATTATTGCCGGCAGAAATAGCACAAAAATTAAAGACCAAATGGTTGGGCCATGAGCTTCACTATGTGGATTCGGTAGATTCCACAAATGCCCTATGTAAAATTTATGCTAATAATGGCTGTGCCAACGGAACCCTTTGTGTGGCGGAAGAACAGACAGGGGGCAGGGGGCGGCTGTCCAGAGGATGGTTCAGTCCCAAGGAGAAGGGACTGTGGTTTTCCGTGGTTTTACAACCACCCTTTTTGCCGGAAGAAGCACCTAAATGCACTCTTTTAGCGGCAGTAGCAGTGGTGAAGGCTATTAACAGCTACAAAGGTGTCAAGGCAGTTATTAAATGGCCCAATGATATTCTTCTGGATGGGAAAAAATTAGTTGGCATATTAACAGAAATGAGTGCGGAATTTGGCCATATCAATTATGTGGTTATCGGCACCGGAATTAATGTTTGCGTGCCCAAAGAAATGGTTCCTGCGGAATTAAGAGATTCTGCTATCTCCCTGGCGGATAAAGCCCAGGAGCCCATTAATAGGGTGGAACTGCTGGCTAAGGTTTTGGACAATATGGAAGGACTCTATGAAATAGTACTGCAGCAAGGTTTTAAACCAATTCTGGCTATGTGGCGGACCTATTCGGCTACTTTGGGAAAAATGGTAAAAGTTATTGCTCCGGACGGCACTTATATTGGGAAAGCTTTAGATATAAATGAAGAAGGAATTTTGCTGGTGCAAAAAGCCGATGGAACTATTGCAGAAGTTTTGGCGGGGGATGTATCAATAAGATCCGCTGCCGGGAAGGGAAAGAAATACTAATTATGAAAACACGTGAAATGCTGCTTACGGGAATTTTTGCAGGTTTGGTCATCCTTAGTTCTTATATAGTGATACCCATTGGACCCGTACCACATAGTTTGCAGCCCTTGGCTGTAATGCTTTGCGGGTTTATTTTGGGACCCAAATATGGTGCCTTAAGTATTCTTACCTGGATTGTTTTGGGTATTTTGGGCCTGCCGGTTTTCAATCAGGGGCAGGCAGGTATTGCTATGCTGGCAGGACCTACAGGAGGATTTATTGTTAGCTTTGTTGTAGTGGCTTATCTGGCTGGTTATTTGACCCGTACAAATTATTCGGAAAGTTTTGGAAAAAACTTTTTTTATCTGGCACTGACCATGGGTTTGTGCTATATAATCGGGGGGATTGGTTTCAAATTAAGTTTCGCGTATTTTCTGCAAAAACCCATGACTTGGGAAAAAACTTTCATTTTAGCTATTGCACCTTTTCTACCATTTGATATAATAAAGGCTGCTATGGCAAGCTATCTGGGAGTGCGGATTCGCAGGGCACTCCTCCAGGCGGGCTTGATCACAAAAAATTAGTAAGTACCTGCAAAGGTGGAGGGAAAACAAATGCTAATGGTATTAGACGTAGGCAATACCAATATTGTTGCCGGTGTCCATGATGGGGAGAAATGGCAGGCTCATTGGAGGCTGTCAAGTAATAGGGCAAGAACCAGCGACGAATTTGGCATACTGCTGGGTAGTATGTTTAATTATAGCGGTGTGAATATGAAGGACATTACCGATGTAATTATTTCTACGGTTGTACCACCCCTTCTGGTTCCTTTGTGCAATATGTGCAAAAGATATTTTAACATTACGCCATTTGTGGTAACTTCCAAAATAAAAACCGGGTTAATTTTAGATTATGATAATCCCAATGAATTGGGTGCTGACCGCATAGTAAATGCTGTGGCTGCACATACTAAATATAAAGATAAAGGTAATTTGATTATTATTGATTTTGGTACGGCTACGACTTTCTGCGTCTTGCGTTCTTCCGGGGAATATCTGGGCGGAGCTATTGCTCCCGGAATTGGTATTTCCACGGAAGCCTTATTTCAGAAAGCTGCTAAACTGCCTAGAATTGAATTAGTAAAACCACCTAAGAGCATCTGCCATAATACTGTTCAAGCTATGCAGTCAGGGGTAATCTTTGGCTTTGTAGGACAAATGGATGGTATTATAACAAGAATGAAAAAAGAAATGGGCGGCCAGGCTTTTGTAGTTGCCACAGGCGGGTTTAGCAAACTAATGGCTTCCGAATCAAAACTTGTGGATGTGGTAGAACCTTTCTTGACATTAGACGGATTAAAAATTTTGCACGAGCTTAATAAAAAATAAGCAAAATGACTCGCTTCAGCGAGTCATTTTTTTAAAGGGGGGTAACTGGTATGCAACTGGGAAAAGTTAATATTGCTGTGCCGGTTGCCTTGGCCCCTATGGCCGGAGTAACAGATTTGCCTTTCAGGGTTATCTGTCGGGAACTGGGAGCAGGGTATACGGTCTCGGAAATGGTTAGCGCCAAAGCACTCCTGTTTAGAAATACCAAGACCTATGACATGCTGAAAATAGATGATAGAGAGAGACCTACGGCGATACAACTCTTTGGCAGCGTGCCGGCAGAATTGGCTGCAGCGGCAAAGATTGTGGAAGGACAGGGAGCAGATATCATAGATTTTAATATGGGATGTCCCGTGCATAAAATAGTGGCTAATGGTGAAGGGTCAGCATTAATGAGGCAGCCCCTGCTGTCCTATGAAATATTGGCAGCCATGGTAGATGCGGTAAAAATACCCATAACAGTTAAGTGCCGAGCCGGTTGGGATAAGGAACACTTAAACGCTCCGGAAGTAGCAGTTCTAGCTCAAAAGGCCGGAGTAGCGGCTATTACCGTACACGGCAGAACCAGAGATGCTTTTTACAGCGGGAAGGCCAATTGGCAGATTATAAAAGCAGTTAAGCAGGCTGTGCGCATACCGGTTTTTGGGAACGGAGATATTTGGACAGCGGCCGATGGCATAAAAATGCTTAAAGAAACAGGCTGCGACGGAATCATGATTGGCCGCGGGGCAGAAGGGAATCCCTGGATTTTCGCTCAATTAAAGGCACTGCTCCGAGGGGAAGAAAGTATTAAGGAGCCGGATCTGGACACGAAGTTTGCCCTGATGGAAAGACACCTTAAGGATTTGATTACCTTCAAGGGAGAATATATTGGGGTGCAGGAAATGCGCCGGCACGCAGCAAGTTATATCAAGGGACTTTCTCATGCGGCCGTATATAGAAACAGTTTCTTCCAAATCAATACTGCAAAAGAGTTTTGTGCGAAAATGGAAGAGTATAAAAAACTATTGGAAAAATGTGAGCACAAGGAGTAGTATAAGAGTACCAGTGCAAACATCCGCATAATTGCTATTGTGGCATTGATAAAAGATTAAACTACCGTAGGAACTACGGGAAGTAACGCTTGTGGAGACGGTGTCAGACGCATGAGCTTGTGCTATGCGCAGTCGTCAGCGAAGCAAGAATCCCGCGACTTTAGTCGTGGGAGGTTCAAGGGTTACAATAAAAAGAGCCTATTTACCTAAACGGTTATATAGAAAACAAGCTAGCTTTTAGGAGTTGAACATGGATAAAATAACCATTATCATTCCGTGCTTTAATGAGCAGGAAGTATTAGAAGCGATGTATGTAAAACTACAAACAGTACTTAAGACTCTACCAAATTACGCCTTTACTTTTCTATTTGTCAATGATGGCAGTACGGATGGGACATTGGGTATTCTACGGGATTTATCAACCCGAGACAGGAGAGTATCCTATTTGAGCTTTTCCCGGAATTTCGGCAAAGAGGCTGCTATGTTGGCAGGAATGGATTATGCTAAAGCGGATGCGGTTATCATTATGGATGCGGACCTCCAGCATCCGCCGGAATTAATCCCGGAAATGCTGAAGTATTGGCAGCAAGGTTATGAAGATGTTTGCGCTAAGCGGTTGGACCGCAGTGATGAAAGCTTTATGAAAAAGCATTTGACTAATTTCTTTTATAATATTTTAGAAGTGTGTAGTGAAGTGCCACTGCAGCGTAATGTGGGAGATTTTCGCCTTTTGGATAAACGTTGTGTAGGAGCTTTGCGCCTTTTGCGGGAAGAACAGCGGTATACTAAGGGTATGTTTACCTGGATTGGCTACAAGAAGAAAGAAATTAATTTTAAACCTCAGCCCCGGCTGGCAGGAAAAACCACTTGGAATTATTGGGCCCTGACCAATTTGGCCTTGAAAGGGATTACTTCTTTTACCACAGTACCTCTGCGCATAACATCATTTTTAGGGGTGTTAGTGTCTTTTGTGGCTATTTGTTATATGATTTTTGTTTTTGTAACTGCCTTAATCTATGGGGATCCGGTGGCAGGCTATCCGACTTTGCTGACGGTGCTGTTGTTTCTGGGGGGAGTTCAGCTCTTATCTCTTGGCATTATCGGAGAATACTTGGGAAGAGTTTTTAGCGAAAGCAAAAATAGACCCATTTACCTGGTAGATGAATATGACAGGCAAAAACTCACATACGAGGAACAAAAATTTAGGGAAAAAGCGTGAAAGTATAAGTACTATAAAGAGGACAGGTACAGTTGTACAACCGAAAGGTTCTACAAAAGTATCTGTCCTCTTCGTATAAAAGCACTTTTTCACTTCAGCGTAACTTTTTGCAAGCCGTAATACGGCAGGGCGCATCCTATAGCAAAGCCACTATCCATATCACCAAAGTAAACATGGCGTAAAACCGATGTGCCTACGGAAAGCTTTGGAATGGTCAGCCGGGTTGCACCGGCAGCCACTTGCTCTGCAATATATTTCTCACGGGCAGTGTTCTCAGTGTAAAGAGTATGGGACGCAACAAAAGTCTCTGCGGCCATAGGAATAAAAGCGAGGAAAAGCACACAGAACCAGACTTTTTTCTCTTTAGCAAAAAGCAAAGAAAAGTTTTGACCGGACTGCAGCAAAATTGCCATAATAATCAGGATAAACACGGCTGCCCCGTAACCGGCCCGAGCCGGGAACTGAGGGGTGAAGAGCATGGCACCGTTATTAAGAATGGCCATATCCGCCAGAATCAACAGTCGCTGACAAAGGATTCTATTTTCTGTATAGAAAGCCGGTTTAGGTAAAGCATTCAATAATTTTCTCAGATAGGTGTTTTGCAAAGAGAAGTATTCCTGGGCTAGATTGTAAAGAGCTACACTGATTAAAATGAAAATTAACACGGCTTCCGAGCTGCTAAGAGCATAAGACAATCGTTCATAGAGAGTACTATTACCCAGACCCAAAGGGTTAATAATATAGTTAATAATTCCGGCGGTTAAGAAATGAGAGAAAAAATGCTTGGCATAATTACTGATAACAAGCATAATGACAAAAAAGAGTTTAACGTAAAAAGATTTGGTTAATTTAATATTATCTCGATTACCGGCAAAGGGTTTTCCGCTGAACCACAGCTTGAGCAATAGGGTGATAAGCAGTAAAACAGGCAGAAGTCCAAGAAGAATCTGCACATGGGCCCCAATGAAGTTACCAATATTGTTATACCAATGATTACCCACAGTAGCAGCCCTGGCAAAGTTACCGGGAGCTACAAAAAGAATAAAAGTACCAATTGTACATCCTAACCAACCACTCATCATCCAAGGACGGAGATTTTTTCTTTTGTAACCATAGATAACTGCTGCGGATATGGTTAGAAACATAATTAGCACAGTGTTTTCTATGGTAATAGAGGCGGTTAAAGCAAGCGGGAAAAGGAAAACAGTTAATGCGGGCCCGTAAGTATCGGGCTCATTATTAATTTGTCGGATAAAATAGCAGTGAAAGGGAAGCAAAGTGGCTAATATAAAGACTAAAGGCCAAAGATAATTGGCAGTACCACAGGACCAAATGCAGGTAAAGGCGTAATCCGGCAGGGCAAACCAGCTTCCTACAATGATGACGCTCAAAAGCCAAGGATTAAAACTGCGGGTAATGCGCCCAGCTCCATGCCAGTAGATGAGAACCATAAGCAGGGAATACATGATGCCGTTGATTAAGGCAAAATATCCTTTGCCCAGAATGTGAAAGAACTGCATAATAAATACCGGCACGATTCTGCCGCCCCAAAGAAAGTAATGATTTGTGATGGATGGCAATAAATCCGAGAAAGTTTGGAGCCTTTGCTTAGTATGCCAAATAAAGGCATAGAGAAAATCGTCCCGCTGATAGGGCGTGTAATAGCTTAAAAGGCCTATGAATAGGCACAATAATATTAAAAACACATATGAAATTTTGCTTGTTTCAGTCTTGACAACAGAGTTAAAAGGCTTCAAGGTTGTTTTCCTTTCTATGACATGCTAAGAGTTTTTTCCATTATAGCATATAAATGTTCATATGATAATCATATAGTGGAGGTTGACAAGGGCAGGGATAAAACCTATAATTAGGAAATATGGTATTAAACACTTATTAAAGGAGTAAATAAAATGAGTGAAGAAGAAACAATTTTAACTGCAGAAGGTTTGCAAAAATTAGAAGATGAATTGGACAATCTCCGTTCTGTCAAAAGGCAGGAAGTTTCTGAGCGCTTGAAGACAGCTATCTCTTATGGCGATATCAGTGAAAACTCTGAGTATGATGATGCGAAGAATGAACAAGCCTTTGTAGAAGGTCGTATTCTTGTTCTGGAAAAAATGATCCGTAACGCGAAAGTAATTAAGAGTTCGGCCATCAGCAAGGATATAGTTTCCTTAGGCTGCAAAGTAAAAATTAAAGATATTGACAGCAAAGAGGAAGAAGAATATACGGTAGTGGGTACTACAGAGGCGGATCCTATGGCAGATCCCCCCAGGATTTCCAACGAATCTCCTGTAGGCCGTGCCATCATTGGGCAAAAAGTCGGCAAGAAAGTTATTGTGAAAACTCCGGCCGGCGAATATGCCTATAAAATTATGGAAATAAACAAACCCAGGGCTAAAGCTAAGAAGAAGGCAAAATAAGGGGTGGAATTGATGACGGAAGAAAACAAGGACAAATTGCAGCAGCAAAAACAGAATAAGCAGCCGACACAGAATCCTCAGGAGAAGGCACCATTAACTGAGGAAGAAATTAACGAGCAAATGCAGGTACGCCTTGCTAAGATGCATAAATTGGCAGAAGAGGGCATTGCTCCCTTCGGTCACAAGTTTGCCTGGACACATCATGCCCAGGACATAGATGAACATCTGGATGAACTGGAAGCCAACAATACTGAAGTAAAACTGGCAGGCCGCATAATGGCTATTCGTGGCCACGGCAAGGCTGGATTTATGGATTTAGTGGATAAAACAGGCAAGATACAGCTTTATGTCCGCAAGGATGAACTGGGCGAAGAGAATTTCGCCATGACCAAATTGATGGATATCGGTGACATTGTAGGTGTAACCGGGACAGCATTCCGTACCCACATGGGAGAAATTTCCATCAGAGTAAGCAAGCTGGAAATGCTGAGCAAGTCTTTGCGTCCTTTGCCGGAAAAATGGCATGGACTGAAGGACGTAGAAATCCGTTACCGTCAACGGTATTTGGACCTAATTGTTAATCCGGAAGTAAGAGATACTTTTGTGAAACGCAGCAAGATTATTAAGAGCGTCAGGGAAATATTGGACGGAGAGGATTTCTTGGAAGTAGAAACTCCCATTATGCACTCCATTGCTGGCGGTGCCGCTGCTAAGCCTTTCGTTACTTACCATAATGCTTTGGATATGGAATTGTATTTGCGCGTAGCTCCGGAACTTTATTTAAAGAGACTAATCATAGGCGGCATGGAAAGAGTCTATGAACTAGGCAGAGTGTTCCGTAACGAAGGCATTGATATTAAGCACAATCCGGAATTTACTATTGTAGAGATTTATCAGGCCTACGCTGATTTCAATGATGTAATGGCTTTAACAGAGAAGATAGTATCTGAAACTGCTCAGAAAGTTTTGGGTACCATGAAGATTATTTATGAAGATACGGAAATTGATTTAACCCCTCCCTGGCCAAGAATGACCATGATGGAGGCAGTAAAGCAATATGCCGGAGTAGACTTCACTGATGTTAAAGATGTAGAGACAGCCCGCAAACTGGCGGACAGTGTTCATGTAGAATATGAACAGACCTTCGGGGTAGGAAAGATTATTAACACCTGCTTTGATGCTTATGCAGAAGATAAACTGATTCAGCCTGTATTTATTACAGGACATCCCAAGGAAATTTCTCCTTTGGCTAAGAGCAATCCTCAAAATCCTGAAATCACCGATCGGTTTGAAGGATATATTTATGGCAGAGAATTGTGCAACGGTTTCAGCGAATTAAATGATCCTCTGGACCAGAAACAACGTTTCTTAAAGCAAGTTGAAGAAAGAAACGCCGGGGATGAAGAAGCTAATATGATGGATGAAGATTATGTAACAGCTATGGAATACGGGCTGCCTCCTACAGGCGGCTTGGGGATAGGCATAGACAGATTGATTATGTTATTGACCAATAGCGTATCTATTCGTGATGTATTGCTCTTCCCGCATATGAGAAAGAAGTAAAATAAAGGCTATAGTGTGACAGGGGTTCTGTACCTTTTGTCACACTTTTTTTGTTCGAAAGAAACAATTGAAAGAAAATATCCAATAATAGTTCGGACATTTGCGAACGATTGGTATATGTAAAGATAATCTTACGGAAAAGCATCAATAAATAAAGAAGAAACGCAAGCAGGGGAGATAAAAATGGGAAAGTATAATTGCCTAGTAAAAGATGCGTAAAAAACCGCAAAGAAAAGCAAAAAAAAAGCTTGCAAAGATTTAGCACTTATGCTAATATATAAAAGCTCTCCCTTCAAGGGGAAGCGGTAGCACTCAAAAAATATTTTGGCAAAATCAGAAAAAGATGTTGACAGAACAGATTGAAAGTGCTATCATTAAGAAGTTGTCGCAAGACAACGACATGAACCCTGAAAACTGAATATTAGCAATAACGAATGTGCGGGTCAAGCCGTTCTAGGACGGCAAGACCGAGTCAATCAACTTCGAGAGAAACGAAGTATAAAAAAATTCTAAGTCAGTATTTTAAAGAGCCAATCGGTTCTTCAGAATAAAATATTTTGGAGAGTTTGATCCTGGCTCAGGACGAACGCTGGCGGCGTGCTTAACACATGCAAGTCGAACGAAGATTTTATTTCGGTAAAATCTGAGTGGCGAACGGGTGAGTAACGCGTAGGCAACCTGCCCTCTAGACGGGGACAACATTCCGAAAGGGATGCTAATACCGGATGTGATCCATTTCCCGCATGGGAGACGGATGAAAGATGGCCTCTATTTATAAGCCATCGCTAGAAGATGGGCCTGCGTCTGATTAGCTAGTTGGTGGGGTAACGGCTCACCAAGGCGATGATCAGTAGCCGGTCTGAGAGGATGAACGGCCACATTGGGACTG
>DAIQMR010000017.1:0-15100 GCA_036788835.1 Acidaminococcaceae bacterium
TTCAACTAATTTAAAGTGACGAATGCTGCCTAAATTAATGTGCCGGACAACACCATATACGGCATATTATTGATGAGAGAATTCAAATAGCTTTCCGTAAGTTTGTTGTCACAGTATGTTTTATAATTATGCAATAGACGTTTATACAAGCCCTGCATAAGCTTTTTGCTCAAAAGCCGTGGCCAAATATTATCTGCCACACCTGTCCAAGCCTCCGCTCTCATTAATTCTTCCCTATTGCAGAGGAGTACTAGTATGCCCCCCGGTTTTTTGTGCTTATTCAAGAAAAGTAAGTCTTTCTCACAGACGGGCTTAGCCCAAATAATAATGTCACTATCGGAAACAGATTCCACAGTAAATTTCGGGTTTATAACATACTCATTAGTAAACCCCTCAAGGGGCGATACTTCTTTGAATAAAGCTATTTTGCTTTTATCCAAGAAAAATAAACTTATTTTTAAATTGTAGTGATACATATGCATCATCTCCCCTTGCCTGCCAAGTAAAAAACAGCATAGTGCTCCCTGCACAATGCTGTGAAAAATCAACCTTATGCAGCTGGCTATCAGCACCATCTATGCTGACCCTATAGTTTTGCGTCGCCGAATCACTTCGGTTATGCCCAATATTCAATTAATAATAATTCTTGGTTCTTAAGTTTAGTATAGTACATTGATTAGTATTTTGCAAGTATTTTTTTAATTTAAAAAACATGAAGGGACTTTTTGTATATGACTAACCGGAATTTAGGTATTTTGTTTTCCGCCCCTTTACTGTATAATTGTAAAAGTTGCTTTTAGAAAGGATATTTTACAAATGAGTTATTTGAATGTTACCAATGTCAGTCATTCTTTCGGCGGACGGGAAATCCTCAACAATGTTACTTTTAAATTGCTCCGTGGGGAGCATGTAGGATTGGTGGGTGCCAATGGCGAAGGCAAATCCACCTTCTTGAATATCATTACCGGGAAGCTGCTTCCCGAAGAAGGGAAGGTAGAATGGCCCGGCAAAATCACCGTGGGCTATCTGGATCAGCAGAGTACCTTGCAGGCAGGCACTACCATACGGCAATTTTTGCGGACTGCTTTTGACCATATGTATGACATGGAAAAACGTATTATGGCAGCCTATGACCAAATGGCCCAGGCCAGCGAAGCAGATACCGAAAAGCTCATGGCCCAGGTGGGAGAACTGCAGTCTGATTTGGAGCAAAGCGGTTTCTATGAATTAGACACTAAAATCGAAGAAGTGGCTAATGGTCTTGGACTGGGAGATATTGGCCTGGACAGGGACGTGGCAGACTTGTCCGGCGGTCAGCGGAGTAAAGTATTACTGACTAAGCTGTTATTGGAAAATGACAATATTCTGCTCCTGGACGAGCCGACCAATTACCTGGACGAAAACCATATCAACTGGCTCACTGCTTTTCTGCAAAATTACGAAAATGCTTTTGTGCTGATTTCCCACGATACGGATTTTCTCAACAAAGTTGTTAACGTGGTATACCATTTGGAGGACGCTTCCCTCACTCGCTACACCGGGGACTATGATAAGTTTTTGGAGCTCTCGGCTATTCATAAGGCCCAGCTGAACAGTGCTTATGAGCGGCAGCAGCAGGAAGTGGCACAGCTGGAAGACTTCATTGCCCGGAATAAAGCCAGAATTTCTACTACCGGACGGGCTAAGAGCCGACAGAAAAAACTGGACAAAATGACCATGCTTACCAAGCCTCAGGAAAAAATCCAGCCCCATTTTCATTTCCGGGAAGGCAGAACCCCCGGCCGGATTTTGCTGGAGGCCAGAGAATTGGTCCTGGGCTATGACCTGCCTTTGACCAGGCCTGTTTCTTTCAAATTGGAAAGGGGCAAAAAAATAGCCATTACGGGAGTTAATGGCTTGGGGAAAACTACTTTGTTAAAAACCCTTCTGGGAATTTTACCCCCCTTTACAGGAACCGTTATCCCGGGAGATTTTCTGGAAGTGGGATATTTCCAGCAGGAAGAACGGGAAAAGAATCCCAAAACCGCTCTGGAAGAAGTCTGGGACGAATACCCCTCCCTTACCAATTCTGAGGTTCGTGGTGCCCTGGCAGCCTGCGGTTTGACTAATGAACACATTACTACGAAAGTGTTTGTGCTCTCAGGCGGCGAAGCCGCCAAGGTCCGTCTGTGCAAGCTGATGCTCAAGGAAGTAAATTGGCTGATCCTGGATGAACCCACCAACCATCTGGACGTAGTGGCCAAAGAGGAGCTGCGTGCTGCCTTAATCAACTTCAAGGGCAGCATTCTCCTAGTCTCCCACGACCCTGCCTTCTATGCTGACTGGATTGACGAAATCCTGAACATTGAAGACTGGACCACTAAAATAATCTGACCTAAAGATTACGACTCTTTTTTGTCACAAAAAACCACTATCCTATTGAAAAAAAAAGGAATATAATCATAGCTGACATGGACTTTTAGACCTAACAAGGTCTTAGATAAATTTGAGGAGAGTGATTGCAATGACAACAAAATGGGTTTATTATTTCAAGGAAGGCAATGCCAACATGCGTAATTTGTTGGGCGGCAAAGGAGCCAACCTGGCAGAGATGACCAACCTTGGTCTGCCGATTCCCCCAGGCTTTACCATTACCACCGACGCCTGCACAAACTACTACACATCCGGTCAAAAAATTACCGATGAGATTCAAGGTCAGATTTACGAAGCTCTAAAATGGTTGGAAAAAGAAAACGATCGTGCTTTCGGCGACAATCAAAATCCCTTATTAGTTTCCGTCCGTAGCGGCGCCAGAGCATCTATGCCCGGCATGATGGATACTATTTTGAACTTGGGACTGAACGATGTTTCTGTGGAAGGCTTTGCCAAACAAACTAACAATCCACGTTTTGCCTATGATTCTTATCGCCGTTTCATTCAGATGTTCTCTGATGTGGTAATGGAAGTCCCTAAGTCTTATTTTGAGAAAATCATTGATGAAGTAAAAGCTGCCAAAGGCGTTAAATATGATATTGAACTGACAGCCGAAGATATGAAGAATCTGATTGTCCGTTTCAAAAAAGTATACAAAGATGCCATGAAAGGTCAGGAATTCCCTCAGGAACCTTATATTCAGCTGATGGAATCAGTAAAGGCCGTATTCCGTTCCTGGGATAATCCCAGAGCTATTGTTTACCGCCGCATGAATGATATCCCCGGTGACTGGGGCACTGCCGTCAACGTGCAGACCATGGTCTTCGGTAATATGGGCAATACTTCCGGTACCGGCGTTGCCTTCACCAGAAGTCCTTCTACCGGTTCTGCCGGCATTTACGGCGAATATCTGATTAATGCGCAAGGCGAGGACGTAGTAGCCGGTGTGAGAACACCCCAGCCCATTGCCAAGCTTGAGCACGATTTGCCCAAATGCTATGAAGAATTTATGTATTTCGCCAATAAATTGGAAGAACATTACCGTGATATGCAGGATATGGAATTCACCATTCAAGAAGGCAAACTGTATTTCCTGCAAACTCGTAACGGCAAGCGTACTGCCCAGGCGGCGATTAATATTGCCTGCGACTTGGTAGACGAAAAGAAAATTACCCCGGCAGAGGCTGTCTGCCGCATTGAGGCAAAATCCCTTGATCAATTACTGCATCCCACATTTACTGCTGAAGCCCTAAAGACCGGCAAGGTTATGGGACAGGCTCTGCCTGCTTCCCCGGGTAGCGCAGGCGGTCAGGTTTATTTCACCGCTGATGACGCTAAAGATGCTGCAGCCAAAGGCGAAAGAG
This sequence comes from Acidaminococcaceae bacterium, assembly GCA_036788835.1. Lineage (GTDB taxonomy): Bacteria > Bacillota > Negativicutes > Acidaminococcales > Acidaminococcaceae > JALCSJ01. The sequence continues at coordinate 3,777 of DAIQMR010000017.1, forward strand.
TTATTCTTGTACGGCTGGAAACTTCGCCGGAAGATATTGAGGGCATGCATGCTGCCGAGGGTATCTTGACGGCCAGAGGCGGCATGACCAGTCACGCAGCCGTAGTCGCAAGAGGCATGGGCACCTGCTGTGTATCCGGTTGTGGTGAAATGAAAATCAACGAAGAGGAAAAATGGTTCCAGTTAAAAGACAAAACCTATCACGAAGGAGATTTTATTTCTTTGGATGGTTCTACCGGTATAATTTATGACGGTGATCTTGCGACTAAAGAAGCAGAAGTAAGCGGTAACTTTGGTCGTATTATGCGCTGGGCCGATCAATTCAGAAAAATGCAGGTTCGAACCAATGCAGATACTCCTACCGATACAGAAAATGCCGTTAAATTTGGGGCAGAAGGCATTGGCCTGTGCCGCACAGAGCATATGTTTTTTGATGCGGAACGTATTCCTAAGTTCCGCCGGATGATTTTGTCCGATACTGTGGAACAACGGGAAAAGGCATTAAGAGACCTGATTCCTTATCAAAGGAATGACTTTATTGCCATGTACAAGGCTTTGAAGGGCCGTCCTATGACCATTCGTTATCTGGATCCGCCTCTTCATGAATTCCTGCCTAAGACAGAGGGAGAGATAAAGGAACTGGCTAAAGATATGGGACTGACCTATGACAGAGTGAAGGCTCGCTGCGCTGAACTGCATGAATTCAATCCCATGATGGGTTTGCGCGGATGCCGTTTAAGCGTTACATATCCGGAAATCAGCAAAATGCAGACCAGAGCCGTTATTGAGGCTGCTATTGCGGTGAAACAGGAATGCAACTATGATATCGTTCCTGAAATTATGATTCCTTTAATTGGGGACAGAAAAGAACTGCTCTTTATCAAGCATATAGTTATAGTAACCGCCGAAGAAGTCATGAAAGAGAAAAAGTTTTTCCTGAACTATAAAGTCGGTACTATGATTGAAGTTCCCAGAGCGGCACTAACCGCTGATGAGATTGCTAAAGATGCGGATTTCTTCTCTTTTGGAACTAACGACTTAACACAAATGACCTTTGGTTTCTCCCGTGATGATGCCGGACAATTCTTAAATAGTTATTACGCTAATCGTATTTATGAATTCGACCCCTTTGCCAAACTTGACCAGGACGGCGTTGGTCAATTAATGGCAATGGCTGTGGAAAAGGGCCGGAGCATTAATCCCATGCTGAAATGCGGCATTTGCGGTGAGCACGGCGGTGACCCCAGTTCTGTAGAATTCTGCCAGAAGCTAGGTCTGGACTACGTATCATGCTCTCCTTTCAGAGTACCTATTGCCCGTCTGGCCGCAGCTCAAGCTGCTATCGCCTTAAAGCACGAACAAACAAAAGAATAGAAATATAAGACAAAACAGGACGGTACTAAGTATCGTCCTATTTTTATGACAAATTACACACAAAAAAGCACGCCTAACTCACGACTGAAGTCACGAGTGTGCGGCGTATGAGAGTATCATGTTATTCGCCTAAGTAGCTGCTTTCTTCGATGATAGCGCCCATCTTTTGGCGCAGTTCTTTAATATCGGGATGCACAAGGTATTCATCATATTTGTAGGTTCTGTCTATAAAGCCCTGAGGCGTTAATTCAATTACCCTGTTGCAAACCGTGGACAAAAGCTCATGGTCGTTGGAGCGGAGCAAAATCGTCCCGGGAAAAGCAATGAGGCCCTTATTTAAAGCCGTAATGGACTCTAAATCCAGATGATTGGTAGGATCGTCAAACATGAGCACATTGGGTTCCAGAAGCATCATTTTGGCAAACATACAGCGGACCTTTTCCCCACCGCTTAATACGGTAGCCAGCTTCTGAGTCTCTTCCCCGGAAAACAGCATCCTTCCCAAGAAGCCTCGCAAGTAGCTTTCCTCTTGATTCTGAGAATACGGACGTAGCCAGTCTACCAGGTTCTCCGGCTTTTGGAAAAACTGCGTATTATCCTTGGGAAAATACCCCTGAACAGTGGTCACGCCCCATTTAAATTCGCCGCTGTCTGCTTCAGTCTCACCGCTTAAAATATCCATTAAAGCTGTCTGGGCAATACCATTGCCTCCGATTAAGGCTACCTTGTCCCCTTTATTCAGAGTAAATGACAAATCTTGCAGCTGCTGGACCCCATTCACATTTTTATTCAGATTACTGACTTTTAAAATATCGTCCCCTGCTTCCCTGCTGGGTTTAAAGTTTATATAGGGATAGCGCCTGCTGGAAGGCTTAATATCATCCAATTCGATTTTGTCCAATAATTTCTTTCGGGACGTAGCCTGCTTGGACTTGGAAGCATTAGCGCTGAATCGCTGTACGAATTCCTGCAGCTCTTTAATTTTTTCTTCTTTCTTCTTGTTGGCATCTCTGGCCATTTGCAGGGCCATAGTGCTGGACTCCTGCCAGAAGTCATAGTTGCCTGTGTAGATTTTTGCCGTACCGTAATCAAAATCCACAATATGAGTACAAACCTGATTTAAAAAATACCGGTCATGGGACACAACTAACACTATATTGGGAAAAGTGCTGAGGAAATTTTCCAGCCAGGCCACAGAATCATAGTCCAGGTTGTTAGTAGGTTCATCCAAAAGTAAAATATCCGGGGTGCCGAACAAAGCCTGGGCCAAAAGCACTCTTACCTTTTGTTTAGGGCTTAGTTCCCCCATGAGCTTTTCGTGGAGTTCCGGTTCCAGACCTAAACCTGCCAAAAGCTGTGCCGCCTCGGTCTCCGCTTCCCAGCCGTTTAATTCGGCAAACTCACTTTCCAGCTGGGCAACTTTGACACCATCTGCATCATTAAAATCAGGTTTGGCATATAATGCATCCTTGGCTTCCATAATATCGTAAAGCTTTTTATTGCCCATAATAACCGTCTTGATAACCTGATACCGGTCATAGGCAAACTGGTCCTGCTGGAGCATGGAAAGGCGCTGGCCCTGGTCGATAATAATCTTCCCATCGCTGGCTTCCTTAATGCCTGCCACCATTTTCAAGAAAGTAGATTTGCCGGCACCGTTGGCACCAATAATACCGTAACAGTTCCCCTCCGTAAACTTTAAATTAACATCTTCAAACAACACTCGCTTGCCAAAGCGGTGGGTCAAACTCTGGGTTAAAATCATTCTTCTTCTCCTTAAAAAACATAATGTGTTATTATACCATACTTTATGGAAAAAAGGGCGATTGCGTTACCTGCGGATGAAAGCATCAATATCTGTCAGTGCATATTCAGTGGGCAAACTGCTATTTTCGCTCAAAGTTTTGCTGTTGCGCCACATTTTTTCTATTGCAGCAATATGTTTATTATAAAACATTTTGGCACTATTGGATTTTTCCGTGCTAGAACTTTTCGGCAAAAAACATATCCAAAAACATTTTTGGCAAAGGACTGTAAATGTCTCTTTGCAGGCAGGTTTCAGGCTCTTGTAGTCCTATATGCCAGGCATGCAGGAAATGCAATCCTTCCGGGCCTGGCGCTCCATACAAATTGTCACCCAGCAAAGGATGCCCTATATAAGCACTGTGAACACGAATCTGATGAGTTCTGCCGGTGAGTAAAGAAAATTTTACCAAAGAAAACTTTCCATAATTTTTCAGTACAGTATACTCAGTAACAGCCGGTACTCCATATGTGAAATCTACTTGGCGTTCAATGATGCTTCCCTCTTTTCTGGCAATAGGAGCTTCTATACGTCCTGTCAAAGGCAACGGACAGCCCCACACCAATGCCAGATATTCCTTGACCATCCTTTGCCGGCTAAGCACATAATGGGCAAAAGAATTTTTAGCAAAAAGCACTACTCCGGAAGTGTTTTTATCTAAACGAGACACAGGATGGATTCCCGCTTGTTGCCCGGTTCTTTCATAATAGGCAGCAACACGGTTAGCCAATGAACTACAGGAAAATTCTGTTGTAGGATGCACAAGAAGTCCTGCCGGTTTCTCAACAGCTAAAAGATAAGAGCTTTCATATAACACGTCAATCGGTTCATGTTCAAGAGCCAGAGTATTTGTCTCAGATGGCAGTACCAATGACACCTCATCCCCGTCAGCCAGCAAAATATTGCTCGTAACCTTTTCGTCATTAACCAAAATATTGTTATTAGTTTTCAGTTTTTTATATGTAGTTCCCGAAATTCCCCGTTCCCGCAAAAAAGTCTTTAAATGCAAAAAGGGTAATTTACCATTATAGACAAATCTCATATGACTGCTCCTTATGGTTTATTTATCCCTTGTTTCAGTTTCCTTCATTACCACATGTTTCCAGCTGAGTCCCAAAAAGCCCATTAACAGTTCTTGAACAATTCCCCAATCTTCAGATTCATCAGAGCCATGGATAAAAATATTAAATCCCACAGAACCTGCAGTAGCTATTTCTGCACCGTTTTGCAGAAAAATAAGAATTGCACATAGAAGCAGTATTTTTAATACTTCCACACCGTCCTGTTTAAGTACTTTAAGGCTGGCAGTAAAACCAATGCCGGTAAAAAATATTCTCATAAAAAAGGCTGTAACATAATGACTTTTTGTCATTTTGTTACAGCCTCCTATTGTTTTACTTATTTAGCTGCTTCTCCGAACCATTTCTTGTATATTTTATCATAGGTTCCGTCTTTTTTCAGATCATCCAATGCCTTGTCCAAATCCTTAGCCAAAGCTTCGTTCTTTTTGGCAGTAGCAATGCCGTAATCTTCAGAGGTCAATGTTTTGCCCACAATTTTAGCATAAGCATTCTTACCGCTTTGCTGGAGGAAATATTCCTCAACAGGCTTGTCTCCAATAACAGCATCTACAGCCTTATTCTTCAGCTCCAAGCAAGCTTCGTTGTTCGTATTAAAGGAAGTAATCACCGCATCTTTAATCTTGGCAGCTTCCATGGCACCGGTAGTCCCAATTTGCACAGCAATCTTTTTACCTACCAAATCTTTTACGTCTTTCACAGTTGTATTATCTTTAGCCACAACAATGGAAAGGCCGGATTTATAATAGGACTTGGTGAAATTAACTTTTTTCTTTCTCTCTTCGGTAATAGTCATACCGGCAATTGCCACATCAATGTTTTTTGCTTCCAGAGCAGGTATCAAGGCATCAAATCCCATATTGCGGATAGTGCATTTTTCATAGCCCAATTTTTTGGACATGGCCTGAATCAATTCCATATCAAAACCGGTAAATTCACTGGAACCGGCCTTTTGAAATTCAAAAGGTGCAAAAGCCGGTTCTGTGCCAACAACCAATTCTTTTTTGGCACTCTTGGCTCCGGTTGCTTCTTGGGACTTGCCACCACACCCTATACACATACCTGCGAACAACACACACACAACAAACAGCATAAACTTTTTCATCACAATTACCCCCTCAGATATCTCTCTTGTATATTTATAGGAAACTTTTGCATAATTATACTATCGTTTATGCCATTTGTAAAGTCTAATTTTGCATATTTTTCTTTTCCGACTTTTTTACCTGAAACATGTCAAGAACATAACAACATCTGAGGGTAACGTATGTCACTGTTCGTTACTATTTCAATGCCACCAACAGTTCCTTGGCCTGTTGGACTTGTTGTATTGCTACTTCAATATAATAGACATCACGGTCTATTTTCCCTTTGGGACCCAGGTCCCGAAGATCTATGCGGGCTCCTCACCCTCCCATGGGCGGTTCGCTGGGATAGGTCCCGCTGGACATATCAATCTTTGCCTCCTTAAGAAGCAGTTTGGCCTTTTGCCATTTTTCTTTTTGTCCCAATTCCTCAAAAACCATGCTTTTCTTTGTAAAAAATCCCATTGTACCACCTCCTGTTACTTTGTATTATACCACTAAAAACAAGGTTTTGTTGACTTATAAAGAACGAAAAGAGTAAAATACTAATAAGGAATGGAAAGGATGGGATGATGATATGACATTAGCCAAGAAACATTTTACTAGTATTGTCACGTCGCTTTTGCTTGTATTTTGCTCCTTGTCAGTATGCGCTGCAGCCGGCAAAAGCAGCAATGTCTGGAAGGATGCGAAAGGCTCCTACGCAGAGGAGTCCAGTGCTCAGTACACCAATAGCAGATTGCAGCTAAAGCCTCTGGGGAACAGTTGTGTGCTCTACGATTTTAATGTTATGAAAGGCAGTGAAAAAGAGCAGACGGCTGACAATTTCAGTGTAGCCGGTGTCTTCCTTATTGGAGATAATGGTGTCGGCAAGGGTACTCTGCTTAAGGGGGAAAAAGAGGTAACGTTAACTTTCAAAAAAGACGGGGATAAAGTGCTTGTGACCCAAGAGGGCAAATTAGCCCTATCAGTGAAAGGGACTTATCTTTTCGGAAACAAATCTGTAGATGTCTCCCCCAATTCTGCTGTAGCAATTCTGGAGCATCTTGCCCCTGTCACCACCAGTCTTAATAAATACAATCGGCCTTACAAGCTTGAGTATTCGGAGGAAAGGAAAAACGGTAATCTCGTTGAGGTGAAAGCTATTAATACAAAGAGTAAAACTATGTTTGCCAGATTTCTCATTGCCAATGACCTGAGTGCCGTCTATAGGCAAGATAATGAAAAGGCTGTTCCCCTTCTCATTTACGGCACAGACAGCAACCCAAAGGGTTAAGATAACAAAGATAACAAGCTTGAATCTCCCATTCAAGCGGGAGAGCTCCTGCCGAAGTTAAGATAACAAAGATAACAAGCTTGAGCCTCCCCCGACTGAAGTCACGAGTGCGCGGCGTGTAAGAGCATCACACAATAAAAGAAACGTTTCCTTTGTGGGAAACGTTTCTTTTGCTTTGCTTAATATAAAACATTGTAAACGGACAGAGAAAAGCAGGCCTTAGTTTTTTTCTTCGTACAATTCAATAATGGCGTCGTCTTTGACAATAAAAGCCAGCCGCACTTTATCGCCCAATTTTTCCGGTCCGAAAATTACTCGGTCTGCGTCCTTCACATATGGGTCCAAATTGTCTACCTTGTAGGCCACATGAAACTGCTTTGACAGGATTTCCGGGAAAGGGCTGCCTTCCTCAAATTTCAAATATTCTATTTTATAGTCATAGGCATCAGTGCTTTCATTTACCCAGAAATGACCCCATTCGTTATAAACCATATTAGGTTTCTTGTTCACTACGGGAATTCCTATGTGCATATATTCTGCGCTCATAATATCCTCCTATTCGTGGAAAAATACTGGTGTATGGGCCGGTGTCTTCCATAGCTTCAGCATCTCAGCATCCCATTTGGCAATATTCATTTGGAAGCCGGCGGCTTCCTGTACCGTAAGAACTTCTCCTACCATACTGGCTACTACTTCAACGCCCAGGTTCTTGAGATATTTTTCCGTATCGTTAAACAGCACCAGCATCTCCATCATAGTGGTAGCGCCACAACCATTAATCATAACAAAAGCTTTGTCCCCGCTCTTCAAGCCCAGATGTTCCACCAGTTTCGGTGCCACTGCAGCCACAGTATCCTTGGAAGACATCATCTTCACACGGACTCCGCCGCCCTCGCCATGCTGTCCTGCACCGATTTCCATTTGGTCTGTTTCACCCAGATTGCCAAAGGACATACCATTCTGAGGATGAGTGGCATCAGTGGATTTAATGGTAATAGAAGCCATGTTGTCAGCATAACGCTGTGCTATAGCCGCCACTTCTTCCAGAGACTTGCCTGCTCTGGCTGCTGCCGCCGCAATATGGTACATGGGAACTGCCCCGGCCAGACCACGCTTATTGTCCTCGCCCTTGGGGTCATATTTAATTTCTTCCCCGGTAATAACCTGCTTAACATTCAGGCCGGCTTTCCGGGCCATTTTCATGGCCATTTTACCTGCCAGTTGGTCACCGGCATAATTCAAGGTCAGCAGTAAAATTCCGTGTCCTTTATCAGCTTCTTTCAATGCTTCGAAAACCAAGGCCCCATTAGGTGCCGCAAAAACATCACCATCTACCTGAATATCCAGCATGCCTTTGCCCACGAAGCCTTTCTGAGCAGGTTCGTGTCCTGTGCCGCCGTAGGTAACAATAGTGACACGGTCAGCATTTTTCAGGTCTTTACTGGTAATGATGTGGCCATTTACTTCCACCACATCGGAAAAGGCCAGAGCAAACCCTGCCAGCATTTCATCGGTAACTGTTTCAGGACTGTTGATAAATTTCTTCATCATTTCTCTCCACCTCCATGAATTAATAAACCTTCTATTTTTTTGCCAAACCACGGAAAAACCTGGCCATGGACATAGCACCTGCATCAGGCGTTCCTATTGTCTTCTCCCCATAGCTCTTGGCTCTTCCGTATTTTGACACAAATGCCTTAGTAGCTTCTGCTCCCTGTTCCGCCGCTTCGGCAGCCTTAGTGAACAGTGCAGTCTCATCTCCCTCACAAACAGCGATGGCCTCGCTGGCAGGAATTAGTGCATCCATCATTGTTTTATCGCCTTGCTTGGCTCCGGAAATATCTTCCAAGGCATCATAGGCCTTGGCAAACATGGCCTTAATCCCTGCTATATCCACTGTGGCACTAGCCGGCGCTGCCTCCTGCAATCCATCTAACCAAGTATTCCACAAAGGTACGGCACTGCCACCGTTCAGCATCATAACTGCCGTTGCCACATCGTCCAGCATTTCTTTAATATTGCCTTGAGATGTTTCTGCCGCACCGCGAATGGCCTTGGCTATTTTGGTCATAGTCAGCCCGTGGTCAGCATCGCCGAATTTGGCATCAATATCCGTCAACTCCTGCTCGGCAGCAATAACTTCATCGCTGGCATGCATTAGTCTGGCGGCAAGCTCTGTTTTTTTCATTGTCCGTCACCTTCTCCGCACTTGTGGCACAGCAGTACCTTGTAATAATGCTCCAGTACTTCTGCCATGGCCTTATCCCCGGTCTTCAACAGCTTCAGCCAATTGTCCGGCTGTTCTGCGTAAACACTCTTCAAGGCAGCCGTAATAAAGTCAGTATAGAGATTCACCTTGGTAATACCATTAAGAGCGCACTTCCCCAGATTATCATCCCCGGTTCCGGACCCCCCATGAAGTACCAATGGTATGGACAATGCCCTGTGGAGTTCCTCTAACCGCGGAAAATTCAGCTTGGGAGTCCCCTTATACTTCCCATGGGAGGTCCCGATAGAGACGGCCAGTGAATCCACTCCTGTTTCCCGGACAAACCGTACTGCGTCAGCTACTTCCGTATAAATATTACCCGACAAAACATGGGGGCCAGCCTCATCTTCTGAGCCCACATGCCCCAGCTCTGCCTCCACCGGCACATGATGCCTGTGAGCATACTCTGTGACCTCCTTTGTCCGGCGAATATTTTCCTCCAATTCACAGGCTGAAGCATCCACCATTACAGAGGTGAAACCTGCAGCAACAGACTCTTTAATCACGTCCATTTGTACACCGTGATCCAGATGGAGTGCTACCGGCACCCCTGCCTCAGCAGCATAGAACTTACCCAGGTCAGCCGCTTCTTTCACACTCATCTGTGCCAAATGCACTTCCGCAAAACTCAGGATAATGGGACAGTTAAGTCTCTCTGCAGTCCGGACAAAAATCCGGGCGGAATTGGAATCCACAAAATCGGGAGAAGGAATGGCATAATTGTTCATTAGGGCATCCTGCAACATTTTTTCTGAAGAAACAAGCATGAAACCCGCCTCCTTATTTACCTTTTCAACAAGCCGAAAATACTTCTGGTAAAAGCATTGACCGCACGCCGTTCCAGGGAATCCACCGTCTTGTCCAACATTTTATCAGCGAAGCTCTTGGGCTGACGGGCAGCGGCCCTTTGGGCAGCAGCGGCTGCTTTCGCCTCTTCTTTCAGTTGTGCGGCCTGTTCTGCGGCAGCAGCTGCCTGTTCGTCTGCCGCCTTTATCTTCTCATTCTGAGCGGTTAATATCTCGAAAGCTGATTGCCTATCCACGGCAGGTTCGTATTTGCCATACAAAATACTGCCTTTAATTACCTTGTCCCGGGCAGCATCATCAGCTGCGCCCATACTGCTCATAGGCGGCAAAATTTTGGCTATTTGCACAACAGTTGGTACGCCTTTTTCGTCCAGAAAAGAGGTCAAAGCCTCCCCTGTTCCCAGCTCACAAATGGCGTCCTCTGTTTTAAAAGCCTTATTGGGTCTGAAGCTCACTGCCGCCGCCTTAATAGATTTCTGCTCGGCAGGTGTATAGCCTCGCAAAGCATGCTGCACTCTATTTCCCAACTGAGCCAAAACATCATCAGGCAAATCGGAAGGGTTCTGAGTGATGAAATAAACCCCTACCCCCTTGGAACGAATCAACTTCACAACCTGGACAACCTTGTCTACCACTACCTTAGGCGCATCTGTAAACAATAAATGAGCTTCGTCAAAGAAAAAAGCCATCTTAGGTTTGTCAAGGTCTCCCACTTCTGGCATTACTTCAAAAAGTTCGTTCAACAACCATAGCATAAATGTTGAATACAATAGCGGATGCTTGTACAGCTCCACGCAATGAAGAATATTCACAGTGCCGTGACCATTCTCATCTCTGCCAAACCAGTCCTGAATATTCAAGGCCGGTTCACCGAAAAAGCTATCTCCCCCTTCATCCTCCAAGGCCAGAAGGGAACGCAGAATGGCTCCTGCACTTTGTTTGCTCACATTACCATAAGTGGTGGTGAGTTCCTTGCCGTGGCCTCCCACATATTGCACCATGGCCCGCAAATCTTTCAAATCCAGCAACAGCAGCTTTTGATCATCTGCCACCCGGAAAACTATATTCAGGACACCCTCCTGAACATCAGTGAGTCCCATCAGCCTGCTCAGTAGCAAGGGCCCCATGTCAGAAACTGTGGTCCGTACAGGATGGCCCTTTTGTCCGAAAACATCCCAAAATTCCACCGGGTATGCATGAAAGTCAAAATCACTAATGCCCATTTTGGTCAGCCGGGCCTGAAGCTTGTCATTGGCCGTGCCGGGCAAACATGTCCCGGAAATATCCCCTTTAATATCTGCCAAAAACACAGGGACTCCCATATCACTAAGAGATTCAGCCATTACTTTCAAGGTAATGGTTTTACCTGTTCCGGTGGCCCCGGCAATCAGACCGTGCCTATTAACCATCTCGGGCAAGATGTACACATAGTCCTCACCCTTACCCATCAAAATCTTTTTATCCCTGTACATGCTGCAACCTCCCGCTTTGCGAATTTTCAGTTATTATACTGTGTCCTGCTTTATTAATATTATAGTCCTTTTCCAATTCCCCACGCAACTCTTTCTTTACCACTGGTCACAGTCCTTGCTTTGTCTCTGCTTACGTTCCTCTCTTTGCCAAGGCCTACGG
>DAIQMR010000017.1:15200-49239 GCA_036788835.1 Acidaminococcaceae bacterium
GTCCTTGCTTTGTCTCTGCTTACGTTCCTCTCTTTGCCAAGGCCTACGGCCCTTGCTTTGTCTCTGCTTACGTTCCTCTCTTTGCCAAATTTTACGACTCTTGCTACAAGGACAGTTGTAATTAAGTATATTTCGGTGTAAAATAAAACCATAGATTTATCATTTGATTTATCATGATAAGTTACAAAATTGAGGGAGAGGTGCATGCTTATGAAAAAGTTTTTGTTATTGATGCTGACGTTGTTTATGTTAGTTCCTGCCATGGGTTTCGCCAAGGACAAAAAAGGCGGTCCCACTTACGAAATTAAATCCGCTAAGGCAAGTATAGGTGATTTTAACGTTACCTATCCTACGATTGTTAACTACAAAGATGCCAAAGTAGCTACAAAAATTAATGAACAGATTTTGGCAACCGTAATGAAGGATGTTATGCCTCTGACCCAATTAAAAGCTCATAATTTAGCCAAATATAACGGCGCAGGCACCGTTAATTACGAAGTAACCTGCAATACCTATGGACTTTTAAGCATCGTTTTAACTAATGTTGTTAAATTAAAGGATGACAAGGGCAACGTAGAAACCATTTTGGACAAACAAGGCCTGAACTATACAAATACCGGTGACGCCTTCACTTCTAAAGACCTTTCCAAAATATATCGCAATTTAAAGGCCGGTGATCCTTTCTCCATTGAAAACATTACCACTAAATTGGCTTCTGCGCAAAGAGCCAGCGCGATAAAAACCGGTAATAAATTTAAGGGGTTCAAAGAAAAAGACACTTACAATTACTATATGGACAACAAAACTAATCTCTATTTGATTCTGGACGGCTACGAAATGGGTTCCGAAACTATGGCTCCGCAGGTTTTGGCTTTGTAAAAATAAACAATAACAAAAATAGTAAAGTAAAAAATGCTATCCCTCTATGGGATAGCATTTTCACTATGTAAATATGTGTGGTTAAAGTTGACAAACCTGCGTCCCCCTGTGCCCACAAAAGGAGGTGGCCTCACAAAGGAGTTTGTGAGGCCACGCAGATGCGAAAACAATGCCAATATTTAATTTAGGGGAAGAAATACCGGCACCGGTAAAAACTTTAGAAATGCCCTCTGTGACAAAGGAACCTGTCCCTTTTGTCACACTTTAGAAACTCCACCTTGCGCCGACGCTAAAGTTCACGTTGCTCTTAAGATTACCGAAGAGCTTCCGCACTTCCGCATAGGCACTGGCATTCTTAGACAGCTGCACATTGCCGCCGATACCCAGTTCTGCCCAGTTCTTTGCATGGTCGTTTTCGTAGTTGACAGTACCTGTTGTTATGCTGCCACCACCGGCAAAATCATGGTAGTAATTGGCTTTGAAGTAAGCATTGCCCTTGCCAAAGTCCTTGCCCGTCGTAAAGCCCAGTCTAGTGATGGCGTGCTTGGATGCGTCAAGATAGGCATTCATGTTATCGGAAGTAGTGTAGTCGGCACTACCAACATGGCCTAGAATCAATTCGGCACTAGGTTCAATGTAGGCACCCTTGCCAAAATCTTTTCTGTAGCCATATTCACCGCTTAAGGTTGTAGCCCACATACTGTAATCAGCAGTATAGTGTTGAGTATCAGTAGTCACATTATAGTCAGTGTTAATCTTGCCATGACGCAAGGTCACATCATAGAAATGTCCCTTGTTGCCAAGCCAAGTCTGGTACAGGCCTACAGTGGTACTGTTGATATCACCATTGCCTTTTTCATAGGAAGCATCACCATTAACACGGCTGACCATGATGCCGCGATAGATTTTGCCGTCTTTGCGGGCAAAGAGTTTATCATAGCCTATCTGGAACTGATTGTATTTGATTTCCGTCTCGCGGCCGCTGGAGCCAACCTTCTGAGTACCATGACCATACTTAGCCCACATGTTATCGTACTTATCCGCATTCTTGCTCATGGAGCGTAAATCGCCTAGACGTTTTACTAAGCTATTTGTCTCAATTTCCCAGATATTGTTCACATTGTCACGGGAATCCGCAACGTGCTTAGTGTTTTCGGTGATGTTAACAGGGGTTGGAGTAGGTGTAGGTGTAGGAGTTGGGGTGGGGGTCGGGGTTGATCCTGTTACATCCTCTATTTTAGTAATATTCCATTTACTAGTGTTGGTTGTATCTTGTTTCACCGTAATTTCATAAGTCTTTTCATTATACTCGCTCTTAACACCGGAAACAGTAAGCTTAGTTGAATTATCCGTTACTACCAATGCCGTACCATTAATCACATCACCTTTTTTAGAATTGGCATAAAAATTATCATAGTTAATCTGTACCTTTAGGCTGGTAGCCGTGCTGGCAGAACCAACAGTTAAAGTATCAGACAGACCTTTAGACAAATTAGAATCTACCTTGATGATACCGTCGCTGCCGGCTAGTTTGGCAATTGTCAGCTTACGGAAATAACTATTTGCGCTGGAGCGGTAAGTCCTGTCGACAGTATATGTGCCGTCCGCCTTCCAGCCGTCCCAAGTCAGGTCGATAATGCCGTCCTTGTTTAGAGTTATAGTACTGTTTTCATCAACTGTACGTTCTGATACTTTGTTTGTGGCCACATTCTTGGTGATAGCCTCAGCATCCGAAGCCTCCACGCAATCAGTTCCATAGCGGTTGTCGTAAACGGGCCGCCAAGTAGCCCCATTGGAGATAGTAACATTATTAACACCATAAGGCCCTTGTGGATTGATCTGTGGATCCATCTTAGAGCTAACGAGATTTCCCTGCAAATAAGAAGTATTTGTGTCCATTACTATGTTGTTAGTGCCATAACCCGTAGCTTCGACGTCTCCCTTAAATATTTTTGTTTTGCCGGTACTGGTGAGATTGGTGGTACTAGCACCATTAGAGCTGTTGCCACCCGTCAATACGCTAATGCTTCTGAAAAGCTGTCCAGCAGTTGTTACTTTCCCTGATGTTTCAATATTTACATTACCCGTTACAATAAGAGATCCTCCGTCCAAGGCATACAAACCATAGGCCTCACCAGAAACAGCGATACCTTGACCAGCATCAACAGCTGACCCGCCTACTGCCGTGGCACTGATTTTCACATCTCCATTAACAGTAGCTTTGGCGCTTGCTTCAGCGCGCAAGCCATAAGCATAGGCATAGGCATAGGCACTCTGCGAAGAACCGGCTGTAGCTGAAGCATTTATGGTTATCAGTCCATCTCCGGAGACAATCACACCATCACCTGATGCTCCTAGAACACCTGTAGCAAAAGCAGCTCCATCTGGAACGTTAACTTTCTTTTCAATAATCCTGTCCCCGCTCATAACAACAGAGAAAGCTATGTTCTCACCGCTAATAGCGCCCTTATAATCATTGGTACTATCACTAACCTTAATCGAGTTATATCCTCCAGCATCAACATTATCTTTCGTTACTGTGGTTGTTACATCAACAGCCGCCTCTGCACATGGTGTTATGTACATCGTATTCATCCCTGCCAACAATAAACTTAAAGTCAACACCTTCGCCATGTTCATCTTTTTTACCATACTTCTCTCCCCCTAAATTTAATTTTTTGTCCCTTTTTCCAATAGGTATAACAATTGCACTTTAACATTACCCCCAAAAAGGCAAAAAAAATAGGCCACATGTGTGCCAATCCATTAAAAAAAGGGGTCACATGTGCGCCATTTTCACTTTTTTGCGCAAAAAAAGGCCGAATTGAAAATATTCGACTTTTTTAAGTATTTTTTTGCACATTTTGGTCCGCTGGAGACATTTATTATATGAAGGGCAAAATTCTTTGCTCTTTGTGGTGAATTTGTAAAAAAGAAGGCCAAGGGGGAAATCTCTCCATGCGGGGAGTCCCCTTGGTCTTCTTTATGTATACAATATACAGAAATTATTTTTCTAACACTTTATAATATTTCAGCAGAAGATTAAGCCGCGTTTTGGTACCTGTTTTTTCGTACATATTGGTGAGATATCTCTGGCACACTCGGCGTGAAATGAACAATTTATCAGCTATTTCCTGAATGGTGAGTTTGTCGTCCAAAAGAAGCTCAAAGACTTCTGCCTCACGAGGAGTAAAAGCGAAATCCACTGCGAACCGCTCTATAGGGTTCAGGGGAACTTTTCCCACCTTTTCCTTGCCGATTTCTACCGCAATTTGGGGCTGTCCTTGAAGATAACACAGTACAAAGAGTGCCATTACCAATATTGTGCTTACTATCATTAGTTCATTGCCGGCTAAAAATTGACGGAATTTTGGTGCCATGGAAAGGATCAGGCCATTTGCGGAACAGTACACAAACCGTCCCATAATGACCCATAAAGCAGGTTCTTTGGTCCGAGGCGCAATTTCCAAGAAAAATACCATTACGTATAAAACGAAGAAGCCGCCATAGGCATAGGACAAGCATAAGACAAAATTATAAGATGTGCCATTCAAGAGCCACACAATGGCCGGTAGACAAAATACAGAGGAACAGGTAGCAGCCAGAGACAAATAACGATGCCTGCCAATATCGGCCAAATATCCTGCCAACAATAATCCCAAGGCAAAAAAGAGCCTGGGCCAATCTGCCTCGTCCAAAACCTCATGAGCGTTCAAATATGTCAGCCTGACATCCATCAAGGCGCTCAGCACAGCCATGAACAACACCGAGAAAATCCCCAGAACACCTTGTCGGGGAAACATTGGGGGATTTTTTTCATAAGGCAACGGATTTTCAAAGACCATACCGTGAGGAGCTCGCCACAAAACCAGCATCATGCCCACAATGGTTATAGCCAATGTCAAGGCAGCGGTTTCCACAACCTGAGACATAAAGTGCTGCACTATATTCTGCAAAACCACGCCAATCGCCAAGGCTATTCCCAAAATCCTGCCCAAAAAATAATCACCCTGCAGAAGAATTGCCATGTAGAAAAAAACATAGCCCGATAAATGCCCCATGAGGAAAGCCTCGCCCCCCAGCATGAGCAGATAGGAAACCAGATTGCCGGCCTGCATGGAACCAAACACCATAAAAATATAAGCCAAAAGCAGTATACCCAGAACCAGAAAAGCTTGCCGGCGTGTCTCTACCGTTGTAAATATTTTACGGCTGAGCGGATAGCTCATGAAGCCTAAGCCCATGCACAACATATTGCAGGCCAATAACCAATGGGTATTCTCCGTACCCATTATAATAGCTCCCTTGCCAATTATCAGCATGGAAGGAAGGTAGAATATTAAACTATATAAACTGAAGAATAAAATTAATTTAATTCTATTTTTTAAATGCGTATTAACATTGGTAAACATCGCTTTGTTTCCCCCTACCAAAGCACTTTCTAGTAATATAGTATCACCTAACTGCTATTATTTCAATTTGTAATTATTATTTATTTCAGCCTATTTTTTTATTAATCTTGACAAAATAAGTCCAATTTGTTATATTGAACTTGGGTGAATGCATATGTTGATTACGCGAGAAGTGGATTATGCTTTGCGAATTCTGCGTGGCTTGAGCAAAGGCGAGCAGTTTTCGGCAGTGGAGCTGGCTGATAACGAGCAAATTCCCCGGCCCTTTGCCTATAAAATTCTGAAAAAACTGAAAAATGGCAAGCTTGTGGCTGTACAGCGGGGAGCAAAAGGCGGTTATACTCTGGTTGCAGAGCTGCGCCATGTTTCTCTGTACGATTTGCTCAACATGATGGAGAACTCTAAATACGTATCTGCCTGCATGGACAAAGCTCATCAGTGTGCTTGGCGCGCCAAGCGGAATAATGGGGCCTGTCAGGTTCACAGGCACTTGGCCGCTATCCAGGCGGCCTTAGATGAACAATTAAAAGCCTACAGTCTGTATGATTTAATATCGCAGTAGTGTTATGGAACCCATTCACTTCGAATTGTTTTGTAGGCCAGTACGTGGCCGTAGTTGTGACAGCGTTTTGTAGCCGTAGGTGTGACTTGGTTTTACACTTAGTTTGGTGGAAGTATGTCACCCGTTTTCATGCATAAGTACTAATCAAGTGGAGGAGGAAATCGTATGCAATTTACAACAACGAAGGAACAAGAAGCCCTGCGTGCCAAAATTCGCAGCTGGGCCGAGGAAACAGTGAAACCCCAAGCTTTTTTATTGGATCAGGGGAACAAGTTTCCCGCTGAAGCAGTTAAGGCCTTAGGAAAAATGGGCCTCATGGGTATCCCCTATCCCAAGGAATACGGCGGTGCGGGGCTGGATGTTATCAGCTATGCCATTGCGGTGGAAGAATTAGCCAGAGTAGACGGCGGTGTAGGTGTTATCCTGTCTGCTCACACCAGTTTGGGCACATATCCTATCGCTGCTTTCGGCACCGAAGAGCAAAAGAAAAAGTATTTAGTGCCTTTGTGCAACGGCACCCATCTGGGAGCCTTCGGCCTCACTGAGCCCAATGCAGGTTCTGATGCAGGCGGTACGGAAACAACAGCTGTAGACAAGGGTGATTATTATCTGCTGAACGGTACTAAGATTTTTATTACTAATGGCGGTGAAGCTGATACCTATGTGGTTTTCGCCGTAACGACTCCCGACATCGGTGTAAAGGGCATTAGTGCTCTTATTTTAGAAAAAGGCTGGCAGGGCTTTACCTTCGGTGACCATTATGACAAGATGGGTATTCGTTCCAGTGCTACCTGCGAGCTGCGCTTTAATGATGTTAAGGTACCCAAGAAGAATTTGCTGGGCAAAGAAGGTCAGGGCTTTAAGATTGCCATGAACACCTTGGATGGCGGACGTATAGGTATTGCTGCCCAAGCTTTGGGCATTGCCCAGGGCGCCTTTGAACAGGCAGTGGCCTATGCCAAGGAAAGGGTGCAATTCGGCAAACCTATAGGTTTTCAACAGGCTATTTCTTTCAAGATTGCCGATATGGCTACCAAGCTAAGAGCAGCGCGTTTCCTGATTTACTCCGCTGCAGCTATGAAACAAGAGCATGAGCCCTATGGCATGGAATCTGCCATGGCCAAACAATATGCTTCCGATATTGCCCTAGAAGTTACCAATGATGCTTTACAGATTTTCGGCGGCACAGGGTACTTGAAAGGCATGGAAGTGGAACGTATGTATCGTGATGCGAAAATCACGACTATTTATGAAGGCACCAATGAAATTCAGCGGGTAGTTATTGCCGCCCATATTTTAGGCAAACCTCCCAAGAGTGCTGAATCTGCTTCCAGCCTGCCAAAGAAGCCTGCCCCTATCACCGGTGTGAGAAAGCACATCCTTTTGAAGGAAGGCACAGCTGAGGAACAGGTAGCAGCTTTGGTGGAACACCTAAAGAAAGACGGCTTTGATTTCACCGTAGGCATCCCTCTGGATACGCCCATTGTGAAAGCGGAGAGAGTAGTTTCCGCCGGTAAGGGTATCGGCGAGAAGAAGAATATGATACTCATTGAGAAACTGGCCAAGGCAGCCGGTGCTGCTGTAGGATCCAGCCGCCCTGTAGCTGAGACTTTGCAATACCTGCCGTTGAACCGCTATGTAGGTATGTCGGGGCAGAAATTCACCGGCAATTTGTATATTGCCTGCGGTATTTCCGGTGCCGTCCAGCACCTAAAGGGTATCAAGGATGCCTCCATTATTGTAGCCATTAACAACAATAACAATGCTCCTATCTTTAAGAATTGCGATTACGGTATTGTAGGCGATGTCCATGTGATTCTGCCTCTGCTGACTGCAGCTCTGGATTCCGGGGCCAAAAAACCGGCACCTCCTATGGTGAAAATGAAGAGACCCAAGATGCCCAGACCTGAACCCATTGGGCCGCGCTACATTTGCAGCGGCTGCGGATACGAATATGTTCCTGAGCTAGGTGATCCTGACAACGACATCCCCCCCGGCACTCAATTCAAAGACCTGCCTGCAGACTGGCGCTGCCCTGAATGTTCCGAACCTAAAGACCAATTTGAAAAAGCCTAAATATAGTCAGGAGGAGATATTATGCATTGCGTAAGAAAAGTAACCGATAATTTATACTGGGTTGGCGCTAATGACCATCGCCTGGCCCTGTTTGAAAACTGCTTCCCTATTCCCAGAGGCGTCAGCTATAATGCCTATGTACTCTTGGATGAAAAAAGCGTTTTGTTCGATACTGTGGATTGGTCAGGCTGCCGGCAGCTTTTGGAAAATCTGGACTATGTATTGAAGGACAGGCAGCTGGACTATCTGGTGGTTAACCATTTGGAGCCGGATCATGCCGCCTCTATTGAAATAGTGCTGCAGAAATATCCTAACATGAAAATCATTAGCAACGAGAAAGCCTTTATGATTATGAAGCAATTTGGCTTTAAGGTCAGCACCCATGAGTGCATTACCGTTAAAGAAGGGGATACCTATTCCTTCGGCAAACACAAGGTTCTTTTCGTAGCTGCGCCTATGGTACACTGGCCGGAAGCTATGGTGACCTTTGATACTACCAACGGAGCCCTGTTTTCCGCAGATGCCTTCGGCACCTTCGGCGCCTTGGACGGCAAGCTCTTTGCCGATGAGGTGAATTTCGACAGGGACTGGCTGGATGATGCCAGACGCTATCTGACCAACATCGTTGGCAAGTATGGTGTGCATATTCAAATGCTGCTGAAAAAAGCCGGCGGAATTTTGAATCAGATTAAATTCATCTGCCCTTTGCACGGGCCCGTGTGGCGTAAGGATTTAATGTACTTTATTGGTAAATACGATACATGGAGCAAATATCTTCCGGAGACCAAAGGTGTCATGATTGCCTATGCTTCCATGTACGGCAATACGGAAAATGCGGCTCAGGCCCTGGCCTCCAAGCTGTGTGACAAAGGCATGACCAATGTGGTTCTGTATGATGTATCTTCCACCCACGTTTCTCAATTAATCTCCGAAGCCTTTAAATACAGTCATATTGTTTTGGCTTCGGTGACTTACAACCTGGGAATTTATCCGGCTATGCATAATTTCCTGATGGACATGAAAGCACTGAATGTCCAGAACAGAACCATTGCCATAGTTGAAAATGGTTCCTGGGCCGTTAAGTCGGGAGATTTAATGCAGAAGTTTATTGAAAACGAATTGAAAAATATGACCATCATTAATGAGCGTTTGAGCCTTGCCTCCTCTTTGCGTGAAGACAAGGAAACCGAACTGAATCAGCTGGTAGACGGCATCCTAGAGTCTATGGCTGAAAAGTAAAAAACAGCTAAAAGAGGGACCCCATTGCGGGGGTCCCTCTTTTTAGTTTAAACATTGTTGAGAATACCCCCACCTCTAAGGTGGCGGAATGAATCGGGAATATACGCATGCAACATATGTACGCACAAATTACACACAAAAAAGCACGCCTAACTCACGACTGAAGTCACGAGTGTACGGCATATAAGAGCATCACAATTTCCACTGGCCTTTGAGACTAACTTGCAGTTCGTGGTAACCTTGGCTGCCCCAGGCCTTGCCTACCTCTGCCCGTAATCCGAAATTGTTCTTTTCTACCATATTGGCACCTAATGACAAGCGAATCACATCACGGGAGGGTTTTCTATAGCCATCCTGATAAACATCGGTGCTCAAGATACTATAATTATAGCCGGGCATATCTTTCATAAATTCATGATCATAGGCTAAAGTAGCGTCATAGCTGACCTGACTGCCGTCTTTTGCGTTATATTTTGTCTGTGCTTTCAATCCCAGCGTTCCCACTAAAGAGTTATAGCTGCTGCCACTGCGAGAAATAGCCATACTATCACCGGCTACACAGCTTTCACTGATATTGCCCCAATGGAGCCGGGTATAGTTCAAGCTGGCATAGGGTGTCAGTCTTTGCTTGTTTTTCTCGCTCTTGAAGCTATGGCCGCCGCCTACTTCCATACTGAAACCTGAGCCGTTCCATTTGGCTTCGTTCTTTCGGCTGTAATAGTCATTTACTGCTGTCCGCTTTCCCTCATTACGTTCCCATGTACCCTGGACATAACCATAAAAGAAATCCCTGTCCATGTTTTTAACCCCATGGAAACCAAATGTGCCGCTGTAATAGTCATTATGCAAAGAGGCCGTGCCGGTAACATCACTGCTACCATTTAAATAAGCTCCGTGTATTCCATAGCGCCAGCCTTTAGCTTCGCGCTGGTACCCTACTAATACTCCGCCTACCATGTTGTCGTAGGAATCATACCTATTCCAACTATTTTGATGACTGCTGAAGCGGAGTGCCTTGGCAAATATTATGTTGTCTTTGTCCCCGGTCTTGTCTTTGTCTGCGGCTCTCTCCTTATCTGCATCCTCTTCTGTGCTGCCCATAATTCCATAGCCTGAATTATCCAATATTTCACTTGTCAGGCTCTTTCCTACAAATTGTTGATTGCGCATATTGGCTGTCATGAGACTATCATATGCTCTGGGCTGCATCTGCGCTCCCAGTTCATCTATGTTTACATCAAAGAAATCTATACCTGCAACCAGGTTCCGTCCGTCACCTGTCATATTCCCCGCTATGGGATCCAATACCCTGCCCAAGCTCAGGCCATCTTCTGTAGTCGCAACTTTGCTATAAGCATTGTCTGCCCTGGCAGCTATAAATGTACAGCTTTTATCTTCCACACTAGTGGATGTTGCGATTACGCTGATAGTATTGGTAATGGCGTCTTCACCGGTTATGGTCAAGCCGCTGCCGGTTTGTACGTTTTTATTGTTCAGGTAAAGGACATTTTCACCATTAGCGAAATATCCTAAAGGCACAAAATGTATCTCCCCTGCTATACTGGCTGTGCCAAGGACATTAAGCACATCGCTAATATCAGCGCCCCCTTGCAGATCCAGCTTGCCTGTGGCTGTTTGCACATAATCATTAACCGTAATCATACCCACATTATCACCGGGATCAACAACCCCACTATTAGTCAAAGTATTATATATGGTGCCATTCCCGGTTAAGGTACCCTCCAGTCCCACATTTACTGCGGACTGCAGGCTGCCGCCTGTGCCGTCTGCTTTGCGCAGCAGGCTTAATACACCCTTATTCACATTAGTGGTTCCCGTATATGTATTGGCACCGGTCAAAGTCAATGTTCCCGTGCCTGTTTTTGTTAGTCCCCCCGCGCCAAAAATAACACCGCCATAAATTGAATCAGAGAGTCCTTTGGTAAGTTCTACTGTCATATTCGATAAAGTAGTCCGGTCAGGATTAAGTGGATCCGTATCATAAAGTTCAGCTGTATTACCTAAATTGATAAAACTATTTCCTACTCCATCGTCATTTAGATACACCACCGTAAAATCTTCCCCATTGGCCAGGGCACTGTCTTTGGCACGGGCATAGGTCGGAATAGCAAGCTGGGTATACACTTTCCCACCATCCTTAATCTCCTGGGAATAGGCATCCAGCCATTTACTGGTTGTTGGATCATAAATATAAGAAACCCCTGCTGTAGAAGTTGCGTTAGCAAATAGGGAATTAGCATTGTAGCCCACATAGGCAATTTTCTGTTTGGTACCATCCGGAGCCGTCAAAGTAACAATAAGCATATATTCTTTGTCTTTTGGCAAAAAAACATATTTGGAAAAATCAACAGTTCTGAAGCCATTATAGGCTAACGTTCCATCCGTTCCAAAAGTCCCTGTTTGGCTATAAAGCACTTTGCCATCTGTAGGGGATGTCATATCTGTCAGCACATCAACGTTGTAGGAGGTACTGTCCTGACTAACGTAAAACGTAACTGCTTTCAACATTTGAGGAACAGTGGCTTGCAGCTTATTAGCATAAGATACTGTATTGGTATTACTTGTGTACGCTTCTGAAAAGCCGCTTCTTTCCGCAACATAAGTATTAGAATTCAATTGAGTGTAACGCATAGAATCCATTTCCGGATCAAAAGAACCTGTAACATAATATTGTGTATCTTCAATGGGAATATAGAAATAGCCATCGTTCCCGGATTTTTCGCCCCAGGAATTACGAACAATCCACGCTCCTTTAATTATTGAGCCATCTGACTTTTTAAAGTCTTTAAACTCATAGTCATTATCCCAGCCTACAATACTGACAACATGATTTCCCCATGCTCTTTTATTGGTATAATGATATTCGCTCTTATCGGCATTCCAATTGCCGCCCTTGGCAGCGGTTCCCCAAATAGTTATCACCAACAGCCCTGTATCTTTAATCAATTGTTTCATATAATCTGCCGTAATGGTATTTCTTAGTTTAAAGCAATATAAATCGTGGACGGAACCACTAGACGGCAGTATTGACTCTACCCCTGCCATGTCGTTAGTATAAAAAGATTGGTATTTATTATCGTACTCGCAATCCTTCTCCAAGGCATTACCCCACCGCATAATTGTCAAAAAAGTTTTTATGGTATTCCCGTTTGTGGAATAAACTTTGCTGTCTGTTGTGTTGAGCAAGCGCAAATAATATTTGGGATCACTCCAGGTCCCATCCAAGGGAGCCTTATATGTCAGCCAGGCAATATAGCGCTCGGAAAAATCCGGGGCTGTGCCGACAATACCATTGTCTTTTAATTTAAGGTTCCAGGCAGTTTCGTATGACGCTTCAGTGGCAAAAGCCCAGCAAGTTTCATAATTTCCCTGATTTAATACCACTGGTACAATGGTCCCCGCCGGCGAAGTTTTATCTGTGTATGTTGCTTTTCTGTAATCAAAATAGGTCGGCAAAGAAGCATTTGCCACCCCTCCGTAAAATAAAGCCGACAATATTGTACAATATAAAATTGTTTTTTTCTTGCTGTTTTGTTTAAACATTTTCGTTTCCTTTGGCTCTGTGGTTTTGTGTCCCCACTTTTGATTATCTGTTAATTATACAATATGTTTTTTCCTTTTGGCAATATGCTGCAAAAGTGACAGTCACTTTTGCAGCATATGAACAAATTTAGGTGTTACAAAGTGACGAGCTCTTTTGTAACACCTAAAAAATAATAATCTCTATTTAGTTTTCTTCAATTAACCTATTTCTTCGCTGTTTCGCCAAACCAAGTTTTATAGATTTTATCGTAGGTTCCGTCTTTCTTTAACTCTGCCAAAGTTTTATTAATATCGGCAGTCAGCTTACTCCCTTTGTTGAGAGCCATTCCATAAGACTCAGCTTCCATTACTTTGCCAACTATCTTAGCGCTGTCTTTGCCTGCTGTAGTAATGTAATAAGCCGCCACAGGCAGGTCGATGATTACTGCATCTACCCCTTTATTCTTCAGCTCCATGAACACTTCGGAATTAGCATTGAAGGAAGTGACTTTTGCACCGGGAACCTTGGCTGCTCTAGTAGCACCGGTGGTACCAATTTGCACGGCAATTTTCTTATTCTTCAAATCCTCAATGCTCTTTACTGCATTATTGTCCTTATTAACAACCACAACCAACCCGGAAACATAGTATGGCTCAGAAAAATCAACTGCTTTCTGCCGTTCCGGGGTAATGGACATGCCGGCAACCGCAATGTCGATATTGCCTGACTTCAAACCGGGAATCAATGCATCAAAACCCATATTGGCGATTTCAACTTTCATGTTCATTTTTTGCCCGATGGCACGAATGAGGTCCATATCAAAACCCGTGAATTCCTTGGAGTCTTTCTTTTGGAATTCGAAAGGAGCGAAAGACGGCTCCGTACCTACTTTCAACACCTTTTGAGTTTTACTTGCTTGTTTCGTATCTGCTTTCTTGTCGCTGCCGCAGCCTGCTACCAGGCCTACCGACAGAAGCATTGCCGCACACATAGCTATAAATTTTTTCAACACAAACGCCTCCTATTTTTTTTACTTTGTCATTATAGCATAATAATACATGAAAGAAAAGCTTAGCGGGAGGCACTGTTTCACTATATTGCCGCATCGGCGCCTGTTTTGTGCTGAATGTCAACGACCTTGTAATGATCAGGCTCCATATGATATGGGCTCTGTTTATTAATCGTCGGCTTGTTAAGCTTGATGCCGCGTTTGAGGAGCAGTGGCCGCAAGACCCAGGGCCTATCTGTAATCATACCATCCACGCCCATATCTATCAGCATATTCATGTCCCTGACACTATTAACAGTCCAAGGTACTACCCGCATACCCAGCTGATGTGCCTGCTCCACATCTTCTTTGGAAAGCTCCGTATAATACGGTGAAACTATATCAGCGCCAATAGCATGAGCAGCCAGAATGGGGTTGCCCTTGTAATCTTTAATATCCAAACCACCCAGCCAAGGAGATTTCTCTTTCTCAAACCGGCGCAAGGACTCCGAGTCCCTGCCCCAAGAGGGTTGTTCCTGCCACAAGGCGGAAAGGGCAATATTAGGATTCAGCTTCTTCATTAACATCAAGGTCTGCCAATCGAAAGATTCTAGGAATACCCTATTTTCCATGCCGTACTTTTGCACTATCCGATTAAATTCTTTGACGAAAACAACAGGGTCGGGATTATGCTTGTAGCCAGGACTGGCAGGGTCAGGATAAGATTTGGTTTCGATATTTAAAATAATATTGTTGTCACCATAGCTCTTGACCAGCTCAAACAATTCTTCCAAGCGTGGTAAAGTCGTACTATGGGGCACCTGTGTACGTCCGTGCAGGTCATAATATTCACCGGCCTGTGGGTTCATAACCCCTACATCATATTTACGAAGTTCTTGCAACGTCAAGGTGCGAATATCGTACTTCCCTGCCGGTACATAATGTCCGCCCTCATCCCTAGTCAAATCAGGATTTAAAATGGGATTATGACTCATTACTATGTACCCGTCTTTGGTCATCTGCATATCGCATTCGATAGTAGTAGCACCATGCTCTAGGGCATATGCATAGGAATACAGAGTATTTTCCGGTCTGGCGTCCCGGCCTCCTCTGTGAGCCTCGAAGTCAAAACCTTGGAACACAACTTTCGCCTGAGCAGCAGTTGCAAACAAAACAGTACTGATGCCCACCACGCACACTGCAGCCAGAACAGACCGCCGCAAGTTGCGCAAAACAGAATGATATTTTTTCTCGCACATCATATTAAGCACCTCCTCTGTCCACTTAAGTACTTTCCTCTAACCTGAGGTACTGTTAGAAACACCATCGCTTGCCAACTCATATTGCGAATGACAATTTAGTATTCCGCAAAAATTCTTTGGATTTCCTTAGGATCCGTAGTTTTCGTTAAAGCCAGTTGTAAGAGAATACGGGCTTTTTGAGGATTCAAGTTGTCCCCCGGGAGAAACTTCATAGGAACATAACTAGGATCGTCTATTACCATACCATTGCCGACCCTGGAAGCTCTTACAACAATAACGCCTTTTTTTACAGCAGCAATCAGGCCCTGATAAGCATCTTTATGCACGCTCCCCATACCGCTTCCGGCATAAACAATGCCTTTAGCCCCTGCTGCAACAGCGGCATTAACCAGGGTACTGTCATCACTAATATGGGTGTAGATAATATCTACACGGGGTAATGTTGTGAGTCCCTTTACATTAAATTCTGTTTGCCATGTGTTTTTGCGTAAATCTTTTCGATAAAAATAAGGTTGCCCATTAGTAAAATAGCCCACGATTCCCAATTCCGGTGCTTTAAAAGTAGCCACATTGGAAGTATTGGTTTTAGTAGTATCACGGGCTGCATTAATGTTGTCATTCATGGCAATAAGCACTCCCTGTCCCACTGCTTTGGGAGCTGCTGCCAAAGTAACGGCATTCAGCAAGTTAACCGGACCGTCAGCGCTTATGGCTGTAGCAGGGCGCATTGCACCGATTATCACCACAGGTTTTTTGCTTTTGACTGTTAGATTGAGGAAATAAGCTGTCTCCTCTAATGTGTCTGTTCCATGGGTAATTACGATACCGTCCACATCATTGCGAGCCAATAATGTGTTGCAGCGGTCAGCTAATTTTAAGCTGACATCCATGGTCATGTCCTTACTGTCTAGGTTGGCAAGCTGTTCCCCTTCGATATTGGCAATAGTTTTAATTTGAGGAACGGCATCAATGAGTGTTTGTATTCCCAAAACTCCTGCCTTATAGCCAGTCATAGTTGTTGCTTTATTTGCCGTACCGGCTATGGTTCCTCCTGTTGCTAAAATTCTTACGTTGGGCAGCCCGGCAGCCGAAGCCACAGCTGTAATCCCACAAAAGAAAGCACTGCAAATTCCTAACAAGATTTTTCTTTTCATCATAATCACGCTCCTTAAAATTTTGTCACATACTCCCGCCACCTAAAAGGTTGGGGAATCCTCGCTATGGTTAGTTAAAAAGTTGCGGCGATTTTGTAAATGCCGAATTCTCGGTGTCCCAGGGTTTCTGCCTTGGTCAGCTTGCCATTGCAAGTATCTGCCAGCAGGCGAAAAGTCTCTTCGCCCATGGCCTCCAGAGAAGCTCCCTCGGTAATGATTTTTCCGGCGTTAATGTCGATGTTGTCCTGCATATTGTTATATGTAGCGGTGTTGCCGGTAATCTTAATTACCGGAGCAATGGGACTCCCGGTAGGTGTGCCCCGTCCTGTAGAAAAGACGATAACCGTGGCACCTCCGGCTACCATGCCGGTAATGGAGTCGATGTCCTGCCCCGGCGTATCCATAAAATACAGGCCTTTTTTGTTGGGCGGCAAAAGCTCTGCGTAATCCAAAGCCCCCAGGAAAGGACTCTCTCCGGCTTTATACATGCAGCCCAAGGACTTCTCTTCTATGGTAGACAGACCGCCGGCCTTATTCCCCGGCGTGGGCTGGCCGCTGCGCAAATCTTCTCCCAATTTAATGGCCCGCTCTTCGCAGTTTTTCACCATGGTCAAAAATTTTTCTCTTTGGGTTTGGTCGGCAAATCTTTTGGCCAGTAAATGTTCCGCCCCGATAACTTCCGTAGTTTCGCTAAGAATGCTGCTGCCTCCTAATCCTACCAATTTATCAGAAACATAACCGATAGTAGGATTGGCTGCCAGACCGCTGGTAGGGTCAGAGCCGCCGCATTCCATACCCAGAATTACTTCACTGATGTCACCTTCTACCCGTGGTTGTGCCGCTAGTTTCGCTGCCATGGCAGAAGCAATTTCTTTGCCTTTGGCAATGGCCTTTAATGTGCCGCCGCATTTTTGAATGGTAATGGCTTCCACTGGTTTTTGCGCCGCGGCAATCGGTTGCACTAAATCATCCGGCTGAATGCCGTCACAGCCAAGGCCTACCACCAGCACGGCGCCTACGTTGGCGTTAATGCCAAAACCGATTAAGGTGCGTACCGTCTGAGCAAAATCCGCCCCTATCTGGCAGCAGCCGAATTGGTTAGGCACATACACAGCCCCCTGTACTTGGGCTGCAATCCTCGCCGCCGTGTCTGCCGCGCAAACAGACGTGGGCAGAATCAGTAAATAGTTTCTTATCCCCAGCCCGCCATTCTCACGCCTGCATCCCATTATCTTCATGGTTATTCACCCTCCTTTTACAGGAATTTTTTTCTAAATATCAATTATTTTTAACTAAATTGCGCTTGTGTATACATGGTACTTCATGCTAAAATTATACCATAAAGAAAGAGGTGTTCCAAGATGAAAAAACCTGCTATCACCACCATGCGGGCTCAGGTGTATCAGATTATCAAAGACGCTATCTGCAGTGGTCAATATGAACCGGGCTCTTGGCTCCAAGAAAAAGAACTGGCGGCACAGCTGTGCGTCAGCAGAAGTCCTGTCCGTGAAGCTTTGCGGCAACTGTCGGTAGATGGTCTCACGGTGGAGATTCCCAATAAAGGTGTCTTTGTAAAAGAGATTACTGCCAAAGATATCGGCGATGTATTTGCCATGAGAGTGCTGCTGGAAAATTATGCCATAGAACATATGAAAAAACCCATTTCCGACGATGACCAAAAGCAGCTGCACAAGTACCTTAACAATTTGGAATCAGCCCATAGAAACGACGATTTGCGGTTGTATATAACTTTAGATACTGAACTCCACGAATTAATCATTAAACTCTGCTACAACGATATTTTGGAATCTCTGTACGAAAAAGTCTACTCCATGATTCAGCAGTTCCGGATTTACTCTTTGGTTAGCAAGGTGCGGTTCGACGACTCTGTGGCTGAGCATCGTGGCCTTATAGAATGTGTGTTGGCAGGAAAAACCAAAGAAGCCATTGGCATTAACAAGAAACATTTAAAGTTAGCCAGAGATAAAATTTTAGAATATCTGGAAACTCATGAGAAGGAAAAGGAAGAAACTAACTAAGAAAATCCAACAAAAAAAGACTGTGACTCAATGAGGTGAAACCTCAGAGTGCCACAGTCTTTTTAGTTGTTAATTAATGAATGAACATGCTCAAAATAACGATGAGCACAGAACCGAAAATAGGCACTAAGATAGAGCCAATGGTCCAAGTCTTTAAACTAGTCTTAATGTCCATGCCGCTGAAGTTGGTTACTACGTGGAAGTAACTATCATTCAAGAAGGATGGGCACATTGCAGTTAAGCAGACAGCCAAGGCTGCCAGATAAGGATTCACGCCCAGAATCGGCACCATAGGTGCAATAATAGCAGAACCGGTAATCATAGCAACAGTACCGGAACCTTGTGGGAATCTCATGATAGTACCAATCAGCAACGGAACGATGATACCGGGAATACCTGCTGCCACAATACCATCAGCCATCATCTGAGCAGCACCGGTAGCCTTTACTACAGCACCCAATGCACCGCCGCCGGCTGTAATCATAACAATAGGACCGGCATCTTTTAAAGCATCGTTCATGGTTGCCACAATGGTTTTATTGTCCTGACCTTTAACCAAAGTGAAAGCACCCAGGCACAGAGAGATGAACAAAGCTATAACAGGGTTCCCAAGGAAAGTAATAACAGCACCCAGCTCGGTAGTCTTCATAGCAGTCTGACTTACTACGGTGTTAGCAAGAATCAAAATAACCGGCAGTAAAAGAATCAGGAAAGAAAGGAAGGCGCTAGGTAATTCTTCAGTAGTTAACAGATCAGCAAAATCTTCGCTTTCCAGTTCTTTGCCTGCATCCAATTTAGCTTGGATTTTATCCAAGACAACTAATTGTGCAGCATTATATTTGGTCCGGTCGATTTCAGAAGGAACGATAAATTGCGGATATTTCGGTTCAAAATATCTGAACAGATAAACCGCGAAAATGAACAGAGGTACTGAGAAAAGCAAACCATAAACAATGAACATACCTAAATCAACAGCCAAACCTTCTTTTTGGAAGGTGTTCACAACTGCTAAAGGACCAGGTGTGGGAGGAACCATAAAGTGGGTAATGTATAAGCCCATACCCAAGATACCACCTAAACCAACCATGGATTTTTTGGTTAAACGAGAGAACTCTTTAGCCAGTGAGGCCAAAATAACGAAACCTGAATCGCAGAATACGGGAATGGAAACAACGAAACCGGTTAAGCCCAAAACTACGTCGGCACGTTTTACACCAACGATACGCAGAATGGTCAAAGCCATGCGCTTAGCAGCGCCGCTGCGTTCCAGGAAGATACCCATAATACAACCGAAACCGATAACGATACCGATACCTGCCATGGTACCGCCAAATCCACCGGTTACGGTTTTAATGGCTACCGACAGAACATTCTGACCAACTGACTTGGTACCAACCAACAAATAGTTGCCTGACAAAACAGCAATCAAAATTGCGGAAATAATTAAAGTCGGAAAAGCATGCATTCTCGTAAACATTACCAATATCAATAAAACTATTACCCCTACGATCATCGCCCATACGGGATTCATACACTCATCTCCTTAGAATGTTTGTTTAAATCACAGGACCTAAGCAATGAATATCTATTGCACTGAAATATTGAATAGCTTCATTCTTGGTCATTTCTCCATTTAAGACACGCAGCATTTTAGCAAATGCTTCTTCACCAACCTGCTCAATTGATTTCTCCCCGGTAATAATCAAACCGGCATTTAAATCCATATCATTTTCCATTCTTTGATAGGTATTTGGGTTGCCGCAGATTTTAATAACCGGCATACTGGGGAAACCTTGGGGTGCACCACGACCGGTGGAGAACATCATGAATTGTGCTCCTGTAGCCGCCATGCCCGTCAGAATCTCAGGTTCTCTGCCCGGTGTATCTTTGATCCACAGACCTTTTTGGTTGGTAACATGTTCCGGATAATCCAGAACCCCTTGAATAGGTCTGGTACCGCTCTTCACGATAGCACCCAGACTCTTTTCTTCTATGCTGGACAGTCCGCCGGCGATATTGCCCGGTGTGGGCTGGCCTTTACGCATATCGCAGCCTATGCTCTTGGCTCTGCCTTCCATGGCATCAACGATTTGCAAAATCTTGTCGCCTACTTCTTTGTTCACGGCACGTTTCGCTAAAAGCTGCTCGCCGCCGATGAACTCTGTGGTCTCACCGAAAATAACTGTAGCGCCTAAATCAACTAATTTATCCGCTACGTGTCCGATGACACAGTTGGAAGCCAGACCGCTGGTGGAATCAGAGGCGCCGCATTTAATGGCCATGACGATTTTCGACACATCAACGGGCTCTCTCTGTAAAGCAGAAACTTCGATGACTAGTCTGCGAGCTATATCCGTACCTGCTTGGATGGCTTTGGAAACGCCGCCCAATTCTTGAATATGGATGATTTCTACATGCTTGCCGGTGGCACTGAGTTCTTTATACATTCTTTCATGATCAGTACCTTCGCAGCCTAAACTAACAATTAAAATAGCAGCAACATTGGGACTATAGCCTAAACTAATCAAAGTGTTGGTGACTCTCTCCAGATCCGGCGGCATTTGGCAGCAGCCTTGATGGTGAAGATAAGTTACCGTGCCTTGCACCTGATGGCAAATGGCTTGAGCTACGTCGTTAGCACAAGTCACACTGGGGATTACCGCCACATAGTTTCTGGCGCCAACTCGGCCATCGGGTCTTACATAACCTTTAAACTCCATTATTTACCACCTCCCTCTTTTTTCCAGTCACCCCGACCGCGCATACTGTCTAGATTATGAATATGCACGTACTCGCCTTTGGCAATTTCTGCTGTGGCAATGCCGATCTCCTGACCGTATTTGATAATCAGTTCCCCTTTGTGAATGGGTTGAGTAGCGATTTTGTGGCCGAAAGGAATATCTCCTTTCACATGGACTTTTTCCCCATGGCCGGCTTTATCCCTGATCTCCACTTCCGTTCCATCGGTAATCCCATTGGCAAAGATTGTCGCTACATTATCTTTGTCATTTACTTTCAGGGCCAATTTCATTTCCATCAGACATATCCTCCTTTCCCCTTATTATTCCTTAACAGCCAGCACGCTGACGCCGTCAGGTATTACAACAACCTTTGTATCTTTGCCTTTCATCTTATAAGCGATTTCCAAAGCTTCATCAGGAGAAGAGGCCGGAATCATATTGGCCTTTTTCACTTCTTCGTGATCAAGGAAGGTGCTAACAAGAATGACAGGATGTTTCTTTAAAATTCTGGCGTAAATCTGTGGGCACCATTGCTCGGCAATAGTTTCCTTAGGAGAAATCTTAGACAAATAAGCATCTATCTCATCTACGGAACCCATGGTAATAATCTTGGCAAAATTGGTGCCGCCCATACCGTCACAGCAGCTGCAGCACATAATGATTACGCCGTCTTCACCGGCGCAGGCTTCAGCCGTAGCCACAGCCTTAGGACTCTGGTACAAATTCTGGTCCAGAGGATAGCCGCCGTTGCTGGTCACAACAATCTGTCCGGAAATAGGTGGGCATTGAGCCAGCTTACGAACAAAGGCCACCCCTTCGGCATGAGCTTTTTCCAAATCTCCGGCCCAAGCGGCGATGACTTTTTTCTTGCCGTTTAATGCTACATTGAAAATAAACTGCACATTTACTTTCCGCGCTGCATAAACCATATCCATATGAATAGGGTTGTTTTCTAACACGCCTGTATTGGAATAAGGGCTGGCAATGGCTTTGTAGCTGTGGTTTTCGTTAACAGTTACATGAGAGCAGATGCCCGGCAGGATACTCTTACGGCCGCCGGAAAAACCTGCAAAGAAATGAGGCTCAATAAATCCTTCCGTGATTAAAAGATCACATTCCACGGCTAATTTATTAACCTCAAAATCAGCTCCTGATGGCAGTGTGCAGACATGAGCAAATTGATCATCTTCAAACGCCTTGTTTACAGCGATTTTTTCATTGTCTACAATGGCATCACCAAACATTCTCCGTTGCTCTTCTTCTGTAGTAGGACGATGAAGTCCGGTACCGATCAGAATAGTGATATCCGCATCAGGATTGGTGGAACGAATCTCCGCCAACAAAATCGGCAACGTAATCTTGCTAGGAACTGCTCTTGTATGGTCACTGGTCACCAGAACAATTTTCTTTTTCCCCTTGGCCAGCTCACTTAATCTAGGTGTGCCAATGGGGTGTGCCAAAGCATCTTTAATAATTTCTTCTTCGCTCTTGTGAGGATCGTACTCGTCGGTTTTCGCCGTCACAATTTGCTGCAGATTACTCTCCTCTATATGCAAATCCATAGTAGATTTGTAATAAGGGATTTTAATCGTTTTCATCATATCGCCCTCCGTTCTTTTATTGTCTTATGTATACATAAGACAATCTCTAAGCTAAATATACTACACCACACAGTGTGTGTCAATTATTTTTTTAGATAAAAAATTGGCTGCCATAAAAGTTTGCACATAAAATACCCAAACCACAGTATTACTGGGCTTGGGTATTTTATGTGCAATGATATGTTCCTACTTAGTCACGCCTCCGAGTGGCCATACTTTTTGTCTTTATCGGTAATATTTTGCTAGGAGGTTCAAGCTCATTCTTTGTCAATAACAATTCATGTTTTAGTTGGTTGCATACATTCCCGAAGTAAAAAACGTCGTCTTTGACAACCACTTCACATTAAAATATGTCACTCTTTTTTAATATCAACTTCGCTATCTTGCCTGATTCTCCATGAACAGCTATATCATATTCACCTAGATTATAGGAACACTCAATATCATAATAGGGTGTGCCTATAGCCAAATCCTTTTTGAAGCTGAAAGGCTTTCGTGAAATATGGTCCTTGTTTTTCACCCATTCCAGCTCAACTTTCTCAAAATTTATTTTGTCAACAGTAGTATCAAAATATCTTGCTACAATTTCTTTTGCTTCCTGCATGGAAATTTTTGCTTCTTTTCTTTCAATATAGCTGCGAATGTTCGCATTATGCTGCTTAGACTGTGCTATAGCAGGTTGCACAAAGCTCATACTCGTCGTATTCAAGGCCGCCAAAAACAGACCTAGCATAAGCCCTTTACACAAAATCTTACACGTCCTTTGCGCATTAATGTTTTTTATCATATGACCAGCTCCCCTTATAATGTTTTTCTTTTATTATACCTCATACAAGAATAATATTCAAAAGAGCACCAAAATCTTGTTGGTTAGTTGAAATTTCCATTCACCCTTAACACCAACCTGCAATTCGTTATAACCTCCTTTGAACAGTAGCTTCCCCATATATTTCTTCGTTAATTGCATTATTTGGACCTTCCACGACTGAAGTCGCGGGATTCTTGCTGCGCTGACGACTGCGCACAGCACAAGCTTTTGCGCCTTACACCGTCTCCGCATAGCTAAGCTTTACTCTTGGCATATTACAACAAAATAGCGGCAGGCACACTTCTTGGCAAAATAAGAATAAACTGTGTCTTAAAATTTCTTGACGTTTATATTACAATACTCCTTGTCAGGAAAGGAGTAAATCATGTCTCAAAAAGAACTTGGTAAATTCACTTTGGCCGGTATGTTTGCCGCGCTGGCTTTTGTCTGCTTTTCCTATTTGCGCTTAGAAATTCCCATGGGTTTAGGGCTGACCGGTAAATTATACATCGGGTATACTTTTATTATTTTATCAGCACTTATCTTAGGTCCTAAATATGGCGCCCTGTCCGGAGCTATTGGTCTAACTCTGGCAGATATCCTATCCGGCTATGTAACCTCTGCGCCGCCCACTTTTGTAGCAAAGTTTATTCTAGGCTGGGCCGTAGGTTTCCTGGCCCACAATGTTCTGCAATTAAGCAGTGCCAAAGGGGCAAAAGAAATAAGTAAAATTATTATTTTAGCGTCACTGGGTGGTTCTCTTTTGAACGTAGCCACAGAGCCGGTTATCCGCTACTGCTTTAAATTGTACATCCTAGGGATTCCCCATCAGGTAGCATATATTTCTGCCATAAATTGTGCCATTTCCATGGCTATTAACAATTTTGTTTCCACCTGTTTTGCCTGCTTCCTGTATAAAGTATTGCCTACAGAACTGCTGCACAGATTTGCTGCACAGTGAGCCGGCTATGCAGTCTACATGACGGCTAACATTGAACACGGCGTGTGCGGCATATAAGAACATCAATATTGTGGATGCCCTTGCCCCCAAACAGATCTATGTTCTACGCTAGCACAGCTTTGCCAATTCACGCTCGTAATTCTTTTCTTTGGTAATATCTTCAAATGTGCAGACCAATAATGCAGAAACCGGTATTTCGGCCACTTTCCGGGCCCTTATTCTAATCCAGGTAAGCTGCCCGTTAGGCGCTGGATAGGAAAATTCAGCAACACCGGGTTTGCCTGAGGCCACAGTATCATCAAACATCTTTTTTACATGCAAAGCGCCTTCCAAGCCAATAATATCAGGATTCTTAACAAAGGTATTTCCGTAGGCATCTATATAGGCCTGGTTCAAGCGGATCAATTCTGTACCAATAGAAGAATATTCCAAAACCGCTACCGGAATATCGATGCCGGACAAAAGCTTGCCTATATTGGGATTGGAAGACCAAATCACTGCTGTATCCACCATTGGTGCGGGGCTCTTATCCAAGGAGCATTGGGGAACATTCTTATCAAGCAATTTTTCGTATTCAGAGACAGGCATAGGTTTGGCATAATAATATCCTTGTACATAGCCGCAGCCAATACTCTCGAGAAACTGTTTCTGCTCCAGTGTTTCCACACCTTCGGCAATGACGCTCATGCCAAGCCAACCGGCCATTCTCACAAGAGAAGACAGAATCTTTTCACTCTTGCCGTGATCGTTGCCTTTGGGCATAAAAAGTATATCCAATTTCAGAACATCAATATTGATATCCTTTAACGTGTTCAGAGATGAATAGCCGGTGCCAAAATCATCCATCATAATAACAAAACCTGCTTTTTGCAAGCGTTCCATTGTAGCTTTCATCAGCTCCGGATCGGACATATAGGTACTTTCCGTAACTTCAAGATTCAGCAAGCTTTGGGGAATGTTATATTTTTTTACCAAATCAATAATCAATTCATCAACGCGGGGATTAAAGAGAGAGGCCCGGGACATATTAACGGAAACCGGCATGACCTTTTTCCCTGCTTTTTTCCACTTGCTAAGAAGCATACAGGTATGTTCCCACATATAATAATCCAAATTAGCAATAAAGCCATTTTTTTCAAAAACGGGAATAAATTTTCCCGGCATGATTAAACCTTGTTTGGGATGAAACCACCGTACCAGAGCTTCTGCCCCACAAGGTAAATCCGTCTGTAAATCATATCTTGGCTGAAGATATACCTGAAACTGTTCCTTTTCCAAAGCGGTGCGCATATCATTTATTATGCTTTGTTCATAAAAAATTTCTTGGCTAATACTTTCATCATAGTAGGCATAGAAGGTATTATATGTATTTTTGCATTTATCCGCGGCCATAGAAGCTCTCGCAAAAAACATTTCCACATTCAAATCGCCCTTAGGAATAACATAGATACCAAAGGAAGCCTTTAGCACATAATCCTGCCTATATTTTGCTAAAGCATCCTGTGTCATTTTAACCTGAGATAAAAACTGCTGCTCACTATACGGATAGCACATGCAGAATATATCGGCTTCCATATGTCCATAGGAACAAGCTTCATATTCACCGGCCATTGCTCTTACAATATCCGTTAGATAACAAATCAGTTTGTCTCCTTCCCGTTCTCCCATTGTCGAATTATAGAGACGCAGCTTATCAATATCCAATCTGACAAAGGCAAAAGTTTTATCCGGGTTGGCAATTAACATTTCCCTGGTTTTCTCGAACATCTTGCCTCTATTATACAGCTTGGTAAGATTATCGTGAGTGGTCATAAACTCCATACGCTGCCTGACAGCTAACGGATTTCTGACCAGCACATTATCAATACGGCTTCTAAGGAGCTTAGCGTTACATGGTTTCACAATAAAATCCAATGCACCGTATTCTAACATTTTGTATTCAACTTCAGCATCATGATCGCTGGTCAAAATAATTACCGGAATAGCGGATTTTTCGTGATTTTTGAATATTTTCAAAAACTCCCAGCCGTCCATGACCGGCATGACTATATCCAGAAGAATGATGCCAATATCGTCGCGCTTTCCAATAATATCAAGTGCTTCTTGTCCATTGGCTGCTTCAAGAATAGTATATGAATCACTTAATTGGTTACAAACCATTTTTCTGTTTATTTCCTGATCTTCGACAACCAAGATAACAGATTTCTTTTCACTTGTTGAATTTTTCTCCATCTCGCAACCGTCCTTCCCCCCCGCAGGCAATCTCCGGTAATGCATATCCCGTTTGTTAATATGGTTTTGTTTTATCGTTTTTGTCCACCTACATAAAGATGCTGTGCGCAGTGAATGGACACATCAGCTATGCTTTATATAGATACAACAATCGCAGTTTAACATTACCACTAAAATAGCGGAAAAAATAGGTCGCATGCGCGCCAATCCATTTAAAAAAGGGGTCACAAGTGTGCCATTTTCGCATTTCACCCCTAAAAGAGAGGTAAACTTTCAACCTTAAACCGATTTTGCAATTAACGTTTCATAATTACAGCTGCTATGGTTGCATACATAGTCTTAGGACTAATTGGTTTGGCTAAGTGTGCATTCATGCCTGCATCTAAGGACTTTTTCACATCAGACTCATAGGCATTAGCCGTCATGGCAACGATAGGAATGCTCTTAGCTTCTGGATGGGAAGATGCCCGAATTGCACGCGTAGCAGCCAGTCCATCCATGTCCGGCATACGAATATCCATTAAAATGATGTCGAATTGCCGTGCCTCTGACTTGGTAAAGATATTGACACATTCTAAACCGTTTTTGACCCACACCACCTCACACCCTGCTTTCTGCAGTAGCCTAATGGCTACCTCTGCATTCAGTGGTTGGTCCTCTGCCATCAACACATGCTTACCATGCAGTTTTTCCATAACTGCTTCTTTGCTTTCTTTTTGATGTTCTGCTACTTGTACAACATCCTTTTCATCGACACACTCAAAATCAATGTCAATAGTAATTTTCGTTCCTACCCCAGGCTCACTTTCTACTATTATGGTAGCTCCCATCATATCAACCAGGCGCTTCACAATAGACAACCCTAAACCACTACCAGCATAGGTGTCTGTCAATGCGTTATGCTCCTGTGAAAAGGGCTGAAAGATTTTATGCTCTACAAAATCACGGCTCATGCCAATTCCTGTATCAGCTACCGTCAATCTATCATGCACTATCTTGCCCTCACGTCTCAAGACCATAAAAGCAAGTTCAACGGTACCACCAGCTGGGGTAAATTTAATGGCATTGGAAAGAAGATTGATGAAAATCTGTTTCATTCTCATTGGATCCATGCGTACATAGCCGTTTAAATCGGCATCGTTTTTGATAATTCTAAACTCCACGCCCTTTTCTTTAGCCATCTGCATAACGATTGCAGTGCTGCTGGCCATAAAATCTTTGGTGGAAACAACCATTGGGAATAGCGTCAGCTTGCCACTCTCGATTCTTTGCAAATCCAACGTATCATTGATAAGCCCCAAGAGATATGTACCGGAATCATGGATTTTCCTCATGTTTTCCTGTAATACCTGAGGGCTTCTTTCCCCCATGGACAATGACGAGATACCCAGTATGCCATTCATTGGCGTGCGCATATCGTGACTCATGCGTGCGTAGAAATCATTTTTTTCTTTGGTTGCTATTTCAGAAGTATGCAAGGCTTGTTTGAGCATCGTAGCATTTTTTGCCTCAGCACTTTTCCTGCGCAGCACTAAAAATAAAATGACAATGCCAAAAACTAAAGTCGCAAACAAAAAAACCAATGCACCAAAAGCAACAGGATTGCGATACATAATAGATTGCATTGATGTATTCTTACGGTCGTAGTAAGTATATGCCTCCGCCATGCCGGAGATATCTTTCGCTGTGATTGAAGCAATACTTTTTTGTAAAATTGAGCAAAGCAGCCTATCCTGGGTAGAGGCGACTGCAATGCCAAAATTCGTTGATTGATTGCTTTCCGAAAGTGCCATCAGTGAATTTGTCACGTCATCATATACCATATCCTGGATACACTTGGTATATGAGAACATAAAATCAGCAGTCCCATCTTTTACGGCCTTACCGCAGGCCTCCACCGAGTCCTCATTGACAAACTCATAGCCCTGTCCTTGAAGCCATCCGCTAATCGAATTGCCTGTCAATGCACAGCGCCTGCCCGTACCGTCATAATCTCTGCGGGCCAGCCTTGAAATTGTGCTGTTATAATAGGGAGCAAGCAAAACGAGGTTATTGTTTTCTGCCTTATTGGCATTACTTGTATAATCGCATATAATGTCCACTGCTTTATCTTTTATTGTGTTGTAATACTTTGCTCTGGAATCAAGCACCAGCATTTGAATATTCAGTCCCGTGCGAAAGAAAATCTCTCTGGTAATATCCATCAGAAGTCCCTTCATCTTACCATCTTCATAATAAGACAGTGGTTTTCTGTTGGGGTTAATCACGGCATAATAGACTTTCTGATTTTTAATGGCAGCATCAATATAGGCCTGCTCGTCCTCTGTAAACTGCACGGCTCTTCCTGCACTGCTTTTGTAATATTTCTGATATAATATGTCCTGATACTGAGGTTCTGCCTTGGCTAGCTTGCTCAAGCCGTCGTTAACCTGATTGAGCAGTGCTGTGTTGCCTTTTCGCACAACATAGTATACATTCAGCGTGTCAAACTCATCTAAGGTCCAGACATCTGTTAATTTAAGCAGACTGCTAGTGACAACCATATCAACTTCGCCGCTTTGTAGCTTGGCGGAAAGCTCGCTGGTACTTTCGCAAAGAATGGATTTATATGTAAAGCCATGCTTTTCCGCGTAGTCATGAAAACTGTAATTTTGATTATTGGAGACAATCATGCCTACAGATACATTGTTCCAGTTACTGTAATCCGTAGTGCTATACTTTCTATTGTTGGCTTGTACAGATATAACCGTTGAACTAGTTCCCATGGGCAAGGATGAATAGTCGAATTTTTCATGTCTTGCCGCTGTATAATTGACAGGAGCAAGTAAGTCTATTTCCCCTTTTTCTAAAAGTTTAAGCATATCCTGCCAACTAATATTTTCATTATAGCCTATATATTCGTAGTTCCAGTTCTCATAGATACGCAACTTTTGCAAAATGTCGTATCCATAACCACTTTTATCGCCCTGAGCCGTGGCATCATTAAAACTGTCATATCGAAAATATCCCACACGAATCGTCTGTCGTTCCTGTGCACTTGCCCAATTAACGCAAGAACTAATAGATAACCCAATAATGCATATAATTTTCAAAACCTTAAGGATGGCTTGTTGCCCCATCACAAACACCTCTCAAACCCATTTTTTGTTCACGTCACTGCCAACCTACTATTTTCAGTATACAATTATTTGTAAATTTAGACAATATTTTTATATTTACCAATCCAATCGGCTTGTTTAGTCAATGTTTTTAGTTGCAAGAAGAGCTTCCCCATAAAGTTCAATGAGAAGCTCCGGTATAACATGATAGATAGTGTAATTGTAGTGAAAAGCTGAGGCTGAAATTTCGGAACGGGAAAGAAATTGCAGTTTAGAAGTGGTACTTGGCAGAAATGCTATAAACTTCTTTGTGGTTGTTCGAGGACTTTTCGCCGCGAATTTCTGCCTGACCAGTCCACTTGCCGCCCAATGATGTGTAAGCGTTCAGATTATAGGTCAAATAGTTTCTGTCGTTTTCTGTCTTCACAGTGAAGCTGTCTGTGCCGCCTACAAATGTGCCGTTCAGTTCAGGATTTACACCGCTGAGAATCCGTTTGTAACCGATAGACCCGCCCCAACCGCTGGTAGGCGTAATTCTACGTTTGAACTCCACACCTAACTCTGCTCTTGTGGAATTATTAGATGCGTTGTCAATGTTCTTGGCAAAGGCACTGCTGCCTGATTCGGTATAGCTATCCTGGCTGGTATGGGTATAGCCCAATTCTCCGTAGGGTTTAATCTTCCATGTCTTTTCCTTAGTGGAAGGAATGGTGTATTTAGCCTTTAGGCCCACATCCCATATCTTTGCCTTGAAGTCGCTGTTCAGCTTTGTGCTGTTGTTCCACGTATAAGAATCTAAATCATAGTGATTGGCACCATAGCTTACGTAGCCTTGGTATTCCCAGTCACCGTTTTGTTTGTCACCATAGATACCC
Source organism: Acidaminococcaceae bacterium (assembly GCA_036788835.1). GTDB lineage: Bacteria > Bacillota > Negativicutes > Acidaminococcales > Acidaminococcaceae > JALCSJ01. Next base: position 45,672 of record DAIQMR010000017.1, read on the forward strand.
AGCCGCCAGTCGTTACTGTTGCCGTTCAGATAATCCGTACTGTAGCTGGTTTTACCATAGGCAAAGAAACCGCCTAGACGAGCATCTTTACCTACGTCCTTGTCATAACCTACTACACCGCCGAAGCTCTGGTTATTTAAGTCAGATTCTCCATTGCTGCCGCCGTAGCCTTCAAAGCATCTGAACATCTTCAGCCAGAAATTATTATTGGCATCTAAAACTACCGGAACATTAGTGTTTACTGTCTTATTCTCTCCGTCTAAAGATGGGACCTGTACTGGCACTCCCACTGTGCCATCGAAAACACTGGTATCCAGTCTGCTGTAAAGAGAATTAGCAGTTAAGCTGCTCATAGGTGTCTGCCCCAGAAGCTTGGTCCGCTCTGCTGCTGTCACTGAATTCATTAACTTCTTCATGTCATCGGAAGAGTTATAGAAAACATTGGCCGCCTGCTGACCAGCAGCATTGTTTTCCTGCATCAGGTTGGGTGCCGCACTATTAAAAGCCTGAGCTACGCGTCTTTCATTTTCATTCATGCCAACCGTGTCGCCTAGAGCTTTGGTCTGGCTTGCCGTAAAGAAGGCATTATTGCCCTCCACCGTACCTGTAGCAGTCACATAATCCGATAGGTTGCTTGTCTCAATATTGCCTTTGATCCCTTGGGTAGCAGTTAGGTAATTGTATTTTTTATTTAGGAGAGGCTTGTTCTTTGCCTGTGCCACTAGGCTGCTGGCCGTAGTATCCGGCTTAAGATCTGCCTTCCCGTTTACATTCAGCAAATACACCTTGCTGCCATTATCTGCAGAAACTAGAGCAATATTACCGTCACTGACTAAATCACCGACAATATTTACGTCACCGGTAGTAGCGCCCAGGGTACCATGGTTGGTAAAAACTCCAACCCCGTGCAGTTTCCGTGCGTCATGAGATTCACTGACCTGCAAGCGATAATTCAGTGTATGCTGAGCAGCATCGTCAGGGGTCATCATATCGTAAGTTCCGGAACCTTCCAGCGACGCTCCTTTAACTACGTCAACAGATAAAACTTGTGCCTTGCCGGTATATTCATTGGTGCCTTTAGCAAAAGACACCCGTGTATTTTTTTTGCCTATAATATCCCCATTGTAGGAATTTCCGTTAATACTGAGAGTGGTCGTTAATTCGTCGGAGCCTGTGTATTGCCGATAAAGAAGAGAATCTATGGTCCCACCGGCATTGACAATATCGTCATAGTCATAGAGCCACTCATTGTGAATGTCTCCCTTAATGAGCGCTGTATTACCAATGGCTACATTTTTTACGTAGGCATTATCGGCCATGTGTATTGCCGCCCTACTGCCTTGCAAAACACCATCAACAGTAAAGCTATTTACTAGGGGCCCATCTACTTCTACCGAAGCAGCGTCCAGTAACTGATTGGTTAACATATAGCTCCAGGCACCGTAGGATGCTCTGGCTCCCATGGAATGGCCTATTTCATTACGGCCAAAATTAAAATCAGCACCAATCCCACCTTGACCATTAGCCGTAACCACACTGTCTTCAGCCAACAGGATATTGTGATTTTTGCCGAAGGCCACCAGCAACCCGTTGCCATTAAGACCATCGGCCTGAACATGGACGCCGGATTCTACTATGATATTGTTATCTGTACCGTCAACACGAATGCCAACGCCGGCAGCACCATCTGTCAGAAGTTTGGCCTCTTGATACACCTTATTGCGACTGCCATATACATGCAGACCTATACCAAAATCATTTGAGTTATAGGTATTAGTCAGGTAGGCAGAGCCCTCTTCATTGCGGGCATAATAAGGATTCTGGTTATACACAGTCAGACCATTTCCGTATATGGATGATCCATAAAAATCCCGACGGTCTATGGTATAGCCTATATCCTGCAGCATTGCCAGCTCTGCTTCCATAAAAGCAAAGTAATTGCGGAAACGCTGGTGACTCATCATGGAATTGCGCAGTTCTATATGGCTCAAATCTATAAATTCTTCAAAACCGCCTTGGCCATTTGACAAATATTCTACCCCGTTTATAGGAACTCCCGGCACCGGGTCCTGATTCATTAGTGTGCCACGTGAAGAATAAACCGTCATTTTGGCCCCATTCAGTACTTCTGATACATTCTCGCCGGAAAAATAAGGCAGTTTACTTGTATTGTCATCAGCCAACTTACTGTAACCGGGCAAATCGAAATAAGTAGTTCCGCCCGGTGTATGCTCCAATGTTTTAATTTCTAAAGCGGGCTGTACTTGTTGGCCGCGCCAGTCATAGAGATGGCTGTTATATGTGTGATTCTCGTTTGGAAAGAAGTAGCCATTGATGGCTGCGCTAATACCAAGAGCATGTCCCATCTCGTGGACCATGGTATTGGCCAAGGTACCATTTTCCTCCGTGCACAGGGGCGTCAAGAACTCGCTTTCCGGCATCCCCGTAGGATACAAGGGCTGTCCTATTCCTATTAGAGCTGCCATATCGGCATATTCTGTTCCATATCCCTGCAGAAGACATGCAAGCAGGTTCATGGCCAGAGGCGGATTATCGTTACCTATTTCTGCTACTAGACTAGTGGCAAAAGCATTATCTGCATTATATGTTATTACAGTAATATCTGAAGCTGCACTTGGATGCAACCCCGGCGCCAAGACATGTTCCCAATAATTGACAGCGTATAAGATGTGTTGCTTTTGCCAAGGATCCAATGTATAGGTAGACGTTTCACCCCATACATCAACAGATTCACCGGCATTGTAAAACTTTACATTAAAATATCCTAAATTTGAAGCATAGCTATCTACAGCTTCGCTGATAGTAGAAAACCCAGGGCAACCGGAAAAAGTCATCAAAGCCAATGTTCCCAACACAGCAGTCTGCAATTTTTTCTTGTGAGGTCTTAGCATAACAGTTCCCCCTGATTATTGCTTTATTATCTATCCTTCCTCGCTGAAACGGCTTCCTTAATTATTATATTTTAACAAATAAAGCTATTTTTCACAACTATTGTCTCGTTTTTTGTACACAATAGTCCGTGTCATATTATACTTTATCTCCCCGCCCCGTCCAAATCCCCAAACCAGCAATTAAATCACTATCGTAGAAAGGCCTAATTTTTGCTAAATAATGCTCTCGAATAATCATAGTTTGTACCTCCCTACAACCATTATACTGAAATGTTTTTCCTAAGCCAATAAAATCTTTCAGTACTAGTGAAAGATTTTTCTATATTTGTAAAATCTTTCACTAGAAAAGACTCCCTTCATGCCATCCAGACTGAGAACGCCCCCATACGAGAAAATGTATCGGCAGAATACGGAACCAGCGACAGCCGCAAGGATTGGTTTGCTGTAGGAGATTCCAAGAGACATCCTAACTTAGACATAACATAAACAGGAGGCGGCCCCATAGCTAATGCCACGAGGCCACCTGACAATACCGATATTAATTTGGGGAAAGATACCGGCATTAGAATTTCCATTCTCCTTTCACGCCTACTTGCAGAGTGCTGTAGCCCTGACTACCCCAGGCTTTTCCTACTTCGCCGCGTAGCGTGAATTTC
>DAIQMR010000018.1:0-48973 GCA_036788835.1 Acidaminococcaceae bacterium
CATCTGTCGAAACTTACTGGCATTATCCATGTTTATTTTTTACTGCTCCCCGAGTTTTCTAAGATGATTATACCATAAAAAAGTATTTTTTGGAAAAATACATACACTCCAAGAGATACATTCTTTGTTAACTTTTTGTGAATTTTATGATAAAATGTATCCATTATAAAGTGCAGGAGACTCTAATGCAAAAGCCTAATTTTATACAAAAGAACTTAATATTTGTTGTAATTTTAGTTCTCTGGTATATTGCGTCCCAATTAGGCATATGGAGTTCCTATGTTTTGCCTTCCCCCGGCCATGTGCTGCTTACCGCTTCCACCATGCTGGTAAAAGGCGAACTTCTGTCTGCCCTAGTCACTAGCTTGCGACGCATTTGCCTGGGTTTTGGCTGTTCCGTGCTTCTGGCCTTTCTGGTTAGTTTCTTATTCGTTCTCTATCCTGCTGCCAGAACATATCTGGACGGTATTTTTAATACGCTCAGACATATTCCCCCTATCAGTCTGATTCCTCTCCTGATTCTCTGGTTCGGCATTGAGGAAACCCCAAAGATACTAGTTATTATTATGGCTTCTTTCTTTCCCATACTTCTTAACATAGACGCCGGTTTATCCGGCTGCGACAAAAAGCTTTTGGAGGTTGGCCAAGTCCTTGGGTTCAGCAAAAGTAAACAGCTAAAAAAAATCATGCTGCCTTATGCTCTTCCCCACATACTTGTAGGCATGCGAATCGGTTTGGGTTTTAGCCTTAGGGCAATTATCGGGGCAGAAATGATTGCCGCTGCCAACGGTTTAGGCTACTTAATCCTAGATAGTCAGGCCATGTCTCGCAGTGATAAGGTAATCGTAGGAATTATCTTTATCGGACTTTTGGGCCTGCTGATTGATAAGGCTTTTTCTCTGGTTATCAAGCATCTGGTTCCCTACAGTCAGGAGCTAAACCCATGAGCAAATTAATCCTTGCTAATTTGACGAAAAGTTACTTGGTTAATAAAGAGCTCCATCCTGTTTTAAATGATATCAGCTGTACTGCTGATTGCTGTGCCATTACAGTAGTTCTGGGAAAAAGCGGCTGTGGTAAAACGACTCTTTTACGGTTAATCTGTGGTCTGGAAAAACCGGATTCCGGTTCTATTGTTAACCCGGACAATATTAAAATAGGCATGATGTTTCAAGAAGCTCGACTGATGCCCTGGCTCACCTGCGAAGAAAATATTACTTTCGGTTTAAATCATGATTATGCTAAAAAAAGAATTGCCGATTTATTGACCATGGTGGGTTTGACCGAATTTGCCCAGTCCTATCCCGGTGAACTCTCGGGCGGCATGCAGCAAAGAGCTGCCCTGGCCAGAACTTTGGCCTGTGACAATGATTTGATTCTAATGGACGAACCTTTTGCTGCTTTAGATTATTTCACCCGTCAAGCCATGCAAAAAGAAGTTTTGCAAATCAAGGAAACTTCTCATTCCGGTATCATCTTCGTTACTCACAATATAGACGAAGCTTTGCTTTTGGCAGACAGGATTCTTATCCTGAAAGACGGCAGCATTACCCAAGACATTGTCCTGCCTAATAATAGCAGCCAAGACCGTGATCTTCTGGATTCCCAATATATTGCTTTAAAACGACAGATTTTGGCCGCTTTACAAATTGACCAATGAAATGTGAGGAGATTATTATGAGAAAAAAATTCATAAATAAGTTTTCGGCAAGTGTTTTGGCAGCTTTAATGCTGGGAGTATTATTAACCGGCTGCGGCGGAACCACTAAGACAACCTCTGCACCGGCCAAGCCAGCTGCCTCTTCCGTAAAAAAAATCGTAGCCACTTATGTCCAGTCGCCTTTAAATGTGCCCAGTATAGTAGAAAAAGAGCAAAAGGCTTTTGAGGCAGCTTTTAAAGCTAAAAACATTCCCTTTGCATACTCAACTATTACCTCAGGTGCAGACCAGACCGCCGCCCTGGCTTCCGGCGATATCCAATTCCTGAATTGCGTAGGCGGTTCTTCCGTGTTATTAGCAGCTTCCAACGGAGCCGATATTAAAATACTGAGTCTTTATTCCAGTGCTCCTAAAGCCTTTAAACTGTTCGGGAAAAAAGGTATTAATTCTCCGCAGGATTTAAAGGGCAAAACTATCGCCGGGCCTAAAGGCACTATTCTTCATGAATTATTGGCCGCTTATTTAAAAAAAGGCGGTTTGACTATGAAAGATGTAAAGTTCGTGTCCATGAGCATCCCGGCGGGCAGGAGTGCGCTGGAAGCCGGTAGTGTCGATGCCGCCCTTATGGCAGGACCGATAGCGTATACAGCTGAGAAAAACGGTCTCCATGTTATTACTTCCGGGGAGGGATTGGTTTCCGGCCTGACGGTCACTGCCACCAGTCAGAAATTCTATGCGGCCCACAAAGATCTGGCAGCTATTTTCCTGAAGGTCCAGCAAGATACCATTAAATATATTGCCTCTCACCAAAAAGAAGCTATCGCCATGACGGCAAAAGTCACTGACCTAAAACCCGGAGCAGTAGAAGAAATGTACAAGCTCTATGATTTCAGCATGAATGTTACATCGGAAGCAAAAGCTTCTCTCAAGAGCACTCAGGACTTCCTGCTTTCCTCAGGTATGATGGAGAAAAAAGTTGACGTAGATAAATTGTTCATTTAGAAAATTGACAAAAGAAACAGGCAGCTTTAAAAGAAAACTCCCCGCTTTTTAAAGCCGGGGAGTTTTCTTCTTTTTATTCTTTTTAAGGCACTCGCAAATATAATGATAGAGCATTTCAGCTTTGATAGGTTTTGATAGGTGAGCATTCATGCCTGCTTCTCTTGTAGCTTCCACATCTTCGTCCAGGGCATTGGCTGTCATAGCAATAATGGGAATTGTCTCAGCATCACACCGAGAAATTTTTCTTATGGCCTTAGTTGCCTTAATGCCGTCCATTACCGGCATCCGCATATCCATCAAAATAAAATCGTAATAATCTGCACCCTTGGCCGTGAAAATATCAACTGCTTCCTGTCCATTTTTAGCCCAATCTGTCATGCAACCCATATTTTCCAAAAGTTTTTGGGCTATGATATAGTTAATATTAATATCTTCTGCCACCAAAGCTCTGGTCCCTGACATAACAGACATAATATCTTCATTATTTCTTCTGGGCAGAATATCTATAATTGTCGTATTTTTTATAGCAATGGGAAAATGCATATTAACAATAAATTCTGTACCCAAACCTTTCTTGCTTTGGCACACAATAGAACCACCCATAGCCGTAATCAGAAGCTTGGTTAAAGAAAGGCCAAGACCTACACCATTATAAGCTGAGGTAATGCCTTCACTTTCCTGGGCAAAAGGTTGAAACAATCTTTTTTGGAATTCCTCGCTCATGCCTATACCATCATCTTTAACAGAAACCGTTACCGGCAGTTTACTATTTTCCACAGGATGAGATACTACGCTTAAAGTTACATGTCCATCCGGTTGGGTAAATTTAACGGAGTTATTCAAAATATGTAAAAAGATCTGCATGAGACGCTTTTCATCAGCAGCAATGTCAATAGGTTCACATTTTCCCACATCAAGAAGGAAACTAATATGTTTTTCGGAAAAAGCAGGCTCCATGGTTTTTCTCAGACTAGCAAAGAAAACCGGCAAGTTTAAAACTTCCTGATGAAGCTTTATGGAATCTCCGGATGCTTGATCCATATCCAAAAGATTGTTAACCATATTCAACAGCATATTACCCGAATAGTTGATTTTGGACAAATAATCTTGTATCACCCAAAGACTGGTTTCCTCTTTGCCCAACTGACAAAATCCCAGTATGGCATTCAAAGGTGTACGCATTTCATGACTAACTTTAGACAGGAACTGGCTCTTGTAGGCACTGGCCTTTTTCGCCTTCTTGAGTGCCTCGGCAATGCGCTCCTGGTCCTGCTGTTCCATAAATTTTTGTGCTTCAATATCGGTGAAGTATAAAAAACACTCTGCATTCCCTGTCAAAGGATTGTGCAAAAGATCCAGTGCCCCATTCACCCAGCGGGAATACCCATCACGGAAATTATAAATAAATTCCGTTTCATAGTGAGTGCGTCCGGCCGACAGCATTTGCAGCAATTGATCTGTGGTACCTGCTTGTAAAAAATCAGTATTAATCTTCCCGTATTTTATAATATGATTGTGCACGTATTCCATAAACTCATCTACCGTAGGATACATCTCCGTAACATCCTGCATATTTGAAGCCATGGAATTAAGATGAGTAAAGATACTTTCGGGAACATTCCCTGTCAAATTCAACTTAGCATAAAGCAGGGATTTAACACCTAAAACTTCCCGGTAATTAACCTGCTCACTGTATAACTTTTTCAGTTCTTCTTCTTTTTGAACAGAAATATCAGTGCCGATAACCTTTATTGGCTTCCCTGTAACGGTGTCCTTTTCCACAACAGAATACTTCAAAAGACGCCATTCGTAGCTACCTTTCAGTTTTTCCCTGACCCTGCATTCAACTTCCTGGGCACCCTCTTTTATCTTTTTATCTGTTTCCATAAAGATAAGAATATCGTCCTTATGAATACGGTCATTTTCCATCCAGCTCTGTGGATAGTTCTCCATAACATGTGTCACATGAAAAGCATCTGTCCCCACATCACTTTGCACGGCCTTAGCTTCTTGGGGGTAGTACTCCCAATAAAAAAGCCCGCCGTGATATATGGCAGCCTGCAAGCTGCGTTTCTGAACCTCCAATGCTTTCTGGGAATTCTGTAGTTCTGTAAGCAACTGTTTGTTCTTTTTACAGTTTGTAATTTCAGCTATGAGAAATGTTACAAGCAGAACCAAAAAAAAGACCAACACCCAAAACAAGTCTCCCTGGTACATTGTCCTTTACCCCGCTTAATAATATCCATTTACGGCATTTCACAAATATGATTAACAACATATTACATATTATAGCATATTATTTTAAAAAAAGGTGTTAGGTCTTTAGCCAATGCCAATGTTTCGAACATGTTAACTTTCAGCACACCCATTTTCCCCCTTTTTAATAGGGTTGTTTAGCTATGAAATATGCCCAAACCGCAGTATCACTGGGTTTGGGCATTGTATTAATGATAGGTTGAAATTTGGTGGAGATGAGGGGAGTCGAACCCCTGTCCGAAAGTATTGCCTTGCAACTTTCTACGAGCGTATCCCTCATTTTTTATTTCGCAGCCTCATCGCCTAAAGGCGGGCTAATCAACCGCTATCTCGATAAGTTTCCCTTAGTCTCTCCGAGAATTGAAACTAAAGTATCCTGCAAGTGACGTCTCTTCCCCTCTTGCAGGAGGAGAGAAGAGAGACGTTAGCATTTAAGCTGCTAAAGCGTAATCTTCGTTTGCGTTTATAACGCGTTTTCCACCGTTTTGCGGGGTTGATGGAATCCCGGCTCGCTTATCACAAAACACGTACCCCCGTCGAAACCAGTGCATCCCCAGTTTCGAAGCGAAAGCATTATAACATATTATTTGCTTAAATAGCAAGGTGTAAATATACCCAAAATAGTGGTGGGAGTATGCCACCATTATGCAAATTTTATAATTTGACCATTACGCATTTCTTGGGCTTCTTCCCGGAGACGTTTTACTCTATCTTCTGTAGAAGGGTGGGTGCTGAACATAGTCTTAGCATCCTGTGCGCTAAATGGCGACACGATAAACATGTGGGCCGTAGCCTGGGTAGCCTGAGGCAAAGTTCTTTGTTTATTAATGCCCTCCAGTTTTTCCAAAGCATCGGCCAAGGCATCAGGGTTACCGCACAATGCTCCCCCGGAATGATCCGCCATATATTCCCTGGACCGGGAAATTGCTAATTGAATAATCATGGCAGCCATAGGTGCCAGCAATAGCACCAGTAATCCAATAATAGGATTGGAGCGTCTGTCATCCCTGCGCCCGCCCCCAAAGAACATGCCAAACCTGGCAACCATGGAAATGACACCGGCCATTGCCGCTGCTACAGAGCCAATGAGAATATCTCCGTGCTTCACATGGCTTAATTCATGGCCCAGTACTCCTTCGATTTCTGCCGGACTCAGCACATTCATAATTCCGGTAGTAACGCACACTGCCGCATGTTCAGGATTACGCCCGGTGGCAAAAGCATTGGGTACTGCGCTATTGACTATATAAACTTTAGGCATAGGCAGATTGCCCCTCTGTGCCAATTTTTGCACGATACCATAAAGTACCGGTTCCGTAGCCGCATCTACCGGTGTTGCCCCATATTGGGCAATAACTATTTTGTCGCTGTTCCAATACATGACAAAGTTAGAAACAATGGAGAAAACCAGCATGAACATCATGCCATTGGCCCCTCCGATATAATCTCCCAAAAATACCAATATAACGGTCATTAAGGCCATTAAAAAAGTTGTTCTTAGCATTTTATCCTCCTACATTAACAATTGACTTATAGGTACAACCTTAATTCCCGAATCTACCAGTTCCTTGTATATCTCCCGCCATGCTTCAGCAGTAGCCGGTCTGGCATGGGATATGACAATAATAGAACCATTTTTGTCAGCACTGGCAGCTGCTTCCCAAATTTTACTTTTAATGGCGCTTATATCACTGCTATTATCCAAGAAGAGCTGGTTGCGTCCTGTTTTTACACCCATCTGTCCGGCCAGCTTGAAGCCTAGGGACGAGGCCGCGGTTCTGCTGTCCACAAAGAACAGGTCATTCTTTTTCAGCACTTCTAAAACAGCATACATAGTATTGTAATCTGATGTAGCTTTGGAACCCTGATGATTATTGACTCCTTTGATACCTGGCAAAGAATTAATGGCATCATTGGTCAGTTTTTGAATATCCTGTTTGCTCATTCCCACTTTAACAACCCGGGGTTCCGAACTGGTACCGTTAACAGGTTCCATGGGCAAATGCAGCATAGGTACCTGGCTATTGCTTTTTATAATCTGTAAAGCAGCAGTGCTGTTGCCTTTAAAAGGAATAATGGCAAAAGCCATATCAATAGGCAGCTTCGCCAAAGCCCTGACGGGTCCTAAGTCATAGCCGCAGTCATCTATGATAATAGCCATTTTACCGGAATATTTTTTCCCGGAAGCCTTCTGCTTCATTTTTTCTTCTTTGGCAATTTCCTTGCTTTTTTCGTTAGTCTGGTCTCCATTGAAAACTATAACCCTATCTGTGATGAAAGTTTTTGTTTCCTTACCCACAGTTACAGCAATACCAATATTAAGAGCGATGGCCTGCTCTCCTACGTAGGTAATCACATGGTCGTCTTCCGTCGTGAGACCTTTACCTTCTGCAGCCTCGGACAATATATTAACAGCCTTGCGGAGACTGTCACCATAGGGAATACCAATAAGGAGATTCCTTTCCTGCCAGGCAACTTTCCCTGGTCCGTCAGTGCGGTCCTGTTTCTGTTCCTTACGACCGTCATCTGACATTTGCCAGCCTTTGTTCTGCATTACTATTTCGTCCACAATGCGATGGGCTTCCTGAGATTTATCGTTTAAATCCAGGTCTGTATCCCCTACTACTGCCTTCTTAACAGATGGCACAATACTGCCCACGATTTCCCCAAAAGATTTTGGGCGGCTATCAGGAGATTTCCTGGAGGCCAGGAAAAAACCCAGGGACATCACAAACACTAAGATGGCCAGAAGCAGTAATAGTCCACTGCCATGTGATTTTTTCTTTTTATTGTTGGTGGTATTTCTTCTTACCATTGCCTGCTCCTCTTACGCTCTGGGATGAGTTTTTTCGTACACGGCCTTTAACCTGCTATTGGTTAAATGTGTATAAATCTGAGTTGTAGATATATCCGCATGGCCTAAAAGTTCCTGAACGGTTCTTAGGTCAGCTCCATTATCCAACAAATGTGTGGCAAAAGAGTGACGAAGTATGTGGGGAGTCAAAACTTTTTTTATTCTCGCTTGGGTGCCATATAATTTAATAATCTGCCAAAATCTCTGTCTGGTCATGGCTTTCCCCCGTACTGACAAGAACACCCTATCATCTTTTACCTTTTCTTTCATCAATTTAGGCCGTACCACGTTAAGATATTTTTCCACATACTGAACAGCATAATGGCCCAAGGGAATAATTCTCTCCTTAGAGCCTTTGCCGAAAGCAATGACGTATTTCATGGGCAGATTAATGCTGTTCAGTTTCAGATTAATCAGTTCGGAAACACGCATACCCGTGGCATAAAGAACTTCCAGCATGGTCCTGTCCCGAAAGCCTTCCTCCGTATTGAGGTCAGGAGCGGCTAAAAGTTTATCCACTTCGGAAATATTCAAAACTTTAGGCAGCATTCTGGCCTTATTGCCCGCTTCCACCGCCTCGGAAGGGTCAATTGTCAAATATCCCTCATTGGTCATAAAACGGAAAAAGGCCTTAAGTGCTGCCAGCTTCCTTGCAAGGGAAGCCGGGGCATATCTTTCCTTTTTCAAAAAAGAAATATAGTTAATAACATCTTTACGCAAAACCTTGCCGGTGGTTTTTTTTATCCAACCGGCAAAAAGTTCCAAATCCCGGACATAGGCCTGGCGGGTATTAATGGACAAACCCAGTTCCACCGTAAGATATTCCAGAAACAGCTGTATATCTTTGTCCATTGCCGATTTCTTATCCAACTAAATCATTTCCTCTCTGGATCTCCGGAAGACATGATTTTGATTTTCTCTCCGGGGGCAATAGTAGAAATGGCATGTTTGTAAATCAGTTGTTCCTTGCCCTCTGTGGCAATAATTACCGTGAAGTTATCAAAGCCGCTGACGGTTCCCTTGATTTGAAAACCATTCACCAAATATACGGTTACTACCATATTTTCTTTTCTCACTCTATTCAAGAAATTATCCTGTAGGTTAAGTGGTTTTCCTGTGCTTGTGGTTGTTGTCATAATATAATTCCTCCTTTAGTTTGTATGCTGTTGCTCTGTATTAATCCTAACTTATTATTTTGTATTATGCAAGGTTTCTAACATTTGTTTCACATAAAATTCTGAAGAAATATTTTCCTCAATTTCCAGCCAATGAATATAGGGCATCCGTTTATACCAGGTCTCCTGCCGTTTGGCAAAATTTCTTGTAGCCTGCTTAATTTTATCAATACATGTTTCTCTGTCATATTTCCCTTGAAAATAAGCAAGAATTTGATGATAGCCTATGCTTTTCATGGCCTGAGCATCTTGCGGTACACCGGCCTCCAGCAGTTGCCTGGTTTCTGAAAATATCCCTGCCTCCACCATATCTTCCACCCTTTTGTTAATACGTGCGTAGAGTTTTTCCCGAGGCATACTGAGACCAAAAACCACACTGTCATAGGGCATTTCCCCTGCCTTTTCTTGAGAGACACGCTCCCCTTCCTTGGCTACTTCCAAGGCTCTGATAATACGCCTTCTATCGTTGATTTCCAATCTTGCGGCTTCGGCCGGAGAAACCCGAGCCAATTTATCGTGAAGAGCCTGGTTGCCTTGGGCCTGGGCAAAGGCCTCCCAATATTCCCGGAGCTCACCGGATTCTCCGGTATGGGCAAAAGTATAATTTTCCAATAAAGCCTGAATATATAGGCCGGTTCCTCCCACAATAATCGGGATTTTTCCCCGGTGATTGATTTCTGTAATAAGCTTACCTGCCTGAGCCTGAAAATCCACTACATTAAAGTTGGCACCAGGTTCCAGAATATTAACCAAATGGTGCGGCACCCTTGCCAGTTCCTCTTCCGTCGGTTTAGCCGTGGCTATATTCATACCCTTATAGACCAGCATGGAATCACCGGAAATAATTTCTCCCTTAATCTGCTCAGCAAGAAGAATGCCACAGGCACTTTTCCCTGTGGCCGTGGGTCCTAAAATCACCACAACTTTTCCCTTGGCTGCCATACTACCTCCTGAATATACCGTATTTCACATGACTGTACTTGCCTCCCATAATTTCCGCAGCTCCTAAATCCAGTAAAACTTTCAGGGTGTGCTCCTTCACCACAACCTTTGGTGCTACTTTCAGGGCTGCCTCCACCATGGTCTTGTCCAAAATTCTATGATAGGCTACCGGTCTTAGTGGTACCATATTGGATGAAGCGTGAATGGGATGCTGGAACATTGGGTCAAAATAGACAACAGCAAAACTGTTCTCCGGCAAGGTAGCCAAATACTCTTCTGCCTTCACGTTTACAGCAGTAATCCGGCGCAAAGCTTCCGTCAGCAAATGGTTTTCGCATTGGTAGTTCTTCAGGCCTTCCCGCACCAGAAACCACAATGGTTTAGAGCCTTCCAATCCCACTACTTGTCCTTCCGGTCCCACCAAATAAGAAGCAATGGCACTATCGGAAGCAAAACCTAAGGTACAGTCCAGGAATTTGTCTCCCGGCTTTAAACCGCAGGCCCTGGTAAAATTATCACTTTTGCCTTTTCGCAAATTTTCCAGACGAAGGACCGCCATCCCCGGATGAAATTTCAATAATCCTTTGGGAGTATAAATCTGGGGGCCATTCTGAGTGGCAACCAACAGACAATCCAAATGATATTCTTGGAGAATATCCGCCAGACTGCCTTCTTCCCGCCGTCGAAGAAATTCTACCTGTAGTTCCTTAGCCCACTTCTCTGCCAGCTCTCTTAAATTTCCTTTATCATTTCGCCCTCTAATGGCGGCAAATCTCATCGGTTATGTCCTCTTAAATAATTTAAATAATTCTTCCGTAGTTATTTCTACCATACAAGGTCTCCCATGTGGACAGGTAAAAGGATGCTCCGTATTCAGCAGCTGGAGAATCACCTGCCGCATCTGCCGCATGTTCAGAACCTCCCCGGCCCGGATGGCACTATGACAGGCTGCATAATGGAGAACCTCTTCCCGTAAATCTGTAGGCTTTATATCTTTTTCCTGGGCCAAAAGATTTAGGATATCATGAATAAAACCCTCCGCCCTGCTGTTTTCAATATCAGCAGGCAAACCGGAAACTCTGAGCAGTGCCTCGCCGGCAGGCTCCACATCTACTCCCAGCTTAAGAAACTCCTGACGTTTTTCTTCTACCATGGCTACGCCCTCTTTGTCTGCCTCCACAAAAATCGGCATCAAAAACTGTTGGATAGGAATGGCTTCCTGACGACGGATGAATCTGTCATACATAATTCTCTCATGAGCAGCATGCTGGTCGATGAGATACAAGTTTTTTTCGGATTGGGCTACAATAAATGTCCTGTCTATCTGTCCCAACGGCCAGATAGTGTCTACCCCGGTGTCTGCTTCCATGGCTATTTTATCATGTTCCGAGATTACTGTTGCATTACTGCGCTGAGCAGCCAGAATATTGGGTGCGGTAGTTTCTCCCACCCGGTCAGGCACTTTCCAGATAGGTTCCTGAATCGGTCTGTAGCTTTCATGGTTAAGGGCGCCATTCCCGGTATAGCCTGAAGAAAAAGGTCCTTTATTACTAGCGGATGGTCCGCCCTTGATGACACCGCCCGGAGCAGGGGCAGAGATTTCCTGTCCTGACATAGGCTTGGTTAATGCATCAGTAAGAGCGTGATAAACGATTCTATATACTGCCCCTTCGTCACCGAATTTGATTTCACTTTTTTGGGGATGAACATTAATATCAATAGTATTCGTATCCATGATTAATTGCACCACCGCAAAAGGAAATCCGGCTTTGGGTATCTGAGACTGGTAGGCATGGTCAATAGCCTTACTAATCATCCGATTATTGATAATCCGTCCATTCACAAAAATAGACTGCCATTGGCGAGTGCCTTTCAGCACTGTAGGCTTGCCAACAAAGCCGGTGATTTTGATACCGGCTTCAGCGTAATCCACCGGCAAAAGCTGCTGGGCCACGTTCTTTCCATAGAGAGAGGAAATGGTATCCTGCAAATCATTATTACCAGGTGTATTCACAACCTCTTTTTCATTATTTGTCAGAGTGAAATGTACCTCCGGCCGGGAAAGAGCCATCTTGGCAATAATCTCGTTAATGTAACGGCCTTCTGTATTTATGGTCCGCAAAAATTTCCGCCGGGCAGGAACATTGAAAAATAAATCCCGCACCGTAATGGTAGTACCGATATTACCGCCTGTCTTACCCACATCGGGAACGCTGTCCCCGTCCATAGTAATGGAGGTAGCAAACTCTTCCTCTGGCAAACGTGTCAGAAGCTGGAATTTAGAAACAGAAGCAATACTGGGCAGGGCTTCGCCCCTGAAACCCAATGTATGCAGACTGAGTAAATCATTGGCCGTAGTTATTTTGCTGGTAGCATGACGCAGCACAGACAGTCTGGCATTGGCTTCGTTCATGCCGGAACCGTTATCCGTTACCCGGATAAATTCCGTACCTCCTGCAAAGATACTAACAGCAATATTGGTAGCTCCCGCATCCAAAGAATTTTCCACTAATTCTTTGACTACAGAAGCGGGCTTTTCCACAACTTCACCGGCTGCAATCTGATTAGCCGTATTCTTATCCAGAATTTTCACATCACTGCTCATTATTTACCGCCACCTTCTTTCTTGGCTTCTTCCTGGAGTTTATACAATGTATTTAGTGCTTCCAAAGGTGTCATGGTCATAATATCAAGTTTTTTGATTTCTTCAGCCAAGGCATTGCCAAAAAGAGAAACTTCCTGTTCATTAGCCCCCTGTGGTATCGGTGCCTGATTAACCGGAGAAGACTGTCCCCCTGTAGCATCTTGCACGTAGGCTTCCAACAGTTCGTCTGCTCTAGCCACTACTTTTTTCGGCAGTCCCGCCAATTGGGCTACATGAACACCGTAGCTCCTGTCAGTTCCACCCGGCACAATCCGCCGCAGAAAAACAACTTCGTTGCCCTTTTCTTTCACTGCCACGGAGAAATTCTTAATTCCCGGAAACAGAGATTCCAAAGCAATCAGTTCGTGATAATGAGTAGCAAACAAAGTCTTGGCTTTAATCTTCTCATTAATGAATTCCACTACAGCCCTGGCAATGCTCAGACCGTCATATGTACTGGTGCCACGGCCTACTTCGTCCAAAATTATCAGGCTATTTTTTGTAGCATATTTTAAAATATTGGCCACTTCATTCATTTCTACCATGAAAGTGCTTTGACCCGTTGCCAGGTCATCACTGGCTCCCACTCTGGTGAAAATTCTGTCTACCGGACAGATAGAAGCTGCCCGCACAGGAATAAAACTACCCATCTGAGTCATCAGAGTCAGCAAGGCAATCTGCCGCATATAGGTGGATTTACCGGCCATATTGGGGCCTGTAAGAATTATAATTCTTTGGTCGTTAGGATTGAGTTCCACATCATTAGGCACAAAAATTTCTTTATCCAGCAATTTTTCCACTACAGGATGCCGCCCGTCTTTAATGGTGATTTCCTGACGGGTATTAAGTTCCGGGCAAACATAATTTCCCTTAAAAGCAGCCATACTCAGGGAGTACAAAACATCCAGATCTCCTATAGACTGAGCCGTAGCCTGAATTTCCACAATGTGCTCTCTAATTTCCTGACGAATTTTATTGAATAAATAATATTCCAGCTGCTCAATTTTTTCTTTGGCACTAAGCACCTTGTTTTCAAAATCTTTCAACTCCGGTACTATGTAACGTTCTGCATTAACCAAGGTCTGTTTACGGATAAAGTCCACAGGGACCTGAGCCGCCGCCCCTTTTGACACTTCAATATAGTAGCCGAAAACTTTATTGAAACCAACTTTCAGGGTTTTAATACCGGTTTTTTCTTTTATCTGCTGTTCGAAATTAGCCATCCAGTTTTTGTTGTTGGATGCAATATCGTGCAATTCATCCAGTTCACCATCATAGCCCTGACGAATCATGCCACCTTCACGGATGGTAAAAGGCGGTTCATCTACAATACCACGTTCCAGGGTGTCCAAAAGTCCGGTGTGTAAATTTATTTTCTGATTAAGGTTATGTAAAAGACCCTGCTGTGGTTCCAGCAGGTTTTTAATAGCAGGCAGCACACGCAAGGCACTGCGCAGGGCTACTAAATCTCTGGCATTGGCAGAGCCTACTTCGATTCTGGCCAGTATTCTTTCCAAATCGGTAACACTTGCCAGATTCTCGCCCAGAGTATCACGGAAAGGCACATCCTTCAGCAGGGTACCAATCGCCATTTGTCTGGCCTGAATTTTGGCAATATCCAATAAAGGAGCTTCAATCCATTGGCGAAGCCGTCTGGCCCCCATGGCAGTTTTTGTGTAATCCAACACTGCCAGCAAAGTACCATATTTAGTACCGTCCCGCATATTGCGGATCAGTTCCAGATTGCGGATGGCAGTAGCATCCAGATTCATAACCGTATCCGTGGCTATTTCATTGAGCTTATTAATTTGAGCCAAATCACTTTTCACATTGCTGTGAATATACTGGAGCATGGCTTCTACAGTACTGCGAACTAAGGCATTCTTTCCCGGTTCCACCGCAGCAGGAAAATGCCTGGTGAAATAATCCAGGGAACTGTCCAAGGTAAATTTGCTGACTAAACAATGAGGGAGCTTTTGTTGGAGACTCTCCATAAACGCATCCCAATTCTGCATAGGCCCTGTGCCGATTAATTCTGCCGGCAAAAGGCGGAAAATCTGGTCCAGTACAAACTCCTGCCGATTATTCCCATAGGCCAGATACCAAAAACATTCTCCTGTGGAAATATCAGCAAAAGTAACGCAAAGAAATTCTTCCTCTTCTTGGGCACAGGCCAGATACTGATTATGACTTTCTTCCAAAACCGCATCGCTGAGAACGGTACCCGGGGTAATAACCTTAGTTACTTCCCTTTTCACCAGTCCCACAGCTTTTTTCGGGTCTTCCGTCTGGTCGCAGATGGCGATTCTATAGCCATTTTTAATCAGCTTGGCAATGTAGCCTTCCACCGCATGATAAGGAACCCCACACATAGGAATACGTTCCTGGGGGCCCCCGCTTCTGCCTGTTAATGTTAAGTTTAAAACTTTGGATGCAGTTAAGGCATCCTGAAAAAACATTTCGTAAAAATCTCCGATTCTATAAAATAACAGTTCATCGGGATGTTCTTTTTTTGTTTCCAAATATTGCAGCACCATTGGAGTATAGGCTTCGTTCATAGCTGAGCTCTCCCTTTTAACAGCCAGGTTTGGGCTGTTTCAATCTTAACCTTTAATTTACTGCCAATAACAAAATTATCCCGTCCTTTGGTCCACAGAACCAGTTTATTACCATCGGTACGACCGCTCCACACCAGCGGATTGTTATGGCTAGGACCCTCTACAAGTACTTCCAAGGTTTTACCTACCAGCCTTGTATTTCGTTCCAAGCTATGTTTATTCTGGACGGCCATTAAGGCATCCAAACGTGCTTTCTTTACTTCCGTGGGTACCTGTTCTATCATATTGGCCGCAATTGTCCCGCTCCGCCTGGAATAAATAAAAGTATAGGCTACGTCAAAGCTGACTTCTTCCAGCAAGTTTAATGTATCCTCAAAATCTTCCTGAGTTTCTCCCGGGAAACCTACAATAATATCCGTGGTAATCACCGCAGCAGGCACATACCGGCGGATAAGCTTCACCAGCTCTAAATATTTCTCTCTGGTATAACCCCGGTTCATGGCTTTGATAATCCTATTGCTTCCTGATTGAACAGGAATATGAAAATGCCGGCATATATGTTTGCTTTCAGCAATGGCCTTGACTACAGCCTCATCCATATCTCTGGGATGACTGGTCATATAGCGGACTCGCTCCACTCCGGGTATAGCATCCACCGCTGTCAGCAAATCGCTGAAAGCATCTTTAATCCCTGTATCTTTGCCGTAGGAATTAACATTTTGTCCCAAAAGGGTGAATTCTTCATAACCAAGACCAACGGCCTTGGTTATCTCAGCAATGATATTGTTTTTACTCCGGCTCCGTTCCCGGCCACGTACATAGGGAACGATGCAATATGTACAGAAGTTATTGCAGCCATACATAATAGGCACCCAGGCGGAGAAACTACTTTTCCGCACAAAGCTTCCTTCAAATTCTTCCGGCATTTGTTCCAAATCCGTATAAATATGCTGGGTTACTTTTCTATCGGCCAAGTAGCCTTCCAGAATACCGCGAAAATTATTAACGTGAGCCGTGCCGATTAATAAATCAACCTGAGGATAGGTCTTCAGAAGCTTCTCACCACTCTTTTGGGCCATGCACCCGGCGACACAAATCACATTTTCTGGCCGGGCGGCCTTAAGGGCCTTCATTTCTCCTATTTTTCCGTAGATTTTTTTTTCGGCAGATTCTCTTACACAGCAAGTATTGATTACAATAACGTCCGCCTCATGAAAGTCAGGGACATAGGCATAACCCATGTCCTTTAATTGACCTGCATAGTGTTCTGCGTCACTTTCATTCATCTGGCAGCCATAATTAATAATATGATAAGTTTTTGTCATTTCTTCTCCTAAATAGGTTGTTATTAGTAATTGTCATATCATATTATTATACTAGAATATCTTAAATAGTACAAATGAAATGTGCCAGAATGCTATACATTTCCTGAGGATTAATTGGCTTGGCTAAATGGGCATTCATGCCTGCCGCCTTGGTCTCAGCCTGATCAGACACAAAGGCATTGGCTGTCATGGCAATAATGGGAATAGTTTTAGCATCTGCCCTGTTCAGGGAACGAATCTCTCTGGTAGCATCTAACCCGTTCATTACCGGCATTCTCACATCCATCAGAATGGCACCGTAATAACCGGCCGGCTTGGTCCTGAATTTATCCAGACACTCCTTCCCGTTTTGGGATACCTCAACAACCAATTTCTCTTTCTCTAACAGTTTCCTCACAATCTCCACATTGATGGGCTGATCTTCGGCAACCAAAACCCGCACTCCGGACAATTTGGTCTTATCAAAATCCTGTGCCACCAAGCCTTCTTGCTTGACATCTTCTGCTTTCCCTATAGCCAGTGGCAAAACAACGGTAAATTCCGTGCCGACATTTTTCACGCTTTCCACACTAATGCTGCCGTTCATGAGCTTCACCAGACGCTTGGTGATGGACATGCCCAGACCGGTACCCGTATACTGGCTAACCCGTGCGTCATTTTCCTGCTCAAAGGGCAAGAATATTTTTTTCAGGAATTCCGGACTCATGCCAATACCATTATCTTTTACTTTAATAGTTACTTGTACTGCATCCGGAGCAATTTTCTCGGTATCCATGAACAATTCTACCCTACCGTTTTCATTGGTAAATTTTGTCGCATTACTGAAAAGGTTCATGAAAATCTGCTGACAGCGAATTCTATCCAATTTCAGAAAAAGCCCCTTCTCTCCTATATCCCGAACAACAAAAGAAATATTTTTAGCCTGAAGCTGGGGTTTAATCAATTCATTCAGTCTCCCAATAAACTCATCTGCATCAACAGTTTCATAATGAAGATCCAGCTTGCTGTTTTCCAGTTTGCTCATGTCCAATATATCATTAATAAGACCTAATAAAAGAGCGTTGGAAAACTTGATTTTCTTCAGATATTCACCAATGTTCTTATCCTTGCATTCATCCAAAGCCAGATCTGTAAATCCGGTAATTACGTTCATGGGAGTTCTGATTTCATGACTCATCATGGACAAGAAATCTCCTTTGGCAGAGCTGGCTTTTTCTGCCTTAGCCAAAGCATCTTCCAAGTGAACCTTATATCGAAATTCTGTCTGTTTCACTTTTTGAATATCCAAGAGAGAAATATAGGCCTCTAAATGCCCCGTAGAAGGATTTTCCAAAAGATCCGAAATAGCATTAGCCCAGGTCTTATCCCCCGTTGTAAAGGCATACAGAACCTCAAACTCATAATGGGTATTTCCCTGGCGAAAGGCTTCCCGCAAGCCGGCGCAGGATGAAAGAATCTGCAGTTCACCGTCGTTACTGTCAGCGGCCACTCTTGCTCTCATTTCCAACAGGAGAGAATCCCCGGTGGAAAAATCCTCCGGCTTACAATCAGGAGCCACATGGGAAACTTCCAACACCTTATTGCTGGTAACATCTAATTTACAATAGCCCTTGGCTCTGGCAACTAACACTTTCTTGGTATTTAGTTGCTCGTTATACCGCTGTTCCAGGTCTTTTTCCCGCTGGATACCTACGGCCGTGCCAATAACCCGCAGGGCCTTGCCATTATCATCTTTTTGGATAACCGTGTACCTAATATGTTCCCATACATATTTTCCGTCCTGAAAAGTACGCAGCTCACAGGAAGAAGAATCTGCCCCTGCCAATATCTCATTATGGATACGCAGGAATTCCGGCACATCAGCATCATAAATTATATGGAGATCCAACCAAGCCTGAGGATAATTAGTAATTTTACCGTAAACGCCCATAAATTTCTTGCTGGGAGAACCCTCCATGGCCATGGAACTCTGGGGATAATATTCCCAATAAAAGATATTAGTATCCTTAACAGCGGCTAGCAGGCTCTTTTCAGCAAATTCCAAATCGTTCTGGGTCTTAGACAATTTATGGTAAAGTCTTCTCAGCCGGAGGCTGTCCAAAATCATTAAAAACATAACCAGAAGCAATACCCCAACTGCCACTAAAACAGGTTGAAGCTCCTTTTTATTGGTCTCGTAAAAAGTAGGAGTGGGATTAATAACCTCACTGCCCTCCGGTAATTCTCTGTCCGATAAATGGAATTTTTCTAATACGCTTTTATCAAAAATAAATTTTGTGGGAACAGTTTCTACGGGAATAGAGTTCGGCTTTTTCCCCTTTAAAATTTCCCCTGCTATGTGTCCCGTTTGCTTGCCCATTAGCTGGAAGGATAGCAGTTTGCCGCCCAATATGCCATCTTTTAATCCTAGTTCATCTGCCTTAAACAGGGGGATTTTAGCGTACCTAGTAACAAAACGTATGCCTTCCCTGTGATTATAATGATTACCGTCTTTATCGTTGGTAAACATAAGATAAAGAAGAATAGTTTTCTTGTCAAAACTAGCTATTTTAGCGGCTAGTTTTTCTTCCGTATAAACCGAGGTATCCAATATGCCAAATTTCATATTAGGAAAAATGCTGCGGCAAGCCAACAATTGCTGATTAGAACCCAAGCCTGCTATCGTGCTATCGGAAATACCAATAACCTCAGTTGCCTGAGGATAGAGATGCATAGCTGCCTTAATAGTATTTTTAAAGTCATAAGATTCCACTACCCCTGTCACGCCCGGTTCCCTGGCAGCCCGTAAAGCAGTAGCTTCAGAGTTAATGCCTTCGAAAACAACCGGCATATTCTTAAAATACTTCTGGCGATTTTCTAAAACAAATTCCAAGGCCAAATCATCCCCGGCAATAACCAAATCGCATTTAGGAATCACTTTAAAAACTGCTTCAACATTAGCCCCGGCTCTTTCCTTGGCTACTTCGGCGGGCAATTCTTTACCATACATGAAAACATACTTAATGTCTGCCGTGTCGTCAAGTTCTGATTTTATGCCCTTAATCTGACTAAGCACACTTTCCCAGTCGAGAGAATAGGAACTGATAAACAGCACCTGCTTAGAGGCAGACTGAGCCACCGGCTGACCAAGAGTGAAAATAAATATGAAAAAAGACAATACAAAGAGAACTGTGACAACTCTATGCCAGTTCTTGATGTATTGCCTTAATGTTTTATGTGCCCGGTAAGTTACGTCCCCAAACTTATTCATCATAACCCCTCAATGTATCTTAACCGATTGATTTATTTACTTATGCCTTTATTATACCTTTTATATTGTCCATGTTCAATGGGTTTCCAATTTTTTACAGGACAAAACAAGGAATAAACTGCGATTAAGGAAAAGAGGATACAATAAATTCCGCTGGTGAAAATAGCGATCAGCAATCTATTTAGGTTAAATGTACTGTATTTAATAACGGCGTAGCTAACCCCTACACTTAGCATATACAAGAAACTCCACCAGATTATATCTATCAGCCCAAAAGGATTTACACCATGGGCAGCATTATAGAATAACCAGCAGAAATTTAATAGGAGATAAAAGCCAAACATTACCGCCAAGAAAATCGGAATGAAATTATCAATAAGTTTTAAATTCGGATGAGTGCGAAAATGTTCCCACCAGATTTTCCGAAATTTAACGGCAATCTGGTAGTTCCCCGTACACCAGCGACGTACCTGTGAAATCATAATGGAAAGTTTCGTTGGCTGCTCGTCATAAAATACGGCATTTTCCCAATAAACCGCAAAAACACCTTTAAGATTCTGGCTCATGGAAAACTCAATGTCTTCTGTAATACTGGTGGTACTCCAGCCTTCCTTGCCCAGCAAACTATCCTGAAAAGCGAATCCC
Source organism: Acidaminococcaceae bacterium (assembly GCA_036788835.1). Classification (GTDB taxonomy): domain Bacteria; phylum Bacillota; class Negativicutes; order Acidaminococcales; family Acidaminococcaceae; genus JALCSJ01. Next base: position 20,311 of record DAIQMR010000018.1, read on the forward strand.
GTGCCGGAAATAATAGCAGCTAAGCCCAGATTGGAACGAGGCCTGCAATATAGGTAGTCCACTGTCTGCCAATAAATAGTGTACCAACCGCTAATAAGAGAACTGTAAGGATTCAAAGATTTTCTGTTACCCATAACCAAACGAGCGCCGGTACAGAAACATTTATTAATTTCTTCGATGAAATTAGGTGTAACCAGATTGTCTGCGTCAAAAACTATATAACTGTCATATTTATTTCCTGTTTCTCGGCGTATTAATTCTATACCCCAATGAAGCACTGCCCCTTTACCGGTTCTCTCTCCGTCCTTTCTTTCCCATACTCTTACTTGGGAAAATCTTCTGCCGATGGCTGCGGTATTATCTGTGCAATGGTCTGCCAACAGGAAAACATGGTAACTGTCTTGAGCATAGGTCTGCTCTGCTAAACTTTTTAGCAGGTTCCCTATTACATTCTCTTCATTATGAGCGCAGACAATAATAGCAAAGCAATGCTGCTTTGCTATTATTTTAGGCTTTTTCCGGCCTGCCAGCAAACCCAGTCCTATGGTTCCTGCTGCCCAGAAAAAAGCTGCCAGTAATAAAATTTGAATTATCATTGTTAAGAAAATCATGCCAATCCAACCTTAGTTAAATTCTAATAAGTATTAATAAAACAAGGGAAAGAATACCCATAACATACATTATAATATCCTGATTAAATTCCGGCGGCAATAAAACTGTGAAACCCAATCCTATAAATGCTCCTGTCAAGGTGAGTCTAAGCAGTGCCGTAGACAACCTTCTGGTAGCAGTTTTCGTATCTCTGACCAAAAGCCACAGTTCGTGGCTAGTTCCTTCCAAGAAACGCAAGGAAAAGAATTTATATATGAGAGTCCCGCCTACAACAGAAAATACCAAGCTGTTGATTAAGATAACAGGAAACACTTTCGTATAAGGAGCAATAGCCAGCCTGTCTGTAAGCAAAGGAATAACCATAGCCTGAGGAACCGCAGCTAAAATAGCCAGCAGCACGAACATGATAAGGGTCCTGGTTGATTCTAAAATAATTACCGGTTCCCTATCGCTTTTCATACCCTGCCAAACCCGAAAAGGAATATAGGCAGCCCCGTAGGCACCTAAAAAAGCCCCGAAACTAACAAATGACAAATTGTTGGCGAAAGCATCAGCAAAAAGCACTCCTATACCACAGGCAAAAGCCCCTATATTCCCAAATAAAAGTCCATACACAATGGGCAAAGCATCCATAATACGATAACCGGTAACCCCCGGAATTATTACCAGCTTGGTAGAAATCCCCGCCAGCACCGCATAAATAACCGTTAGCAGAGCCCCCATTTTTAATTTTAAGCCTATATTTCCCATGTTATCTTCTGCCATCTGATAGCCAGCTTTCTTTTTATAATTTATTTTTTGTCTCGCAATTCCTGCAGCAAAACATCCATTGTCTTTCCCAAAACCGGATGGACCAGCCTCCCGGCAATTTCGCACAAAGGCTCCAAAACAAATAACCTGTTCTGTAAATCAGGATGAGGCAAAATTAATTCCGGCGTATTAAGAACAACATCCCCAAAGAACAAAATATCCAAGTCAATGTTGCGTTCTCCCCAATGTCTGATTCTCTGCCGGCCCATGGTTTGCTCTACCTTGAGCAAAGTAGTCAGCAAAGTCTGAGGCGTACCTGCCCACTCAACCTTAATGGCTCCGTTGAGAAAATCAGGCTGGTCTGTAACACCGTAAGGTTTGGTTTCGTATAGAGAGGATTTCCTCAATATTTTCACTCGTGCCCCTTGAAGCAGAGCGAGAGCCTGTGCAATATTTTTCTGTCTGTCTCCCATGTTGCTGCCCAAGGCAATATAAACCACTGACATTATATCATAGCCTCCAGCATACGGATAGTGCGAAAGTTCTCTTGCACATCATGAACCCTGACAATCTTCACCCCGAAAAAAACTGCTCTGCAGCTAGCCGCCAAAGTGCCTTCCAGCCTTTCTTCCGCCGGCAGCCCCCCCAGAACCTCCCCTATGGTTTTCTTCCGGGAAGTGCCCAGAAGGACAGGCACCCCATAGCAGGTAAAGGCCCCCAACTGACGGAGCAGTTCAAGATTTTCCGGTGTCTTTTTGGCAAAGCCAATCCCTGGGTCAAGAATGATTTTATCATTGGCCAGACCTGCTTCATGGCAAAACGCCATTCTTTCCTGTAAATAACAGGCTACCTGGTCCACTACATTAGCATATTCCGTATCTTCTCCCATGGTCTGAGGGGTACCACGCATATGCATGAGAATAATGGGAGCCTTGGTTTCTGCGGCCAAGGGTACCATGGCAGCATCTCCCTCTCCTGCAGAAATATCGTTAATAATATCTGCCCCTGCTAAGAGAGCTTCCCGGGCGGTTCTGCTATTTCTGGTATCAATAGAAACGACCGCATCAGGAAAAGCTTTTTTTAGACCGGTAATAACCGGCACCACCCGATGGATTTCTTCTTCCCAAGGAACAGCGGAAGAACCGGGACGGGTAGACTCCCCTCCTATATCCAGAATATCTGCTCCCTCTTTTAGCATGGCTTCTGCCCTTGCCAAAACATCCTGGCCGGGTTTCACTCTTGATTCTGCATAAAAGGAATCCGGTGTCACATTTAATATACCCATAATTTTGGTTTTTTCGTAGGTTAGCCGGCGACCGTCCGCCAACAATGTAGAAAGCTTACCCATTTCTATATAATTGCTAAGCTCCTGCGCAATCACATCCAGGCCAAACCAGCCCTTCATAAGCTGCAGTTTTGCTGCCAGCTTCCTATACTGAGCCCTTGTACCCAAAAGAATAATATCAACGTACGTTTCCCTGCAGGCAATGGCTCCCGGTTCATTGGCACAATCCCCGCCCAAAGACAGCATTTCCTGTTTAATAATATTAGCACCCGGTGATCTTACCCGGAAGAATTTCAAAGGTTCAATAGTACTTTTGTCATTCATAAGCTTAACAGCTACTTCTGCGATTCCCAGCTTAAACATTTCGCCGGAGCAATGCTCCATGTCTATTTTTCTATACATGATTAGTCCCTTTCTATACAGGCGAAAGCATTGTGGTTATGAATACTTTCCATACTTTCTACAGTAACCCGGTACCAACCAATCCTTTCATCTTCAGCCATAACCATGGCTATCTCCCTTACTGCATCTTCTACGAATCTTGGTGTGGCATAGGCTTGTTCCGTGACAAATTTCTCATCAGGTCTTTTCAATAAGGAATAAATAGGTGCCGAGGCACCATGCTCTGCCATTTCGGCCAATTCCTCTATCCAGACCATGCGGGCATTTTTAGTTTCCAGTCTTGCTATGGCTCTCTGGTTGTGAGCCCCGTTGCTGCTGATTTCTTTTGAACAAGGGCAGAGGGTATGAATAGGTACTTCTACGCAAACGTATAAAGAGAACTTGTCTGCCTTTTCTGCCCTATAGTGGCAGTGTAAATCCAATAAAGCTTTCTCCCCGGAAACCGGGGCCGTCTTTTCAATAAAATAAGGAAATTCCATGTCCACCATGGCTTTTTGTGCCTGAAGCTTCTCTTTGAGATTATCTAAGATGCTCTCCAACCCTGCAGGATGGATGATTCCCAGTTTGCTCAAAGCTGCCACGAAACGGCTCATGTGCGTGCCACGCACATTTTGGGGCAAGTCTACGGCCATGGTGAAATCAGCCACGGTGTGCTGTTCTCCCTTGGCTCTGTCCTTGACCACAATAGGCCATTTCAGCTTTTTGATTCCCACATGTTTCAAGGGCATTTGCCGATAATCCGCCTGTCCCTGGACATCCTTTAACATTTTTTACCCCCTGTAAATAATACCGCTGGTTCTGGTTTCCCAAACCTGGACTTCAGACAATTTATAATTTGCCTCTTCCAGCTTGTTCACTAGCTGCTGCCAAACCCAGATGGCTATATTTTCTGCAGTGGGTTGAGGCAATATATCATTGAGACAGCTGTGGTCTAATTGTGCAAGGACATTATCCCGGACTGTTTTTTTCAACAAAAGAAAATCTATAACCATACCCTCTTGATCCGGTATCCCTTCTACCTGAACCACCAGCTTATAGGTATGACCGTGGAGACGCTCGCACTTCCCATGGTAATGGGGCAGGAAATGAGCTGCATCAAATTCGAATTCTTTAAGGCAAATCATATGGTTCCCTCCACTTTATCGAAATCATTCTGACGTAAAGCTTCGTATAAAACAATGGCGGCGGAATTGGCTAGATTCAAACATCTGGCACTACTGAGCATAGGAATCCTAACACAGTCCTCAGGAAATTCTTCCAAAAATTTTCTGGGCAGGCCTGCTGTCTCCCTGCCGAAAATCAAGAGAGAGTCAGGACTGTATTTGACACGTGTATATGATTTGTGTCCATGACTTGTAAGCAAAAATTTAGGACTGGCGGGAAATTTCTCCAGAACTTCATAAACAGAATCATAATATTGCACATCAAGCAAATGCCAATAATCCAATCCTGCCCGTTTTAAATATCTGTCATCTATGGTGAAACCCAGAGGACGCACCAGATGCAGATGGCAGCCTGTAGCGGCGCATAATCTGGCTATATTTCCTGTATTACCCGGTATCTCCGGCTCCACTAAAACTATATGCATTGCTTTTATCTCCTATCTGGTACTTGCTAAAAATCCGGCCCAGCCGTAATAATATTTCTCATTTCTTCATGGAGGGCAAGAATTTTCTCCCCATAATCCTTACCTGTTGCCCAGGCACCGTTCAGTTCACCCCATGTCTTGGTAAAACCGGTTTTGCATTTAGCATTATGCACCAATTCATACCTGGGGTCTATGATTATATTTCTAGGCTTTTCCAAGGTGGTATAGGCCATAAGATGTTGAATATGGGCTCTCACCCCAAGAGCAGGCGTAAGGAAATAAGACCCGCGCACTGTAGCACTGGTAGTCCCTAACCCGCAAAAATTATTCTGTTCTGGCACAACGGTTCCTCCAAAGGTAAAAAATCCCGTTTCCAAAAGAGCCTGACAAAAGGCCAGGTCCCACTTAATACCTTCTTTACCCGCTTCCCTATAATAATAGTTCACCAGCTCTTCCGGTGTGGTCTCCAAGGGTAAACGCGGATTGTACCATTTCAGAAAAGCCACCGCTTGCTGCCGGGTGGCTACAGCCTTCCCTTTAATAGTTATTGTAGCGTAATCTTCCGGCAAATGCCAAATATCGGACTTAGTCAAAAGCAGACCACTAATAATTTGCAAATTAGGATCACTGATAACTTTTCTGGCATTCCGTGTCTCTCTGCCTTTTTCCGTTTCCCATAGATTAATATGAGACCATTTATTGCCTCGCACCCTTATTGAGACAGCATCTTTAGGCCCTGCCAAAACTGCGGCGGGCATCAAAAGAAAACTCAAAGTCAGGAAACAGGAAATAAATGTGATTTTCATTATTGCTCCTTGCTCTCACGAGGAAAGATAAACAAACTGAGAAACATCATAATGGCCGCTGTCAGAATACCGGTAGATGTGGCATTTAATATCCATAAACCTTTGCCTCCATTGCCAAACTGCAGCACTAAAGTAAGCAGGACACCAACACCGGCAGAAACAAAAGCTCCTTTGGTTGAAGCTTTTTTCGCAAAAAGGCCGAAAAGAAAAGGTGCCGCCAGAGAAACCGTCATCAAAGAATAGAAAATTGATAAGGCGGTAATAATATTAGCCATAAAATGCGCTACAAAGATTCCTACCAAACCACAGACCACCGTTACCTTCCGGCTAAAACTCAAAAGTTCCCCATCTGTAGCCTGAGGCCGGAAAAATGTTTTGTATAAATCTTTGGATAAAGAAGTGGCCAGCATATACAAAACTGTATCTGCCGTACTGATTTCCGCAGCAAAAATTGCTGCCAGAGCCAGAGCTGCTATACCAAAAGGCATCATTTCCTTCATAGCCGTAGGCAGGGCAAGTTCCTGATTTTTTAAATCAGGGAAAGCCGCATAGGCACACATCCCGATTAACAAGGGTAAAAAAGCGAAAAGCAATTGAACAATACCATTAAGCAATGTCCCTACCTTCACAGCTCTGGTATTTTTGGCGCTGTAGACTTTGCCTACCAAACCGGGGGAAATACAGAAAGCCGGCGTCAGCATTAAAAAATAACCTATAATTGTAGAATAACCCATTCCGTCCCAAGCAAAATACTTAGCAGTTTTAACCCCATCACTCATATTATGAGCTACGGCAGCCTGCAGATTACTCCACCCGCCTACATAGTTCAGGGCGTAGGGAGCCGCTAGAATGAAGCCAAGTAAAATAACCGCCAATTCCAGCACATTAACTATAGCTGCACTGCGCAGGCCTCCTGCGGAAAAATACACAGTTACTACCACTGCGCCGATAATAATACCGTAAAGTTTATCGATGCCGGCTACAACATTCAAAATCCAGGCAATACCTATCAGCTGCCCGGAGAACAAGGCCAAAGTCCCTACGGCCATCATAGTAGATGTAACTCCCCGGAAAGCAGGTGCATAACGGTAATCCAGATAATCCCCCATGGTAAAGAGATTTTTGTCCTTGGCTATCTGCCAAACTTTTGGACCAACAACATAGGCCAAAAGCAAGGAACCCAATCCGCTGCAACCAATCCACCACCAGCTGGAAACCCCGTATTTAAAAGCCAGGCCAGTAACACCTACGGTTGAACCTGCCCCGATATTAGCGGCAATCAGTGTAGTGAAAAGCAGTGGCCAGCCAAAATCTCTATTACCAACAAAGAAATCTGCCGCTCCCTTTACATGCTTACCAATAAAATATCCCATTCCAACCAACACTATGGCGTAACAAATAATTGTTGCCAGGTACAAATTCATTTTCTCCACCCCGTGAATTTATTTTGTAAAAGCACATACAATAAGCATTTTACTGTATTTAAGTAAGGTTGTAAAGTTCTTTGCAAAATAAAGCGAATAGTCTATAATTATGTGTAGAAGATATTTGGGAGGCGATAATATGGTTACTTTTAAATTTATTCATCACGCTTGTTTTATGTTGGAAAATGATAATGATGCAATTATTTTTGACCCTTTTTTGGACGGCAATCCTACCGGTGTAAAAGCAGCAGACATTCATGTTTCTCATGTCTTGGTCACTCATAATCACGGTGATCATCTGGGAGCAGCTTATGAAATAGCAAAAGATAACAACGCTATTTTTATTTCCACGGCAGAAGTAGCCGGAGCTGCTGCGGCAGCAGGCTGCAAAACTCATGCCATGCATTTAGGTGGCACCCATCCTTTCTCCTTTGGAAAAGTAAGAATCACTCCTGCCTTTCATGGGAGTGGTATTGCCGGTGGTCATGCCTGTGGCTTTATCGTGAATTTTTATGGGACAACTGTGTATTTTGCCGGTGACACTTGTGTTTTCAGCGACATGTCTCTCCTGTCCAAACAGGAACCCATTGACTACGCTGTATTACCCATTGGTGACAATTTTACCATGGGACCGGAAGATGCCAAGCTGGCAGTAGACCTTCTGGGTGTTAAAAAAATAATCCCTGTCCACTACAATACCTGGCCTCTCATTGCCCAAGATCCTATGAAGTTCAAGGAAGAAGTGGAAGCCCAAGGAAAATCTCAAGTATTTGTAGTAGACCCGGGTGAATCTTTAGAACTTATCTGACAGATTAGGAAAATAGCTTACAGCCTTTTTTCTAAACTTTTTTACAGAAAAAACTATAGGGGCAATATGCGCAACCGGTGAGCCGGACTGAAAAGTCCTGCTCACTTTTTTTGTTTCTGACTGCCGCAATTAGTTCCTGCAGCTTAATCTTGGCCACTTCTCTATCACAGGTCAGTTCCTGATAGGAACAATCTTGGATGAAATGGAGACGGGCCGAAGTAACCGGTTGGCGGAAGATTTCCTCGGCGGCCCATGTATAAATAAGCAACTGTCGTTGATAGCCGGTTTTTTCCTCACCGTCTACAGGCGGACGACCGGTTTTGTAATCAACAATACCTAATGTTCCCGTCGGATAATGCAGAAGGCTATCAATGCTACCGGTGAAATAAATCTGTTCGCCCTCCAGACTGAATAAAGCCTGAGTAAATTCTTTTTCCTCTTCTGCTGGTATATCCTTTATTGTAAGATACAAAGGTGAAGCACAATATTTTTTTAATAGTTTGGCAGCTTCACTAGTCAGAAGTTTTGTTTGACCGGGACTGACATTCTGTTGAGCGGCAGCTATAGCAATTGACTCCGTTAAAGGCTGTTTTTTACTCAATTCCAAAGCCTTATGTACAGTTAGTCCTAATAAATAAGGCGCCACAGCATTGCCTTTCTCACCCCTTATTTCCGGCTCTCTGGCAAGCATTTGCTGACAATGATTATAGTAATAACGCCTGGGGCATATATCATACTCCTGCAAAGCAGAAGCGCTGAACAGAGTCTCCCTTGTTCCTATGGTTAAGGGCTGAACCCGTTCCAGAGTTTCTTGGGGAATAGTAAGGAGCTTCTCTGCCTGTGCTGTAATTTCCTCTGTCCCTACATCAGCAGGAGAAATTTTCACCCAGTCAACGAAAGTACTGTTTGCACCAGCAGGATTGAAAACCCGTTCCAGGGAGGCAAACCAATTTTCTTTAGTATCATCGGAGCTATGTCCATTAATATTTTTCACACTGGAAAGGAACAGATAATCTTTTGCTCTGGTCATAGCCACGTATAATTGACGAATTTTTTCGCTGATTTCTAATTTATTATTTTCTTCTTTGGCCGCTTGATAGACAGATGTTTCTGCCAGCTCTCCTGATTGAGCAGTTACCTTGATGCCCAGTCCGATTTCAGGTCGGAAAATAATCCCTGCCGCATCACTTCTGCCTCGGCTTTGCAAAGCCGGCAAATAAACCAGGGGAAATTCCAGTCCCTTAGATTTATGGATTGTCATAATGTTGACACTGGCACCGGTTTCCTTGATAATCGCTGCTTCTTCCCTAGCCTCCAGGTCCCGGAGATTTGCATAGCGGTGGATAAAATCTGCAGGAGATGCGCTTTGTTCCAAGGCAAAGTCCACAGCCAATTTTCGCAATTTATTTACATTTGCCAGCTTTTCCCGGCCAAAAGCCTGACCCAAAAGCATAGGTTTCACTTGCAAAACAGCATAAATAGCCTGAAATATTTCAGCTAATCCGGCACCTTCCACAGCCTTTGCCAACCGGTTTATTTTGGCCGCTGCTTTTTTCAGCATAGTATTCCCAGAAACACACATGGCTTCCCAAAGAGTCTGTTCCTCTTTTCCTTTAAATAATTCTGTTATGGTTTGATCAGATACGGCGAAATAAGGAGACCTTAAAATTCCCATCAGGCAATAATCCTTCCGCTTGTTAAGCAGGAAAGACAAAAGGTTTATAATATCAATATTTTCCTGACGTTCGTAGAAACCTTTACCATCTAAGATAGTATAAGGAACACCTGCTTGTCCCAAAGCAGCAGCAAACCGGTTAGCCAGGCCAATGGCTGGCAGCAGGATTGCCACATCACCGTAAGACAGCTTCTCATTTTGGGTAATGATTTTCTTGATAGTTTTAGCTGCCAATAAAGCCTCTGCCCAATTCCCAGCCTTATTACCTTTCTCTTCCACCTCAATGGTGAAAATAGTTGGCTTGACTCCCTGCTCCCGATGCGGGTTCAAATCCTGTGCGGTAACATCAGGAGCCCCATCGGCAGTGAGCAAATCCCGGAACAAACAATTGCAGGCCTGAATAATAGCCCCTGTAGAGCGAAAATTATCAGCCATAACAATATTTTCCCCACCGCTTCTTCCTATAGCATCTCTCACTTGCTTAAAGACACTGACGTCGGCACCCCGAAAACGATAGATAGATTGCTTGGCATCCCCTACAATGAAAAGACGCTTGTCCATCAGGTTCTTTTCTTGACCGCCAGCCAGCAAATAAACCAGCTTTTTCTGAAGTTGATTGGTATCTTGGAATTCATCCACCATGATAAATTTATATTTATCCCTGTACCTGTCTAAAATTTCCGGGTAAGTTTCAAGAACTTCCACGGCTTTCACTGCGATGGTATCGAAACTATAGAGCTCTGCCTTGTCCGCTGCTGCAGTGATGGTTTGTTGATAAACACGGAGCACCTTATCCCAGGCTTTCATAATAGGCAAGGCTTTTTTGTCCAGAGACAAAGTATATAATTCTTCCAAAACAGCTCGGAAATCCCCTACCTGTATTTTAATCTTCTTAGTGGCTTTCACCCATTTCCCATAGCCTGTCAAAGACTCATAGTCCCCTGATTGTAAAAGCTTTTGGAATTTTTCTCTTTGCTCTTTCAGATTAGCAAGATCTGCAATAGTTTTAGCTCCTGTCACATCCTCAGCATCTACCAAAGCATCAAAGGCAGACAAAGCTCCGGCCCGGAGCTGACCTTCAGCATTGCTCTTGCTCTCATAGGGAAGACTTAAATCATTGCTTTGCAAAATGTCCGTAAGTTGGTCCGTCAAAGCAAACAACATGGCAGACAACTGTCTGGGAGTATAGTTAGACAACAGCAGGAGCACATCCTGATTTCCTGCTGTTACTTGGTCCGTCAAAAATTTCTCAATAACATCGGCGGTAAATTCATCTATCTCAAACTCTTCATTAACGGTAAAGTTCGGATCCATGCGGCATTCCACAGGATTTTCCCGAAGAATTTTGTGACAGAAACTATCAATGGTAGTAATCTGAGCCTTTTCCAATAAGGCTAACTGCTCCTGCCACTTTTGTTTCTTCTCCCCGGCTTCTGTCTCCAGCATGGTCAGAAGGGACTGCCTGACTCTTTCCCGCATTTCTTTAGCAGCTTTCCTAGTGAAAGTAATCGCCAGAATTTCATCGGCTCCGGCTTTTGACAAAGCCAGTAGTTTGATGAAACGGTCTACCAAGACTCTGGTTTTACCGGAGCCTGCCCCGGCAGAAACAGAAACATTAATATCTAAAGTTTGGGCGATAGCTTTCTCCTGAGTTGGTGTATAGGCTAGCTCACTCATTACCATCACCTTCTTCGCTGAGATTAAGAGTTGTGTTTAACTTGTAGCGGCACACATCGTAGCCGGGACAATAAACGGGGCAATTTTTCTGGGGCGCTGCGGGAAATTCTCCCCGACGGATGGCCCTGACACATTGAGCAATATGCCCCTTGGCCGTGTCCATAACTGTCTCGAAATCCTGATTTCTCCCCGTGTTCAGCCAAGGCAAATCCTTGCCCTGTTCCTTATTCCACATACCGCTCTTGCGCCTGCCTTCTTTTAGGGCATAATAACCTGCCCCCCAAACATTTTCCATATTAAGGTGGCAAAGATTGGTCAAAGCCAAAACATACAAAGGCAGCTGTAAAGCATATCCCTTGGCAATATCCGCACCATTAGGAAAAGAACCGCTTTTATAGTCTGTAATAATATAGTTTTTCCCGTCAGTATCAATCCTGTCTATCTGACCGGAAAAAGCTGTAACTTTATTATCAATGGTCAGTTGTAAAGCCGGCCACTTGCTATCCTTCAGACCAAAACCAATTTCCAATTCTTTAGGCAAAAGCGGAGTGTTTATCTCTGCCTGATAACTAATTTCCCTCTCCAGCCATTTACATAAGACCCTCCAATAGAATTTCTTTTCTTCCGTGCCTAAAGGAGTCTCCGTAATAATGCCTTTTTCTACCATGATTTTATATTCTTCGTTAAACGCCGTCCGTAATTCCGCTGCCAATTTTCCTTTGTCCAAAGTACTGATATTTTCCTGTAAATGCCTGCCTAAAAACTTAGCCAAGATTAAATGATACAAATCTCCGCTGACTGTAGGTTGAATTTCCTCAGTTAGCGGTTCCCAGACACCGGTCTTCCATTCTTTAGCTACCAGATAGCTAAAAGGACACTTCACATAAAGGTCTAAGGAAGAAGCGCTTAAGGCAGGAAGTTCTCCCTGTCCCGCCACTTGCCCATTGTAGGAATTTGCTTTAAGCCAGCGTTCTTCATCCAATGCTTTTTGCAGGGGAAAATTCTCTCCCAATTGTGCAGTCAACCACTGAGTCTCCTTTGCGCCGGTCTGCCCGGCCCGGGCTAAAATATTCACTAACTCCTGCTTCCCTGCGCAGTTATCCACTGTAACGACAAAGCCTTCTTTCTGCCATGTGCCTGACTGAAAATATTGGGCCAGTTCTTCAATATAGCCGGAAGCTCCCGCGGCATCGTCCACATAATAACTCAGATGGAGTTTCTCCGTAGCCATAGCCAAAGCAGCCCCAAAAAAATACCTGTCCATGGCAACATTGGCAGATGTCTGCTGGAGATTAATATCCAGAGCATGGAGCATAGCTCTTTCCTTATCATTATAGAGCCAATTTTCAAATTTGATTTTGGGGAACATTCCTTCCCGCAATCCCATTAAAAAAACATGGGGGAACGTCACCCCTTGAACATTGGCTACTTCCAGCACCTGAATTCCTTTGTGTTGTCCCCTGTCCAAGGTTATTATGGCATCTTTGCTTTGGTCCCGCCAGAGAGTTATAAAATCTTCCAAGGTAATTGTGCCACTTTTTTGATTTTGCGCAAAAGCTAGTTCAATGGCTTCCAAAACAGAATGGCATATCTTTTCGCAGCCGGTCAAAATTTTCAGCTGGGACAAAGTAATCCTATCCTGCTGATACGCTTTGCCAGCCCTAATGCTAATTTGCCAGCCATCCAAGGCCTCAGACAAAATTTCAGCATACTCACTGCCTGTATGCTTTTTCGCCAAATTGCCGGACAGAGCCTCCAGTTCCATGGTCTTAGCTTCCGGATAAAAATCCTGCAGGAAAGACAATAATTTTTTACTGGTTGGGAAAAAGTTTGCGTTATATTCTTCTTCCAGGTTTTCTCTCGGAATATTATATAAAACCTGACAATAATCAGTAGCCAAAAGAGCCTGCCATTTTTCCACGTTATTGGTATTAAGTGCCACCTGCAATAATTTACCCAAAAAATCCGGCAAAGCTTGTCCGGAAAAATTAGCTACTTGAGGCAAGACCGTGGGAACACCATAGGCTCGGAACAAGTCCGAGAAGCCTGCATAGTCAGTTAAAGAACGAACCAGCACCACAATTTCTTCCGGATTGACACCTGACCGCAAAAGATTTTTTATAGAAGTAATCACGGCAGCCATTTCATTTTCCGGACTGGTTGTTGCCAATAGAGTAATATTGTGAGCTTCTGTTTTTGTGTGACCGGGACGATGCCAATTTTCTACCAGGTAAGCAAGATCGGCATTTCTCTCAACAGTCGGTTCTTCTTTTACCACCTGAAAATTCATCCCGGAAATATCCCCATAGGCATTGAGTGTAGCCTCAGAAACATCGGGCCGCTGCCCATCATAGAATATGCCAATCTGAATGTCGCAGTGCTTGCTCAATACTTTCAACAATGCTCTTTGCAAATCATCAAACTGGTAAAACTCACTGAAATATAATTTCTGCCAGTGAAGCTTGCCTTCACCTTTTTCCAGCAGACTAATGGCTAAACGATACAAACCGTCTACATCATATAAATTTGCTGCCGCCAATCTTGCTCTGTAGGTGGCGTAAATGCTATTTAACTCTCTGTCCTTTTCTTGAAGCCGGGCTTTTCTTCCGTCCCAATGGTCAAAAGCACCGGACAATTCTTCCGTGTCTACATAGCTCCTGGATAATTCCCCAATTAGCACAGCCAAGTTTTTAACAAATCCATCTCTGTCTGCCAAAGGTGCAAAATAGGTTAATTCTCCCTGAGCCAGCATATCTTTAACTATAGATTTCAACAGCATCTCCTGAGCCAGTCTGGAAATACGCTGATATGCTTTTCCCTCGGCATAGAGGCGCAAAATCTCATTGGGCAGATAATCCATAATAACTGTCTTCACCCCGGCCCGGCTTTTCACCAACTGGCTGAAGTAATATCCCGGCACAACAAATAATGCCTCTCCGTAGGCATATTGCCTGGCATCCTCTATAAATTTATCACGCATAGTTTCCCCTAATGGCAAACAATACAAAGTATTCATGGCGCTGGCCCCTTTACTTTTTAACATATCTTTATTTTACCTCATATGCTACAAAAGTGACAGTCACTTTTGTAGCAAAAAGTGTGACAAAAGGACTTGCCTTTTGTCACACTTGGTTAAATCTTTAGCGAAAATCTACTTTTAAATGTTGCCTGTCAACCATACGATAATATTTATATTTTGGATAACCCACCATGAGAGTCCCAACTATTTTTTGCTTATTAGGCACTTGGAGCAAATCCAACATAGGTTTGTAATCATCCTGGGCGCAGCTTTGAATGAATCCCATAATAGTAGTTCCCAGTCCGATGGCTGGAGCATAAAGCTCCACATAGGCCCAGGCCTGCTCACAATTGCTGATACCCGTACTATTCATCCGCCGGGCCAAAGCGAAAATCAATTGTTTGGCATTTCTGGCAATAATATCTGTACCTCTGCCATAGGTTGCCAAAGTTTTCATCAAGTAGCGGCGCCGCATATCATGCCCGTCGATTTTTTCCTGCATCCAGTTCACTGTAACCTGAGTAATCTTTTTGATCAGCTCCGGATCGGATACTACAATATAATACAGTCCCTGAGTATTGCCAGCACTAGGCGCATAACGAGCTATGTCCAGCAGCTCCCGAATCTTTTCCTCGCTGACCAACTGTGGTTGAAAATTACGAATGCTGCGACGGGTACGCAAAAAGTTATAAGCAGTTGCCTTATCAAGAGTAGGCAAAGTAATAGGCTCTTGTTCCTCTATAGGACAACGAGTATTATTAAAGGCTTCCGTTGGACACACTGCCACACAATGGCCGCAAGACATGCAGGAAGCGTCGCTTATGCATTCCGGTCCTTCTGCCCCCATAGTCAAAATACAACTTGGGCACACTGCTACGCAAATACCGCATTTAATACATTTCTTTTTATCTATGCTAATAATGCCACTCATTTTTTTCACCTCTGGTTGTTAAAAAAGCTTTTATGCTTACTATGCTAAAAAAGCCGGACGTGTTGTCCGGCGAATCTACAATGGCTCCTCGAGCAAGACTCGAACTTGCAACAACTCGGTTAACAGCCGAGTGCTCTACCATTGAGCTATCGAGGAATATGCTTCAACGAAAGATATTATACACTAGAGATTTTTTTATGTCAACCCAAAGGAACTGCAAAAAAATCTCAATGGACATTAAGGAAAATATATTATTTATCTATGAGCTATGTCCTTGAACGAAAAATATGTTTTTAGAAATATTTACAAAATTTTGTTGTTATATTTAAAATGAGTGATATAATAATTGGAAAGGGCTGGATGCTAAATTATATCTCTGAGCAATTATTTTAAAGCCCAACATTAAGGAGGCTGTAATTATGGTAACCACGAAACCGGCTGCAAAGAAAACTGTAGCAAAGAAAGCTGTAGCTAAAAAGGCTGCAGCAAAGAAAACTGTAGCCAAGAAAGCCGTAGCTAAGAAGACTGTAGCAAAAAAAGCTGTAGCTAAAAAGGCTGTAGCAAAGAAGACTGTTGCAAAGAAAGCTACCGCTAAAAAGGCTGTTGCTAAGAAGACTGTAGCCAAGAAAGCTACCGCTAAAAAGGCTGTTGCTAAAAAACCGGCAGCTAAAAAAGTTGTAAAGAAAACCGTAAAAAAAGCAACTACTAAAAAAGCTAAGAAATAATTTTCCTAGTAAATAAAAAAGACTGCTCAACTGAGCAGTCTTTTTTATTTTATTATTGCATTGCTTTACGTGTTTGCGCATCACGTTTTTGAATATCTTTCTTGGCATCAATGGCCCCTGTTGCTGCAGGAGACTTGCCCTTACTATTGGTAACCTGTGCGCCGATTACGTCCTTCAAACAAAACACCACAAAGGTTGCATCCATAGTAACAGCTTTTCCGGCCTGTGCGCTTGAAAATTTCGTGGAATCTAAAGTAACGAATCTATCACCGTTATCCACCTGTTGCAAAAATGTTATTAACCGGAAATAGTCGCCCTCCACTGTTACGGTAATGGGCATACTGATGTAGTTGGACTTTTTCGTCCCTCTCCCCGGCTTTACGCTAAGCAAATTAACCTGTGCCTGATCGGCAATCTTATTATACTCGCCGACCAGTTCCGGAACAGAAACTGTATCCGGAATTTTTTTCATGGCAGCAGCAACTTTAACCTTCTGGATTTTCACCAAAGAAGCATAATCCTGATTTTGCCCGGCGAAAGTCTGCAAGGTAGCCAGCCGTGTATTGGCCAAAACCAGCTTATTGTTCACTTCTGTTCTGTCAATAGAAATTGGCCAAATGACTTTCAGAAAAATTCCTATACAGACAAGCACCGCCAAGAAAAACAAAATTCCATATTTAACATTGTTAGAAAGAGAAAAATGCAGCTTACTTAGCATTGGGGGTGCCCCCCTTCATAACAGCCACAATTTCAAAATCTATAATCTTAATTGTCCCGGATTTCCTCTGGCTGGTGGAATTCACCAAGCTAACAGAAGACACCTGGGGATCTGTCTGGAGATTGTGAACAAAATTCAAAACCTGATCAAGTTTGAAAGCATTGCCCTTCAAAGAAATATTCCTATCATTCTTGTTGTCTTGAGAAACGCCGGTGAGCCAGCATCCGTAGGGTGTAATATTTCCCAGGGATGCCAGAGTACTGCTCCACAGTACACGGTTCTTACTCAAATCTCTCACAATATTGGCACGCTTAGTAATATCGGCATTTTGGCTATTGTGCAATGCATACCTTTGCTGCCACAGGCTCATTTCTCCCAAGGAATTATTTACCTTGCTTAATTTTCCTTCTGAAATCTTAAAGAGGGCAAGATTAACTCCCCATACAAGAATCGTTACGCCAACTATAAAATAAGTAGCATACAAAAACAACTTATAAAAAGGAAAACTTTTCTTGCGTTTCTCTTTTGGCAGGAGGTTTATATTAATCATTGTCTTCACCTCCGGCTAAAGCAGCACCTATGGCTATAACCAAGGCCGGAGCATTGCTTTCAACTTTTTTCGTCTCAAAGCGAGAATCGAAATTCACATTTTTCAAAATATCAAAACGTTCTACTTTAATATCCATCAGGGAATTCATGTAGGTATCCATACCCTTAAGAACAGAGCCACCGCCGCTTAAAACCAGACTGGTAAAAGTTGCATCTTTTTTATTCAATATAAAATAATCCACGGTCCGTCGGCATTCCTTAACCAACTCGTTAATTTCATTCTTCAAAGCTTCACGGACAGAATTGGTCTCCGGCTCTTCCCCGTTAATAATGTCTTCATTCTGCATAATATCCAAAGCTTCGCTGATGCTCACATTCATCTTTTCGGCTATTACCTTGGCAAAATTCATGGCACTGGCAGGAATGCTTCTCTGAGCAACGGGAGCACCTTTTTGGAAAATAGTCATCATAGAATAATTCCGCACCAAATTCAGCAGTACGAAATCCGTATACTTTTCTCCCAGGGCTCTGTCCACTGCCAGCACATCAACATCAATCTTTAAAACATTCAGATGGAGAGTTTCCCCTGTAGCTACCAACAAATCAATAATTTCTTTGGGTGCGGCCACCAGAACGATAGGCTGCTGCCCCTCTTTATCCAGCTCACTGTATTTGGAAAAATCAATATAATAGGTGTCGTTTTCATAAGGCACATATTGGGAAGAATCCCACATCACAGCCTCGGCCATTTCTGTGTTGCTCATAGGTGGCATGGTAATGCCTCTGACAAAAGTGTTACGGCCCCCCAAAGTAAACACACAATCTTTGGCGGTGAAACCATGCTTGTTAATTATTTCACCCATGAAGTCGCTGAGTCCTGTAGGCGTAGCAAAGAGACCCGTCCCCCGTAACTCCTGAGGCAGGTCTTGCAATAGATAATCAGTCACTTCCGGTTTTCTTCCCGATTTCATATTCAGCTGAACGACTTTGAGTCTGTCAGGACCCAGGTCAATGCCTAAAACTTTATCCGGTTTAGGATAAAATATTTTTTTCATAAGGACATTTAAACGCATAGTTCAGTTCTCCCCGCAGAACACTTTTGTGTATATTATAACACATTTTAGTATAATATCACAAACCGGCAAAAAAATGCCAATAATAATACAACAAATAGGGACCAAAAAGCAGAGACAAATAGGCTCCCAGACACAAATAAGGTCCAAAAGGAATAGGATCCTTCCGTTTTTTGACACCCGTAACCAGCAAAATCACTCCTACAATACCACCTAACACAAAAGCCAGGAACAGGCACACAAGAATACCCTTAAATCCTAGCCATAAACCCAGAATAAAGGTCAGCTTCACATCTCCCTCCCCCATACCACCCCTGCTGAGGAAGTAAATCAGGAGCATTAGGCCACCGCCTACGCCAATTCCCAAAAAGGTATCAAAATACGGATTTCCCATGGCAGTCTTATCAGTATAAGTGAAAAAGTAGATAACGCCCGCACCCAACATAATCAGTAAAAACTTATCAAAAATAATCTGGTAATCTAAGTCAATAAAAGTTACTACAACGAGACAGGCCAAAAATATAAAAATCGCCAACATGGGCAATCCGGGCAAATAAAACAGGCCCACAGAAGCAAATAAAATTCCGGTCAAAGCCTCCACAAAAGCACTTCTGGCACTGTAGTGTGTATGACAGTAGCGGCACTTACCTCCTAAAAATATATAGCTTAAAATAGGAATCATATCCCAAAAACCCAGCCGATGGCCGCAACTGTCACAGCGGGACGGTGGTGATATAATCGACATGTCCTGAGGCAGACGGTAAATGCAGACATTAAGAAAGCTGCCAATCATCGTTCCCAGAATAAAATATGTAACAAATAAAAGCATGGTGGTTCCTCCGCTCTTTCTTTTTATTATAAACCCTAATTGGCCCTTTTCCCACCTTATTTTTCTTCACTGTTTTAATTATTTTTCTTCCCTAGTCTTTAGTTATTTTTCTTCACGTGTCTTTAATTGGATGGCTTCGGCTACCTGTTCCACCTGTATTTCTTCCGTACCGGACAAATCCGCAATGGTTCTGGACACCTTGATAATCCTGTCATAGCTTCTGGCACTAAAGCCCAGTGTGGTAAAAGCCTGCTCCAGCAGCATTTCTGCCTCTCCTGTTAAATGACAAAAATCCCTGATTTCCTTGTGACCCAATTCTCCATTACAACGACATCCTGTTCCTGCCAGTCTAGACTGCTGCCGCTGCCTAGCCCTAATAACACGTTCCCTGATAGACAGGGATTTTTCCATGGGCCGAGTGCTTTTAATTTCCTTATATTCCAATTTAGGAACATGAATTTGAATGTCAAACCTGTCAAGCAGTGGCCCGGAAATTTTTCTATGGTATCTATCCACGTCCCCTGGCTTACATGTACATGGATGATTTTTGTCCTGCTCTCCGTAATAGCCACAAGGACAGGGATTTTCCGCAGAAATTAAAATAAAATTTGCCGGGTAAGTTAAAGTAGCCTGTACCCGGCTGATTGTTACGATACCATCTTCTAAAGGCTGACGCAGTACCTCCAAAGCGCTTCTGCTAAACTCAGGAAGCTCATCCAGAAACAAAACTCCGTTATGACTCAAAGTCACCTCTCCCGGTTTAGGCATACGTCCTCCTCCGATTAAGGCTCTATCGGAAATCGTATGATGGGGACTGCGAAATGGCCGGTTTTGTATTAACCCTTTCTGTGTTTTAAACAAACCAGAAACGCTATATATTTTCGTAACCTCCATGGCCTCGCTTTCGGTCATAGGAGGAAGAATAGACGGCACTCGCTTGGCCAGCATGGTTTTCCCGCTGCCGGGAGATCCTGTCATTAAGACATTGTGTCCTCCGGCAGCGGCAATTTCCAAAGCTCTTTTAGCCTGAAACTGTCCCTGGACATCAGAAAAATCACTGCTCCAATCAGGACCTTGTTCCCAACGGACATCCGATTTTTTCAATGGTTGTAATAGCGAACCATCTTTCAAAAAATTTGTTAATTCTTCAATATTCTTGGGAGCATAGACGTTAATGCCGTCTATCAGGGCACCTTCTTCCCTATTTTCATATGGGATAAAAACCGCAGCTCTATTCAAGGCTTTGGCTTTTAAAATCATTGGCAAAACACCTGGGACAGGTCTGATAGAGCCATCCAAAGCCAGCTCGCCGGTAAAAACACTGGAGGCAATCACAGGATTGGTTAATTGTTTTGTAGACAGAAGAATGCCTATGGCAATAGGTAAATCCAAGCCGCTGCCGTCTTTCTTTAAATCAGCGGGAGCCAAATTTACAATAACCCGAATATCAGGAAAGGAAAAATTCGAATTATGAATAGCTGCTTTCACTCGTCCCCGTGATTCCCGAACGGCCGTGTCCGGAAGCCCGACTATGTCAAAATTTGGTAAGCCATTATTCACATCAACTTCTACAATAATTTCTTCGCCGTTGATACCGCTGGTAGTAGCGCCAAATGTTTTTGCATACATATAAAGCCTCCTTAGTGCGATTAGTAGTATGAACATTGCTAGGTAAAACTTTTGAAAGATTAATGCCAGAGAAGCCTATTTACTCGTTCTAGTGAAACCGAATTGTGAAGCGACCTTTTTAGGCATCCTTTTTTAGTATAACTAATAATGAGATTTTTTGCTGTGATTTGGGCATTTTTTTTACTTCTTTTAACTACAAAATTACTTTTAAGCGAAGAACGGCATAAGAAAAAACACATTTCACAAAAAAACAGTAATATACGCCGAATAAATAACTTTACATAAAATTGGGCTATCTTTCAATTATAGAAACCCGTCATGTACGTATTAGAAATGATAATTTAACCCCAAACCGTAGGTCCACTCACCTCCTACACTTCCTCCTACAGCAGATTTGCCTACAGTACAATACCAGACTGCATTTTTAGCAAAACTCTGCTGATAACCCAAATTTACATCCATCCAGCTTCCTCTAATTTCATGTTCTAATGTTATAGCACCAAAATGATTCTTTTCTAAAACAGTATCTACATCACCGGAAAGTTCCCTATTCATAGACATATCTGCATAAAAAAATCCGTTCTTACCAAAATGCTTACCGTAGACTATGCCTAATTTACCGTAAAGGCTCTTGCCCTCGCCTTGTTTAACACTAATACCGTAGCTGGCAGTATAGTCAGCAGCTGCTACATGAACATAGCCTAATTTACCATAAGGTTCTAGGTAAGATTCATGTCCTAAATCCAGATGATGACCATATTTAACTGCAAAAGCCATGGCATCTTGATGTATATCCCTTTTTGCCCTAAATATATATGCAACAGTACCTAAATCAAAATTATGTTCTAAATTTCCTCTCCGTGCCGTTATATCAACAAAATTACCATGCTTGCCTTGCCAAGAACCATAAGCGCCTAGGCTATAGCTTCTATATGATCCATTTCCTGTATTGTAATTATTATTTCCTTTTTCATAATTAAGGGCTACACCATAGGACCAGGGGCCCTTTGCTTTCATATCATAGCCTATAGTATAGCTGTTTCCTCCCTCACCTACATTTTTTAATGTAGAATCCGTCTTATTTATTTCCGCCCATAAACCATGGCTTTGCTGTCCTTGGCGAAGATTGTGCATCCTGTGATACAAAATTGCATCTCCTGTTTGCCAATCAGCCAAAGTCAAGCCGGCTAAACAAGAAATTTCGCTGCCTACGTTGGCTGCAGAGTGAGTAGCACTTGCATAGCTATCTCCTGAAACCACTTCTTTCGGATTTACTGCAGCAGCAGCCTCTGCTCTACCGCAAAGTGCCCTATCTAATACGTTCAAGACTTTATTGCAAGTAGCAGTATAGCTATCTGCATCAGCCATAACCTTGCCACCATTCTTATCTCCGTTCTGTTTTAAATGAATATTCTTTAAACAATCTGTTTGATTTATAGCCATGAAACCATTTAAGCAATTCATGCCCATAATCATGCCAACCACTATTTTCCTAACCTTACAATCTTTTATATTCATAATCAAAGCTCCTGGTTTTATAGATATCTTTTATGTTTTTACTATAAATTTGAAATATGTTTTTACTATAAACTTTTTTCAAAGCTATTACCAATATCAAAAACTTATATACATATAACCCTGTGTTATGGCACAAAAAAATGGTTTAAAAGCGGCTTGTCCACCGCTTTTAAACCACACTCGCTAACTTAAATTTTCAACTGTTTCTGTCCCAATATTCTAACATATACCTTGCCTTTTGAGAATAAATAATAATTATTAATAGATTGAAATTACCATGATGTACATATTTTGGGTGTCATTTTTAGGTTTGTTGTACACACTTTTTACATATTTTCGTAGACAATTTTTTTAAAATTTGCTATCATTAATATCGAGGATGGACAAAGGAGTGATGCATGCAGCACCGCTCCTTTCATTATGAAGAGGAGGTGTTTTTAGTGAACGAAGACAAAAATGTAGTTGTATCTAGAAAAACAAAGGTGGACATCTTTCTTGATTGGATAGAAAGAACATGTAACAAACTACCGCCACCGGCATTATTGTTCTGCTACTTGTTTGTGATTGTTGCTATTATCGGTTCAGCTTTTACTTTCATGGGGGTTTCACTTATCAACCCGGCTACAGGTAAGGCTGTGGTCTCTGCCAATCTTTTTAGCAAGGCCGGTGTAGAATGGTTTTTAAACAATATGGTTAAAAACTTTACCGGATTTGCTCCTTTGGGCCTAGTACTGACCATGACTCTGGCTATCGGTTTCTGTGAAGAATCCGGCATGCTGGTTACCATGCTAAAACGCAGTATGAGCAACGTAAATCCCGGCATGGTCCCCTATTTAATTGCTTTCTTAGGTACCATAGGTAATATTGCTTCCGATACCGCCATGATTGTCATTCCCCCTCTGGCTGCTCTTGTTTATATGGGCGTAGGCAAACATCCCATCGTTGGTATGATTGTAGCTTATGCCGGTGCCCAGGCTGGTTTCACCGCTAACCTTATGATTGCCGGTACTGACTCATTGCTCCAAGGCTTAACGAACGGTGCTATTGATGCTTTCATGGGCAAGCAAGGCGCTTTCGTTGTGGACGTTACTTGTAACTGGTATTTCATGATGGCATCTACTTTCCTTTGTGCTTTTGTTATCGGTTTGGTTTCCATCAAACTGATTGAACCTCGTTTCGGCAAATTCGTTCCCACTGATGAGCACGAAAAACTGGATGAAGTTACCCCTCTCGAAATAAAAGGGCTCCACGCCTCTGCTATTACCACCGCTCTTTTCGTGGTAATTCTGGTTGTGGGATTCTTCTCCGGGGTGTTATCTAAGAATGGTCAATTGGTCGGTTCCTTACTATTAAAAGGTTTAATTCCCATTTTGTTCTTACTCTTTAGTATCGCAGGTATCACTTTCGGTATCGTAACCAAAAAATTCTCCACGTTAAAAGATGTTAACAAAGCCATGGTAAAGCAAATGAGTGCCATGGGTGCCTATGTTATCTTCTGCTTCTTCTGCGGACAGTTCCAAGGCTTGTTCAGCTGGACAAAGCTTGGAACCATGCTGGCTATCAGCGGTGCCGACTTTTTGAAGAGCATTGGCTTTACCGGTATTCCCATGTGCGTATCCTTTATTATTATCAGCGCCATGGTAAATATTATTGTATCTTCCGGTTCTGCTAAATGGGCTATTTTCGCACCTATTTTCGTTCCTATGTTTATGCTCTTGGGTTATCACCCCGGTTTCACTCAATTGTTATATCGTTTAGGTGACTCTCCCGGAAACTGCTTCACTCCTATGAGTCCTTACATTTGGATGCTGCTCAGCGTAGCTCAGGCTAAATACGATAAAAATATTGCTATCGGCACTTTAATTTCCAACATGATTCCCATTGCAGTTGTTTTGCAAATCGCCTGGATAATTTTCGCAATCCTTTGGATGCTATCCGGCATTCCTATTGGGCCTGGCGTGGGCGTTGCCCTTCCCGCAGGTGTACTGTAAAATAGAATATGTGACAAACAGACAGGTTTCTTTGTCACACATGCAAAAAGTGACATTCACTTTTCACTCACAAAACGAGACATCTAACAGGTGTCTCGTTTTAACTAGGAGGAAACCATGAATTATAAATTGAACGAAGAAATTTTAGCAGATACCGCCAATGAGTACACTGAACTCATTGCCCTTTTGAAGGCTCTCTGTGCTATTCCGGCGCCTCTTAATCAGGAATTAGCCAGAGCAGAATTCTGCAAAAAATGGTTAGAAGATAACGGTGCTAAAGGAGTTTATATTGATGACGTGTACAATGTCATTTATCCACTTGACTGCACCGCTGACAATAAAGTAAGAATTTTCTCTGCCCACACAGATACCGTTTTCCCAGACACAGAACCCATGCCTTTTACAGAAAAGGGCAATAAAATGTTCTGTCCCGGCATTGGTGATGACACGGCGAATCTTGCCTTGCTTATGATGGCAGCCAAATACATAACTAAACATGGTTATAAACCTGATGAGGGCTGTGTTTTCGTGTGCAACAGCGGCGAAGAAGGTTTTGGCAACCTGAAAGGTTCTAAAGCCTTTATGGAGGCGTATAAGAATCGTGTGAGCACAATGGTGTCCTTTGATGGTCCCTCTAGCCATTTGGTAAATTATGGCGTAGGTTCCACCCGCTACAAGGTTACCATAAAAACTGAAGGTGGTCATTCTTATGTAAACTATGGCAATAAAAACGCCATCGCCTATATGTCTTCTTTCATTGACACACTTTATAAAATGCAAGTTCCTAAAGATGGTAAAACTACATACAATGTCGGTGGGATTTCCGGCGGTACTTCCGTTAACACTATCGCTCAGGAAGCATCCATTTTCTTTGAATATCGCTCTGACATTAGAGAAAATCTAGATAAAATGATGCATTTCTTTGATAACACAGTAGAAGCTTACCGCAGCATGGGTATTACCGTAGATGTTGAAATTCTTGGTATTCGTCCTTGTATGGGAGACATCGATACCGTCAAACAAAAAGCTTTGGAAGACAAAATTAGTGATATGGCAGAACTTTACTGCGGCATCCGGCCAGACCCTCATCCCGGTTCCACCGACTGTAATATTCCCTTTTCCCAAGGAATTAACGCCTGTGCAATAGGCGGCTACATTGGTGACGGTGAACATACAAGAGATGAATGGCTGGAACCGGAAAGCATGAAAAACGGTTATTCTTTTGTGCTGGCAGTAATCTTAGATGGGTTCAGAAAGAACAACCCTGAACTCTTTGCATGATACAAAAGCTACAATCACTTTCGGATCATGTCAGCAGGCTGCCCAAAAGGAGGGCACAAGATGAAAATAGATAAGTATAAAGATATATTGACTAAACTTAGCTGCAATATTTGGGATTATGCCGAATTGAAATTCGCTGAATATAAATCCGCCGCTGCTCTTAGCGACTATCTGGAAAAACAAGGGTTCACCGTCAGGAGAAATCTTGCCGACATGGAAACCGCCTTTACCGGTACCTATGGTTCAGGTCATCCGGTAATTGGCCTTTTGGCAGAGTACGATGCCCTCTCCGGTCTGAGTCAGCAAGCTTTTGTGGCCAGGCCTATTCCCAGAGAAGCCTCCACTATCGGCCACGGCTGCGGTCATCACCTGCTAGGCACCGCAGCAGTAGGTGCCGCTTTAGCAGTACGTGACTACTTAAAAGAAAACAAACTTTCTGGTACCGTTGTCTTAATTGGTTGTCCGGCAGAAGAAGGCGGCAGCGGTAAGGCCTATCTGGCCAGAGCCGGGGAGTTTAATAATCTGGACGTTGCGCTTACTTGGCATCCTGCCGGTGGCTATGGTGTCACAACCGGCTCCTATCAAGCTAACTGTCAGGTGTATTTTCGTTTCAAGGGAGTTTCCTCTCACGCGGCAGCCACACCCCATCTGGGACGCAGTGCCCTGGACGGAGTGGAGCTCATGGACGTAGGTACCAACTATATGCATGAACACATTGAGCCTACAGACAGAATTCACTATGCCATTACCGATACCGGTGGAATATCCCCCAATGTTGTGCAAAACCACGCTGAGGTTATCTATCTTATTCGTTCCACGGACAATGAGAAAGTAAAAAAACTTTATGACCGTGTATGCAAAATAGCCAAGGGAGCAGCACTAATGACAGAAACAGATGTAGATATTATTTTTGACAAAGCCTGCTCTAACGTGCTTACCAACAATGTACTAGAGGAATTGCTGGACAAAACAATGCACAATATCCCCCTGCCCACCTATACCGACGAAGAATTGAAATTTGCCAAAGAAATTCAGCC
Organism: Acidaminococcaceae bacterium; assembly: GCA_036788835.1. Lineage (GTDB taxonomy): Bacteria > Bacillota > Negativicutes > Acidaminococcales > Acidaminococcaceae > JALCSJ01. Next base: position 46,638 of record DAIQMR010000018.1, read on the forward strand.
TACGCTTAACGATGCAGGAATTGCCAGTGACGCTACTTTGGCAACGTTGGATATTACCATGAAGAAAAAATATATAGCAAAATATAAAGAAAATCTCCTGCCCAACTTCATTGTGGAATACAAGCATTCAGATGCCTACATTCCAGGCTCCACTGACGTGGGCGATTGTAGTCATGTTGTACCCACAGCCCAATTTCTGGCCGCCTGCTACGTACCTGGCACGCCAGGCCATTCCTGGCAATTAGTGGCTCAAGGCAAAACACCTTTCGCCCTAAAAGGCATGCTTTATGCAGCAGAAGTGCTGGCTGATGCTGCCTGTCGAATTATAGACGATCCAACCATTGCCGCTAAGGCCAAAGACGAATATCAGGAAGCCACCGACAACAAGCCTTTCCTATCCCCTATTCCGCCTGAAGTCCTGCCCAATGGCAAAAAAAATAAATAAAACGTACAAAAAAGTGCGGCAAAAGGATAGGCCTTTTGCCGCACTTTTGCATAGGTTACTGTTACCGTTGCAAAAAGATCTTTTCTTTGTTCAATTTGCCTATACAATGTTCTTTTTGTCTAACATTTGGGAGGCACTTCATTTCGCAACTTTTGTGTCCGCTCAAAAGCAATGTTTCAAATGATTGATTGCAGTTTTACCATTCATGTGCAGAATTTCTATCACATCGAAATAGCATCCTTTGAAACGAAAATTGCAGGAACGTAAATAAGTAAATCCTGTGCTGTGAATCTTATTCTGTTTATCTTTGGTCACTGAGGCAGCAGGCCTGCCGTAGTTCAGATTGGCTCTGGTCTTGACTTCCACAAAAGTGATGGTGCTATCCCTGACAGCGATAATATCAATCTCCCCAAAGCGGCATCGATAATTTCGCTCCAAGATAGCATACCCTTGCTTTTGCAAATATTCTACAGCCAAATCCTCGCCCCATTTACCAAAGGAGCTGCGTCTGGTCAAAGCTATTCTCCTTCCTATTTTATTTTCGTGAGGATATTTTCTTGCACGCCTTCTCCTAATGCATTGTGCTTATTCATACTCTTAATCGGCTCGTAGCTTCTTCTGTGCCACTTACAGGGCCCATATTGAGCAATGGCCTTCATATGGCTTTCGCTGCCGTAGCCTTTGTGTCCGGCGAAGCCATACTGAGGAAATTCTTTGTCCAGTTCCACCATGATTCTATCCCTGGTGACTTTAGCGATAATGGAGGCCGCAGCAATGGAGGCACTGAGACTGTCTCCGTGAATCAGGGACAAACATTTGGTCTTGGGCAAAGTAATGGGCATGGCATCAATTAAAATTCCGTCCGGACGATGAGATAAATTGCTCAGGCAGTTTATCATAGCTCTTTTTGTCGCCTCATAGATATTCAATGCATCTATTTCTTGAGGACCCACCAGATTAACCGTGATACTCACTGCCTTATCACAAATCACCTCATAAAGCTCCTCCCGTTTTTTTGCCGACAGTTTTTTGGAATCATTAAGGCCGGAGATAAAAACGCCTCTGGGCAGGATTACGGCGGCCACAGACAACGGTCCTGCCAAAGGTCCTCTCCCTGCTTCATCGCAGCCGGCAATATATTGGCAGCCTGCTTCGTAGAAAAGTTCCTCATTAACTAGCATATGTGCAAAGCGGACCTTTTCCGCCTGTCCAGCAGCCAGTCGTTGCTCATAGGCTGCCAATAATTTTTGCACCCCGCTCCTGTCATCCTCTCTTAGTATAGCTAATTCTTCTGGCTTTGGCTCTGTTTCCAAAATTTTTTTTACTTCTTTTATGTTCATAATTTAGTATTTTCGCCTCTCTTGCCCCTAACTTGGTGGTATCTGTGCTATAAGCAAACCATCCACTACCTAGTATAATGTGAAAAGAACTGTAACACAATGAGTGAATTATCATCATGCTACAGTTCCTTTTTATCTTCCTCCGGTGTCATATGTCTATGTACTATTCGGCAGCCCCTTTGTAAGTAGGCTTATCCAAGGTAAAAGCACCTAGTTTACCGGTTTTAAAGTCTCTTAGCACCATATTCATAACTTTGTCAATATCAGCTTTGCCTCCGGCTTTCAAACAGCCTCTGGCCTGAGCAATTTTTTCATAAATGGTGTTAATGTCATCCTCTTTTTCAATGTCTGTTCCATACTTGCTATTTAAAACTTGAGGATATTCTTTTTGTAATTTCTCAATCAAAATTTCCACTACAATGCTTTTATCAAAAACATCTTCTTTAATTGCGCCGGTCAGGGCCAGAAACAAACCCACTTCCTGATCCTCAAACTTAGGCCATAAAACACCCGGCGTATCCAAAAGCTCCAAGCCTTTGGCAATAGTAATC
>DAIQMR010000019.1:0-47586 GCA_036788835.1 Acidaminococcaceae bacterium
AGGAGAATTGATGTGGAAAAGAAAAAAGTGATTACTTATGCAGATGCCGGTGTGGATATTGATGCCGGCAATAAAGCTGTAGAGCTTATGAAAGACAGTGTGCGGGCATCCTATCGTCCGGAGGTTATTGGCGATTTGGGCGGTTTTGGGGGTCTTTTCGCCTTGCAGAATAAATACAAGGAACCGGTGCTGGTTTCCGGTACGGACGGAGTGGGAACCAAATTAAAAGTTGCCTTTATGATGGATAGACACGATACCATTGGACAAGATGCGGTAGCTATGTGCGTGAATGATATTTTGGTGCAGGGTGCAGAGCCTTTGTTTTTCCTTGACTATATTGCCGTGCCCAAAGTAGATTCTCAAAAGGTTGCCAATATCGTGAAGGGTGTTGCCATGGCCTGCAAGGAATCCGGTTGTGCTTTGATAGGCGGGGAAACTGCTGAAATGGCAGGGTTTTACGCTGATGGTGAATATGACATCGCCGGTTTTTCCGTAGGGGTTGTAGAGAAAAGCAAGATGATTACCGGAGAGAAAGTGCAGCCCGGTGATGTTCTGCTGGGGCTGCCCTCTACCGGTGTTCACAGTAACGGTTATTCCCTGGTGAGGAAGATTTGTTTTGATGTTATGGAAATGACGGTAGATACACCGATTCCTGAATTTCATAAAACCTTGGGAGAGGAATTGTTGACACCCACTCGTTTGTATCCCAAAACATGTTTGCCTTTAATTGAAAAATTCAACTTACATGGTATGGTTCACATTACCGGTGGGGGATTCTATGATAACATCCCCAGAGTTCTTCCGGAAAATTGCGATGCATTGATTAATGCTGAGGCCTGGGAAGTGCCCATGGTCTTTAAGAAATTGCAGGAATGGGGCAATGTGCCTTGGAAAGAAATGTATAGAACCTTCAATATGGGCGTAGGCATGGTCCTGGTAGTGTCTCAGGGGAAAGCAGATGCTGTCCGTGCGCATTTGAAAGCCAACAAGGAGCAGTTTTATGAATTGGGTTCCGTTGTAAAAGGAACCAAGAAAACAATTATGAAAGGCGGCGTGTTCGGTGACTAAACGCAAAATAGGTGTTTTGGTCAGCGGGAGAGGCAGCAATCTCCAAGCCATTATGGACAAAATAGGGTTAGAAAATCTACCCATAGAAATTGCTGTAGTAGTGAGCGATAAAGCTGATGCTTTTGCCCTGGAACGAGCAGCTAAAGCAGGCATTGCCAATGAAGCCGTTATCCGCAAAGAATGCGGTTCTAAAGAAGAATTCGAAAACAAAATTGATGATATACTGCGCCGGCATAATGTGGAGTTGGTTGTGCTGGCTGGTTTCATGCGCATTCTTACAGGTAACTTTATCGGTAAATGGAGGCACAGGGTAATCAATATCCATCCGGCCCTTTTGCCCAGCTTCAAAGGACTGGATGCCCAAGGACAGGCCTTAGACTACGGCGTCAAAGTAGCAGGCTGTACCGTCCACTTCGTAGATGAAGGCATGGACACCGGGCCAATTATTCTGCAAAAAGTCGTGCCTGTTATGGATAATGACACCCACGATTCTTTAGCAGACCGCATCCTGGTCCAAGAGCACCTAGCTTTACCGGAAGCCGTAAAGCTCTGGTGCGAAAATAAACTTGAAGTCAAAGGCAGAAAAGTATATATAAAATAACTTAACGGGGTGATAATTATGGCAATTAAAAGAGCAGTATTGAGCGTATCTGACAAAACCGGTATTGTGGAGCTGGCGAAGTTTTTGCACAGTATCGGCGTAGAAATTATTTCCACCGGCGGCACCATGAAAGCCATTCGTGAGGCAGGGGTGCCGGTAACTTACGTAAGTGATTATACCGGTTTCCCGGAAATGATGGACGGCAGAGTCAAGACCTTAAATCCCAAGATTCACGGCGGCATTCTGGCCATTCGCAGTAATCCTGACCATGTGAAAGATATGGAAAAGAATGGTATTAAACCCATAGACTTGGTAGTTGTGAATCTGTATCCCTTCAGAGAAACCATTGCTAAACCCGGTGTCTCCGAACAGGAAGCCATAGAAAATATTGATATTGGCGGTCCCTGCATGGTTCGTGCGGCCGCTAAAAATTTCCGGGATGTTATTGTTATTACCAATCCCTCCCGTTACAGCAGCCTTATTGCCATGCTGAGCCAATACGGTGACGCAGATATGAGAACCAGAAAGACCTTGGCTAAAGAAGCTTTTGCTCATACATCTTCTTATGATGCTGCTATTACTGCTTATTTGGAAAAACAATTAGAGAAGGAAAAGAAATAAGGGAGGCAATTATGCGCATCTTAGTTATTGGGGGCGGCGGCAGAGAGCACGCCCTGGTCTGGAAATTGGCTCAAAGTGAAAAAGCAGAGAAAATATATGTGGCCCCCGGTAATCCCGGAATTGCACCCTTAGCAGAATGTGTTCCCTTGGACACGGCAAATAATGAGCTGGTAGTAAAGTGGGCTCAAGAGAATAAAATTGATTTAGTGGTAGTGGGACCGGAAGTGCCTTTGGTAGCAGGTCTCAGCGATGCTCTAAGAAAAGTCGGTATTCCTGTTTTCGGACCGTCCGCTGCAGCTGCGGCCATAGAAGGCTCCAAGAGCTTTTCTAAAGAACTCATGAAAAAATATAATATTCCTACGGCTTTTTTCAAAGTATGCACAGATTTGGCAGAAGCCAAAGCCTTTGTCCGGGAACAAGGTGCCCCCATCGTTATTAAAGCCGATGGTCTGGCGGCGGGCAAAGGGGTTGTTGTTGCTATGGAAGAGCAAGAAGCTCTGGATGCCCTGGATGAGATTATGGGAAACCATAAGTTCGGAGCAGCCGGCGCCAGTGTTGTAATTGAAGAATTTATGGATGGAGAAGAGGCGTCCCTTTTTGCTTTTACCGATGGGAAGACCATAGTACCAATGGTGGCTGCTCAGGATCACAAACGTGTGAATGACGAAGATAAAGGCCCCAATACAGGTGGTATGGGTGCCTATGCTCCTGCTCCCGTGCTTACGGAAGCATTAAAAGAAAAATGCATGGAAACTATTATCCGCCCGACTTTAGCTGCTATGGCCAAAGAAGGCAGGCCCTATTCCGGCTGCCTTTATACAGGGCTTATGATTAAAGGTGATAGTGTCAAGGTAGTTGAATTTAACTGTCGGTTTGGGGATCCGGAAACACAGGTCGTGGTTCCTTTGTTAGAAAGTGATTTGGCGGAAATTATGCTGGCCTGTGCCACGGGAACCCTGCGTCCCGAAATGGTCAGATGGGGCGATAAAGCTGCAGTCTGCGTTGTTATGGCTTCCGGGGGCTATCCCGGTGATTATGAAAAAGGCAGACCCATTACCGGTCTGCAGGAAGCCAATGCTTTGCAGGGTGTAGTAGTGTTTCATGCCGGGACCAAAGAAGTTGAGGGCCGGATTGTGACCAACGGCGGCAGGGTTCTGGGTGTGACCGCAGTAGACAAGACTATTCCCCTGGCTAAAGAAAAAGCTTACGCTGCCGTAGACAGAATATATTTTGAACAGGAACATCATCGTTCGGATATTGCTTGGCGGGCTCTAAAAAGATTGAAAAGCTCTCATTAATTTGTTGCAATTGAAACAGTTTGGTGATAGAATAGAAAAAATATCTTACAAGGGGAGGATTAAAATGGCTTTTATTTATGATGAACCCGCGCATACTTTTAGCGAATATTTATTGATTCCCGGTTACTCTTCCGAGCAATGTATTCCTGATAATGTTAACTTGAAAACTCCTTTGGTTAAGTTTAAGAGAGGTGAGCAACCTGCTCTTACCTTAAATGTTCCCATGGTTTCTGCGATTATGCAGGCTGTTTCCGGTGAGGATATGGCTATCGCCCTGGCTAAAGAAGGGGGCATTTCCTTTATTTACGGTTCCCAGTCTGTAGAAAGCGAAGCTGCTATGGTAGCCAAAGTAAAAAGCTACAAGGCAGGTTTTGTGGTAAGTGATTCCAATATTAAACCTTCCGACACATTGGCTGATGTGCTGGCCCTGAAAGAAAAAACCGGTCATTCCACAATAGCTGTGACCTCAGACGGTACGGTCAACGGCAAGCTGGAAGGCATTGTAACCAGCCGTGACTATAGAATCAGCAGGGTTCCTCTGGATACTAAAGTGGAAACTTTTATGACACCTATTAAGAACATGGTGGTAGGCCGTCATGATACTACTTTGAAAGATGCCAATGATATGATCTGGGACAACAAGCTGAACACGCTTCCTATTGTGGATGAAGACGGCAGGCTGATGTATATGGTATTCCGGAAAGATTATTCTACACACAAACAATATCCTTTGGAATTATTGGATGACCAAAAACGTCTTCTGGTAGGCGCGGGCATTAATACCCGTGACTATGCGGAACGAGTTCCTGCCTTGGTTAATGCAGGCGCAGACGTTCTTTGCATTGATTCTTCCGAAGGTTTTAGTGAATGGCAGAAACTTGCTCTGGACTGGATTCATAAAGAATATGGTGACAAGGTGAAAGTGGGAGCCGGCAATGTGGTTGATGCCGAAGGTTTCCGTTTTCTGGCGGAAGCAGGTGCTGACTTTGTGAAAGTCGGTATCGGCGGCGGTTCTATCTGTATTACCCGTGAACAAAAGGGTATTGGCCGCGGTCAGGCTACTGCAATAATAGATGTGGCCAAGGCCCGTAACGAATATTTTGAAGAAACCGGCGTGTATGTGCCCATTTGTTCTGACGGCGGCATTGTTTATGATTATCATATGACACTGGCATTGGCTATGGGAGCTGATTTTATGATGCTGGGCAGATATTTCGCCCGTTTTGACGAATCTCCCACCAATCGTGTGAACGTGAATGGTGCTTATATGAAAGAGTATTGGGGAGAAGGGTCCAACCGTGCCAGAAACTGGCAGCGTTACGATATGGGAGGAGCCAAAAAATTGTCCTTTGAGGAAGGTGTTGATTCCTACGTTCCCTATGCAGGCTCCTTAAAAGACAACCTGAATCTTTCTTTGAGCAAGATGCGTTCTACCATGTGCAACTGCGGAGCCCTGAATATTCGTGAACTCCAGCAAAAAGCCCGTTTAACCTTAGTATCTGCTACCAGCCTGGTTGAGGGCGGGGCACACGATGTAGTGCTTAAAGACAAAAACAACAATAACTATCCGAAGTAATGAACCACTACGCATAACGAAAAAAGCCTGACGGCTAAGCCGTCAGGCTTTAATATTTTACTCGCTTATTTTCTTTCTTTTTCGCTCTTGTTAACTACATAAGATACCATTAGGTCACCGGTGATATTAACGCAGGTTCTGGGCATATCCAGAACACGGTCAATACCGGCAATCAAGGCACTGCCTTCCAGAGGAAGGCCTAAAGCAGTTAAAATCATGGTTAACATAATGAAACCTGCCCCGGGAACTCCGGCGGTACCAATGGAAGCAAGAGTACCGGTGACAACGATGATGCCATATTGGGCAGCTGTTAAATCTACGCCGTAAATCTGAGCTACGAACAAAGCGCAGACACCTTGATACAAAGCAGTACCATCCATATTGACAGTAGCGCCTAAAGGCAGTACGAAGCTGGCAATATCATCATCTACGCCAAGTTTCTTAGCACACTGCATGCTGACAGGCAATGTACCGCTGGAAGAACAGCTTGTGAAAGCAATCAGCTGAGCAGGAGCAATGGTCTTAAAGAAAGTAATGGGACTGAAATGTCCTACGGCAGTTAATATGCCGCCATAAACAAGGACAGCATGTAAGAAGCAACCAAAGTATACGCAAATAATTACTTTTAATAAGGGCAGTAAAACAGCAGGACCGTTTTTCGCAACTACCGGGCAAATCAAACCGAATACGCCAATAGGAGCAAATTGCATGATGTAGCCAACAATCTTGTAGCAAACTTCTGCCAAGCCATCGCAAATAGTTAACATGGGCTTAGCTTTTTCGCCAACAGCTACGGCACCAACACCAAAGAACATAGCAAAGCAGATAATTTGTAACATATTGGCTTTAACCATGGAATCCAATACGTTGGTGGGGAAAATATCAGTGATAACTTTCATGATGGGGGGAGCAGCTTTGGCTGCTGCCTTAACATTACCGGGAACAGTAAGACCGGCGCCCGGAACTACCAGTGTACCTAAAATAAGACCAATAACAATAGCTACTGCAGTTGTTGCTAAATAATAAACAACAGTTTTAACACCTACGCGACCAATCTTCTTAATGTCGCCTAACCCTGCTACACCAACCACCAATGAAGAAAATACCAGGGGCACAATAATCATTTTGATCATGTTCATGAAAATCGTACCCAGAGGGCCAACCCAGGCATTAGCAAACTTTACCCCACCCTCACCTAAACCTAATCCGGCGACAACACCAAGGACTAAGCCTATAAGGATTCTTGTTGTTAAACCCATATCCATTCCTCCCTTTTGTAGAATGCTCTACATTTTTTTTAGCTATGGCGATTATTCTGATAGCTGTTATTCTTATTTTAGCACAAAGCAGGATAAAGTTAAATGTTTTCTGAATTTTGTGTTATAATTAAAAAACAGATGGGAGGAAGAAAAATGCGGGAAAAAATAAAAAATAAGCTTTTAGGGTTGTTATTGGTATGTTTTATAGGACTGCCTGTGATTGGGTTAGCCAAGGAAAAAATACTTTTTATTCCTATAGATAACCGACCGGTTTGTTTAGGGTATACGGTAGAGACATTGAAGGCAGCAGGGTGGGATATTGAGACTCCGCCTGAAGAATATGTGGCTTCCTACAATAGGATGGGAGATCCTGATAAGATGTTTAAGTGGCTGGAGGATAATGCTCTTTTAGCCACGGATGCGGTAGTTTCCAGCGATAGTTTGATTTACGGCGGGCTAGTGCCGTCTAGGACACATACTTTGCCAAAAGAAGTTCTGGCCGCCAGGACGCAACGCTTAATTGATTTCAAGAAAAAGTTTGATTGTCTGCGTTTGTATGTTTACGATACAGTAATGCGCTCTCCCAGAGCCAGCAGCGCTCCTGCGGAACCGGCTTACTATAGCCGGTGGGGGTCCAAGATTTTCCGGATGGGAGAGCTTAGGGACAAACTGGAAATGGGTACCATCAAGAAAAAGGAAAAAGCAGAGCTTGAGGAAATCTTAAAGGCCATTCCCCAGGAAGTCCAGACGGATTTATATACCAGAAGAAAAGCTAATCTAGAAGTAACAGAGCAATTGCTGCAGGGGGTAAAAGATAATGCTTTTAATTATTTCCTCTTAGGCAAGGACGATACAGCACCTAATTCTGATGCCCATCGGGATGCCAGAAGAATTAAAGCCTTATTGCCCGGCCTGCCGGATTATAAGATTCGTTTCTTTGTAGGGGCTGATCAGCTGGGCTTGATTCTTCTTAACAGGGCTGTAAACAAGATAGAGCAAAAGACTCCTGTTGTCTACAGCTTCTATACTGAGGGACAGGGGGAAAAACTTATTCCCTCCTATGAAGATGAACCGGTAAAGGATACCATCCGCCAGCATATTTTGGCAGCAGGGGGATTCCCGGCTGCCAGTCCTAAGAGAGCTGATTTTGTTATGGCCGTGAATACTCCGGTTAAGGGGCCAACGCCACCTGCTAGTGACCAGGCTATTAATAATGGTGTTATTACCAATGCTCATAAACATTTTCTGACGAAAACTTGGGATTACATTAAAGCAGGGAAAAACGTAGGTATTGCTGATATTGCCTATGGAAATGGGTCGGATAACGGCTTGGTAAAGGGCTTGTTTGAAACCCGGAAAGAAATCAGGATAAAAGTGCCGGCCCGGGGAGGAATCGGTCCTGCGGCCTATAAGGCGCCTATGGCCTGGCTCCTGAATTCCTATGCGGGCTGGAATACTGCCAGTAATACCATAGGATATACTCTGGGACAAGGGTTATTGAGGCCATATTTTACGGAAATAGCCAAAAATGACTTAATGGCCGTAAGATATCTGGATGAATGGGCCTATGAAGCCAATGTCCGTCAGGATGTGAGAGCCAACCTGGTCAGACCCAATAAATGGGTGGACGGTTCTTTAAAGCCGGACCAAAGAGCTCAGGCAGAACAAGCGGTTTCTAAGGGTATTAAAAATCTGGCAGGAAAATATTTCCGCCCGGAAGAATTAAACAAATTCACCTATGACCTGCCTTGGAGCAGAATGTTTGAGGTAGAGGTTAAAAAAGCAGCTGCCAAAGGGTAAGCTTTAGCCACAACGGCTTGTTAAATCGGTTGACTTTTAAGGTATGGAGTGATAAGATTAACACAGTTAAATATCGACCTTTAATCTAGTCCTGTGAGACTAAGAAAGGGACTTTTATCTTATAAGTATGGCACATTTAGAAGCCTTCTTGTCTTAGGACGAGAGGGCTTTATTTTTATATCTAAAAAGAATGGGGGATTTACAATGGCAAAAGCAGTAGCTAACCTATCCGGTAAGGACATACTGGATTTGGCGTCCCTGTCTGTGGAAGAGTATGATCTCATTATGAAAACCGCGACAGAGATGAAAAAAATCATGCAGAGGGATATTAAGAAGGTGCCTTCTTTACGGGGTAAATGCATTATTAACCTATTCTATGAAAACAGTACCAGAACAAGGGCCAGTTTTGAACTGGCCGGGAAATACTTAGGTGCCGATGTTATTAATCTTAGTGCCTCCGGGTCCAGCGTGGCAAAAGGTGAATGCCTCAAGGACACTTTGCTGACGGTACAAGCCATGGCCTGCGATGCTGTTATTATGCGTCATCCCATTGAAGGAGCAGCCAAATATGCGGCAGATATTCTGAGACCGGTAATGATTAATGCCGGAGACGGGGCCCACGCTCATCCTACCCAAGGTCTTTTAGATATGTACACTATTCTGGAAAGGGGTAAGACTTTTAAGGGCGCAAAAATGGCTATTATCGGCGATATTCTCTATAGCAGGGTGGCACGGAGCAATATTGCGGCCTGGACCAAGCTGGGTGCCGATGTGCACGTAGCAGGACCGATGACCTTAATGCCCCATGATATAGAAGCTTTAGGGGTAACCCTGGATAAAACGGTAGAAGAAGCTATCGAAGGCGCCGATGTTGTGGATATTCTCCGTATTCAGTTGGAACGGCAGGATAAAGGTATGTTCCCCACAAAAAGGGAATACGCCAGAATTTACGGCGTAAACGAAAAACGCATGAAACTGGCTAAGCCGGATGCCTTGGTTATGCACCCGGGCCCCATGAACAGAGGCTTGGAAATTTCCTGGGACTTAGGCTACAGCGACCAAGCGGTAATTAGGGAACAGGTTGCCAATGGAGTGGCCGTAAGAATGGCACTTTTATTCTTAACTTTGACAGGGGGCAAACAAATTGAAAACGCTAATTAAAAATGGCAGGGTTGTGGATCCCAGTCAAAATTTAGATGCGGGTAGGGATATTTTGGTAGAAGACGGGATTATTAAAACCGTAAGCCCTAAAATCACCGTAAAAGCAGACGAAGAATTTGATGCCAAGGGCCTAGTCGTGGCTCCCGGCTTTATTGATTTACATACTCATTTACGAGAACCCGGTCAGGAAGCAAAAGAAGACCTGACCACAGGTACTCAGGCAGCAGCTATGGGTGGTATTACCAGAGTGGCGTGCATGCCTAATACCACACCGGTTATTGATACTTCGGTTTTAGTGACAGGAGTTCAGGAACGGGCTAAACAAAAGGGTGTTGTCCATGTGGAAGTAATCGGGGCAATAACCAAGAAGGAAGAGGGCAAGGAGCTGGCAGAAATGGGCGATATGGCCGAAGCCGGAGCCATGGCTTTTTCTGACGACGGACATTATGTGGAAAATTCATATATTATGACCTTAGCAGCCAAATACGCCAGTTCTTTTGGGAAAGCGCTGATTTGCCACGATATTGAAAGCCAGATGAATAAAGAAGGCTTTATGAGCGAAGGTGCCGTATCAGCACGGATTGGGGTACCGGGTGTTCCTTCCATAGCAGAAGATATTGCTGTAGCCAGGGATGCTATTATTGCCGATTATACGGGTGCCCATATTCACATTGCTCACGTAGCCAGTAAAGGCGCTGTGGATATTATTCGTAAAGCTAAGAAACAGGGTGTTAATATTACCTGCGAGGCAACTGTCCATCATCTGACCTTAACTGATGAAGCCTGTGCCTCCTATAGCACTGCGACTAAAATGTCACCGCCTCTTCGTTCTCAGGACCATGTGGACGCTTTAAGGGAAGGATTGAAAGATGGCACAATTGATGCTATTGTCACAGATCATTCTCCCCATTGCCCTGAAGAAAAAGATGTGGAATTCCGCTATGCCCCAAATGGCCTGCCGGGCCTGGAAACCTCTGTAGGGGTTATCCTTACGGATTTATACCAAAGCAAACTTTTCACCATCAATGAAATAGTAGATAAAATGAGCACAAATCCTGCCAAGATTTTTAACTTAGACGCAGGAACTTTACAAGAAGGCAAGCCTGCGGATATTACCATTTTGGACTTAAACAAGGAATGGACGGTAGAAGGGGAAAAATTCTATTCTAAGGCAAAATTGACTCCTTACGAAGGGAAACATTGCAAAGGTAAAGCGGCAGCCACCATGGTAGATGGCAAATTTGTCATGAAAGACGGTGTACTATGCAGAAAGTAAAAGGTAAGCTGGTTCTGAAAGACGGCAGCGTGTATGAGGGAGAACTTTATGGCAACAGAAATGCCGTAGGAGAGGTGGTTTTCACAACAGGCATGAGCGGTTATCAGGAGTCTTTAACAGACCCTTCTTTCTGTGACCAAATTGTTATATTTACTTATCCCCTAATTGGTAATTATGGCTGCAATAAAATTTTCGACCAATCGGATAAATGCTGGTATCAGGGCTTAATTGTCAGCGAATTGTGTGACGAGCCCAGCAATTGGCGCAGCGAGGGTACTCTTCCTGATTTTCTGGAGAAAAATGACATACCTATACTGACCGGCGTGGATACCAGAGCCATCACCAGAAAGATTCGTTCTTATGGTACATTGCAGGGAGTAGTGGTTCCCGCTGCCATGCCTCAGGAAGAAGTGGATAAGCTGCTGACCACTCCCGATGTCCATAATCAGGTGGCTAAGGTCACCACCCCCACTGTTTATACTCTGGGAGAGGGCAATAAATATCATGTGGCAGTTATGGATTACGGCATTAAAGACAATATTTTAAAATGTCTGGTGGAAGAGAATTGCTTTCTGACAGTATTTCCGGCCGAAACTCCTGCAGAAGACGTTCTGGCCTGCCAACCGGATGGTATCTTTCTGTCCAACGGACCGGGAGATCCGGCTGATTTAAAAATTGAGATAGATAATATTAAGAAAATGGTTGGCAAAAAGCCTATCTTCGGTATCTGTATGGGTCATCAGGTTATGGCTTTGGCCTGTGGCGGTAAAACGAAAAAGATGCTTTTTGGTCACAGAGGAATTAATCAACCGGTAAGAGATTATGTGGATAATAAGGTAACTATTACTTCCCAAAACCATGGTTTCATGGTAGACGAGGATTCCTTGAAAGACTTGGCAGTGGAGGTGACTAATCGCTCTTTAAATGATGGGACTATTGAAGGGCTGAAATACTTGACACATCCTACTTTCACGGTGCAGTATCATCCGGAAGCATCACCGGGCCCTAGCGGTAACGGCTATTTATTCAAACGCTTTATTAAAATGATGGGAGGACACTAAGATGCCAAAGAGAAAAGATGTCAACAAAGTTTTGGTTATCGGTTCAGGTCCTATCATTATCGGCCAGGCCGCTGAATTCGACTATGCAGGCACTCAAGCCTGCCGTGCCCTAAAAGAAGAAGGGGTGGAAGTAGTTCTGGTTAACAGCAACCCTGCTACCATTATGACAGATGTACATATTGCCGACAGAGTATATGTGGAACCTTTGAACGCTGAATTTCTGGAAAGCGTTATCAAGAGAGAGCACCCTGATTCCCTTCTGGCTACATTAGGCGGTCAGGTTGGCTTGAATCTGGCTATGGACTTGGATAAAAAAGGTATCTTGCAAGCTAATAATGTGAAACTTTTAGGTACTCAAATAGAGAGCATTAAAAAAGCCGAAGACAGAGAGCTTTTTAAGGAAACTATGCAAAAGCTCCATCAGCCTATTCCGGAAAGCACCATCGTAGAAACAGTGACAGCGGCCAAAGAATTTGGCAGGAAAGTGGGCTATCCCCTAATCGTCCGTCCTGCTTATACCTTAGGCGGCACAGGGGGCGGCATTGCTCACAATGATGATGAACTGGATGATATTACCAACAAAGGATTAACTTATAGCCTTATCGGCCAGGCCCTGATTGAACGGTCTGTAGCCGGTTGGAAAGAAATCGAATTTGAAGTTTTGCGGGACCATGCGGACAACTGCGTAACTGTCTGCAATATGGAAAACCTGGACCCTGTAGGTATTCACACCGGTGACAGTATTGTAGTAGCTCCTTGCCAGACCTTGTCTGATAGGGAAGTACAGATGCTGAGAACTGCTGCCATAGATATTGTCAGAGAGCTGGGGGTAGAAGGGGGCTGCAATGTGCAGTATGCCCTGAATCCAGATTCAGAAGAATATATTGTTATTGAAGTAAATCCCAGAGTCAGCAGGTCTTCGGCCTTGGCTTCTAAGGCAACCGGTTACCCCATTGCCAAAGTAGCCAGCAAGATTGCGATTGGTTACAATCTGGATGAAATCGAAAATGCTGTTACTAAGAAAACTACTGCCTGCTTTGAGCCCACCTTGGACTATGTTGTTCTGAAAATACCCCGCTGGCCTTTCGATAAATTTGTTAATGCAGACCATACACTGGGAACTCAGATGAAAGCAACGGGAGAAGTAATGTCCATTGAAAGGAATATGGAGGCCGCCTTGCTTAAGGCTGTTCGTTCTTTGGAAATCGGGCGTATTCATTTGGACATGCCTGAACTTAAGCCCATGTCTGACGAAGAGGTTTTTGAGAAGGTAAAGGTTCAGGATGATAATCGGTTCTTTGTTATTGCAGAGGCTTTTCGCAGAGGTATGGCTATCGAACCGGTCCATAAGATTACTAAAATAGACCGTTTCTTCCTGCGGAAAATTCACAATATTGTGGACATGGAAAAAGATTTAGCAGAAAATCCCATGGACAAAGAGTTAATGGTCAAGGCCAAGAAAATGGGCTTTGCCGATGCAACAATCGGGAAAATAATTGGCAAAGATCAGTTGGAAGTACGGGCCATGCGGAAAGACTGGGGCATTATACCAACCTACAAAATGGTTGATACCTGTGCCGCGGAATTTGATGCGGAAACACCTTACTACTACTCAACCTATGGCACAGAAGATGAAGTTGAAGACACAGATAAAAAGAAAGTTATTGTGCTGGGCAGCGGTCCTATCCGTATCGGCCAGGGCGTAGAGTTCGATTATTGCTCTGTACATTCTGTCTGGGCTCTGAAAGATTTAGGCTACGAGACGATTATTATTAACAATAACCCGGAAACTGTCAGCACTGACTTTGATACTTCCGACAGGCTGTATTTTGAGCCTCTGACTTTGGAAGATGTTTTGAATGTTATCGACAGAGAAAAACCGGAAGGAGTCATTGTTCAATTCGGTGGTCAGACAGCCATTAATTTGGCAGGACCTTTGAACCGGTGTGGAGTGAAAATTCTGGGCTCTTCCGTTGACAGCATTGATAGGGCTGAGGACAGGGAAAGATTTGACGAGCTTCTCACGGCGGAAAATATTCCCAGACCCAAAGGACACACGGTCTTTGATATTGCAGGCGCTTTAAAGGCAGCCAATGATGTAGGTTATCCTGTTATGGTTAGACCTTCCTATGTTTTGGGAGGAAGGGCCATGGAGATAGTGT
Organism: Acidaminococcaceae bacterium; assembly: GCA_036788835.1. Lineage (GTDB taxonomy): Bacteria > Bacillota > Negativicutes > Acidaminococcales > Acidaminococcaceae > JALCSJ01. The sequence goes on from DAIQMR010000019.1 coordinate 13,884, forward strand.
ACAAAGACGAAGAATTGAAATATTACATGAATAATGCGGTAAAGGCTTCACAGGAGCATCCTGTTCTGGTGGACCATTATCTCATGGGAACCGAAGTGGAAGTAGATGCTATCTGCGACGGTAAGGATGTCTTAATTCCCGGTATTATGCAGCATATTGAACGTGCCGGTGTGCACTCCGGTGATAGCATCGCTGTTTATCCTCCCAGGGATTTAAGCGAGCATGTAATTAAAACCATTATTGACTATACCAATAGAATGGCTTTAGGACTAGAAGTTCACGGTATGATTAATGTCCAGTATATTGTTAGGGACGGTAAGGTTTACGTTATTGAAGTGAATCCAAGATCTTCCCGTACGGTTCCTTTCCTGAGCAAAGTCACGGGAATTTCCATGGTTGATGTAGGAACAAAATGCGCCATGGGAGTGGGCATCAGGGAACAGGGCTTGAAACCGGGACTTAAATATTTCCCGGACTACTATGCGGTTAAAGCTCCCGTCTTCTCCTTTAATAAAATGACAGATGTGGATATTAATCTGGGGCCTGAAATGAAATCCACCGGAGAAGTGATGAGTATTGACTATCAGTTCCCACGGGCTTTGTATAAGGCCTGCATTGCTGCCGGCTTCAATATCCCTGACGAAGGGGCTATTCTTGTTACAGTGGCAGATATGGATAAGGCAGAAGCTACGGATATCGCTTCCGGTTTTGCGGATTTAGGCTATGAGATTATGGCTACGCCGGGCACTGCCCAATTCCTTACCGAAAGAGGGGTAAAGGTAGACGAGGCCAAGAAGATTTCTTCCGGTACGCCGAATTTGCTGGACGATATTAAGAGCGGTAAGATTAATATGGTAATCAATACTATGACCCATGGGCAGGATGCTACCAAAGATGGTTTCAAGATTCGCCGTTCTTCTGTAGAGCATGCCATTCCTTGTCTGACCTCCATGGATACGGCCAAGGCTTTGCAACAGGTCATGAGTGCCATGCGCCGCCGGAGAATCGTCAGCATTGTGGCCTTGCAAGATTTGAATTGGGAGTAAGATATGACTAAGCATATTTGTGCAGCAGGTGTTTTACAACAAACACAATTAGCTTCAGATGTTAACTTGCTAAAATTTCAGGCACCGGCTATTGCCCGGGAAGCACAGCCGGGACAGTTCCTGACTATAGAAATAACCAAACAGGCGGTGCCTTTTCTACGCCGCCCTTTTGGCATTGCTGATGTTGATAGGCAGCAAGGCGTTGTTACGGTGGTTTATCGTATTGTTGGGGATGGAACAAAAATTTTGGCACAAGTTAAAGCAGGAGAGAATTTAAATGTTATGGGACCTTTGGGACATGGTTTTTCCCTGGATAGTGAGCATCCTCTTATTGTGGGCGGCGGCATGGGTTTAGCACCTTTGCACTTTCTGGCTCAGAATTTCCCCAAAGAGAAAGCAGAAGTCCTAATGGGCGCCAAAACAGCCGAAGAGCTTTTCTGGATTAAACTTTACCAAGATAAAGTAAAAAAACTTTATATTACTACTGACGATGGCTCAGCCGGCACAAAGGGCACGGTTAATGCCCTTTTACCGGAGCTTTTGGCCGGAGGCAAATATGACTGTGTTTATCTGTGCGGTTCCTCTCCCATGATGCGGGGAGTTATTGGCTCAATCGATAAATCAGGTGTGCCATGTCAGATTTCTTTGGAGAAATATATGGCCTGCGGATTAGGAGCCTGTTTATCCTGCTCCTGCGGCGGGTTAGGCAAAAGACTGAAAGTATGTACTGACGGACCGGTTTTCTGGTCTAAGGAGGTAGCAGAATGGTAAAAGCACTCTATGATGGTCGCCTGGCCGTAAAAATCGGTGCTTTAAATATGGTTACCCCCATTACTACTGCTTCCGGAACTTTTGGCTTTGGCTTGGAATTTACAGATTTTGTGGATTTGGAAAAAATCGGGGCGGTTACCGTCAAAGGAACCACTTTGGAACCTAGGGCAGGCAACAAAGGCCAGAGAGTGGTAGAAACACCGGCCGGTATGCTGAATTGTGTCGGTCTGGAAAATCCCGGGGTAGACTATTTCCTCAATACTACGCTGCCGAAACTTACAAAATATAAGGTCCCTATAATTGTCAACATAGATGGCGATTCACCGGAAGAATATGGTGAGCTGGCGGAAAAGCTAGATGTAGACGGAGTGGAGGCTATTGAGATTAATATTTCCTGTCCCAATGTGGCACAAGGTGGGCTGGCTTTTGGCACCTGTCCTACAGAAGCAGCGAAAGTAATCAGGACAGTAAAAAGCCATACTCGTAAGACAATTATTACTAAACTGACACCTAACGTTACTGATATAGCGGAAATTGCTCTGGCCGCAGAAGAAGCCGGCAGTGATGCTATTTCTTTAATTAATACTCTTTTGGGCATGAAGATAGACATTGCCCAGCAAAAGCCTGTCTTAGGAAACATTATGGGGGGCTTGTCAGGACCGGCCGTACGGCCCGTGGCCGTGCGGATGGTTTATCAGGTGGCCCAGGCTGTTCATATTCCCATCATCGGTATGGGAGGGATTATGAACGCCGATGATGCCCTGGAATTTTTCCTGGCAGGAGCCACTGCTGTGGCGGTAGGCTGCGGGAATTTCCGTAATCCTTGTTTAACAGAAACAATCAGTCAAGATATTCTTAAATATCTGGATGACCAGGGCTGCCAAAACATACAGGAAATTATCGGCAAAGCTTTGCCGAAAAAATAAATAATAAGGAGTGAAAGGAATGCAGGCAGATGACAGACTGATAGTAGCCTTGGATTTTCCCACGGGAGAAGAGGCAAAGAAGTTGGTTATTGCTTTGGGGGACACAGTGAGCTACTATAAAGTTGGCATGGAACTTTACTATGCAGCAGGAGCTGATATAGTAAAGTTTCTTAAAGGGCAAAAAAAGCATGTGTTTTTGGATTTAAAATTACAGGACATTCCCAACACAGTGGCTAAAAGCCTAAGTGTTTTAACTAGGCTGGGAGCGGATATTTTGAACGTTCACACTGTCGGTGGTGCCAAGATGATGGAGGAAGCTGCCAAGGCAGTCAAGGAGACAGCGGCACAGCTGGGGATTCCGGCGCCCAAATTAATTGGCGTGACAGTATTAACCAGCATGGATGATGAACAATGGTCTCAATTAAACTACGCACAGCCCATCGGTGCTGAAGTGGTGGCATTAGCAAAATTGGCAAAAGCCAGCGGATTGGACGGAGTGGTGGCTTCTCCCCAAGAAGCGGCGGCTATACGGAAAGCCTGCGGTTCGCAGTTCTTGATTGTTACTCCGGGAGTCAGGCCGGCAGGTTCTGCCAGCAATGACCAGAGCCGCATTGCTACACCGGCGGGGGCCGTTAGAAATGGTTCTACACATTTAGTAGTAGGCAGACCTGTTACTAAAGCAGAAAATAAAATAGCGGCGGTAGAGAGCATCGTCAGCGAAATCAGAGGTGTAAAAAATGACTGAGCAGGAAGTTATGAGAATGTTGGAAGAAACCCAGGCAGTTCTTCACGGGCATTTCCTCTTGACCAGCGGACTTCACAGTCCTATGTATGTAGAAAAATTCAATGTTCTGCAGCATCCTCGTTATACGGAAAAATTGTGCAAGGAAATTGCTGCCAGGTTTATCAATGACAATATTCAGGTAGTAGTAGGTCCTATGACAGGTGGCATTCTCCTATCTTATGAAGTAGCTAAATGTTTGGGAACAAGATCTCTTTTTACTGAGCGTGTTGAAGGAAAGATGACCTTTAAAAGAGGTTTTCATATTGAACCGGGAACCAGAGTGCTGATAGTGGAAGATATTGTTACTACCGGCGGCAGCGTGGTGGAGGTCATTGATGCAGTAAAAGCTCAGGGGGGGATTCCTGTAGGCGTAGGACTTTTAGTAGACAGAAGCGGCGGCAAAGTGGATTTTGGCATTCGTACCGAAGCACTGCTGCATCTGGATGTAGAAACATATAAACCTGAGGGATGTCCTCTTTGCAAGGAAGGAGTTCCTATGACTAAGAGGGGTAGGACAGGAAAATAATTCTTTTTGGGGGAAGGTTACTAGGAATGCTTGACCAAAATTTAACTTTGTATCGGGTGTTTTATGCAGTAGCTAATCTGGGTAATATTTCAGGAGCGGCAGAGCAGCTCTTTATCAGTCAACCGGCTGTGAGTCAGTCCATTCGCAAGTTGGAAGAAAATATGAAATGCCCTTTATTCGTCAGAAAATCTCGTGGGGTTGAACTGACAGAAGAGGGGAAGATTCTATATGAACACGTGGAAGAAGCCCTGAATGTTTTAAACCAGGCAGAAGCAAGCATTAGCTCAGGCATTGAAGAAGGCAAGGGTCATTTACGGATAGGTACAAACAATGCTTTGTGTCAAAGATATCTTTTACCATACCTGAATATTTTTTTGCAAATGTATCCCAAAATGCATGTTTCTATAACTTGCGGATCTTCGGAAAATACTATGCTGGCTTTAACCAGACATGAAATCGATGTAGCATTGGTACATGGCCAGGATGTTGATAAAACAATGAAAGCTCACCCACTGGGTTTATTGAGCGTTATTTTTGTTGCGAAAGCAAAATACTATAAAAGACTGGGACCTATTGTAGGGGACAATATAGGCAAGCTTTTCCAAAAATCAACCTTAGTATTATTGAAAAAACAGGATGGAATCCGTCAAGCTTTAGACAAGGCATTAGAAAAAAAGCATATTAAACCACAAAACATTTTGGAAGCAAATGACTTGGATGTGGTTTTGGATTTCACCCGACTAGGAATGGGAATTGGCTGCATTGCCAAGGAATTTATTGAGGAAGAGTTGGAAGCAGGCACCCTGGTGGAGGTGCCGGTTGCAATAGAATTTTCTCCTGTGGAAGTAGCTTTTGTCCGACTCGATGAAAGCATTTCCAATCCTGCCTTAAAAAAATTCAGGGAAATGCTAACCAATGAGTTGTCCGACGGACAATAAAAGATAAAATTTAAATTAGCTGAAAAGGCTATAACACAATGACAAAAACAGTCATTATGTTATAGCCTTTTATTTTTGTGTACAAAAAAACAACCGAGAAAAGCACCTTTCTCTTGGTTGTTTTTCCGTTTTATTACAAAATTTTTCTGCGTTTTCAACTTTTTCCTTGTTCCCAAAAATGTAACAGATATTTTACATATTGGGCTAACGTCGCATTATACCTAAAGAAAAATATGACAAGAATAAGGCAACTTTGTGTCATAAGAACAGGTTATACGCATATTAGTTATTCGTATTTGTAAGAGGGAACAAGGAGGGCTATTGTAAAAACGTACATAAAAACAGACAAAGCGAGGTTTTAGACAATGAAAAAGAAGAATAAAAAGATGTCCTGGTATGGCAATATAGGACGCAGGGGTATGGGCGGTGATGTGTCATCCCATTGGAATTACAGCCTGGGATTGACTTATCATTTTTAATGTGCAGGTCTTTAGGACTAGGACTAAAAACCTAAACCAACATAAACAAATAAAAAATTTACTGCTTTGGGACCATTCTTTTTCACCTCCAAATTATTATCATGTAATTCAAGTGATGAAGGGGAAAAAGAATGGTTTCAAACCAATAAACACATGAAGAAAAGAGGATGACAGAAAATGACAGAAAAAAAATTAGCGTATGCCAGTTATAATCCCGGAGAAATTAAACTGTCTACGGCGATTCCTGGTTTGATGCTGGATTTCAATTATGGGTTGCGTATTAAAGTTCCCCACGGGGATTATCACATTAAGTTCACGGACAGTGATACGGATTCCGTATTATATGATGCGGATGCCAGCGATGTGATGGTAACCAGTTCCAAAAAATATTACATTAATTTTCATGTGGAAGTTTCCCGTCAAGGTAAATTAATCTATACCCATGATTTGAATCTTAAAAATAAAAATGTGCATATTCGTTTCCCGGTAGGAACATTAGGAGATATTTTGGCCTGGTTCCCTTACGCCAGAGAATTTCAAAAAAAACATGGGTGCAAGGTTTATTGCTCCATGGCACCGGAAATAGCAGAGCTTTTCAAGCCGGCCTATCACGACATTGGTTTCTTGAAACCGGGACAGGTTCCTCCTGATTGTTATGCTACATATTATATGGGTATCTTTTTCCCGGCCGACGATAGGATTCATCAGCCCGTCGATTTTCGCATTGTAGGACTGCAAAAAACAATTCCTCATATTCTGGGATTGGATCCTGTGGAAATTCGTCCCATAACAACTCCTTCTTCCAAGCCCAAACATGTTATAAAGGAACCCTATGTTTGCGTAGCAACCCAGGCAACCAGTCAGGCTAAGTACTGGAATAATCCCAGAGGCTGGATTGAAACAGTAGATTATTTAAAGAAGCTGGGGTACAGAGTTCTTTGCATAGACAAAGAAAAGAGTCACGGAAACGGCAGGCTGTGGAATGTTATTCCCTTTGGGGTGGAAGATTTTACGGGAGCCTTACCGTTGCAGGAAAGAGTGGACCTTCTAGCCGGGGCAGATTTTTTTGTAGGGTTGCCTAGCGGGCTTTCCTGGCTGGCATGGAGCACAGGTATTCCGGTTGTCATGATTTCCGGGTTTTCCCTGCCCTTGAGTGAATTTTATACTCCTTACCGGGTAATTAACTATCACGTATGTAATGGTTGCTGGACAGATAGCAGTGAAGAATTCGTACATAATGATTTTGGCTGGTGTCCAAGACATCAAGGCACGGACAGAGAATTTGAATGTTCAAAATTTATTAGCAGCGGTCAGGTCTGTAAAACTATTGACCGTTTGATGCAGGACAAGAATTTGAACCCTTTAAAACAAAAAATACAACTGAAGAGAGGCTGTGTATAAGATGACAGAGAGAAAACCATATATGAGTTTTAACCCACCTGTAATTGCCGGGAAAACACCTGTGGAAGGTTTGTTTTATGACTTCAACTTAGGTGCCAGGGTCAAAGTGCCCAAAGGCGCATACAGAGTACGCTTGCTGGACAAGACTGCGGATTTAGTGCTGTATGACGCAGCTGCCAACGATTCCACTATCACAAGCACCAAACGTTATTTTGTTGATTTCCGTATTGAAGTATATAAGAAAAATAAGGATAAAGAGGAACTGGTTTTTGCTCATGATTATAATGCTAAGGGCAAAAAGGTATTGATTAAGTTCCCGGATACTGCTTTGGGGGATGTGCTGGCTTGGTTTCCTTATGTAGAGGAGTTTCGGAAGAAGCATAATTGTGAAGTTTATTGTGCTATGGCACCGCGGTTCTCCGAAATTTTATGGGCCGAATATCCCAAGATTAAATTTATTAACCAGGAGGATGTGCCGGAGAATCTCTATGCCAGTTATTTTATGGGTGTTTTTTATCCCTGGGATGAGCATAAAGAACTACAGCCCTATGATTGGAGAATTGTAGGCTTGCAAAAACATGCGGCCTATATTCTTGGGTTAGAGCCGGTGGAAAGACAATTACAGCTTAATCCTTCCGAAAAAAAGCGGAAGATTAAGGGAAAGTATGTCTGCATTGCCACAAAAGCTACGGGTCAAGCAAAATATTGGAACAATCCCATTGGTTGGGTGGAAGTGATTGCTCACTTGAAAGAATTGGGTTATAGAGTCCTTTGCATTGACAAGGAACGAACCACTGTTAATGGAAGATATGGCAATAATATTCCCTTTGGGGCAGAGGATTTTACAGGAAACATTCCTCTCCAAGACCGCATTGATTTATTGTATTATGCGGATTTCTTTGTAGGTCTGCCCAGTGGCTTGTCTTGGGTAGCCTGGGGCGTTGGCAGGCCGGTGGTTATGATTTCCGGCTTCAGCGCATCTAATATTGAGTTTTCCACTCCCTATAGAGTACAGCACTATCATGTTTGCAACAGCTGTTTAAATAACACAAAATTGGCATTCAACTATTCTGATATAGCAAACTGTCCTCTGCAAAAAGGAACGGCCCGAGAATTTGAATGTACCCGTACAATTACATCCGGCTTTGTCAACAATACCATAGACAGATTGCTGAAAGACAGGCAAGCAGGAGCAGGCAAAGTCCTATTAAAAGATGCAGCGAATTTGTAGTACAAAAGGAGGAGATTAGCGAATGAGTAAAGGGAAAAATAATGTGAAGAATCTCAAGAAAAAATTAGCCATAACTGTGGCCATAATGAATGGGTTCAATGTTTTCACACCAGTAGCGATGCCCTATGTGGATATCATAGAAGATGTGAATAAAGAACTGCATTCCCATAAGGCCGTGGCCGCGGCCGGTATGCTGGAAACCTACAGTGACAGGCTTTTATTCAGTATGGCTGAGGCAGCTCCCTTGGCTGACAGCTCCACTATCAGCAGTGGCGGAACAGGCACTATCAGCGGGGGAGAAACTGTCAGTCATACAGATGTTAGCGGTAATCTTGACGTAAGCAGCGGAGGCATGTCAGTATCAGCCACGGCTGAATCCGGCGGCATAATTAGTGTCAAAGGAGGCACAACGGAATATACTACTGTGTCTTCCGGCGGTTCAGAAGTAGTGGGCAGCGGTGGTTTAGCAACAGGTACAACGGTGTATAACGGTGGTACTCAGACTGTGAAAAGCGGAGGCAGTAGCTTTTCCGGGGAAGTACATGGTGGTATCCAATATGTGGAAAAGGGTGCCCTCACCTCTAGTATGACTGTTAATAACGGAGGATCACAGTATGTGAATGGCGGCACTGCCAAAGATGCCTTGGTTGCTAATAATGGCGCTTGTCAAAAGGTCTATAACGGAGGTGTAGCAGAGAACATTACTGTTTATGGTAATGGGGCGCGACAGGTTATTAGTAGTGGAGGCACATCTATCAATACTGTATTGCGGAAGGCGGCAGTTGAAGAAGTCCAATCAGGTGGTACGGCGATTAATACTATTGTAAATAATTGGGAAGATGGCTTTTTGCCATACCTGGGTATTTATTCCGGCGCTGTCGCCAGCAATACTCAGGTACGAGGCGGTACTTATAGCATCTATGGCGGCGTTAGCTATAATGCAGTCATAAGTGCCGGGGAAGAAAACATCACGGAGGGGGGCATAGAATCAGGTGCCACTATTTATGGCGGGACACAAAATATCAATAATGGAGGTACAGCAACAGGTACTACACTGAGTGGTGGTGTTCAAAATATAAATATGTCAGGAACGGCAATTGGTAATACTGTTTCCAGCGGAGCTGCGCAGAATGTTAACAATGGGGGCAAGGCTGTTAGCAATACTGTTGCTGCAGGCGGAAATCAGAATATTAGTGCCGGAGGTCTTGCCGTCAGCAATACTGTTGCTGCAGGCGGAAATCAGAATATTAGTGCCGGAGGTCTTGCCGTCAGCAATACTGTTGCTGCAGGCGGAAATCAGAATGTGCTGAGTGGTGGCACAACTAGCCAAACTACGGTTCAAAGCGGCGCCTCACAAAATGTTTCCAACGGTGCCTTTGCTGTCAGTAATACCATTGAATCAGGTGGAATCCAGAATATAGGCTCTGATGGAATTACTACAGATAATATCATCAGCGGCGGCGGAGTTCAGAATGTATCTAGCGGCGGCTTGGCTGTGAGAAATACTGTTAATAGCGGTGCTTTACAAAATATAGAGGAGGGGGGGATTGCAGCCAGCAATACTGTTAAAAGCGGTGGGACTCAGGCCATCAGCAGTGGCGGTGTGGGAGCAGCGAACACCATTGAAAGTGGCGGTGTGCAGAATATTAGTTCCGGCGGTATCACTACCAGCGATGTTGTAACTAGCAATGGGAAGCAGGTAGTCTCCAGCGGTGGTATTGCTTATGCTGCTGAAGTGTCGGCCGGAGCCAGCCAAACCATAGAGCAGGGTGGTACTGCCGCGTATAGCTTTGTCTTATCGGGTGGCAGCGAGACTGTGGCAGGACTAGCCAGAGGCACCTTCCTTTCCGGGGGAGCAAGTCAAGAAATTATTAACGGCGGTTTGGCAAGTGGTACGAAAGTTTATTCCGGGGCTAGCCAAACAATCAGCAGTGGCGGTGTAGCAAGCGGGACAAACCTATATGAAGGCGGGAAGCAAACAATTAGCAGTGGAGGTATAGGAAGCGGGACAAATCTATATGAAGGCGGGAAGCAAACAATTGGCAGTGGAGGTATAACTAGCGGGGATATTGTTCATAGTGGGGCAGTACAAGAAATATCTAACGGAGCAACTGCTGTAGGAACAGAGGTAATGAGTGGTGGCACGCAGAGAAGTGAACAGGGTGGTATAACCAGTAGTACAAATGTTTCTGCCGGCGGCAGCCAAGAAGTAGGGGGAACTGATACCGACGCTGTTATTAAAGGCGTTCAAACAATAGTAAGTGGCGGTATCGCTGAAGATACTGTAATCAGTGGCGGCGGTAAGCAGTTTGTTATGACCGGTGGCAGTGCAGTAGACACTGTCAATGCCAATGCCGCTACTCAGGTAGTGGACGGAGGAACGGCTACCAGTGCTAAAATATACAATTACGGCAGTTACCAATATGTTGAAAACGGTGGCGTGGCAAATAATACTGAAGTATATGGTAACGGCGCTCTGCAATATATTTTAAGCGGTGGTACAGCTATTGCTACAGGAGTCAATACCCGTGGTGCCGTAGTTGTGTCTTCCGGCGGTACTGCTCTTAACACCAGTATTGGCTATTTAGGTAAACAGTATGTCTATGAAGGCGGGATAGCCAGCAATACGCAGATTGATTATCGAGGAGTGGAATACGTTATAGGAGGCACAGCTGTTAGCACTACTGTCAATAGTGCCGGTACACAAGATGTAATTGGTGGTGTTGCCAGCGGTACAACTGTTAATTTAGGCGCAGCGCAAAATGTGAATAATGGAGGTAAGGCTGTCAGCGCTACCATTAATAATGGTGGCTGGCAAACTGTGGAAGGTGGTGGTACGGCTGTCGGAACGCAGGTTAACAGTGCGGGGAGTCAAAATATTAACGTCGGTGGTGTTGCCCAAGAAACCCAAGTGGGTTCAGGCGGTAATCAATCAATCAGAAGTGGCGGCACATCTATTGATGCTACCGTAAACAGTGGCGGTGCCCAAAGTTTAAGCAGCGGCGCTGTTGCCAGTGGGACAAATCTTAAGGGTGGCACACAGGTTATAAACGAAGGCGGTAATGATAATAATACTACGGTTGATAGCGGCGGCACACAAAGCCTTGCAGGTGGTAAGGCAACCGGCACCACGATTAATGACGGCGGTGTGCAGAATGTTGCCTCCGGACGTGCAGAGGAAACAGTTGTAAATAGCGGAGGTATTCAAAACGTCAGCAAAGGTGCTGACGCAAAGAATAATACGATTAATGCCGGCGGCGTGCAAAATGTTGCCAGTGGTGCTGCAGCCGTCGATAATACGATTAATAGCGGCGGTGTACAGAATATTTCCAGCGGTGGAGCGGCCGTAAATAACACTGTGAATAGTGGTGGCAGCCAGGTTGTTTCCGGAGGAGGCGCGGCAGTTAATAATACCATCAATAACGGCGGTGTCCAGAGCGTAGAAGGCGGTGGCACAGCTAAAAACAACTCTGTCTGCAGTGGCGGCAGTCAGCTTATAGCCAGTGGTGGTACCGGTATCAACAATCTTGTATCAGCAGGAGGCGTTCAAACAGTAGCCAGCGGCGGCGTAACAACCAGCGATACCTTGCAGGGAGGTAAAGAAAATGTAGGCTCAGGTGGTACTGCTAATGGAACCAATGTTGGTTCCGGCGGTGAAGAAACAATAGAGAGCGGTGGTCAGGCAGTTGGTACTAATGTATCTTCCGGCGGTAGTCAGGTTGTAGATCAAGGGGGCAGTTCCCTGGGTGTTAATATTCTCGGAGGAAGTCAGACAGTAAGCGGCAGTGATAATGATGCGAATATTGCCAGCGGCGGCAGTCAGATAGTAGCCAGCGGCGGCAGTGCAACAGGTGCAACAATAGCCAGTGGCGGTAGTCAGGTAACGGAAGCAGGCGGTACCACAAAGGATGCTAATGTAGCCCAAGGTGGCAGCCAGACTGTTAAAGGCACAGATACAAGTGCTACAGTAAACGGCAGTCAGACAATTGCCAGCGGTGGTAGTGCAACCGGAGCTCAGGTAGCTAGTGGCGGCAGCCAGGTAACAGAAGCAGGGGGCACCACAAGCAATACAAATGTAGCCAGTGGCGGCAGCCAGACTGTTAAAGGCACAGATACAAGCGCTACAGTTAATGGCAGCCAGACCATAGCCAGCGGTGGCAGCGCAATAGGAACTGATGTAGTCAGCGGCGGCAGCCAGGTAACAGAAGCAGGGGGCACCACAAGCAATACAAATGTAGCCAGTGGCGGCAGCCAGACTGTTAAAGGCACAGATACAAGCGCTACAGTTAATGGCAGCCAGACCATAGCCAGCGGTGGCAGCGCAATAGGAACTGATGTAGTCAGCGGCGGCAGCCAGACCGTCCAAGGCACAGATACAAGTGCTACGGTTAATGGCAGTCAGACCATAGCCAGCGGTGGTACTACAATAGATACAACAGTAGCCGACGGTGGTAGTCAGACAGTGGCTAGCGGCGGCAGCGCAACCGGTGTTACTGTAGACAGCGGCGGCAATCAGGTAACTGAAGCGGAAGGTGCTACAAACAAGACATTAGTAGCAGCAGGCGGCAGCCAAACTGTTAAGGGTACAGATACCAGTGCTACGATAGCCGGCAGCCAGACTATAGCCGGTGGCGGTAGTGCAACGGGAGCACAGATAGCATCAGGTGGTAATCAAATAGTAGCCACGGGCGGCAGTGCAACCGGCACTACGGTAAGCAATGGCGGCAGCCAGGTAACAGAAGCAGGCGGTACTACTAGCAATACCAATGTAATCGGCGGCGGTACTCAAACTGTGGGAGGCAAAGATATAAGTGCAACTGTCAGCGGGTTCCAAATTGTTAATAGTGGTGGCAGCACCATGGGAACAAACGTGGTAAGCGGCGGTCAGCAGCATACAGCATCAGGTGCTGTAACAAGTAATACAAATGTAGCCGCAGGCGGCAGTCAGGTAATTGTTGGCACAGATACAGATGCTAATGTTAGCGGGTTGCAGGTTGTGGAAAGCGGTGGCAGTGCTACCGGCACCAAGGTAGCAGCAGGTGGCAGCCAGGTAACTGAAGAAGGCGGCATAACCAGCAATACAAATGTGGCGGAAGGCGGCAGCCAGATAGTCATCGGTACTGATCATAATGCTATAGTAAGCGGCAATCAGACAGTAACCGAAGGCGGCAGTGCAATCGGAACAACTGTAGCTAATGGTGGTGTCCAGGTAACAGAAGCCAGTGCTGCAACAACAGATACGACAGTGGAAGAAGGCGGTAATCAGGTAGTAAAAGGTGTAGATACAAATGCCAGCATTAGTGGTTTGCAAGTTGTGAAAAGTGGTGGCAGCACGACTCATACCATGATAGCGGATGGTGGTACGCAGGCAACAGAAGTGGGAGCTGCCACAAGTAAGACAGAGGTAGCCCAGGGCGGTAACCAAATAGTTGCCGGCAGTGACTATGCTGCAGCCGTAAGCGGTACTCAAACAGTTCTAAGCGGCGGTAACGTAATGAGCACAAATATTCTTGCAGGCGGCAGCCAGATAGTATTGGCCAATGGCAGTGCCAAGGATACAACGGCCAACGGCGGTACCTTAATTATGGATGAAGGCGCATCTGTTACCGGACAGACAACCATGCAGAACAAAGCCAAAGTTATTCTGCGCAATGATCTGCAGAAAGGTGTAGCAGGTAGTTATGCTATTGAAAACCTGGCATCAGATAACAATGGTAATAGTGTTGTTATTGGCACAGGTGATGACAGCAGGCTTTATCCTGAGGATGTAAATGCTAATACACAGAACACTGCCGCCAGCCGGCTGAGAAGCAGAATTGCTGCTCAGACAGCATCACCGGTAGGAAGAACACTGACCATTAATAACATGAGCGGCTCTGCTAATTTTGTCTTCAATGTTAATGGCGCATCTAACAGCAGCGACAAATTGATAGTACAGAACGCTACCAACAGTACAGAGAATACAGCACAGCTTCGTTTGGATGGTAATACTGATGTAAGTAGTTTGAAAGGTTTGCGCTTTGCGAACACACCGGAGGATTTCCTGCTGAAAGGAACAAAAAATCAAACAATCGGTTTGTACAACGGTGAAAGTGAATTCCTATATGAGGACGGCTGGTGGCAGTTTAGTCAATTCAGGCCCACCGGCATCAGCAGATTGGGCAAGAGCATTAATGATCTTCCGGTCATGCAGTTAGCCCAATGGCGTGATGCAGATATGGCTATGGACGAGAGAATGACAGGGTTACGTCATCTGGATGATAATACCCATATTTGGGCCACTGTTCGTAATAACGATTTGACTATAAGTGATGCAAATAGCAAGGTTTATACTTTAGATGTTGGTTACGACCAGAAGCTGAGCGATAAGTGGCGGCTGGGTGTATCACTTAGTCACGGCAAAGGTTCTATTTCCTTTACGCAAGGTGATGGGGATGTCAATACTAATATGTTGGGCGTTTACGGCTCATGGACGGACGGAGATAAGCAGTTCGTGGATATCACAGCCAGAGCAGGCAAATTGGGTAATGCTTTCAATGCGGTCAATGGTACGGGTGAAGCCAGTGGTGATTACTCTGTCTGGGGCTATGGCCTTTCTGCTAAATACGGCGGGCGCTTCCAGTACGATAGGACGGTTTTGGAACCTTATATGAAACTGGGCTACGGACATTTACAAGGTGCAAATTATGATGCATCAGGAATTGATGTTCATCAGGATAGTGCCAATAGCTTCTACGGAAAACTTGGCGTGAGCATAAGCCAAAAAATCAGAAAAGATGCTTCCCTTTATCTTGATTTGGGGCTGACACATGAATTCAGCGGTGCCACAGGGATGACAGGTCAATCCAATGGCTTGGCTCCTCTGACTCTTACTAATGATGTAAAGGGAACCTGGGGCGACATTAAACTGGGGTACAAGGAAAAATTTGATAAAAATTCTTCCTGGTTCTTAGAATTAGGTCGTTCAGGTCTTGGTAATTCATCAGTGAAAAATAATTGGCGTTATGCAGGAGGTGTGGAATTTAAGTTTTAACTAAGGGGCTGTAACGCAATTACCCTCTAAGAAACAAAAAAATCATCAGAGGCACGAATCATAAAGTGCTTCTGATGATTTTTTTTTACAAAGACTAACGGCGCTCTTTCTTTGCAGAATAGGACTTGCCATTGTCAAAATATGCGTAAACACCATCTTTTTTTGTTGCTAAAGTGACAGCAGATACAGAGGTAAGATCCAGGTCATACCAGAAATCATTCTCACCATTTGTGTAAACAACCTGTAGATCCCATAACTTGACATTTGTTTTGCGGGGGAAATGAATACTAACAGATTGTCCGTTTTCTAAATAATCACGGCCCATGATGTCTTCTTCCCAGCTATTGCTGGAGGAAGGACAAACATTTACAATATCAATACGATAACCGGTATTGTTGGTAAGGGTAAAATCAAGATTGGCAGCAGAAGCACACGCGCAAACAAGCAAAAGCAGAAGGGTAGTTAGAACCAAAACTCTCATTTTTTTCATACAAACACATCCTCTCCATTAATATATATGTTAATTCTATCATAAAATATTACGAAAAAATAGCGAAAAGGATATCTTTCACAGGAAAAAATTATTTCATGTTAAAAAAATCCCCAAAAGTCGGGACCTTGCCGATTCATCCCACCACCTTAGAGGAGGGAGTGTTTTATTGCTTATTAGGCGAGGACATGTTATAATATCCAACGGAGCTATAGAGCGGAGTGATGACATGCGATTGCTTATTATAGACGGACAAGGCGGCGGTATGGGACGCAGCCTGGCTGAAAGAATCAGCCAAAAGTGCAGAAGCACTGAGATTGTGGTAGCAGGGACAAATTCTACGGCTACAATGAACATGATGAAAGTGGGCAATGTCCAGGGTGTTACAGGAGAAAATGCCATTGTTTTTAATTGTCCACGAGTAGACGTGATTGCCGGTCCTATAGGTATCGCTCTTGCCAATGCCATGCTGGGAGAAATAACTCCGAAAATGGCGGAGGCAGTGACTAGCAGTGATGCTCAGGTGTTTTTACTGCCCAGCAGCAAGTGTGCAGTGAAAATTATTGGCTTGCAGGAGAAAAAGTTGGCGGAGTATGTGGATGAAGTGGCGGAAAAAATTGCCGCCCTGGAAGCTGACTTGAAAAATAAATAGAGAAAGTATAAAGCAGATAAAAGCCAGGAAGGCTGTAATCCTCAGAAGAGGAACAGCTTTTCCGGCTTTTTCTTATTTAAGAAATATATCAAAGGAGCAATTTTGATGCTGCAAAGACATAGCGTATTGAAGAAAATAATAAAACGAGTTGTTTTATTTGTCTTTGTTTTATTTGTCTTGTCATTATTTGTCTTTTCTTTGGCTAGATTGGCACCGGGGGACCCTTTACAATCTTTTTACGGAGATGCTCTGGAAATGATGACCCAGCAGGAGCAAGATGCGGCACGAGCCCGTCTGGGACTGGACCAAAGCATGACTGTACAATATGAGCATTGGATAGTCAATGCTTCTCAAGGTGATTTTGGTATTTCTTTGAAGTATAAAATGCCTGTTATGAAAGTAGTAAAGCCATTGCTTGGCAATACGTTGCTTCTAGGGGGCATAGCCTACATTTTAGTATTTATCATAGCAACAGGAGTGGCGGTGCTCTGTGCCCTGCATGAAGATGAATGGCCGGATAAGCTTTTTTGCCGGTTAGGCACGATGGCCTATTATATACCGGCTTTTTGGTTGGGAGTAGTGCTAGTGCTGATCTTTAGCATCAATCTTGGTTGGCTGCCCAGCAGCGGAGCATACGATATTGGCAAAGGGGGAGATATTGGCAACAGAATAAGACATTTGCTTTTGCCGCTGACTGTGATGATTGCCAGTCATGTCTGGTATTATGCATATATGATTCGCAATAAATTGTTGGATGAATTGCGCAAGGACTATGTTTTGCTGGCCAAAGTCAAAGGCCTTACTCCCGGGGAAATTGTCTGGAAGCATTGCTTAAGAAACGTAGCTCCTACAATTGTAAACATTATGGCTATTTCGGTTCCCCATATTACCGGTGGGACTGTTGTGGTGGAGGCTGTTTTTGCCTATCCGGGTATTGGCAATTTGGCTGTAGAAAGCGCTAAGTATCATGATTACAACCTACTGATGATTTCTGTACTTATTACCGGCATTCTTGTTTTTGTCAGCAGTTTTATCGCCCAGACTATTAATGAAGAGATTGACCCACGTATGAAAGAAACGGAGGTCATTCGATGGTAGCAAATAAGGAAATAACTAATAAAGATTTCTGCCTGGTAGGGGCAGGCTATAGGAAGTATAATCCGCAATTTCAGAAAATGACATTGGCCCAAAGAATTAAAGGCAAGCCACTTGTTTCTTTGGTTCTGCTCTGTATTATTGTTTTAGGCTGTTCCTTTGCACCGGTTCTTGCCAACCATGACCCCACAGGTTTTTATTTACAGCATATTAATGAAACACCGGGCAGGGAATTTATTTTTGGCACAGATTCCTTGGGGCGGGATATTTATTCCATGCTGTGGTATGGCGGCCGGGTATCAATTGCTGTTGGCCTTTTGGGAGCTACGGTTATTGCCGTTATAGGCACGATTTTTGGTTGTATCAGCGGGACGGCTAATGACAAAGTTGACTCGCTGCTTATGCGGTTTGTGGAAATTTGCGGCAGCATACCCACCTTACTTTTTGTTTTAGTGCTGTCGGCGGCTTTTAGTGCGGTCAGTGTTCTGTCTATTTCTATAGTAATCGGTATAACCGGATGGTTTGGCCTAGCCCGTATCGTCCGTAGTGAGGTGCGTCAAATACGCAACAGTGAGTATGTGCTTTATGCCAGAAGCTGTAATGGGAATTTCTTTTATGTGATGAGGCAGCATCTCATTCCCAATTTGATTTCTGCCATTATGTTTGTGATTGTTTCTTCTATTAGCAGTTCCATTGCTATGGAATCAACTTTAAGCTTCCTGGGGTTAGGTCTGCCCGTCAACGTTATTTCCTGGGGCAGCATGCTTTCTTTGGCTAATAAGGCTCTCATTATGAATACATGGTGGGTCATTGTTTTTCCCGGACTGTTCTTAATAGTTACATTAACCTGCATAACTAATCTGGGAGCCTTCTTCCATAGGGAAGCCAATCGCAGGCACAGTAATTTATGATGATGTGTTACATAAAAACGAAGGGGAGTAGAGAGATGAAAAAAATATTTGCTTTAGTAATGGTGATTTTGTGTTTAGTTTTCAGCGGGTGTGGTTCTAAAACGGAAGCACCTGCCGCAGGCAAGACAAATCTTCAAGATACTCTTGTGTACGCAGGCGAATCAGAAAGTACTATTAATCCTTTGCTGAATAACCATGAGGAGCTTCCGGATTTGATTTTCTCAGGACTTATGAAATATGATGCCAAAGGTAAACCTGTACCGGAATTAGCAGAACGTTATGATTACGACCCTGCCACTTTTACCTATACTTTTTATTTACGCAAAGGGGTAAAATGGCATGATGGTAAGGATTTTACTGCTGAAGATGTTGTTTATACATACACAGAATTGACCAAGGATAAAACTTTATCTGCCAGTATTACCAGTAACTATGAAGATATTACGGATATTACCGCTCCGGACAAATATACTGTGGTCATGAAACTCCGTCAGTATGATGCAGCAATTATTGACTATTTTACTATGGGTATTTTGCCCAATCATTTGTTAAAGGGTAAAGATGTAAATACAGATGGATTCAATCAGGCCCCTATTGGTACAGGACGCTATAAGTTCGTGAGCTGGGATACAGCAGGCGGTATGATAACCCTAGAACGTAACGAAGCATACTATGGCAAGGTTCCTAATATTAAGAGAGTTGTTTACAAGACGGTTTCTGATGAAACCACCAAGGCAACTATGATTAAATCTCATGAAGCCGACTTAGCTTGGCTGAATGCCAACTATGCCAAGCAATTTAAGAACCTGAAGGGATTTAAATGCTGGGACTTTACAACGGCTGATTATCGAGGGGCCGCTATGGATATGGCTTCTGATTTTTGGAAGAAAAATGCGGACTCTATTGGTGTGCTTAACTATGCCGTTGATAAGCAGGCCATTGTTAAAAGCGTTTTAAACGGGCAGGGGACAATAGCTTATAGTCCTATTCAGCTTAATCCTCTAGGTACAAATCCTGCCGCCGATATTTACAAATATGATTTGGCTAAATTTGCTGCGGAGATGCAAAAACTGGGCTGGACTAAAGGCAGTGATGGTATATATGTACGTAATGGACAAAAATTCCATTTCACTATTCAGACTCGTGAATATGAAGAAGAACGTGTGGCCATCGCCAAACTCGTGTCCAGTATGCTGAAACAGGCCGGGGTTGACATGGAAATAGTGCTGGTTACCAAATTCAATTGGAAAGCAGGCTATAATGGTTTCCTGGCCGGTTATGCTACCCAATTTGATCCGGATATGATTTATTCTCAATTTGTTACTAATGCCAGCGGCAATACTATGCATTATTCTAACGGCGAGGTGGACCGTCTCTTGGCAGAAGGGCGTCATACTCAAGATGTAACAGCGCGTAAGAAGATTTATGGAGAATTTGAAAAAGTATATGCTCAACAGCCCGGCATTCTACTGGTTGCTTATATGGATGGTAATTATGTTGGTATGTCCGGTGTTGAAGGCCTGGATACAACCAGAGTATTGGGACACCATTCTGTTGGTGTTATGTGGAATATAGAAGATTGGAAGATTACTAGATAAAGGACTTTGCAACCAAGGAGAAAACCATGGAGGAAGTTTTAAAACTGGAGAATTATGCCATTAGCTTTTTCACGCCCCGGGGCGAGGTGGAGGCTGTGCGCGGTGTTGACCTTTCGGTGAAAAAAGGGGAGATACTATGCCTGGTAGGAGAATCAGGCTGCGGCAAGTCTGTGCTCTGCCAAAGCATCTTGAAACTCTTGCCTTGGAAGGCTCCTCACGGAGCCAGGGTAAAGCACGGCAAAGTGATTTTAAATGGCAAAGATATTAGTGATTATACGGAAAAACAAATACGTTCTTTGCGAGGAAATACTGTTTCCATGGTTTTTCAAGATCCTATGATGACGCTGAACCCGACTATGCCTGTAGGGCAGCAAATAATGGAAGGCATTTTGCAGCATCAGAAAATGAGCGGAGCTGAAGCCAAACAGCGGGCTATTGCCATGCTGCGGCTGGTGGGTATTGAGGAACCGGAAAAGAGATTTTCCTTGCAACCCTATTTTTTCTCCGGAGGGATGCGGCAGCGCTGCGTTCTGGCAGTGGCTTTAGCTATGTCACCCAAACTGCTTTTGGCGGATGAGCCAACTACAGCTTTGGATGTAACGGTGGAAGCGAAAATTCTGGATCTCTTAGTGGAATTGCGTAATACTACAGGGGTTTCCATAGTTTTCGTGTCCCATGACCTTGGTGCTGTAGCACGCATTGCCGATAGGGTAGCTGTTATGTATGCAGGGAAAATAGTGGAAATAGGTACTGCAGAAGAGGTGTATTATGATCCCCGTCATCCCTATACTTGGGGGTTGTTATCGTCCTTACCGGTTTTAGGGGAAGCAAAGGGGGAGATTTACAGTATTCCCGGTATGCCTCCTCAGTTATTGGATCCACCGCCCGGCGATGCTTTCGCGGAGCGTGATGCATACGCTTTAGCTATTGATTATGAAAAAATGCCGCCCATGTTTAAAATTACGGATACCCATTATGCAGCCACTTGGCTGCTGGATAGCCGTGCCCCTTATGTGAAAAAACCGGCTGTACTAGAACGTAGGAGGCAACTATGGGCAAAGATTTAATTGTACAGGCAGAGGGATTAAAACAAGATTTTCCTATTAGCGATAGTTATACTATACACGCTGTGAAGGGTGTTTCCTTCGGCATTTACGCCGGTGAGGTATTGGGATTGGTGGGAGAATCAGGCTGCGGCAAGTCAACTTTGGCTCGTATGCTGACAGGTATCTATGAGCCTACCGCAGGACAGGTACTTTACGAAGGCATTCCCGTTAATGGGCCTAGAAGGTCTGAGCAGCAACGCAAAAAAATGCAGAGTGAAGTACAACTGGTATTTCAAGATTCAGCAGCCGCCTTAAATCCCCGCATGACTGTAGAAGAAATAGTATTGGAACCACTGGTCATTCATAACAAGACGAACAATAAAGAAGCCGTCTGTCCCCAATTGCTAGCCGGGTTGGCGGAGGTAGGCCTTGACGAAACTTATCTAACAAAGTATCCGGAAGAAATGTCCGGAGGCCAGAGACAGAGAGTGGCAATCGCCAGGAGTCTGATGTTGTCGCCGCGCCTGATTATTGCCGATGAGCCACTTGCTTCTATGGACGTATCCCTTCAGGCACAAATCATTAATTTATTTCGACGGCTGCAAAGGGAAAAAGCTTTTGCCATGCTCTTTATTGCCCATGATTTATCTGTTATTCGGTTTGTCAGTGACAGAGTGGGTGTGATGTTTCAAGGTAAACTTGTGGAAATAGGTCCTACCGAAGAGGTGTATGCCCATCCTTTGCATCCCTATACCAAAGCCCTTTTGTCCGCCATTCATATTCCTGACCCAATATATGAGCGCAGTAAGCAAGTACTAGAATACGAGGAAAAAACTCCCTTGGGAAATACTATGATTGACCATGGACAGAGTCATTTTGTCCTTGGGTAAATCTTTAGAGTCAGAAGCTGATTTTAGGAGCTTCTGACTTTTTCTTTGCCTATAATTATGATAAAATATAAAAATAAGATAATTGTTATGGGAAAACATTATAAGGAGGAAGCAAAATGAAGAAAATCGGGAGCAGAAAATTAGCGACAGTTATAGCTTTAGGATTGGTATTATCTGTTTGCGGCAGTAAAGCTTGGGCGGCAGAGACTTACGGTATACATGCTACAGGTAATCAATGTGTTAAGGTTACGGGCAAACAGGCAGCTCTCAATGTCAGTGCCAAGGGTAATGCCTGTGGCATTCTGGTTACCGGCGCCGGTTCACAAGTGCTTGCTACCGATTATACTGCCATGACAGTTAAAGGCGGCACAGGTAAGAATATTATGGCTAGAGGTATTATTGCCGAACAGGGCGGCACAGCTAATGTGGCTATGAAGGGCAGCCTGATTGTAGATGGTCATACCGGTACAGGCAATAAAGGTTCCGTTGATGCTATATGTGCCGACGGGGCAGGTTCCGAGATTACGATAACAGGTCTGACAGATATTGTGGGCAAAAGCCAGCAGGATACGTCTGCCATAGGAGCGCTCCATGGTGCTAAGGTTAAGGTGCAGGCCAAGGGAGCAATTAACGTTATAGCGGTGGAAGGCTTTGCTGCTGCTGTTTATGGGCAGTATGCAGGTTCGGAAACAACTGTAACCGGGATTACCAATATAAAAGTAACCGGTGGCAAGAGTGCCGCCGGCGTAGAATCCACCGACAGGGGTACGACCGTGGTGAAACTAAGGGGAGATGTGCGGGTTTCTTCCGGCGGTGCAGCTGATGCCATCATTGCAGGAAAATTTTTTAATAAAAAAAGAAAAGACGATCCTAGCACCACAACTTTAATTGGCCTGGGGAAGAAACCCAGTGTAATAAGCGCCTTGGGAAGAACGCATACAGCTCTGCTCTTTTTGGATAACGGCGGCACGATTAATATAGAGAATATTAAAGGGACCGAAACTTTGGCCGGCAATACAGGCTTTGCTATTGCAGCGGCTGAAGAGGGCGGCACCGTAAATATGACAAAAAGCAGTTTGACAGGTAATGTCGGGTATAACGCAGATGCTGCTGTAGCAGGAAAAACCAATGTGTTGAATATAAATATAGATTCAGCGTCCTCTCTGCAAGGGGCAGTCAGGGTAACCAATAACGATAGTTCCAAGGGAGCTGTTATTAATATTAGCAATGGGGGAACCTGGAAGATTACAGATACTTCGACTCTTAACACTCTGCAGAATAATGGCAAAGTCGTCTTTGCACCGCATAGCAGCTTTACTGAGCTGAAGGTACAGTCCGTAGTAGGCAGTGGCATTTATGTAATCAATACAAATTTGGCAAAGCAGGCAGGGGATACAATAGCGATAGATACCGGTAATAATAGCGTTGTTAATATAAAGGTTGCCAACGACCCTGTTTACGCCACTCAGAACTGGCAGAGCGTGGCCAGAGGCAGCCATAAGATACTGACCCTGCAAAATGGTCGCCTGGAAGTAAAGGGTGTGCCGACGGATATAGGCAAATACAGGGTTACTCCGAATATTGTAAAAAACAGCAATAATAGCTGGAGTATCAATGGGGTGAAGAGAGTAAAGGTTCCTCAAAAATAGGAATCGCAGTTTAAGAAGCGGGAACTATTATTAAGGACAACAACACCCAGGGTATCTGGGGATTGGCAGAGGGAAATTTTCGTCAAGGCAAATAAGGTAACAACACCCGGGTTATCTGGGGATTGGTAGAGGAAAATATCGCTTACGTGATGCAAAAGATGCTATAAGTAAAGGCAAATTCCTTAGGAGGTAATTCATATGACAAGCAAAAAAAGAATCGTTGGTGTAGTTGGACTAGGACATGTAGGTGCTCACGTGGCTTATGCTTTGGGTATGATGGGTGTTGCAGACGAAGTACTGCTCTGTGATAAAAAAGAGGATAAATTAGTGAGCGAGCGTCAGGATTTAATGGATGCGGTGAAATTTATGCCTCATCCGGTTGATTATAAGATTGTGTCTTATGAAGGCTTTAAAGAGTGTGATGTTATTGTCAATGCTACGGGTAAAATTGAGCTGAGTGCTACCGGCAATAGAGATGACGAAATGAATTTTACCGTTGTCCAGGTTGCGGATTATATACCCAAAATTATGGCCGGTGGCTTCAAGGGGATTTTCTTGAATATTACCAATCCCTGTGATGTTGTTACTCACTTGATTGCTGTAAAAAGCGGCCTGCCTAAAGGGCATGTGCTGGGTACGGGAACGGGTCTTGATACTTCCAGACTGGTTAGTGCCATAGCCCAGCAGACAGGGTTAGAGCATCATTCTTTTACAGCATATATGTTTGGGGAACACGGCAATGCCCAGATGGTTCCTTGGTCACTGGTAAAAATCGCCGGGAAAGCATTAGACGAATATAATAATCAACCGCCTTTTGACTTTGACAGGGAAGAACTGAAAAAACGTGCTATTGGTGGCGGCTGGGTAACTTTCCGAGGGAAAGGCTGTACCGAATACGGTATTTGTTCTGTGGCGGCCTATATGGTAGATACCATATTGCATGATGCTAAAAAGATACTTCCTGCCAGCGTAGAGCTGACCGGTGAATACGGTGAAACAGGTATTTTTGCGGGAGTGCCGGCCATTATCGGAGCCAATGGTGACGAAAAAGTCATGGAATATAATTTGCCGGACAATGAGCTCAAGGAATTTAAAGCCTGCTGCACAACCATAAGAAACAATATTGCCAAAGCAGAAAAAGTACTGGGGTGAAAATGCCAAGAAATATGCTTGTCCTACGGATACGAAGGCATGACGAAGGGAACCTGCTCCCATTTATCTAAACATTGTCGAGAATAACCCTGCTTCAAATTACCTAGTGAGTAAGTGGTGGGAGTCTGTCACCATTTTTGTATGTTGCTAAGAATAGACAAAAAGCATATAATTAAGTCAATAAAATCATAGTTTGGTAAAGTTATTTTATGGAAACTATAGATAGAGGTGCGGGATTATGGAGACAGTAAACAATGACGTTTTTCTGACCGAAGCAAAAGAAGTAAGCAAGGATTTAAGTGTAAGAGAACTGGTGGAGGAAGCCATCCGCAATGGGGAAGGAACATTTTCAGATACAGGTGCTTTGAGAACAGTAACAGGAGCTCACACAGGCCGTTCTCCTAAAGACAAGTTCATCGTAGATACGAAACTGACTCACGATGAAGTGAGCTGGAGCAATAATCAGCCCTGCAGTGAGGATACTTTTAACAAGCTCTATAAAAAATGCCTGGATTATGTAAAGACTCATAAAGTTTACGCTACTCAGGTTATTGCCGGTGCCGATCCCAAGTATCAATTGAAAGTGAAATTTATTACTCAATTGGCTTGGCAGCAACTTTTCGTTAAACAGTTGCTGATTAAGACGCAGACATCTTGTGATGCTCCTGCGGATTTCACAGTGGTGGTTGTGCCTGACGTGAAGGCTGACCCCAAAGTAGACGGCACTCATTCCGATGCCTTTGTTATTTTGAATTTTGATAAGAATATAGTTCTTATCGGCGGCGGCCGTTATGCAGGAGAATTGAAGAAATCCATTTTCTCTGTTATGAATTATCTCCTCCCGGAGCACGGCATCCTGACGATGCACTGCTCCTGCAACGAAGGGGAAAAGGGTGATGTGGCCTTGTTCTTCGGTTTGTCAGGAACAGGCAAGACAACCCTGTCCGCTGATCCCAATCGTTCTTTGATTGGTGATGATGAGCACGGCTGGGGCGAAAACGGCGTATTCAATATTGAAGGCGGCTGCTATGCTAAGTGCATAGATTTGTCCGAAGAAACCGAACCGGAAATTTACAGGGCCATTAAATTTGGTGCCGTTATGGAAAACGTTATTGTGGACCCGAAAACCGGTGCTCCGGATTATTTCGACGGAAGCTTGACACAGAATACCAGAGTGGCGTATCCTTTAAACTATATTCCCAATGCTAAGCTGCCCAGTATGGCAACTCATCCCAAGAATATTATTTTCTTGACCGCCGATGCTTTCGGTGTATTGCCTCCTGTGGCTAAACTGACCACAGCTCAGGCTATGTACCACTATCTGTCAGGCTATACCAGCAAGGTAGCCGGCACAGAAACAGGTATTGTCGACCCGGAAACCACTTTCTCCATCGGGTTCGGTGAGCCATTCCTGCCACTGTCTCCCTTGATTTATGCTAAGCTTTTAGGGGAACGCATTAACAAATATCACGCCAATGTTTATTTGGTTAATACCGGCTGGAGCGGCGGCGTTTATGGCGTAGGCAAACGGATGAAACTGGCCTATACCAGAGCTATTATTACTGCTATTTTCCAAGGGACTCTTGGTCAAGAGGGTTGGGAAAAGCTCCCTGTTTTTGATGTGGAAATTCCTAAATCCTGTCCTAGTGTGCCCTCTGAAATCCTAAATCCTAAGAACACATGGCAGGATAAGGCATCTTATGATGACTATATTCATAAGCTGGCCGTGCGCTTTAATGAGAATACCAAGAGATTTGCTGCAGATGTAACACCTGAGATTTTGGCAGCAGGTCCGAAGATTTAGTTATCAGCTAAACTGTTCAATGCAGAACATGAAAGACCGTAGGAGCAAAATTGCCTGCTACGGTCTTTTTGTAATGTGATATAATAAATAGACTTATTTTTTTTAGGAGAAGCGCCATGAAAAATATTATTTGTGAAAATCAGGAGAAAACTAAAGAGCTGGGCCATCGGTTAGGGAGTCTCTTGCAAGAAGGGGATGTGTTGTGCCTGACGGGAGATCTGGGGGCAGGAAAGACATTCTTGACAACGGCAATGGCTGAATCCTTGGGGGTTGCGGCCAAGGACGTTACCAGCCCTACTTTTTCCCTGCTTAATATTTATCATGGGACAAATTTAACCCTGAAGCATTTCGATTTATATCGACTGAATAGAGAAGAAGAATTAGATGATATTGGTTTTTATGAATATGCAGGCGGAGAAGGAATCACCTTTATTGAGTGGGCAGAGCTTTTTCCGGCAGCTTTGCCGGAAGAGCATTTGACCATACGTATTGAGAATCAGGGCATGGGGCGCAAGATAACAATGGAACCCCACGGGAAACGTTATGAAAAAATTTGTGAAAGGGTGTAGAAGATGCTCACATTAGGTATAGATACAGCTACAAAGGTTTGCACAGTAGCCTTGGCCGAAGGGGAAAAGATTTTGGCCTCCTATGAAATAAATATGGGAATGACCCATTCCGAGGGATTAGTCCCTCAAATGGAGCAGCTTTTTCAGCGGACGGGAATTGCCAAAAAGGATTTGGAGCTGATTGCTGTCAGCAGGGGACCCGGTTCTTTTACGGGACTCAGGATTGGCCTGGCCACGGCGGAAGCTATGGCTTATGGGCTGCACATTCCTATGATTGCGGTTAGCACTCTAGAGGTATTGGCCTATAATCTGCCGGCAGAAAATGTTCTGCTTGTACCGGTGTTGGATGCTCAAAAAGGGAATTTTTACAGGGCACTTTATGAATGGAAAAATGGTGAACTTATGGAAGTAGCTCCAGTGGAAATTCTAGCAGGAAAAGCACTCTGTGAACAACTGATGCAATATGATAAAGCAACGATTATTCTGGGTGAGTGTGAAAAAACACCTGTACAGGAAGGCGGCAAGATTAGCCTGGCACCTGTGTGGAACAGATTGCCCCATGCAGCGGCGGTAGCAATATTGGGAGCGAAAAGACACAAAACCGGTGGGGATATGGATTACTTCGGCACAGAGCCTTTTTACATCAGAAAATCGGAAGCAGAGGAATTATGGGACAAGAAACAGCAAAAAAAATAAGATTAATGACCAAAGCGGATCTTCCGGCTGTTATGGCCCTGGACGGGGCAGCATTCCCTCACCAATGGCCAAAGCAGGCCTGGGAGGAAGAGCTGAATAAGCATGGTGACACTTATCTTTGCCTAGAAGTAGACAACACAATAGCAGGATATGTAGGATTCTGGTGGGTACTGGATGAAGTGCAGATTACCAGAGTGGCAGTGAGCACCGCATTCAGGCAGCAGGGACTTGGCATTGCCCTAATGGAGGCGGCTCAAAAGCTGGCCCGGGACATGGGCAGTCACTTTATGACTTTGGAAGTGCGGGAGAGCAATACAGCAGCCCGCGGATTATATGAAAAGCTAGGTTTTAAGAGTTTGGGCATCAGGCCCCATTATTATGAAAACAAAGAAAATGCCGTCATAATGGAATGGCAATTTAAATAGGGATGAGAACATGACAGAAAAAGACGTGTATATTTTAGGCATAGAAAGCAGCTGCGACGAGACTGCGGCTTCAATTGTAAAAAATGGCAGGGAAGTACTTTCCAACGTAATTTCCACCCAGATTCCCATTCATAGGAAATTTGGCGGGGTGGTGCCGGAAATCGCTTCTCGTAAACATATTGAACATATTATGCCGGTTATAGACAAAGCCTTGTCCGATGCTAAAGTAACACTGGAACAGGTGGACGCTATTGCCGTGACCTACGGACCGGGCCTAGTGGGGGCTCTTTTGGTAGGACTGTCCGCTGCCAAGGCTTTGGCCTTTGCACTGGACAAACCATTAATCGGGGTGAACCATTTGGAAGGTCACGTGTTTGCCAATTTTTTATCCGGCGAACAGTTGGCACCCCCCTTCTTGGCCTTGGTAGTGTCAGGAGGGCATACCTCCCTTTTAATCGTAGAGGATTACAATACCTTTAAGCTGTTGGGACAAACCAGGGACGATGCGGCAGGGGAAGCTTTTGACAAAATAGCCAGATTCATGGGGCTGCCTTATCCAGGTGGCCCGGAAATAGAAAAGCTGGCAGCCACAGGTAATCCTGATGCTATAGCATTTCCCAAACCAATGCTGCCGGGAACCTCAGATTTCAGCTTCAGTGGTTTAAAATCCGCAGTGATTAATCACATCCATGGGATGGAACAACGGGGAGAAACTATTAATAAGGCTGACGTAGCAGCCTCTTTTCAGAAAACCATTGTAGAGGTTTTAGTGGAAAAAAGTAAGCAGGCCATCAAGCAGACAGGGCTGAAAGAAATAGTTTTAGCAGGAGGAGTATCCGCTAATAAAACCTTGCAGGCAGCTTTGGCCAAAGGTGCAGAAGAAGTGGGCGCCAAGCTGATTCACCCTACGAAGATTCTGTGTACCGATAATGCTGTAATGATTGCTACAAGAGGCTACTATATGTTTAAGCACGGTGACCGCAGTGCTAATACTCTAAATGCGGATCCTGCCTTAAAATTGGGAGAAGAATAATGACGGAAAAAACTTTCACTAAAGAGCAACTGCATATTTTGCACACATGTGAAGCCGGAGCTGATCTGGCCTCGGATATTGCTCATGCCCGGGTGACGATTTATCTGCCGGGGACTGACGAAAAATCTTTCTATGTGTATGCCCAATCAAAACCATCCACCCAATTCATTACCCATATGGTTAATATGACGGGACGGGCGGTGCGACGGGTAGAAGAGCCTTTGGTGGATAAATGTTTTACAAATGGCGTAGTAGTCAGGGGCAAACGGGAATGGGGCTTGGGTGAATTTTCCAATACGGAACTCTATCCCTTATTCGATAACAGACATCGGATTTTTGGAGTAGTGGATTTTGCCGGAGGCAGTGGCAGGGAGGATGATGCTTCCGAGCACATTTTTATTAGCGCTGCCATGCAGTTCCTATTGGGAGTTAATCCTGCCAAGATGCAGGGCAATGCCAATTACAAGCGCTTGTCATCTAATGACGGTGTTATGATTATCGACAAGGATATGCGAATTCTGGCAGCTAACAACACAGTAAAACATATTTTTTCTATTTTTGGTATTAATGATGTGGTAGGTAAAAGGGTTAATGGCCCCAAAATCAATTGGCCACTGGTTGGCATGACCTTGCAAACGGGCATTGCGGAAAGCAAGGAAATGACAGAACTGGGACTGCGGCTACAGTTGCGGGTTATTCCGGTGGTGAGCAATCCGGAAGCGGATTTAGCCATTGTGGTTTTGACAGATGTAACGGCTCTCAAAGAAAAAGAAGAAGAACTTCATATTCAGTCCGTGATCATTAAAGAAATTCATCATCGGGTAAAAAATAATTTACAGACCATTGCTTCTCTCCTGCGGCTTCAGGCCAGAAGAACAGATTCTCAGGAGGCCAAGGTAATCTTAAGGGATGCCATTAACAGAGTGAGTAGCATCGCCGTAGTCCATGAATCCTTGTCCAAGCAGGAAACGGGAGAAATTGACTTATCGTCGGTAATCAAAGATATTTATCATGGGGTTTTGACCAGCATGGTGGCACCGGACTTGCATTTGGAAACCAATTTCGATGTGGATAAAATAGTTATTTCCTCGGAGAAAGCTACTGCTGTAGCCTTGATTCTTAATGAATTATTGCAGAATTCCATTGACCATGGTTTTGCCGGGCGTGCCCAAGGACGTCTGGATGTGTCGTTTAAGGTTAAAAACAAAGAAGCAGTCTTGGAAATACGTGATAATGGGGCAGGTCTGCCGCCGGGCTTAGATATTAAAAACACAAATAGCCTGGGGGTTAAAATAATACAAACTATGGCAGAAGGAGAATTGGGCGGGGTGTTTGAGCTATTGCCACTATCAGCCGGGACCTGTGCAAGAGTAATCATTCCATTGAATGAGGGGGAAACAAAATGAAAAAATTAAACATTTTGATTGTTGATGATGAGGCATTGATCAGAATGGACGTGAAGGAAATGCTGGTAGACGCCGGTCACAAAGTAATTGGGGAAGGCGCTTCCGGGGAAGAAGCTGTTAAACTGGCCAGAAAGTTCAAACCGGATTTCGTTATTATGGATGTGAAGATGCCGGGTATGGGTGGCATTGCCGCAGCCAAGACTATTATAGAGGAAGGAATTGCACCGGTATTGCTGCTCACTGCCTATAGCCAGACGGATATTGTGGAGCAGGCCAATAACGCAGGAGTTCTGGCCTATCTTGTTAAACCTATCAGGGAAGAGCAGCTGTTCCCGGCCATCGAAGTCGCTCACCAGCGGTTTCAGGATTTGCAGGCACTGAATAAGGAACTGGAAGATTTAAAGAGCACTCTGGAAACCAGAAAACTTCTGGACCGTGCCAAGGGTATTATTATGGATACCTATAAGCTTAATGAAAAAGACGCCTACAGAAAAATGCAAAAATATTGCATGAATAAGCGCATAACTATGAAAGAACTGGCCGAGAGCATCTTATCTGCGGCAGATAAATAATAGCAAAGAAAACAAAAAACCAACAAATATCATCGGGCGCTTTTCCGCAGGTTGTGAATTTGCTCACCGTTTTCGCCGACTTATGTGTTAGCGCGTACTATGCGTGCTTCCATTAAACTTCGCTCACGGCTCATCGGTGTAGCAAATTACGCTAACCTGCTCTATGCTCCCGCCGATTATTTATTGGTTTTTTATCAAAAAGTACTTGCATTTTTATAAAAAGATGTTATCATTAGTATTGTGGTTAGCACTCCTGACAAATGAGTGCTAACAAGACCATAAATTATGTTAAAGATGATACACGAAAGGAGATCTACATTATGTTAAAACCTTTGGAAGACCACGTAATTGTTGAACCTATTGAGCAGGAGGAAAAGACCAGCAGCGGTATTTATTTGCCTGACACGGCTCATAAGGACAAACCTCAGACAGGTACTGTTATCGCTATTGGTTCAGGCCGTCTGTTGGATAATGGTCAAAGAATCCAAACTGAGGTTAAGGTTGGCGAGAAGGTTGTTTTCGCTAAATATGCCGGCAGTGATGTTGAATTAGATGACAAAAAATATGTTATTTTGAAAGATAGCGATATTCTTGCCGTTATCAGCGAAGACAAAAAGGCTAAAAAAGCCGCTAAGTGAAACTATAATTATGTAGTAAGCATGGATGAACCGCAATTCACTATTTGGAATTAAGGAGAGATAAATATGGCTAAGTTAATTAAATTTGATGAAGAAGCACGCCGCAGCTTGGAACGCGGTGTTAATGCCCTGGCAGATGCCGTTAAAATCACATTGGGACCTAAGGGCCGTAATGTTGTTTTGGACAAGAAATTCGGGGCTCCCACCATTACTAATGATGGTGTGACCATTGCTAAAGATATTGAATTGGAAGACCCCTTTGAAAACATGGGCGCTCAATTGGTTAAAGAAGTTGCCACCAAGACAAATGATATTGCCGGTGATGGTACCACCACTGCAACTCTGTTGGCTCAGGCTATGGTACACGAAGGCATGAGAAACGTTGCTGCCGGCGCTAACCCCATGGTTCTGAAAAAAGGTATTAAAATGGCTACTGATACAGTAGTTGCTGCTTTGGAAAAGATTTCCAAGAAAGTCAAAACTAAGGAAGAAAAAGCACAGGTTGCATCTATTTCTGCCAGCGACGAAGAAATCGGCGGTTTGATTGCCGATGCTATGGAAAAGGTAGGAGACGACGGGGTTATCACCGTGGAGGAATCTAAGACCATGGATACTGCTTTGGAAACTGTAGAAGGTATGCAATTCGACCGCGGTTACATTTCTCCCTATATGATTACCGATGCAGACAAGATGGAAGCTGTTTTGAGCAATCCTTATGTGTTCATTACCGACCGTAAGATTACCATGATTAACGACATTATGCCTGTTCTGGAAAAAGTTGTACAACAAGGCCGTGAATTATTAATCATTGCCGAAGACATCGAAGGGGAAGCTCTGGCTACCTTGGTTGTTAATAGACTGCGTGGCACTTTCAAGGCTGTAGCTGTAAAGGCTCCCGGTTTTGGTGACCGTCGCAAAGCTATGCTCCAAGATATCGCTACTTTGACCGGTGCTACTGTTATCAGCGAAGAAGTTGGTCGTAAACTGGACAGCGCTACTATCGAAGATTTGGGTTCCTGCGGACAAGTTAAAGTGACCAAGGATTTGACTACCATCGTAGATGGTGGCGGCAATAAGAGCGAAATCGCTGACCGTGTTGCTCAAATCCGTGCTCAGATCCCGGAAACCACTTCTGATTTTGATAAAGAAAAATTGCAGGAACGTCTGGCTAAATTAGCCGGTGGTGTTGCTGTTATTAAAGTCGGTGCTGCTACCGAAACTGAATTGAAAGATAAGAAGCTCCGTATTGAAGATGCTTTGAACGCTACCCGGGCCGCAGTTGCCGAAGGTATTGTAGCAGGCGGCGGTACTGCTCTTCTGCAAGTAGAAGGCTGCCTGGACAAATTGGAAGCTAAAGGCGATGTAAAGACAGGTATCAATATCGTTAAACGTGCCATGGAAGAACCTCTTCGCCAAATCGCTTATAATGCAGGCATGGAAGGTGCCGTTATCGTGGAAAACGTAAGAAAGGCTAAGAAAGGCGTTGGCTTCAATGCTTTGACCGAAGAATACGTTGATATGATTAAGGCCGGTATTGTGGATCCTTGCAAAGTGACCCGCAGTGCCCTGCAAAATGCTTCTTCTATCGCAGCCATGATTCTGACCACAGAATCCATTGTTGCGGAAAAACCTGAGAAGAATGCTGCTCCTGCCGGGATGCCCGGGGGTATGGGCGGCGGGATGCCAGGTATGATGTAAAAATGCCGATTTTGGGCTGATACTTTGTCAGAGCCAGCGGTGGAGACTGAGATGAACCGAAATGTTCTATCTCATCCTCCAGCCGCTGGCTCTTTCGCGTCTCAGCCACAAACTCGGCATTTTGGGGATTCGCTGATACTGCGTCAAAAGGGACTGACCGAGACTGAGATGAACCGAAATGTTCTATCTCTGTTGTCCGGCACATTAATTTAGGCAGCATTCGTCACTTTAAATTAGTTGAAAA
>DAIQMR010000020.1:0-24150 GCA_036788835.1 Acidaminococcaceae bacterium
GGAACTACGGGAAGTAACGCTTGTGGAGACGGTGTCAGACGCATGAGCTTGTGCTATGCGCAGTCGTCAGCGAAGCAAGAATCCCGCGACTTTAGTCGTGGGAGGTTCAAAAATATGTTGAAGAGTATATTGCAAAATAACCGTACTGAGGTAGACCTCAGTACGGTTATTTTTTTAAGATGCTAGAATTAAATTAAGAGAATGGGGCGAAGTATAACATTAAAGGGAGGCTGCAAAAATGAAAAAAATCCTAACAAGAATTTTTGGAACAGTATTGCTTTTGGGGCTGGTTATGGGAACATCTATTGCCAGTGCTCATACCATGACATTAGCAGAGGTAACCTTGAGAAACAGTAGTGGGGATGAAATTAAGATAGGAATGACATTGGGCGCGGTAACCGCCATAATGGGAGATAATTGTAAACTGCAAGCCTTTGCCGGAGACGGTATACGAATGACGAAATATGTGTATTCCGACGGAACAACCTTTTACGGACGCACTTCCCAAAGAGATAGCAGAGTGGATGAAGAAGTAACGATGAACGGCTATACTATTAAAACTGCAGCCCTGCAAACTGCTTCCGGTATAGCAGTGGGACAAAAGTATAGCGAAATTGAGGAAAAATTTGGACCCGGGGAAAAACTAAAACCTAAATATGAAAGCACACCGGGGTTAACCACGTATATTTATGACCTTTACAAAGGTGTGAGGCAATTAAGCCTTAAAGTCGATAATGAAGGTATCGTTAAGGTAATTGCTTTTAGACAAGAAATGTAATTATTGATTTTAAAAATCCGGGGGAGGGAACATTATGTTAAAGAAGACTTTGACAATGGCAGCGTTGGTTTTGTGTATGCTCTTTAATACAGCAGGCGCGGCAGAAAAACAACCGGTAATTTTAGATTGTGATATGGTAGACTGGTTTGACGATGGTGCTGCTATGCTAATGCTAGCTAAATCATCGAAAGTAGATTTAGTGGGTGTCACCGTGGTTATAGGCAATACTTGGGTAGAGACCGGGGTGGCCAGTGCTGTTAGACAATTAGAGGGAATTGAGGCAAAGAATATTCCTGTATTTGCCGGCGTGAATAAGCTCACAAACGAAAAACGTTTCAAGAACATTGATCAAGAGACTAAATTATTTGGCCGTGGCAAAGATTCTCATCAAGGAGCGGCAGGGTATCCGGAACCAGCCAGTTGGCAGGCTGCCTACAAGGCAAATTATGGGGAAGAACCTAAATATGCGCCCGGTAAAGAAAGTGCTGTGGATTTTATTATTCGTACCGTAAAGGCGCGTCCTCATGAAGTTACAATTGTTGCCATTGGCACGGGGTGTAATTTAGCGACAGCAGTACAAAAGGCTCCGGAAATTGCACCTTTAGTTAAGCGCGTGGTTTACATGGCCGGGGCATTTTTCCAACAGGGCAATGTTATGCCCGCGGCAGAATTCAACGTATGGTTGGATCCGGAAGCAGAGAGAACTGCCTTCCGCGCACCTTTTGGCGAGCAAATAATAGTTCCTTTGGATGCTTGCGAAAAGAGCCATATTACTTGGCAAAAATATTTTGATATGAAAAAGAAAGTTAAATCTCCTTTGTTCCAAAAGATGATTAAGAATCATTGGATGTCAGCAGAATTTGAGCAACATAAGAATCCTGGCGACAATTATGTTTGGGATGTATTGGCCGCTGCTCTGGTTATTGACCCCACAATCATTACCGAAGAAGTTACTATGCCGGTAGATGTTAATGCTGTGTTCAGCCCATCTTACGGTCAAACTTTAGCTTATAAAGGTGTGGGACCGGAAGGGACCCAAAAAGCCAGGATTATTTTAACTGTCGATGACAAAAAACTTTGGAACATGATTTATGGTTTGTGTGATAAACTGTAAGTATTAAATTGTCTTCCTCCCTTGTCTCAAGGCTGGCAGAGAAAGAGGATGCTGTATTTTTATTGGTATGTTTTGTGATTAAGTATAAGGTTTAAGGGGGTTGACCATGAAAAGCCGGAAGAGAGTATTAACATTATGTGTTAGTCTGCTGCTCCTGATTACTAATTTAGTATTTGCTGCAGACTTAAGTAAATTGGTGATTCTCCATACCAATGATACCCACGGCTTTGACCAACGGGCAGAAGGTATCAACGGTATGGCGACTGTTGCGGCCATGAAAAAACATTTCGAAGCACAAGGGAAAACGGTAGTGCTTCTTGATGCAGGTGATGCAATTCAAGATAATAATCTTGTAAATTTCAGCAAAGGGAAGACAGCAATCAGCTTCATGAACGCCTGTGGTTATGATGCCATGACTTTGGGTAACCATGAATTTGATTATGGACCGGAAATATTGCAAAAACGCATTAGAGAAGCCAAATATCCCGTGGTTTCTTGTAATGTTATTGTGGAGGCAACAGGGAAAAATTTTGTTAAGTCTTCAACTATTATTAATAAGAACGGTTATAAGATTGGCATAGTTGGTATTACTACGCCGGAAACCGCCACTAGTACTAATCCTAAAAACGTCCGAGGCCTGAAGATTTTGGATGGTAAAGAATTATATGCAAGGGTTCAGCAGGAAGTAGATAAATTAAGGGCGGCTAAGTGTGATTTTGTTTTTGGCTTGTCTCATTTAGGCAGTGGTCAGGAGGCAGCGCCTAACCGCTCAGATGATGTAGCGGCTAACGTAAACGGCATGGCAGTGCTTATTGATGGGCATGACCATAAAGTGAAAAACTTCAAGGTTAATAACACCCTTATTGTGGAAACAGGATACTACACCCATAATATAGGTATGTTGGTTAACAGGAACGGCACCTGGCAGGAAGAACTGCAACCATATGGTGTTTTCAATGCAGAAGATGCTAAAGTAAAAGCACTAGTTGATGCAGCGGCTAAAACAGTGGAGAGAATTTTAGCAGAAAAAGAAGGAACAACCGATGTGCTTTTAAACGGCAATAGATTCCCAGGGGTTCGTACCGAGGAAACCAATTTAGGCGATTTTGTGGCGGATGGCTATCTTTGGCAGGCAAAACAGGCCAGTGTTCTCAAGGGTAAGGTAGATGGTGCCATTGTCAACGGGGGAAGCCTAAGGACTTCTATTAAAAATGGTACTGTTACCAAAGGCAATATTTTGGGAGTCTTGCCCTATAACAACCAGCTTTATATAGTGAATATTACGGGAGAGGAACTTCTGGAGATACTGGAAGCAACTACTTGTGTTATTCCGGACCCTATAGGAGCCTTTCCTCAGGTGGCAGGTATTAAGTATGAAATTAATACAGCAATGCCCTATGCTAAAGGTAAATTGTATAAAGGTTCCACTTATTATGCGCCGGCCAGGCCGGGAACCAGAGTGAAAATTCTGGAAGTAGGGGGCAAACCTTTCAATCTGCAGAATAGATATGCCATTGCGACTACGGATTTTATCTGCAGTGGCGGCGATGCATATGGTGCTCTTTTAAACCATGGGGATGATAAACGTTACATTATTGGTTACACTGATGTTCAGGCTGTAGAGAACTACTTAAAAGAGGCTTTAAAAGGCAAAGTCGGGACGGCATATGCAGAGTCTCAGGGTAGGATAAAAATAATTAAATAAGAGAAGAAAGGCGGGAAGACTGATGAAAAAGATATTTGCGTTAATAAGCATGTTGGTATTGTGCCTATTTATGGCGGCACCTGTGTCGGCAGCTACACCTGTATCCAAGGACGGCTATTACAAAGGCATTAAGCTGTGCGGCAAGGTACGGGTGGTTAGTTATAATGCAGATATAAAAGTTAAGATTGTGAATAGCTTCCCTGATTTGAAAGTGAAGGTAGTTGACAGCTTCCCTAATAATATTGGTGAGTGGAAATTTGTAGAATCCGGTGCGGATTTTACAGTGCAGTTTGTGGATAGTTTCCCGGATATTAAGATTAAATATGTTTCCAGTTTTCCGGGAGTAGTTTAGACAGGAACAAAAAGAGGCTATAGCATAATGACAAAATAGTCATTGTGTTATAGCCTCTTTTACTAGGGCAACAGGAGAAATCACTAAGCTTTTGTATTGATGTAGCCTTTATTGGCAGCTTCTAAGGCAAGCTTGAGCAAACTTTTGTAGCCTGTTTTAGTCAACATGTTGTTCACGTGAAAATTAATCGTGCTTTCACTGATGCTCATGGCTTCAGCCATCTCTTTCCGGGAGTAATTTAAACTATATAATCTAAGAATCTCTAACTCCCTTTGAGTGAGAGTGCATTGGTCGTCGCCAAAAGTAATCTTCCTGCTTGTGGTAGGGAAGTGTTTTTCACCGGCCATAGTGGATCTGATACAAGCAATAAATTCTTTCATGGAAGAACTTTTATAAATAAAACTGTCAGCACCGGCCGCTTCACCACGCCTGATAAAGCTGATTTCGGGAAAGCCCGTCATCAGTACGACTTTAATGTAAGGGTATTTGGTTTTGATGCGTTTAGTGGCATAAATGCCGCTAATATCTCCGTCTACACAAATATCCATAAGCACTAAATCGGGCCTATAGGTTAAACAGGCAATGTCTGCAGCTTCTGCTTCTGTAATACTGCCCACAATTTTCATGTCTGCATAACGACTGATAGCGTTTGTGAAAGCATCCAGAAGAATTTTTTGATCATCCACGATTAAAATTTTAATAATTGCCATCCTGCACCTCACAATGAATTGCAAAAAAAGGCTTTTTCTTTATGCTTAGTATACCATTAACTTTGTTTAAACGGTCTGCAATTCCTTTGAGACCGGTACCAAAAACAAGATATTTGGGACAACCGATACCATTATCTGCAATATTGAGCATAAATTTATCTTTCTCAGTTTGTAGCTGAATGTTAACTGTGTCGCAGTGACCATGGCGCACAGCATTAGTAATACCCTCCCGGATAATAGCTACAAAAGTATCGGCTAAAGTTTTGTCTTCAGGAAGGGAACCGGTTACCTGCACCTTTATGCCTATGTTTTTATAGGTGGAAAGAATATTTGCTAATTTATCTTCAGCGGTTTGCACATTAATTTTACGCAGATCCTGAGAGATTTCATCTAAAACAGTTGTGAATTCTTCATAATTAATATTTTTTTCGTCATATAAAAGCTGTTGCAGGATGGTTAGTCTTTGTCCCATTAGGTCATGAACATAAAAACGCAGTTTGGTCGCTATCTGTTGACGGGTAACAGCTTCTAAATTACCCAGTATCTTTTTCAATTCAGCTCCTGAAGCAGCTAAAGCAGCATTTTGTTTGCTTAGTTGCAGATTATACTGATCTTCTTCGGTAACATTATTAATAAGCATTTGCTGTACTTTACCATGGGGAGTGTTGAGAGTAGTTAAAGAAAGCAATAAAGAACAGGAGGATGATAAACGCAGAAATAAATCTTTACCTAAGATTTGTTTAACAAGGTATTTATTCTGGGGAAAATCTATGGAAGCATTCCACAGGCTAATGATGTCACCGAAATAATGATTAAAATTACCATACATATATTTCAAGGCACTTACGTTTGCTAAAAAAATCTCTCCGTTTTCATAGGCGAAAATCATACCGATAGGTAAATAATCTATAGCTTCTTTAATGGCAGTGGCAGTAACTTGCTCCTGCCGGAATTGTTTTATTCGCTTAAAGACCAGATAATTCCTTAGGGTCCAAAACAGCAAAGCGGCAAAGCAGCAAAGAACGTTGTTGTCAGTCCAGGGCAGGGAAAGAAGCACTGTGGCAATAAGTAATATTTTGGCGCTTTTTGTTTGAATCCCCCAAATCGTGGTGGAAACAGTCAGAGCACCGATAATATAGCGGACCGTATCATACCGGCCCAGAGAAATATTCCCCTGCTGCAAGCTTATAATGGCTATGTTCATAGACATGGATACCAGCAGTACGAAACCCAGAATAATCGCTTCTTGACAGAGCACCAATTTTTTGCGAGGCCTGTTTATATCAGATGCTAAACAGAAAATATAGGCCTGAATAATTGCCAGTAAACAACTGAAAAAGAGAAGGAATAATTGCTGTCCCTCACTCATAAAGTAAATGATATTCATCGGTTTATCACCTCTTCTTTACGTAGCATAGTAAGAGTGGCAATATTATCATTTACGGTTAAGGAAAATTCATGTTTATCATAGAAAGGTTTATCTTTTAAGTACTTCGTTACGTCGGCTAAAACTTCTTGTAAATCAGCTTGTGCTTTAATAACAATCTTCAAAGGGCCATGTTCATCGCTGATACTGATTAATAAATCCGCACCGGGAGTTCTGGCACATCCTTCCCAAACCAGTTCAGCCAAATCATATATCGCCAGAGCATCAGAGGCATTCAGGGAAACAGAGAGGAGATTGCAAGTGCAGGCCGTATTTAATCCGGCTTTTAGATAAAAAGAGCAGCTCTCCGCCAAGGCGGTACTAAATTCCGGGGTCAGAAGCCGGTTGTGTTCATGGGAGCTGAGCAAAAGGACACTGCGTTTTTTAACATAGATAATTAAGCAGCTCAGAAGATTAATATAATATTCTCTTCGGACGGAAGGAAGTCCTTTATCCTGGAGACTAGCAGCTAAAGCTTGCATTTTTTCTTTTTTCAAGGCAATGATAGTTGTTAATTCCTTAAACAATTTTTCCTGTAAGTCTAATTCTACTAAATGGCTGCGGACTTGTTTTTTCTCCTGAAGCAGCTTGTTATATCTGGACAAGGCAGCATTGTTCAAGGCCAGATCACGCTTTAAACTATTGATTGCACTTATATCTTCCTGCCAGATGAGCTTGCCGCCTGCCAGTGGTTTTATATGTAAACGCAGATTATGATCGGAAGGCTGCTTTGTGGCAGAATCATAAACAACCTTGTCTTCCTTATCATGTATTACCATGGAAGCAGTGGAGTAGGTAAAGGCTGTGCTATAACCGCGATTGGTAGGGAAAATACCAGCATAGGCAGAAGCGAAGAGGAAAAGCAGCACTCCTGTGTTTGTTATTAATACTGTTTCTGTATTATTGGCACCTAGAATATGCCGGCTATAGCAAAAATGGTAGCATAGTTCCCCAATCATAATGGCTAGGGGCCAGAGAATTTTGTAAGAAGTAAATTTGCTTCTAACGTTATTTTTGACCAAAAGAGCAGGGACGGCAATAAATTCCAATCCTAACAACGCTTTAATGGGAGTGTTTAAGAAACCCGGTTTATAAATATAGTCATTGTAGACAACATTGGGACCAAAGGCAGCAAATAAACCATGAAAATCATTGGTGAAAATTATAACGACACATACCAAGTCAAGGAAACAGACCGCTTTCCACCAGAGGGGAATCTTTTTTTCTTCTATAGGAGTTCCGGTGTAATAGGCAATTAAGAGGCAAATCAAACTAAGAGCGAAGAAGCAGGGATAATAGGCATACCATAAATAACGGAGCAAAGTTATATTGGCAGAGGGCACTTCCAACTTGATTATGCGCACCATAGTGAAAAGCAACAGGCTGAATTCCAGGCAGGATAAGGTGTTTTTAAAAGAAGGACGAGTGACCTGGGGCATTAAATAACCAAAAGCGAAGACAATAAGGATAAGCAAAATAAAATAGGATGCCAAGTGCTCGTAACCATCAGCAGCACTGTACTGTCGGATATGAATAATATCACGTCTGATAGTTTTCTGAATATTACTAACATAAGTATTTAAAATGTCAGGATTGGCAACACGAGTGAATGGTATAGAGGCTGTGTATTTGGTTAGGCCAGCCTTGGAGATTTCACCCTTGGTCAAGGATAAGGTTCCTTCCCTGGGAGCGCAAATACATAAATTACGACCTGCTGCCTTTGCGGCAACGGCTCTGGATTCAAACATAAACTCTACCGGAAATTGGCAGGAAGCGGGGTAAATCTCCCGGTGAGAGTATTCCATGGCATTATCTATTACCAGCAGTCTGTCACTATCAGAAAGCTGCCGGAGCAGCAGCAAAGTCTCCGCACAGTAAGGTTCTTTCCCCATACCCTGGGTAAAAGCAAAAAGCGCATGGGCAAAATCATCACTATCTGTATTAATGCCGAGCACGGCCGAACTGTTATAAAACTCATGCCAGCTTTTTATGTTCTCCTGGCACAAATTTTTATCAATGACTATGACAATTTTTTCTTCTTGTTGAGGATACCATTTAAAATCCAGAGATTTGTTTTGCAAAATGACTGCTTGGTAATCATAGGCTTGATGGGCGGTAACCTGATTAATTTGTAATAAAATAAAAAAGAAGGCGCACAAAACAATTCTTTTCATGACTTATTTGGCAACCTCCTTTGCTGAAATGCAAAACATACAACACCATTATTATTATAATAATAGCATATTTTAAGTTTTTGAACATAATATAAGATGTTTTTTGTCGTTCACAACATACTGAGGCATGCCTCAGTACGGTTCGCTGACTATATCATATATACTTCAAGTATAAAGGAATACTGTTAATAGCCAGATATTAGGTAAAACTAAGGAGGAATAATTATGGGATTGATTAAAGCTGCATTAGGCGCCGGCGGAGGTGTGCTGGCCGACCAGTGGAAAGAGTATTTTTATTGTGACGAATTACCACCGGATGTACTTGTGTCCAAAGGGATGAAGCGTACCAGTGAGCGCAGCAGTAATACTAGCGGCGAGCCGAATATTATTACCAATGGTTCTACCATTGCGGTAAACAACGGACAGTGCATGATTATTGTGGAGCAGGGCAAGGTTGTTGATATGAGTGCGGAGCCGGGGGTTTTCACCTACGATACTTCCACTGAGCCTTCCATTTTCGGCGGGGACTTGAAAAACGACTTGAAGGCTGTTTTCGAGCGGGTAGGCAAGCGCTTTACTATGGGCGGAGACACTGGTAAAGACCAGCGAGTTTATTATTTTAATACCAAAGAAATTGTTGGCAATAAATACGGGACTCCTAGTGCCATTCCCTTCCGGGTGGTAGATAATAACATTGGCTTGGATATGGATATTGCCATTAAATGCTTCGGGGAATATAGCTACAAGCTTGTGAACCCCATTCTTTTCTATACCAATGTCTGTGGCAACGTGGATGAGCAGTATATGCGCTCTACTATTGACGGACAGCTGAAGACAGAGCTTATGACAGCTTTGCAGCCGACTTTTGCCAAAATTTCCGAGATGGGTATACGCTACAGTGCGTTGCCAGGTCACACTCAGGAAATGGCTGACGTGCTTAATGCTATACTAAGCGACAAATGGTCCAAGCTCCGGGGCATTGAAATTGTTTCCTTTGGTGTTAGCAGCGTGAAGGCCAGCGAAGAAGACGAAAAGATGATTAAAGAGATTCAAAGAAATGCTGCTTTCAGAAATCCCACTATGGCTGCAGCTCAGCTGGTAGGAGCGCAAGCTGATGCTATGAAGACTGCGGCTGCAAACGAAGGCACAATGGGTGCAGCTATGGGTTTTATGGGTATGAATATGGCAGGTAATGCCGGTGGCATGAATGCTAACAATTTGTTTGCCATGGGACAGGCTCAGCAAGGACAGCAAGCTCAGCCACAACAGCCTCAAACTCCACCGCCTGCGCCTCAGGGGGGAGCAGCATCCGAAACGGCAGCTGCGGCAGGCTGGACCTGTGAATGCGGACAAACAGGCAATACAGGTAAGTTCTGTGCCAACTGCGGCAAGCCTCAACCGGTAAGGGCAGAGGGCTGGACCTGTGAATGCGGTGCAGTAAATAAAGGAAAATTCTGTGCTAATTGCGGTAAACCAAAACCGGCAGGAGTGCCGCTTTACAAGTGCGATAAATGCGGCTGGGAACCGGAAGACCCTGCTCATCCGCCTAAATTCTGCCCTAATTGCGGAGATGTTTTTGACGATAATGATAAAAAATAGGGGGGTGATGATATGAGTGATACCTCAGTAAGTTATAAATGTCCTTGCTGTGGAGCTCCACTAAGCTTTCTTCCCGGTCATGATAAAGTGAGCTGTGAATATTGCGGCAACGAATTTGCAGTAAAAACGGTGGAAGACTTATATGCTAAGCAGGAGAGTCTGGCAGCAAAAGCTGCTGCAGCCAAGGAAAGCGGCGGTTGGAAAACTGACAAAGCAGGTAGTGAATGGGGTGAGCAAGAGACCACGGGACTTAAGAGTTTTACTTGCGAATCCTGCGGTGCGGAAATTGTAGCAGATGAGAGTACTATTGCTACAGAATGCTGCTATTGCGGCAATCCAACCATGCTTCCCAATCGTTTTAGCGGCATGCTAAAACCGGACTATGTGATTCCTTTTAAGAAAACCAAAGAAGAGGCTGTGGCGGCTTTAAAGAGTTTCTATAAGGGAAAGAAACTTTTACCGAATGTTTTTACGGCTAACAATAGAATGGAATCCATTCAAGGGTTATATGTGCCATTTTGGCTGTTTGATTCTAAAGTAGACGGAGCCGCGGAATTTAAGACTCATAGATCTTTAGTATATGATGATGGGAATGACACAGTAACAGAAACAAGCTATTATGATTGCCAACGGAGCGGTATGGCTGAGTTTGCTAAAATTCCTGTGGATGGCAGCACAAAAATGGATGATACTTATATGGAAAGCA
The DNA here is from genome assembly GCA_036788835.1 of Acidaminococcaceae bacterium. Lineage (GTDB taxonomy): Bacteria > Bacillota > Negativicutes > Acidaminococcales > Acidaminococcaceae > JALCSJ01. Next base: position 10,565 of record DAIQMR010000020.1, read on the forward strand.
TCGAACCCTATGATTATTCCGAAATGCAGCCTTTCACTACAGCATATTTGCCCGGTTATTTGGCGGAAAAATATGATGTTACGGCAGAAGATAGTACAGGCCGGGCTGATGCCAGGGTGGACAACAGCATGCTGGATTTGTTAAGCGAAACTCTGGAAAATTATGAAGGCCAGGAATTAACCAATTCGTATGTTAATAAGCTCGACGGGGAAGTTAAGTATGCCTTGGCTCCGGTCTGGATTTTGACAACTAAATATGAAGGAACTAATTATACCTTTATGATGAATGGCCAGACAGGTAAATTTGTCGGCAAGCTGCCTATTGATCAAGGAAAGCTGAAAAAATACAGAATAATGTCTTTTGTGGGTGTTTTTGTGGTTGCTTTTGCCTTGCTGTACGGAATTTTAGGTTAGGTCAGGGGGAGATAATATGAAAAAATTATTTAAAATATTACTTTTGACTTTGACCTTGTGCCTGGCTATGACCACGGCCTGGGCTGCCAAAGCACAGGAAATGGCGGATAGCGCCAATGTTTTGACTCCTGTCCAGAAGACTAAAATAACCCAGCAAATGCAGGAAATATTTAAGAAACATCAGGTGCGGGTTGCTTTTGTCACTATTAACAAGGATGTTAAGGTTAAAGCAGGACAATTTGCCAATGGTCTTTTGGATAAGGTCTATAATGATGGGCCTAAAGGTAATATGGTGTTTTATATAAATACCACAACAAGAGACTGGTATATTGCCACTGATAAAAAAGTCAAAGGCATGATTACCGATGATTATGGTATTAATGCTTTGGGACAAAAGCTGGTTCCTGCTTTAAAAAAAGGTGATTACAATGGTGCCTGCGAGAACTTCTTAAAAGGGACAGATGAATTTCTGACCTATTATGAGAAAAACGGCAAGCCTATGACTGAGGGAGGAACCAATCCTCTTATGCTATTAGGCGGTGCCCTGCTGGCAGGCATAATTGCCGCTTTTGCCTATGGTTCATATCTAAAGGGAACTATGAGCAATGTGGTACCTGCGGCAGAAGCAAGCTATTATATGGTAGAAGATAGTTTTGTTTTGGAAAACAGTATGGATACCTTTCTCTATACTACTTTTGCCAGAGTCCCTAAAGCACAAAGCAATGAGAATACAGTCACAGAATCTTCCGCCGATGACGACCATGGCGGCGGTGGCGGCAAGTTCTAAGCAGGGGAACGGGTCCTGCCAACTTTTGTAAAACAGGGAAAAGGTCTGACATAGCAATGGGGAAAATGCAACCCATTACTATGCAGGCCTTTTCTCTGCTTGAAATAACTTGCCTTAATAGGGTACAATAAAGCTACATATATACAGTGGGGATGAATAGATTTTAAGAAACAAATTGTTGGCGGGAGTCTTACCCTTGCTTTTTAGAGCAAAAAAAGAGGACCGCTAAAAGCGATCCTCGGTATGTTTTAAATGGTGGCCCCGGAGTGATTCGAACACTCGACCTTTTGGTTCGTAGCCAAACGCTCTATCCAGCTGAGCTACGGAGTCACAATAGAACAAGAAATATTATATAGGCAAATAGGGCGTTTGTCAATAGAAACAGTTAAGGTATGTTAAGCTGTCCGGATTCGGTATGACAAAGGAATTTCTTGTCAAATACGCCTATACTGTGTTATTGTATTAGAGTATGATGTATGCAAAAAAGTCATGGACAGAGCCTTTTTGGTAGAGCAAGAAAATTTTCTATGGGAGAAATACAATATGAAAAAGCAATACTGGGTAATTTTTTGGTTAGCGGCCATTCTTTTATTGTTTTTTAACAATGGGTCACTTCCTATTACCGACAGCGTAGAGTCTAATTATTCGCTAACAGCAAAGGAAATGGTATTAAGCGGGGATTGGATCTCCCCTCAGATTTACGGCAGATATTGGTTTGATAAACCGATTATGTCCTATTGGCTTATTGCTTTAGGTTTCAAGATTTTTGGCTTTACGGAATTCGGCGCTAGATTCTTTCCGGCCCTATCGGGTCTGGCGGGAATGGGTTTAACAGTATGGGGGGCCAAAAAGCTTTATTCTGAGAAAGTAGCGTTTCTCAGTGGGGTTATGCTCTTAACCACTTTGGAATTTTTCACCATATCCAAATCTATTTTAACAGATGGCATGCTGTTTTTCTTCTTTAACGGATCACTATTGTTTTTCTTTCTGGCTTATCGGGGAGAGAATAAAAACTACTATTATGGTACATATATTTTTTCTGGGTTGGCAACATTAACCAAAGGACCTATCGGCTTTTTGCTGCCTGGTTTGATTCTAGTCCTCTTCCTTATTTGGGAGAAAAATTGGCGGGAACTTGGTAAGGCAAAGCTGCTTACAGGCACGCTTTTATTTCTGCTGGTAGCAGGGCCTTGGTACGGAATTATGTTCCACCTCCATCCGGATTTTTACGGGCAGTTCTTTGGCACTCATAATTTTCTGCGGGCTACAGTTTCCGAACATCCAAGGGATAACGTAATCTATTACTACACAGCCATTAATTTTTTGGCTAGTTTTGCCTGGATTGGTTTTTTGCCCGGGGCGATAAAGCATATTATCCGTAGTCAGGGAAAATGGGCTATGCCTCAACCACGGGAGAAATTCATGCTGCTGTGGGTATTTGTCATTTTCTTTTTCTACCAAAACATGGCTACTAAATATATTACCTATACCTATCCGATTTTGCTGCCTTTGGCATATTTGTTGGCATCTTATGTGGCAGAAGAACAAGACCGGTTAAATTTCAAGGGAGCTTTGGGAGTCAATGTCTTTGTCTATATCGCTCTGGTGGCTGCGGCTTTCTGGTTTCCCACCGATTCTCCCGATACTCTGGCCAATGGAGAAAGCACGGTTGTTTTAACCACAGTATGTTTTTTAATTATTGCTTACGCCTGTTACAGCAGAACTAAGGGAGCACCTTGGTGCAAAACTATTGGGCTGATTGCCTTGCCTGCTTATTTGTTTGCCTTGGTTGGCATAAAAATTCTGGCTGAACCTATAATGTATAATTCTTCAGCCATCTATGCCGCACAGTACATTAATGCCAATATTCCCAAAGGTGTACCGGTTTATTCTTTTGGAGATTATCCCACTTCAGGAGTATTTTATTCCGGCCGTACCATTAAAGATATTGTAGATGACAAGGAAGAAGATAAAATGAAACCAACGGGTTTTAGCTGGAATGATAAAAATGTTATGCCGTTAATTGGTGCCAGCGAAATACGGGGCAAGAAAAACCTAGCCATTCTCATGAAAAACAGATTTGCAGAGGGTTTACCAAAAAAAGTACCGGGAGATTGGAAAATAAAAAAACTGCAGGGAATATGGTGGATAGCAACACCTAAGTGACAGATTCCCACTACAGAGGTAGGGGTATTCTCGACAATGGTTGGATATAAAAAGTTAAAGGAGAACATTTGTATGTCTACCGATGATATAGAACAGTATTTAGCAACACATACATATATTGCCTTTCGTGTGAGCAAGGCTGAATTGGAGCAGGGCATCACGGGACGGTATTTTGATTTACTGTCTTTTGTAGGTCAGCACAAAGAATATGCGGGTAAGTTTTGCGGAGAATTCGCCCTGGAATTTGCGGGCTACACCCCTCAGGAAATCTGGCAGGGCAAAGAAACACGCAGTTTTGTTCGCAGATTGAATGCGGAATTTCCCTTCATGTTTTATTTAGCCGAAAAACAGGGCCCCACGCTGAAACTCCTTACCATTTTGGAATGTTCTGAGGGCAAACTGACCGGAGACAATCTGGCCCTAAATGAGAAAAAATTCGGAACGTACCTTAAAGCTCAATTAGAAGGTATCATAAACACTTGCCAATGGGTAGGCTACAGCCCGGAAGAGGCACAGGCCCTGGTGGATCAGGTCTATAAATATTTTAATATCTAGAGATACGGACAAAGACTGAGTCATTTCCGGAGGGATGTATAAACTACCCATATTTTACTCTTGAGCTTGACAAAAAGGTGGCAGTTTGCTATATTTCATAGGTAAGCGATGAAAGGGGTGGCGCCCCGGAGCAGAGATGATATCACCAAAGAGGCTGCTATAGCAGCAAGCAGGGTGGAACCGCGGAAGCTAAACTCCCGTCCCTGTAATATAGATAATTCCTATCTATGTTACAGAGATGGGAGTTTTTATTTAGGAGGAGAAAAAATGGACTTTCAAACGATTATTTTAAATCTGCAAGCCTATTGGGCAAAGCAAAAATGCATTATGGCTCAGCCCTATGACATTGAAAAGGGAGCAGGAACTATGAACCCTGCCACTTTCTTGTCTGTTTTGGGACCGGAGCCCTGGAATGTGTGCTACGTCGAACCTTCCAGACGTCCTGCGGACGGACGCTATGGGGACAATCCTAACAGATTGTACCAGCATCATCAATTTCAGTTGATTATGCAGCCGTCACCGGCCAATATTCAGGAAATGTACCTGGAAAGTCTGGAAGAACTGGGTATTCATGCTGCTGAGCACGATATCCGTTTCGTAGAGGACAACTGGGAATCTCCCACTTTGGGAGCATGGGGAATGGGCTGGGAAGTGTGGCTGGATGGCATGGAAATCACTCAATTCACTTTCTTCCAACAGGTAGGCAGTATCGATATTAAACCTGTGGCTGTAGAAATCACGTATGGATTAGAACGGTTGGCCATGTATATTCAGGGAGTGGAAAATGTTTACGATATTCAGTGGGTAGGTAATATTACCTATGGTGATGTTTTCCACACCAATGAAGTTGAACAGTCCACTTATAGTTTTGATGTGGCAGATACGGATTTGCTTTTTGATTTGTTCAATAAATACGAAAAAGAAGCAAAGCGGGTCATTGAGCTGGGCTATGTGCGTCCTGCCTATGATTACGTTTTGAAATGCTCTCATACTTTCAATTTGCTGGATTCCCGGGGGGCCATCAGCGTCAGCGAACGTACTGCCTATATCGGCAGGGTGCGCGCCATGGCTAGATTGTGCGCAGCTGCTTACGTAGAGCAGCGTAAGGAAATGGGCTATCCACTTTTGAAAAGAGGTGCTAAATAATGAAAAAATTACTGTTTGAAATTGGCACAGCGGAAATGCCTGCTCAATATATGGATGGCATTTTATCACAATATAAAGAACTGGTAGAAAAGAAATTAACGGGAGCAAGAATTGCCTTTGGTAATGTTAAAGTTTACGGCACACCGCGCCGTATGGCTTTTCTGGTTAATGATTTGGCAGATAATCAGGCAGATGTTACAGAAGAGCACAAGGGACCTGCTCTGAAAATAGCTTTCAATGCAGAAGGGAAACCTTCCAAGGCAGCACAAGGCTTTGCCAGAGGCCAGGGCGTGGATGTAAATACCTTGGAGCAAAGAGATGGTTATGTTTTCGCCATTAAACATTTAAAGGGGCAGGACACTCCGGAATTGCTGCCGGGAATATTGGACGATGTTATTCATTCTTTGAACTTCCCGAAAACCATGCGCTGGGCTGACTACGATTTCGGCTTTGTCCGTCCTATTCGCTGGATGGTTGCTTTACTGGATGACACGGTCATTCCCGTAGAAGTCAACGATGTAAAGACCACTAACCAGACCTGGGGCCATCGGGACCTAAGCAATAAGTTTATTACCATTCCTACCGCAGGGGATTACGAAAAAGTCTTAAATGATAATTTTGTTATTGCAGACGTAGATAAACGCAGAGCCATGATTAAAGAAGAAGTAGAAAAAGTGGCTGCAGCAGAGGGCGGCAAGGCTGTTATTGAAAGTGGCCTTTTGGAAGAGGTTACTTATTTGGTAGAATATCCTACTGCTTTATGCGGTCACATTGACGAAAAATATTTGCGTTTGCCGGAACCGGCAATCATTACACCCATGCGGGACCATCAGAGATATTTTCCCATGGTGGATGCCAGGGGCAAACTTATGGCCAAATTCATCACTGTCCGCAATGGGGGCAAGGAGCATTTAGACATTGTGGCCCACGGTAATGAAAGAGTCCTGAGAGCACGTTTGGACGATGCTGTATTCTTCTTCGACAACGATAGAAAGAAGACTTTGGAACAGCATAGGGAAGCCTTGAAAGATGTTTCCTTCCAACGGGGCCTGGGCAATATGTACGAAAAGAGCGAGCGCCTGGTCGGTGCCGCCAAAGCTCTTCATTATGCTCTGGCAGCTAAATCCGACCTAGAAGATTTGGAACGGGCTGCCAAATTGTGCAAGGCTGACCTGGTAACCGGCATGGTTGTGGAGTTCACAGAACTCCAAGGCGTTATGGGCCGGGAATATGCATTGCTGGACGGTGAAAAACCTGCGGTTGCTCAGGATATTTTTGAACACTATTTACCTCGTTTTGCCGGAGATATTTTGCCCCAAAGCGAAAATGGCCGTATTCTGGCCATTGTAGATAAAATAGACAATATTACGGCTACCTTTAGCAGAGGAGAGGCACCTACCGGTTCTCAGGATCCTTTTGCCCTACGTCGTCAGGCCTTGGGGATTTTGAACATCATTTTAGAAGGCAAAATGCACATCCCCATGATGAAATTAGTGGGCAGCGCCTTGTTCTTACTGAAGATAGATACCAAGCAAACTGCAGCTGTCCTCAAAGAGGTACTGGATTTCATTAAAATGCGTCTCAAGAATATGCTGACAGAACAAGGGCTGCGCTATGATGTTATCGACGCAGTAATGGCTGATGATCGCAATACAGATATGTATGATATCTATTTAAGGACTTTGGCTCTTAATGATTATGTAGAAACTGCTGAGGCCAAAGAACTGATTCAAGCGGGTACCCGTGTCTGCAACATTTGCAAGAATGCCTCTACCACAGCAGAAGTTAAAACGGAACTATTTAACACGCCGGAAGAAAAAAAACTGTATCAAGTAGTGAAAGCTGTTGACGAAAAAGTATTTCCTTTGGCGGCCAGGTACAAATACGACGAGTATTTAAAGGATTTGGTACCGTTAACACCTGTCATTAATAAATTCTTTGATGCAGTCATGATTATGGATAAAGACGAGGCTGTTAAGAACAACAGACTAGCCTTAGTACAAAGCGTCAAAGCTTTGCTAAACGGCGTAGGTGATATCTCGGTATTGGTAATGGTGTAAGTAACAACGATGTAAAAGTGACAGTTATCTTTGTATTATAAAGAGGCTGTGGCAATGACTATTTTGTCATTATGCTGCAGCCTTTTTTGCATGAGAAAGAATGACCGCTGTGTCTTACATATCCAGAAAAGAAAAGTACACTTCTCTAGGTCATTTTCAATATATGTCTTAAATTTTCTGAAAATTTAAAAGGATATTGAAAGTATGACATATTGGTGATATAGTATACACTATATTCAAGGAATTGGATATGAATAGTGTACATTAAAGGAGAGCTAACATGGACAAGTCTAAAGAGTATTTACTTTGGTTTGAGCAATTGGAAAGAAAAGATGTAGAACTGGTAGGAGGCAAATCTTCTTCTTTGGGAGAATTAACCTCTAAGACTGATGTACCGGTACCTTACGGCTTCGCCACTACTGCCTATGCCTACAGATATTTCATGAAGGAGACGGGCCTGGATGCGAAACTGCGCACTATGCTGGCAGAGCTTACTGACGTAGAAAACAGTGAGCTATTGGCAGAAGTATGCTCCGGCATTCGTAAGGCTATTATGAACGAAGAAATGCCTCAGGATCTGCAAAAGGCTATCAGTGACGCCTATAAAGAACTGGGTCAAAAGATGCACGAAAATGCCCCCTATGTGGCAGTCCGTTCCAGTGCCACAGCCGAAGACCTGCCTGATGCCAGCTTTGCCGGCCAGCAGGATACATATCTGAATATCCAAGGGGCAAAAAATGTTATTGCCAAAGTTAAAGAATGCTATGCTTCCTGTTTCACCGACAGAGCTGTTTACTATCGGGAAAAACAAGGCTATGACCATCTGTCCCTAGCTCTTAGTGCTGTTATACAAATGATGGTATTTTCCAAAGCCGCCGGTGTTATGTTCACTGTGAACGTGGCCAACGGTGATGACAAAAACATTATGATTGAAGGTGCCTATGGGCTGGGCGAATATGTAGTAGGCGGCACTGTTACTCCCGACAGCTATATTATTTCTAAAGACGATATGAAGATTTTGTCCGTTACTGTTAATGAACAGGATGTTATGCTCATTCGCAAGAAAGGCGGGGACTGCGAAGAAGTCAAGGTTCCTAAAGAGCTGCAAAAGAAACAGACCCTAACCAATGAGCAAATTCTCGAATTAGCCGGTTATGCCAAGAAAATCGAAAAACACTATGGCTGCTATATGGATATGGAATGGGGCATTGACGAAAGGGACAATAAAGTATGGCTGCTCCAAGCCCGTCCTGAGACTGTATGGTCCAGAAGAAATAAAGAAAAGAAGGGGACTAATGTGACTAAAACTGCTAAGGATGTTAAACGTACTGTAATTATAAAAGGTTTACCTGCCAGCCCCGGTTCCGGCAGCGGCAAGGCCCATGTGATTTTAGACCCTGCGGATATCGACCAATTCAAGTCGGGAGAAATTCTGGTTACGGAAATGACTGCCCCTGACTGGGTACCTGCCATGAAGAAAGCCAAAGCCATTGTTACCGACAGCGGCGGTATGACCTGCCACGCTTCTATTGTCAGCCGTGAACTGGGCATTCCTTGTATCGTAGGTACCAAGAGTCGTGGTGCTGCTGCAACCTCCACCATTAAAGACGGTCAGGAAATCACTGTAGCTGCTACCGATGGTATTGTCTACGAAGGCATTATTGAAGATGAAGCTCCTCAAGCAGCAGCAGTCGTAGGTGTAGGTGCTCCTGCCGCTGAAACTGTGCCTGTAACAGGTACCAAGATTTACATGAACTTAGGTGACCCGGATCTGGCCAAGAAATATTCAGCTCTTCCTTGCGATGGCATTGGTTTGATGCGTGAGGAATTCATCTGGACTACATACATTCATAAACACCCCCTGTATCTTATCGAATCCGGTCATCCGGAAGAAGTTGTGGACCAACTGGCCGAAGGCTTTAGAAAAGTTTGCGCCGCCATGGCTCCCAGGCCGGTCACTCTACGGTTCAGCGATTTTAAATCAAGCGAATACAGGGACCTGACCGGAGGAGACAAGTTCGAACCTCATGAACCAAGTGCTCTTTTAGGCTGGCGCGGTGCTTCCCGCTACTATGATCCTAAATATACCGCCGCCTTCCGTCTGGAAATTGCTGCTGTGCGCAAAGTCAGAGAAGAATACGGCCTGAAAAATTTAAATGTCATGATTCCTTTCTGCCGCACTGTAGCTGAAGCGGAAAAAGTAGTAGGCATTATGGCTGAAGAAGGGCTCCACAGAGGACCTGATTTTAAGGTTTGGTTAATGGCGGAAATTCCTGCCAATATTATTCTGGCAGACCAATTTAATAAATTTGTGGATGGCTATTCCATCGGCTCCAATGACTTGACTATGCTATTATTAGGCTGCGACAGAGACAATGACACTATTTCTCATCTGTTTGACGAGCGCAATTTGGCTGTGCGCCGTGCTGTGAGACATTTAATTGAAGTAGCTCACAAAGCCAACAAGACCGTGTCTATCTGTGGGCAGGCTCCCAGTGTATACCCGGAATTTGCCGAATATCTTGTTAAGGCCGGCATTGACAGCCTATCAGTAAATCCTGATACCGTAGTCTTTACCAAGAAGATGGTAGCTCAAGTAGAACAAAAAATTCTGTTGGACAAATTAACAGGAAAAGGCAGAGTACAGGACGAAGAAGAATTAAAGTGGTAAAATAGAGGTAATTTCCCAGCAGCACTGAAAGGGGGTAACTCCTATTTCTCTTTCCGAAAGACAAAAACATATAGCCGAGATTGTTCGGGTGGACGGACCTATAACCGGGGAACATATCGCCCGGGAGCTGGGCCTGACCAGGGCGGCCCTCCGCTCGGATCTGGCTATCCTGATTATGAGCGGCATTTTGGATGCCAGACCAAGAGTGGGATATTATTATACGGGCAAAAGTACTTTAGGATTGCTTCAGGAAGAAATTTCTGATATTCTTGTAGGAGACATTCAGTCCGTCCCCATTGTTTTGGACAATAAGAAAAGCGCCCAGGATGCTATCGTTACTATGTTTCTGGAAGATGTGGGAACGATTTTCATCGTAGACCAAAAGGGCTTCTTGGAGGGAATCGTTTCCCGCAAAGATCTCCTAAAAGCTTCCATGAATCAAGGAACCGATCTTCACACTATTCCCATTGCTATGGTTATGACCCCTCTTACGAAAATTGTTACTGTTGAGGCGAATGCATCTGCTGCAGCTGCAGCACGCATTCTCATTGACAATGAGGTTGACTGTCTGCCGGTAGTGCAGTATGTGAATGGTAATGAACGGAAAATGAAACTTAAAGGCCGTATTACCAAAACCAACTTTACCAGATTATTGGTAGATTTGGCCGAAGGAAAAAGGAGGTAATTATTATAACCAAGGCTCCTATTATTTATGCTATCAGCGATTCCGTAGGAGAAACATCTGAGTCAGTGGTCAAGGCCACTGCCAGCCAGTTTGTTCAGGAAAAGTTTGATATTATTCGCATTCCCTATGTAAAAAACGTGGAACAAATCAACAAAATAGTCCAGGAAGCAAAGGACAATAATGCCATAATTTGCTATACCATCGTATCCCCGGAAATGCGGGAAGCCATTGCCCAAAGAGCTTTGGAACAAGATGTGGAAGTGGTTGATATTCTGGGACCCATGCTCAAGGCCATTGAAAAGACCAGCGGGCTGGTGCCCAAAAACCAACCGGGCCTTATTCACGCCTTGGATCACGAGTATTTTAAGCGGGTGGCCGCCATTGAATTCGCTATTAAATATGATGATGGCAAAAATCCCTGGGGCCTGCTGAAGGCAGATTTAGTGATTATTGGTGTATCCAGAACATCCAAGACGCCTCTGTCCATGTATCTGGCAAATAAGCAGCTGAAAGTGGCCAATGTACCCTTGGTTCCGGAAATTCCCCCACCGGAGGAATTGTTTAAGGTTCCGCCTAAAAGAGTTATTGGGTTGTTAATCGACCCTCATAAGCTTAACGAGATTCGTATAGCCCGCCTGAAAGCTATGGGACTGGAAGATGGGGCTAATTATGCAGACCTTAAGCGTATTGACGAAGAACTGGACTATGCCAAGGCCATTATGCAGCGCATTCACTGCCAAATCATCAATGTGTCCAACCGGGCCATTGAAGAAACGGCCAGCATGGTACTGGAATATTTGCGCAAGAACTTTTCTGACTACCAAAATTAAAAAATAACTAAAATTATACAGGCGGCTAAAAAATAGCTTCTGCATAACAAAAGGGACAGGTTTCTTTGTGGTGCCTCAGGGTTTTCCGGGGTGTGATAAAGGGACTTGTCCCTTTTGTCATAAAAAAGAGGACATTTGCCGGTCGGTGGCGAAATAAGTAGTATAAGAAGATAATAGGATGTTGATCTCATGGAAGATATGAAGGAAAAATACGAAAACTTCAAAGAGCAGGTGAGAAGCCAGGCTGAAATCGTCAGAGTGGTGTCTCAGTACGTGGCCCTTAAGAAAAAAGGAGGCCGTTATTGGGGCTGTTGTCCTTTTCACAGCGAGAAAACCCCTTCTTTCACCGTGGATGAGAGCAAGGGACTTTTCCATTGCTTTGGCTGCGGAGCGGGGGGGGACGTTTTTACCTTTGTTATGAAGGAGGAAAATGTTACCTTTCCCGAGGCTTTGAAGATTTTGGCCAATAAATTCAATATTCCTATACCGGAAAGGGAAAAAACTCCCGGAGAGATAGCCAGGGACAAGGAAGCCAAGGAGATTTACGAAGTTAATGAATTAGCTGCAAAATTCTTCCGGTCCTGTCTGATTAATACAACTTATGGACATACCGGAATCACTTATTTGACCAATAGAGGTATTACCAAGGAGATTATAGATCAATTCGGTATGGGTATGGCTCCGCCTGATTTCAACAAACTCCATCAGGCATTAGAAAAGAAGGGCATTAAAGAAACTGTTATCGTTAAGGCTGGATTGGCTAATTCCAGGGGAAAAGGCGGCATCTATGATAAATTCCGAGGACGTATCATGATTCCCATCCGGGATGCCAGAGGCAGGGTAGTTGGTTTTACCGGCCGGGTTCTGGATGCGGCAGCCTCTCCTGCTAAATACATGAATACGGGAGATACGCCTTGGTTTCATAAGGGAAACATACTTTTTGGCCTGGATACGGCCTTAAAAGCAATAAGAAGCCATAAACAGGTGATTGTAGTGGAAGGACATATGGATGCTATCAGCCTCCACGCTGCCGGCATAGATTGGTCCGTGGCTTCCATGGGGACGGCTTTTACGGAAAAACAGGCGGAAATGATTAAGCGGCTGGCTCCGGAAGTGGTTTTCTCCTTTGACAGTGATGCGGCGGGGAAAAATGCCGCCATGCGGGCCATTCCCATTGCTGCTGCCGTAGGTCTAAAGGTTAAAATAATGCATGTGACCGATGGTAAGGACCCGGATGATTTCGTTCGGAAGCACGGCAAGGAAGCCTTTCAGCAGCTCATAAACGGTGCATTAGGGGGTACGGACTACGAAGTAGAAACCACACTGGCTGCCTATAATACAGATGACCTGTCAGGAAAGGTCGAGGCAGTATCTCATGTTTTGCCATTTTTCTTAGACTGTCCCAGCGATGTAGAAGTGGGTGAACGCATCAGGAATCTGGCACGGCGGTTGACTATAGACGAAGGCCTGATTCAGAGTGAATACAGAAAAATCCTGCGCAAAAAACGTCGGGAAGACTTTGTGCCAACGGTGAGTATTACCAGGCCCAAGGTAGTCAGCGCAACGGAACAGGCCGAAAGACATGTAATTTTTGCCTTATTAGCAGGAATTTCGCCCCAAAAGTCGAACTATAATATCGGGGAAGATATTTTTACGGAGGCAGCCCGGAAAGAAATATTCAATAAACTTCAAGGGCAGGATTTTACCAAGGGGAAAGACAAGGCAGCAGGGCTTTTTGAAGTCCTTTCTCCTGACGGAGCTTCAGAACTGACTAATATTTTGCAGCTGGATTTGCCGGAAGACAGTTTGCCTAAGATTTTGCCGGACTGTTTATACCAGTTGAAGGTGGCTGCTTTGGAGAGAGAGTTTCAGCAGCATAGTAAGTTAGCTGCGGAATATGAAAAAGCTCAAAATAATGCATTTCTGCAAGAGTTGGAGATTTGTCAGCACATCAAAAATGAAATTAGAGCACTTAGCTTAAACAAATCAATCAATTTGCAGAAAGGAGGGAACGCCTAATGAAAGGGAAAATTAAAGGCAAAGGTAACAAAAACGGTAACAGTGAAAAGAAAAACAAGGTGCTTTCTAAAGGAGGAACAATTTTGAAAAACAAAAAGCAGGATGCTAAAAAGAAAGTTGTAGCTAAGACCGCGAAAGCCACTGTAGCCAAGAAATCCGTTGCCATTAAGAAGAATGCCAAGGCGAAGAAAGTCAACCCTCCGGTGAAGAAGGCAGTGAAAAAAGTAGTTGCCAAGAAAGTAGTTGCCAAGAAA
>DAIQMR010000020.1:24250-46894 GCA_036788835.1 Acidaminococcaceae bacterium
TCCGGTGAAGAAGGCAGTGAAAAAAGTAGTTGCCAAGAAAGTAGTTGCCAAGAAAATAGTTGCCAAAAAAGCGGCAGCAGCCAAAGGAAAACCAGTGGCTAAAAAGCCGGTGGCTAAGAAAAAGGTCACGGCCAAGAAGCCGGTAGCAAAGAAAAAGGCTGCGACCCAAAAACCGGTAGTTAAGAAACCGGCAGCTAAAAAAGTAACAGGCAGTAATAAGAAAGTGGTTATAAAGCCTGTAGCAGCAAAGAAAACTGTATCATCTAAAAATAAAAATAAGAAAAGCGGCAGTACGTCCGAAAATACTAAAAAGACAAAAGAGGATATTCAAAAGCCAACGACAATGGATAATGTAAATAAGGAAAAAACCAAACAAATAGAACAAACACTCAGCAAGCCAAGGAAATCCGGAGATAAGGGGACTGCTTCTGCAAAGAGTCCTAAAGAAAAGTCCCAGGCTATAGCTGATTATATTGCGACTTTTGTGGAATTGGCCAAAAGGCATGCAGGAGTTCTTACTTACAGAGAGATTCAGGATGCTTTGCAAAGTGAAGATGAATTTAGCATTGACGACATTGATACTATTTATTCCAGCCTAGCTGAAAAGAATATTGAAATTATCGATGATGGTGCAGATGATGAGGAAGGACCTCAAAATCTGGACGATACAATTGAAGTGGACGAAAAAGAATTGGCAAATCTGACCGTTCCTGAAGGTGTCAGCATTGATGACCCTGTCAGAATGTATTTGAAAGAAATTGGCAGAGTGCCTCTTTTAACAGGGAACGATGAAATAAAGCTGGCCAAACGTATGGATAAAGGCAATAAGGCCCAATACGTTGTTAATGGTCATATTCCCTCCTACATTCCTCAGCCTGAACTGAATAAGAGATATATGATACCAAAGATCACGGAAATGCTTGAGGATATGCTGAAAGAAGAAGAGCAGTGGTGCAAGGAACGCAGTGTCAGCGGTGTATTCCAGAATCTTATGAAGCTTTGCAAAGACAATCCCAATCTGGATACGGAATATTGCCGTAAACTTACGGCGCAATTCACTAAAGATGAGCAGAAGCGGCTTGGCAAACTTTTATCCGATAACAAAATCAAGATGCTGAATAACAAGAAAAAAGAGACTGTTGCTGCTGACGCCGAACATGATGTAGACAATTTACTGGAGCTCAATGGCTATTTTGAAATTATAGAAGGTAAGCTTGATCATCTGAAGGTAAAACCCAGTGAGAAAAAGCGCATAAGAGCTTTGTATGATAATTATGTGGCTACTTTGCACAAGGTTATTAGCTGTGGCGAAGATGCCAAGAAATGTTTATCAGAAGCTAACCTGCGTCTGGTAGTAAGTATAGCCAAGCGTTATGTAGGCCGTGGTATGCTCTTCCTGGATCTGATTCAGGAAGGTAATCTGGGTCTGATTAAAGCAGTGGAAAAGTTCGATTATAACAAGGGCTTCAAGTTCAGTACCTATGCTACATGGTGGATTAGACAAGCTATCACCAGGGCTATTGCTGACCAGGCCAGGACCATTCGTATTCCGGTTCATATGGTTGAAACCATCAATAAACTGGTGCGGGTATCCAGGCAGCTGCTGCAAGAATTAGGCAGAGAACCATCTCCTGAAGAAATCGCCAAGGAAATGGATGTTTCCGTGGACAGAGTTAGAGAAATTCAAAAGATTGCTCAGGAGCCTGTATCACTGGAAACGCCTATTGGTGAAGAAGAAGATTCCCATCTGGGAGATTTTATTGAGGACCAGGAAGCGCCTTCTCCTGCTGACGCGGCATCCTATACACTGCTTCAGGAACAATTAGGACACGTTCTCCAGGAACACCTAAGCCCCCGTGAAAGGAAAGTGCTGGAGTTGAGGTTTGGTCTGATTGACGGCCGGACGAGAACTTTGGAAGAGGTAGGCCAGCATTTCGGTGTTACCCGTGAGCGTATTCGTCAGATTGAGGCCAAAGCTCTGCGCAAGCTGCGCAGCCCAAAACGCAGCAAACCATTAAAGGAATTTCTGGAAGGCTAAAGCTGAATATACTTGACAGTGTAAAAGGTTTGTTATAAAATCATTACGTTGGGCCTATAGCTCAGCGGTAGAGCCACCGGCTCATAACCGGTTGGTCCTAGGTTCGATCCCTAGTGGGCCCACCAACTAAAGATTAAGGCAGTACCTCGGCTTAGAGGTACTGCCTTTTCACTTTCTCAAT
Organism: Acidaminococcaceae bacterium; assembly: GCA_036788835.1. Classification (GTDB taxonomy): domain Bacteria; phylum Bacillota; class Negativicutes; order Acidaminococcales; family Acidaminococcaceae; genus JALCSJ01. The sequence goes on from DAIQMR010000020.1 coordinate 26,470, forward strand.
CAACTTTTTTTATCCATGAAGAAGGTGCCGATAACCATTGCTATAGCAAATACAATGAGATAATACACTACGCTCATACCATGAGAATAGCAAGCTGCAATCATCATAAATAAACAAGAAATAATAGCCAGGAATGGTGTGAAATACCGTTTAAAGAATCCCAAATCTTTTTCTTTAATCATCATCTTAACAAAGATGGGAAGATACATTGCATAGATTGTTACAATAGGTAGTTCCGAGCTGTCAAAGCTGAATGTTCCGAACCAAGGAGTTTTTACTAAATTAGCACCGTAAAAATACCAGAGCCAAAAGCCGCAAAGCAATAAGCCGAATACCGATGAATTGGTAGGCATGTTGGTTGTCTTTTCAATGGACCTAAACATTGCCATACGAGGATTGTTGCTGCGCACTGCCAAAGAATAAATACCTCTGGTACAACCGAGCATTAGTCCGTTCAGAGTTCCCAGACAGGAAATCACAATGAAGACGAAGAGGATAGTACCACCGGCTTTAGTGAACACTGTGGAAAAGGCTAGCTTGGCAGCTGTTTCGCCGCCTTGCATCATCGTCTTATTAGTAACTGCACCAGCTAGTCCCGTGTAATATAGGATATAGGTAATTACCACGAAAATACTTCCTGCCACTAAAGCGATAGGCAGATTTTTCTTGGCATCTTTAAGCTCTGCATTAATACTTGTCGCTATAATCCATCCTTCATATGCGAAAGCAGTAGCAACAACGGCCACAAACATAGGATGGGGACTGACCTTTGCTCCCGGCAAGACACCGCTGACGAAGTTCTCTACCAGTATCCCGCTTCTTAAACCGGCAATTGTGCCGAAAACTGCCATTAATCCCAAAGGAATTAATTTAATAATGGTGGAAGATACCTGAAACTTGCCTGCCAGTATAGGAGAAAGGGCATTAAGGGCATATGCTAAAATAAGATATAGGCAGGATATGGTCATGACCTCCGGTCCCACAATGCTATAGCCCAGCAGTACTCCTGTATAGCGGGCAGATACCCATGCCAACACGGAAGTCAAGGTGGGGTAATATATTACCGTCATGAACCAGCCGATATAATAGCCGTATTTTTTCCCTACAACTGCTTCTGCATAATCAACTATGCCATTTACTTTTTCATACCGTGTACCTAAAACCGCAAAAACATAGGCACAAGAAATCATAATGAGACCGCCTACAATCCATGACATAATGCCTTGAGGCAAATCTCCGCCGGTAGCCTGCAATATTTTTTCTGCCTTGAAAAAAACTCCGCTGCCTATTACTATGCCGACAACCATAGCAATAGCCGTGAATAACCCATACCTTTTTTCTAATGTCTGCTCCATGTAATATCTCCCTAGTTTAAAATATTCTTCATTTCTGTTTCTCGTAAAAAACAACATGAATTAATCATAGCATATAAAATTCTCCCAAGCAAGATGCAGTATATTTATAAGAGTAGGTACTTTTACTGAGAATAGATGCTTTTGTTCTTTGTTTGTGCCGAAGAATTTGGTATAATTAACATAAAAGATATCTAAATATACGTATAATAGATTTTGCTTATTTAATGGCGAAAGTAAGAATGGTGATTATTATGGCGCTAGGGGAAAAAGGGATAAAGAGGGATGTGCAAAGAATAATTTTTCAATTATTCTTTGTTTTTGTGTTGCTCCTATGCCGAATATCTTTATGCGATGCGGCCAGAACGGTGAAGGTGGGCTACATTGATTACGAAGGCTTTATAGAGTCCGTACATAATGAGTATCAGGGCTATGGAGTAGATTACCTGGAAGAAATAGCAAAACAAAGTAATTTGCGTTTCACTTTCGAAAAAGATACTTGGCAGAACTGCCTGAATAAATTGTTAACCGGGGAGATAGACCTGGTTTGTACTGCACAGAAAACTCCCTCACGAATTTTATTGTACAACTTTTCTAAATATCCTCTTGGGACAGAGGCCACTATTGTATACAGCAGATTAAATGATGATATTTGCTTCGAAGAGTTTGATGCTTTTAATGGGAAAACGCTCGGCATGCTGCAAGGCAGTTTTCAGAGTGAGATTTTTGCTTCGTATGCGGCTGAACATCATTTTTCCTGCCGGAATAGATATTATAACGATGAGGCAGAATTGCTCCAGGCTTTGAACAGCGGAGAGGTTGACCTGATATTATCAGGCAGTCTGGCCCGTCATTCAGGGCTGAAGGTTGTCAGCGAATTCGGTTCCGATGAATTTTATTTCATGGCTAATAAAAATGATGTTCAGTTGATGAATGCTTTGGACGAAGCCCTGGATAAGATTCGAGTTAAGAAACCATCTATTGCTCTGGAACTATACAAAAAATGGTATGGGTCTGCTGCCGCTATTACTACCCCAAACTATACAAGGGCGGAAGTGAATTTCATAAAAACAGTTCCTGACCTTACTATCGGCCTTCTAACCAATTACGATCCTGTTTCTTATTATGATAGGAAAACAAATCGTTTCGAGGGTATTGTACCGGATATTTTGGCCTTAATTGCCCAGAAAAGTGGTTTGCATTTTAACTATGTGCCATTAAAAACAAATGTAGACCCAATAACACAACTACTGGCCGGTGGTTTGGACATGGCAGCAGGCATGGTGAATAACAGAGCTTTGACCGGTAATGGGAAAATCCTTATATCAGCGTCTTTTTTGGATAGTCCTTTAAGTGCTTTGGGACGTCAGGGAGAAACGATTAATTTGCATCGGCCCTTGTATGTGGCCGTGGTCAAGAATGCATATACAATAATAAAAGATGTACGCAGGTTTTATCCACAATTCTATTTAGTCTATGTAGACAGCCCCTTTGAGGGAGCAATGGCAGTCAAAAATCATAAGGCAGATTTATACATTATGAATTCTTATGTGTTGAACAACCTGCTCCAACGCCCTCAGCTGGAAGGACTGACAACCGTACCGGCCATTCATATAGCAAGCGGCAATTCTTTCATATCCGGAATAGGCTACCGGGATGAGCGGCTGATGAGCATTATTAATAAGACAATAGATATTCTTGCGACTGATGATGTGAACTTGATTATCACTAACAACACCGTGGCAAAGCCATATAAACCGACTGTGTCGGATTTGGCTTATCAATACCGCTATCCTTTGGTAGTGGTAGTTATTCTGCTGATAGCTTGCCTGGCATTATTGTTCTATGCGGCCAGGGTCAAGCTCAATGCCCTCCGTGTGCTGGAAGAACGCAATACTCAGCTGAAAAACGCCGTAGCCATGGCGGAAAGAGCTTCAGAAGCCAAAAGCCGTTTCCTGGCCAGTATGTCCCATGATATACGGACTCCCTTAAATGCCATTATCGGGCTTACTTCCATTGCTATAGATGATTTTCAGGCTCAGGATATTGATATTAAAACATTTCTGGATAAAATTTTCATGGCATCAAAAAATTTGCTGGGTATTGTGAACAATGTCTTAGATATGTCGGCCATTGAAAATGAAAAACTTAAAATCAGCAAGAGACCTTTTGAACTACAGACACTATTAAATGCGGAAGTGGCAATTTATCAAGAGGAATGCAGGCGACGGGGCATTGCTTTTGTCACAGATTTCAAGCTGTTGAGTAACCTCAGGGAAATAGGTGATCAGAATAAAATCACTAGGGTCTTAGACAATATTATTTCTAACGCCTATAAATTTACAGAACATGGCGGCACCATAAGATTCGCTGTAGAAGAGGAGAAACATGACGCAAAAACGGTCATACTGCATATTACCGTTGCTGATAACGGCTGTGGTATGAGTGAGGAAATGCAGAAGAAATTGTTCACGCCTTTTGAGCAAGAACGGGGTGGCGTTATTAGAAACAATGCCGGCACCGGCTTAGGTATGAGCATTACCAAAAGTATGATTAGTCTTATGAATGGCAAGATTACCTTCGAAAGCAGCTATGGGGAGGGCACCACATTTTATGTGACTCTCCTGCTGGGATACGAACCAAGGAAACAAGCAAGTAAAGAAGGCAAAGCCGTTATTGCGGCAGAAAAGCCCCTGGATTTCCATGGGCAGAGGATTCTTTTGGCAGAGGATAATAGAATTAATGCCGAGATAGCCATGATATTACTAAAAAAGGTGAATTTGCAGGTGGAACTGGCCAGTAACGGTAAAATCGCTGTAGATAAATTCAAGGCTCATGCCACAGATAAATATTATGGGGCCATTATGATGGATATTCAGATGCCGGAGCTGGACGGCTATGGGGCCACCAAAGCTATACGCAGCATTAATACCCCCTGGGCCAAGAAGATACCCATAGTAGCAATAACTGCCAATGCTTTTAGTGAAGATATAGCTATGGCTATATCCGTCGGCATGAATAACCATGTTAGTAAACCTATAGACAAAAAGCATTTGTACAAAGTTTTGGCAAAGCATTTGAGTTAAGGGCAGAAAAAAACGGTAAATATAATATAAAAGTACAGTGTACCCCAGATGTTGGATAATAATAACATTTGGAGGTACACTTTTTAATATGTTGGAACTATACTACAAAAGAGGCAGTTACGTTTGCAGCAAAAAAGCTAAAAAAATTTAAGACATTAGAATAATTCAAAAATATTTTTGGCATCAAGCAAGGAATTATGTTATAATTAATAAACAAAATTTTCTTGTAGATTTAAGCTGAGGAGGGTTATCAAATATGAAATTGATGAAGACGGAAGATGCGGTGGGGCAGGTTTTGTGTCATGACATTACCCAAATTATTAAAGGCGTCACCAAGGCACCGGTTTTTCGCAAAGGTCATATTATAACCAAAGAAGATATTCCGGTGCTTTTATCCGTAGGCAAAGACAATATATATATTTGGGAGAAAGATGTAAGTATCCTTCATGAAAATGAAGGAGCGGTTATTCTCAGAGATATTTGTCTGGGCCAGAATATGCATGGCACGGAGCCCTCCGAAGGTAAAATAGAGCTTATTGCCGATATAGACGGCCTACTTACTGTGGACAGTGAGCATTTGCACAAGGTTAATAGCTTGGGAGAAATGATGATTGCTACCAGACATGGAAACTTTCCTGTGAAAAAGGGGGATAAACTGGCAGGTACCAGAATCATTCCTTTAGTCATTCCCAAGGAGAAGATGGCTGCCGCTCAGGCAGAGGCAGGGAAAGAGCCTTTGCTGAATGTACTGTCCTTCAAGAAGAAAACTTTTGGGGTAGTAACAACCGGCAATGAAGTTTTTTATGGACGCATTAAAGATACTTTTACCGATGTGATAGAAAGCAAACTGGCAGAATATGGGGCTGTTATGACCAGTCATGTAGTTCTTAATGATGATCATGAAAAGATTACCGCTGCTATTAATAAGATGCTGGCAGATGGCGTGGATATGGTATTTTGCACAGGTGGTATGAGCGTGGATCCGGACGACCAGACGCCTTTGGCCATTAAAAATACGGGAGCCAGACTCATCAGCTACGGGGCACCGGTTTTGCCGGGAGCTATGTTCCTGTTGGCCTACGGACCGGAGGACAGGCCCATAGTCGGTCTGCCCGGCTGTGTCATGTATGCGGCACGAACCATTTTTGATTTGATTTTGCCAAGACTTATGGCTGATGTACCTGTAGGAGCGGAAGATATTGTGGAGTTGGGGGAGGGCGGTTTATGTCTTAATTGCCGGCCCTGTACTTTCCCCAATTGTGGTTTTGGCAAATAGTTAGTTGATAATAGGAGGTTCCATGGAGCAGTTTACCCACATTGATGGAAAAGGCAATGCCTTAATTGTTGATGTAAGTGCAAAGCAAATAACGAGCCGAGAGGCTATAGCTGTAGGCACTATCCATATGAACGCCGTTTGTTATGCGGCGGTCTCCTCCGGGAAAATGAAAAAGGGAAACGTGCTAGGGGTGGCTCAGGTAGCAGGTATTATGGCGGCGAAGAAAACCGCCGGCTTGATTCCTCTGTGCCATATTTTGCCTCTGACTCACTGCAGCATAGAGTTTTCCCTGGCTGAGGACCAAGGGGAGATTACCGTTTCCTGCCGGGTAAAATGCCAAGGCAGGACAGGGGTAGAGATGGAAGCCCTGACCGGTGCCAGTATAGCCCTACTTACTATTTACGATATGTGCAAAGCTATTGATAAAAATATGCTGATAGGTAATATTCATTTGGTGGAAAAAACCGGTGGAAAAAGCGGGGATTTTCACTATATTTCTGAGGGAAAAAATGTTTGATACTTTAGGCAGGAATATTGATTACTTACGAATTTCCATAACAGACAGATGCAATCTGCGGTGCACATATTGCATGCCGGATGCTATCCAGGCACTCAGCCACGCAGAGGTTCTGCGTTATGAGGAACTCTTGCAGATTTGCCGGGCGGCAGCAGCCTCCGGTATTAAATATTTTAAAGTTACCGGTGGAGAACCATTGGTGCGCAAAGGTGCGGCAAATTTTTTGGCGGCACTAAAAAAAACGCCGGGAGTTGAGGCTGTGACGCTGACTACTAATGGCTGTCTTTTGGCAGAAGAACTTCCGGCCCTAAAGGCTATGGGCCTGGATGGTATAAATATCAGTCTGGATACCCTAGACACGGAACAATACCGGGCAATTACAGGCTTTGCCAACTGTGCCAAGGTTGTAGCAGCAATCAAGGCATCGGTGGGCACGGGCATTCCCACTAAGGTTAATGTGGTCTTGCTTAAAGAAAACCGGGGACAGATTCTGCCTTTGGCCGCACTGGCTGAAACGCTGCCCATAGCAGTGCGCTTTATTGAGCTGATGCCCTTAGGCTATGGAACAAATTATTCCGGCCCGGGGGAAAAAGAAGTCTTTGCTTTGCTGCAAAGTAAATATGCAGATTTAATTCCTGACAGAGCAAAAAGAGGCAATGGACCGGCGGTTTATTATAAGAGCACGGTTTTAAAAGGGACTATTGGCTTTATTAGTGCCAATACCCACCGCTTTTGTGCAGAGTGTAATCGGATGCGGCTTACCAGTACCGGTTTTTTGAAGCCCTGTCTTTGTTATAGTCTGGGAGTGGATTTACGGGCTATTGTCAGAGAAGAAGCGACAGAGCAAAACCAGATGCAACAGCCAAAGAGGGCGCAGCACATAGATAAGGCTTTACAGGCTGCTTTTAAACAGGCGGCAGATATTAAACCGGAAGGACACTGTTTTGCCAGGAAAGAAGCTATCACAGAGCATAAATCCATGAATCAGATAGGTGGTTAATATGGGGAAAGTAGTAGCTCTTTGTATAAGCCCCAAGCGGGGCACAGAAAAAACCATGGTACAGGCAGCAGAGTTTCAAGCTGACTGGGGCATGGTGAATGATGCTCATGCCGGCCATTGGCACCGGCAGGTTAGTTTGCTGTCCTTGGAGAAGATAGAAGCTTTTCGTCGTAAAGGAGTGCAGGTGGCTTTCGGAGCTTTTGGAGAAAATATAGTCGTGAGTGGTTTTGATTTGGCACTTCTGCCGGTAGGAACCTTATTGCGCAGTGGGCAGGTTCTTTTGGAGGTTTCCCAAATCGGCAAAGAATGCCATAGTCATTGTGCCATTTACCAAAGAGTGGGAGATTGTATTATGCCCCGGGAGGGAATTTTTGCCAGGGTTTTAGAAGGCGGCACTCTGAAGGCAGGGGATACTATAAAAGAAGTGGAACGGCAGGGGAAGAGACCATATCAAGCTGCGGTTATTACTCTTTCCGATAAGGCAAGCAAGGGGGAAAGAACAGATGCCAGCGGACCTGTCCTGGCGCAAGGGCTGCAGGAGGCCGGGTATGCAGTTGTAGAGACTATCCTTTTGCCGGACGAGGCAGCACAAATACAGACCCAGTTAATTAGGCTGGCTGACCAAAGACAGTTGGATTTAATTATAACAACAGGCGGCACGGGTTTTGCCAAACGGGATGTGACGCCGGAGGCCACTTTGGCGGTGGCAACGAAAAAAGTTCCGGGCATAGCAGAAGCCATCCGGGCCATGTCCATGAAGATTACGCCACGGGCTATGCTTTCCCGGGCTGTCAGTGTGATTAGAGGAAAAACTTTGATTGTTAATTTGCCCGGCAGTCCTCAAGCCTGCAGGGAATGTTTGGATTTTTTATTACCGACTTTACCCCATGGGTTAGATTTGCTAAGAGACGTAGTAAGTGAATGCGCCAGACTGAGCAATTCACATAAATAACAAGAGAGGAAGAGGAAAAATGCAAAGAGTAGTAAAAGTATTAGCCTTGGGAATGACTGTATTAATGCTGGCCGGGTGTGGCGGAGGTCAAAAAGCCGGGGAAAAACCGGCAGAAAAGACCAGTGACAAAAAAGTCACCTTGAATGTTTTTGCCGCCGCCAGTATGACGGAGACCATGAAGAAAATCGGGGAAGACTATAAGAAGGTAGCGCCTACTGTTACTATTGTGTATAACTTCGATTCTTCCGGCACATTAAAGACTCAGATTCAAAACGGTGCAGCCTGCGATATTTTCATTTCCGCCTCACCTAAACAAATGAATCAGCTGGATGTTTCCAAGGATGCGAAAGCCAATAAGGATAAGCTGGACTTTGTGCTCCAAGGGACCAGAGTAAACTTGTTGGAAAACAAAGTTGTTTTGGCAGTCCCTAAAGACAATCCCAAGAAACTGGCAAGCTTTGAAGACCTTGCCAAGAAGCTTCAGGTCGGTTCCGTACGTCTGATTATGGGCAACAGTGATGTTCCTGTGGGACAATATACTCAGAAAATTTTGGCTTACTTCAAATTGGATGAAAAAGCTTTAGCTAATAAGGGGCTGATTTCCTATGGCTCCAATGTTAAAGAAGTAACTACCCAGGTTAAAGAAGCCAGCGGCGACTGCGGCGTTGTGTATGCTACCGATGCTTATAGTGCCAAACTGCAGACAGCAGGCAGCGCTACAAAAGAAATGTGCGGTCAGGTTATTTATCCTATCGCTGTTATGAAGAAGAGTACCCAGCAGGATGCTGCTAAAGCCTTTATTAAATATTTGCAGGGCGATGCTGCCATGAAAGTGTTCGCCGGGGTTGGCTTCAGTAAGGCAAAGTAAGCAAGAGAAATGTAAGGCTTGCGAGAAGTGCGTTGGATGTTAGAAAGGCAAGAGAAGGAGAAGGTTTATGGATTGGTATCCCTTATGGAACAGCCTGAGAATAGCTGCTATTACAAGTGTCTTGGTTTTCTTTAGCGGTATTTTCCTTGCCTATTATGTGGCGAGATTGCCAAAGGCGGTAAAGGGTGTACTGGATGTGGTGCTTACGCTGCCTCTGGTATTGCCTCCTACTGTGTGCGGCTGGTTTTTGCTGCTGGTTTTCGGGCTAACCCATCCTGTGGGAATTTTTCTCCAGAAGTATGGAATCCAATTTGTTATGACTTGGTATGGGGGCGTGTTGGCCTCATCTCTGGTAGCTTTTCCTTTAATGTATAGGACGGCACGTGGTGCTTTTGAAAGTTTCGATGAAACCTTGGCCTGGAGCGGAAAAACTCTGGGACTTTCTGACACCTTCATTTTCTGGCGGATTAGGATGCCCTATTGCCGTCAGGGTATTGTGGCAGGTATAGTTCTGTCTTTTGCCAGAGCATTGGGCGAATATGGGGCTACCAGCATGCTCATAGGCTATATTCCCAATCGTACATCAACCATTTCCACCACTGTTTATCAGCTGTGGCGGACCAATGATGAATACGGGGCTTTTATCTGGGTACTTATTAATCTGGCTATTAGCGCTGTGGTTCTCTTAACGGTGAATATGCTGGAAAAATCCAACCGGGAGAAGAGGGCTACTTCATGAGCTTAAGAGTAGATATTAGCAAAAAGCTGGGAAATTTCCGGCTTCAGGCAAAGTTCGATTTAGAAGAGGGAGTACTTGGCTTGCTGGGGGCCTCCGGCTGCGGTAAAAGTAAAACTCTCCAATGTATCACAGGCATTGTGGAACCGGACGAAGGACGTATCGTACTCAATGGGCGGGTACTCTTTGATAGTAAGGAACACATTAACGTGCCTGTTCAGGAACGGAAGGTAGGCTATTTGTTTCAGAATTACGCACTGTTCCCCAATATGACCGTGGCAGAAAACATTGGCTGCGGTGTCCGTGCCGGCAATGATGTAAAACAGCGGCAGGCTATTGTGGCGAAGATAGTAGAAAATATGCAGCTTCAGGGCTTAGAAAAATCCAAGCCGAACCAGTTATCCGGGGGCCAGCAGCAGAGAGTGGCCCTGGCCAGAATTATGGTTAATGAGCCGGAGATACTTTTGCTGGATGAGCCCTTTAGCGCTTTGGATGCTTTTCTTAAAGACCGGTTAATCGCAGATTTTCCTGCCTTACTGGCTACTTTTCACAAAGATGTGATCATGGTTACTCACAGCAGGGATGAGGCATACCAGTTAAGTTCCAGAATTGCCATTATGAGTCAGGGACATTTTCTCTCAGTAGGTTCTACCAAAGAGATTTTTGCGGACCCGCAAACAAGAGAAGGAGCCAAGCTCACCGGCTGCAAAAATATTATTGCCGCCCGGAAAAGCGGTGACCATGAGGTAACAGTACCGGAGTGGGGAGTTGTTTTAACAACGGAAAAACCGGTGGGAGACAGCCTGGTGGCCATTGGTGTCAGAGGACATAAATACAACCCTGAGTGCCAGATTAATAATTACCCTATACAGGTGGAAACCTGCGTTGAGCAGCCATTTGAATGGGTAGTGAAATTCCGTTATCCGGGACAGCAAAAAACAACAGAGGCTATTTGGTGGCGTCTGTCCAAGATGGAAGCAGTACCGGTGTGGCCTGCAAGGTTAGGGGTACCGGCGAAAGATATTTTGTTATTGTACGCGTGACATATTTCAGCCACTTAATCACTAGGTGATTTGAGGCGGGGTATTCTTGATGCTCTTATACGCCGCACACTCGTGACTTCAGTCGTGGGAGGTTCAAATGCTTGGCATAAATGAGGTTAGAACATGAATAAAATTTTGCAAACCTTAAAAGCAAGAAATGCACAAAAAAAAGCCACCATGCTGGTGACTATTATTACTGAAGCAGGCAGTGCCCCTCGCGGGGCAGGAGCCAATATGCTGGTGGGAGAAGAAGGTCTTGCCGCCGGAACCATTGGCGGCGGCATGCTGGAATTTACGGCTATTAAGGAAGCCCAAAAGTTTCTTGCCAAAGGGCAGGGAGCGCGGGTGACCTATGATCTGAATAAAAACGGCGCCGGGGCTTTAGGCATGATTTGCGGCGGTCAGGTAGAGCTACTGTATAAATATGTGGAAGCCAATGCTGAGAATGCCAAAATAATAAGCAAGGCAAAAACAGCCTTGACCCAAAGAAAAAATAGCTGGCTGATTTTGCCTTATTCAGGACAGGGGTTGGATATTACTGTAGACGAAAAGCCTACGGCAGATTCAGCATACATTTACAAGCTGCCTATTCCCAGTAAAGTATTTATTTTCGGCGGGGGACATTTAGGTCAGGAAATAGTTCCTCTTTTGGTACATTTGGACTTTACTTGTATTGTCACCGACGACAGGGCAGAATTCTCCCGTCCTGAACTCTTTTTTGGGGCGGAGACAGTTCATACCAGGTCCTTTGACGAATTAATAGGACATTATGATGTGCGGCCTCAGGACTACATTATCGCTGTCACAAGAGGCCATATAGGAGATCTGGCCGTAGAAAAGTTTGCTTTGAATACACCGGCTTATTATATCGGTGTAGTGGGCAGTAGGGCCAAAATAGCGGCAGTCAACGCCAAGCTTTTGGCAGCAGGTTTCACCCCTCAGGACTTAGCCCGTATCACCGCACCCATCGGTTTGGACATCGGCAGCGAAACCCCGGCGGAAATCGCCATCAGCATCGCCGCCCAACTAATCCAAGTAAGAGCAAAAGTGTGATAATAAGTGGACGGCAAGTCAGATTTGATGTTCTTATACGCCGCACACTCGTGACTTCAGTTGTGAGTTAGGCGTGCTTTTTGTGTGTACAATGTGTGTGCATATGTTAAATTAAATATTTAATGAACTCAGCTTAAATACTTGCTAAAAGAGTATGCGTATGTTAAAATATAATTGCAAGCATTTTAAAAATGTTATTGAAACAGATGTTATGGATTGTTTGAAGGAACTGAGAAGGGCTAGATTGGTAGAAGCCAATGCTTAAAATAGAAAATATTACTAAATACTATGGAAAAATGAAAATTCTTGACAATATATCTTTTATTGTAGAAACTGGAGAAATTGTCGGATTAGTTGGCCCTAATGGCGTAGGAAAAACGACTTTAATAAAGAGCATTTCAGGATTAACAAAGTTGAAAAGCGGAGAAGCTTACATCGAAAATAAAAGTTTGCTTTCGTCGCCATACTTGGGCCGTTATATGTTGGGTTGTTGTTTTCAAGATAATATTTTTGATAGGTTTTTTAATATTTATGACACTGTCTTTTATAATGCAATGTACCATGGAATGGGATATAAGATGGCCCGAAAAGCAACCAATGATATTTTGCAGAGAGTAAAATTATCCGAAAAATGTTTATCGAATGGTAACCAACTGTCTGGGGGAATGAAACGAAGATTTCAACTAGCAATTTCACTTGTTCACAAACCTATCGTTTTAATCCTTGACGAACCAACGGCTGGATTAGACATGGAATTGACAGATGAGATATATAAGATTATTAAGGAATATATTTCCGGCGGCAATAGATGCATATTATTAACGAGCCATAATATTTCCGAACTTAGTAATTTATGTACAAAGGTTATATTTATGAAACAAGGTGTTATTGTCCAAGAAACTAAAGATTTTACTGAAGAATCGCTCAAGGAAATATATAGAAAAATTTACATCCAATAGGAAGCATATTATGATAATGAATGTTATTTACGGCACAATTTCTAGAGAAATTTGGCGTTTCCTTAAACATCCAGAACAAACAATTTTAAACGAGGTTTACTTTAGCTTACTTTTTTTGTGTGTTTTATATTCCCTTGAATCCCAGTACTATGGCTTATATGTGATTGGTATTGTTTTTTACACTAGTTTTAAGATTGTTTTTAGCAATCTAAAAATGAGTATTTTTCTCGGCAAATTAGAGAAAAACATATTTTACCAGCTTGCATCTGCACAACCTAGAGAAATACTATATTTAATTTACAACATAACAAGTGTTTCCAGGGCGATGATTTTCAGCGGAATTTTTCTGTTGCTTTTGAAATTGTTTTTTGGTAACTTAGCGATTAAAAATATAATGTTTTTTTCCCTAACTACTTTTTTTAGCTGTTTTGTTTTTGCTAATTTCAGCATATTGTGTATTTTGCCTATAAAAACGTGGAATGGGATTGGAGCAATGGAAGCGTATGTATATATGCCACTGTTATTTCTTAGCGGTTTTTTTTATCCTCGGATGAGCGGAATCAATTCAATTATGTTTGACATAATGCATATCAATCCGGTTTTTCACTTATACAATATGGCAGTATTTTTTTCCACTGGAATAGAGTTGTATCCGATGATAATTTCCTGTTATATTTCATGCATTCTTTTTGTTGTTTCTACAATAGTATGCTTATTCGTATTTAATCGAGGCTATGGACTATTAGAGTGACAGTCTCCATTGGCAGTTTGCCCTTGATTATTATGAAAATTAATGTCACACTAGCAATAATAATAAAAATACCCGAGAGGAGCGTGTTATAACACGCGACTAGGCGGGTATTTTTCCATTTATTTATTTTTCCTCTAAATATTTTTCTAAAGGCTTTGCTCTTTCCAAAGTTTCGACCGCTTCCCCGGGGAAAACAATATTTAAGAATACGGCGATAAGCGTGCTGAGCACTACGGGTGATTTGGCAAAAATAGTAGTCACCCAGGTCGGGAAAAGGGCCAGGGATTCAGGAACCAAGAAGACGCCCATGCCGATAGCCACGGAAATACCCACAACAGAAGCATCCCGCTGACTTAAATTGTTTGAGGTAATCAGCTTAATGCCTGTAACGGCAATAGAAGCAAATACCATCATAGTAGCCCCGCCCAGAACAGCGTAGGGAACGGTAGTCAATAAAGCAGCGAATTTCGGCAGCAGTCCGGCAACAAGAATAATCACACCGGCCAGGCCTAGGGTAGCACGGTTAACGACTTTGGTAGTAGAAACAATACCAACGTTTTGACTATAGGTAGCAGTAGGCAGACAGCCTAACAAGGCCCCGACAATATTAGAAACACCATAGCCTAAAATTGCACCATGCAATTCCTTAGTGCTAGGCTCACGATTCAGTCCTCCGGCTGTGGTAGCGGAGAAATCCCCGATAGCCTGAATAGAGTTGATAACAAACAGCAATCCCATGGCAATGCAGGCAGTAGGCTCAAAGGTCAGGCCGAAATGCAGAACCGAAGGAATATAGATGAAACCTGCGGCACCTATATTGGAAAAATTTACCATGCCGAAAAACATGGAAAAAACATAGCCTAATCCCATGCCTAACAATAAGGATGCTAATTTAAATATTCCTTTACCATAGTGCTGAAAGCAAAGAACAGCAGCCAAGGTAAAAATAGATACCAGCCAATTAGTGGGAGAACCATAGGTTTTACTTCCCACACCACCTGCCATATAGTTGATGGCCGTAGGATAGAGGGACAGACCGATGGTGAAAACTACTGTGCCGGCAATCAAGGGTGGAAAAAATCTACGAATCCTTTTAATAAAAAGACCGACCAGAATAGCACAAATACCGCCCACAACCTGAGCTCCCAAAATAGCAGGGACGCCGAATCCCGCAGCAATAGCCACCATGCTGGGCACGTAAGCAAAACTAATGCCCAGAATAACCGGCAAGCCGGAACCTAAATGCAAACCCTCTTTATTACCAATGGGATAAAGCTGTAAAAAAGTAGAAAGGGCAGAGACAATCAGGGAAGCTTGAATGAGCAGAACTCTTTCCTGGTTGGGCAGGTGAGCGACAGTGGAAATAATTAAGGCTGGAGTTACGCACCCTACAATCATGGCAACTACATGCTGCAAGGCTAAAGGAAAAGCTTCGGTGAATTTAGGTATACCGTTGAGTTCGAATAATGATGCAGATCTTTGAGGTAGTTTCATGATAATGTCCTCCTGTTTGTCTTTATGTCTCCGTTGTTTTCATCTCTTTTTCACACATTTATATTACTATCCCTATGTTAGTGAAGCCTGGTACCGGTTTTTCCCAGAATGCCTTCTTTGGCTTTTTCCAGTAGGGTAATCAGCGCAGTACGACCGGGCTTGGATTCTACGAATTTAATAGCTGCCTGCACTTTGGGCAGCATGGAGCCGGCTGCAAATTGATTTTCACCAATATATTTCTTAGCAGTGGCCACATCTAAATCAGATAACCATTCCTGGTTCGGTGTACCGAAGTTAATGGCCACCTTTTCTACGGCCGTAAGGATAATCAAAAAGTCAGCTTCCAGATTTTCGGCTAAAAGAGCACTGGCAAAATCCTTGTCAATAACAGCGCTGGCACCTTTCAGATGATTGCCCTGACGGGTTACGGGAATGCCGCCGCCGCCGCAGGCAATAACCACCTGACCGGAATTGACCAGGGAACTGATGGCATCCAGCTCTACGATTTCAACTGGTTTTGGAGAGGCAACCACACGACGATAGCCACGTCCGGAATCTTCTTTCATTATGTATCCGTAGTTTTTGGCAGCCATGTCAGCCTGCTCTTTGGTCATAAAATGCCCGATGGGCTTAGTGGGATTCAGGAAAGCCGGATCATTTTCATCAACACGGACCTGGGTAACCATGGTAGTAACAGGAATATTTGTAATATTTCTGTTCCGCAGTTCTTCCCGAAGGGCATTTTGCAAGTCGTAGCCTATATACGCCTGAGACATGGCAACGCACACGGACAGTGGGGTATTAGGCTGTTTGGGGTCTTCTCTGGACAGAGCAGCCATAGCATGATTAATCATGCCGACTTGGGGACCGTTGCCATGGACGATGACAACTTGACAATCCTCCTGAATAAGGTCTACGATAGCTTTAGCGGTGGTTTTGACAGCTATCATTTGCTCCGGCAAGGTATCGCCTAAGGCGTTACCACCTAAAGCAATAACAATACGTTTTTGTTTTTTCACTGACATAGTTAACATCCTTTCTGCTTTACGGAAGGCAGATTAATCTATTGTTTGAGGCTTGTTGTTTTTTATATCGATATAGCTGTATAGCGTGAATTTGGAAATGCCGAAATATTTAGAAATCTTGTCTCCTGATCTAGTAATGAGGAAGGCACCTGCATCGTTAAGGAAACGAATGGCTTTCACTTTCTCGTCCTTATTCATAAGGGCGGCAGGCTTGCCGATTAAGGCCACGGATTCTTCTATTAATTCCGAAAGAAGCTCATTGACATTATGGGTAATCTGACCGGGCTTTTCCTTTTTGTTTTCGTCTTCAATGTGGACTATTTCCTTAATCGCTTGGTCAACAGCCAAAAGGTTGCTGATATCGTAGTTAATGCCAAGAATGTAGTCGATTTCCGTGTTATCCTCGTTGCGAATGAAAATAGTGCTGGATTTGAGAACTTTACCGTCGCTGGTTCTGATTAAGTACCCAAGATGATCTTTGAGGGCCGCCGTATCTTTCTTAAGGGCCTCCAGAACTACTTTGGATGGACCATCGCCGATGTTTCGATCTGTAATATTACCATTGACAATATAAACAATAGAACGGTTAATATCCTGAGTTTTTAAATCATGAATGATAATTTCGCAGGAAGGACCGAACTGTTTTGCAAAACCGTTAGCCAATTGTGTCAGTAGGCCAAGAGTTTGAGACATAAAAAACACCCCTTTCTTTATTTGCCCATTTGTATTATTATATAGGGAGGGAGAAGCCACTTTCCTAAAAAAAAATTAGGTTCGTATATCATTATCATATCATAAGTTTGAAGATTTGCAAGAAAATTTTTAGGCATTCAAAAAAAGTTTTATCAAGAGGTAAAATTTAAAAGAAATGTGGTGAAAAAATGGATGTGCTGGAGAAACATGTGGTGAAAAGGGATCACGAGGACAAGGTCAGCGGCAAAGCCAAGTATGTAGCAGATGTTTCTTTGCCCGGTCTGCTGACCGGCAAGCTGCTGCGGTCGACAAAGGCGAAAGCTGTAATACTGGACATCAAGCTGCCAAGCATACCGGCAGGGTACTACATTGTAGATGCTCATGATGTACCCGGAGAAAATTATGTGTCCATGGTAGATAACAGGGACACCTGTATTTTTGCTCAGGGCAGAGTGGAGTTTATAGGTGAGCCCATTCTCATGGTAGTAGGGCAGGACGAGAAAATTATCGACCAAATCTTAAAAGATATTATTGTGGTTTATCAGGATGAAACACCTGTCTTTGATGTTAAGGAATCTAAAACTGTTTTTTATGAGTTTGAAGATAATAAAGGAGATGTGGCCAAAGCCTTCCGGGAAGCCGATAGAGTCTTTACAGAAGAATATCATACTGGTTACCAGGAGCAGGTTTATCTGGAGACTCAGGGTATGTTGGCTTATTATGAGGGAGATGTGCTGGTTGTCAGAGGCTCTATGCAGTGCCCTTATTATTTGGTAAGTGCTGTGAAGATTGCCATGGGGCTGAAAGACAATAGTCAGCTGAAAGTGCAGTTTGACTATACCGGTGGTGCTTTTGGCGGGAAGGAAGACTATCCTTCTGTGCTGGCCTGCCAAACTGCCGTAGCCACGAAAAAGGTCGGTCATCCGGTTCGGGTTGTCCTGGAGCGCCGAGAAGATATAACTGTTACTTCCAAACGCCACCCGGCCTATATGACCTATAAAACATCATTAAAAGACGGGAAAATTACCGGGATGGATATAGACCTGGTATATGATGGCGGAGCATACAAAACTCTGTCCCTGGTTGTTTTGCAAAGAGGTATTATCGGTACCATCGGAGTTTACCGAATCGACAACCTCCATGTCCGGGGCAGGGCCGTAAAGACCAATAGCGTACCTAATGGGGCTTTCCGCGGGTTTGGTGGCCCTCAGGTTTTCTTTGCCATGGAGATGCATATGAGCCATTTGGCCAAAGAGCTGGGACGGGATACCTTGGCTTTTAAAAAGGAATATATGGTGAAGCAGGGAGATGCTACCAGCACTAATGGTAAATATCATTTTCCTGTGGTTCTGCCTGAAATGCTGGACAAGGTTGAAGCCATGTCGGGCTACAGCAAAAAATATCAGGAATACAGCAAACCTCAGACCGGACGGTACAGAAAAGGTATCGGTCTATCTATGGCGTACCACGGCTGTGGTTTCACCGGCAATGGTGAACGTGATTTAATCAAGGCCGTTATGAAGTTAGTAAAACATGAAGACGATACTGTAGAAATCCTGGCCGTAAATACCGATATGGGCCAGGGCATCAGAACAACATTCTGTAAGATTGTTTCCGCTATTTTGGGAATTCCTGAAAAACAGGTTATTTATAATAATCCCAATACCGGTCACGTGCCGGATTCGGGACCCACTGTGGCCAGCCGTTCCATGATGAGCGTCGGTAAGCTGCTGGAAAGAGCCTGTCTGAAATTAAAGGCACAGTGGAAGAGCGGTGTCCGTCAAGAGTTTGAGGAACATTATCAGCAACCGGATTTTCTTATTAATTGGGATTTGGATACCTTCTCCGGTGATGCCTATCCCACCTATGCCTGGTCTGTGAATGTGGTAGAACTTGAGATTGATACATTAACGGGCGGTAGTGATGTGCTGGGTGCCTGGGGTGTGTATGATATTGGTCACGCCATTGATGAGGCTATTTGCCGGGGCCAGATGGAAGGCGGTTTCCTGCAGGGTATCGGTTACGGCGGTATGGAGCAAATGCAGGCCAGAAATGGCAAGCTGAACAATACCAGTCTCAGTGATTATATTATTCCTACTGCCATGGATGTGCCTCATATGGAAGTAGCCTTTGTGGACAATCCTTATCCATATGGGCCTTTCGGGGCCAAAGGGGCCGGAGAATTGCCGGCGGTAGGCGGTGCCCCTGCCTATGTGGAAGCCGTGGAAACGGCTTTGCACACCAAATTGTATAAGACACCGATTTCTATGGAAGATATAGAAGATATTTTAGGAGCGGAGGAGGGCCGGGGAAATGACAGCCAAAATTAATTTTCTTTTAAATGGTAAAAAGGTCAGCTCTGCAAGCAGTCCGGGAGCAAAGCTTCTGGATGTGCTGAGGCAGGAATTCGGGGATACGGATGTTAAATGCGGCTGCAAAGAAGGAGAATGCGGTGCCTGCTCTGTGCTTATTAACGGCGTAGTGGCCAATTCCTGTATGGTAGCTTTGGGAGCTGTACAAAATAAGGAAGTACTTACGGTATCCGGATTCGCCCAGGTTCAGAAGGAACGTTTCGATGCGCTGCAGAAAGCTTTTGCAGAGGTCAGTGCCGTTCAGTGCGGTTTCTGTATTCCCGGCATGATTCTGTCCTCGGAATCTCTTTTGAATAAAAATCCTCATCCTTCTTTGACGGAAATCAGAGAAGGCATTTCC
This sequence comes from Acidaminococcaceae bacterium, assembly GCA_036788835.1. Lineage (GTDB taxonomy): Bacteria > Bacillota > Negativicutes > Acidaminococcales > Acidaminococcaceae > JALCSJ01. The sequence goes on from DAIQMR010000020.1 coordinate 45,987, forward strand.
GGAAATTTATGCCGGTGCACCGGCTATAACGCTATTGTGCAGGCAGTGCAAATCGCTGCACAGAAAGGGGCGGGACTATGGTAGAGAGCTATTATCCTACTTCTTTGGCAGAAGCATTGGCAATCAGAAATACACAGACAGTGGTACCTTATGCAGGCGGTACTGATCTGATGATGAAAGACCGAGAAGAAACTTCTTTGTTGTTTTTAAATCAGGTCAAAGAAATGCAGGAAGTAAAAAAGGATGACAAATATTTGCGCATAGGGGCCGGCTGCACCTTTACGAATCTCTTGGCCAATCCTTTGATACCGGATATTTTGAAGGCTGCTTTGAGCAGACTGGCAGCTCCCGCTATCCGCAATATGGGAACTTCCGGTGGCAATATTTGCAACGGTTCACCTAAAGCCGACAGCGCCTTGATTTACTATGTGCTGGACGCTCAGCTTCGTCTGTGCAGCAGCACAGGGGAACGTTTGGTGCCAATTACCGAATTCTACATGGGACGGGGTAAGACTGTTCTCCAACCGGACGAAATACTAGTAGAAATTCTCCTACCTTTAGGGGATTGGAGTAATTACTACTATGAAAAAGTCGGAGCTAGAAAAGCTCTGGCTATTTCCCGGTTATCCTTTGGCGCGCTGCTGGAAATCAAAGACGAAAAAATTGTTAAATTCACAGCGGCATTCGGCGCTATAGACAACACCATTTTGCGTATGAAAGATATAGAAGCAAAAGTCGTGGGATTAACTGTAGCAGAGGCAACAGCACGCCACAAAGAGATTATGGACGCCTACGCGGCCCAAATCAATCCCATCTCCGGGCGTATCTCGGCTAGGTATCGTAAGCAAGTAAGCTTAAATCTGCTCAATGATTTCTTATGTAAGTAAAGAATTATAATGAACAAAAGC
>DAIQMR010000021.1:0-43662 GCA_036788835.1 Acidaminococcaceae bacterium
AGAATTAATCTGCCCTTGGGGGCGGCAGAATCAATGGGAACAACCAAGATTACAAGATCATTAGGGGACAGCAAATCACCTACTAATTTTAAGGTTAGAGTATCGCTGGGCACCAGGTGGCCTATACGTTCCTTAAGAGCAAAGATATTTTCTCCTTTGACAGCGCTAATGGCAACACTATTGTCAGCAAATTCGGGAGGAATAAGGAAGTTCGGGGCCAAATCTATTTTATTGAAAACCACCAGATAATTAATGTTTTTGGCTTTTATAGTATCTAAAATAGCTAAATCTTCCGGGGCTATTCCTTGTGATGCGTCTACAATCATAAGGGCAATATCTGTTTTGTTAAGGGCCTGATAGGCCTTTTCTATCCGTTGCTTACCTAACTCTCCCGTATCGTCAAGACCGGGAGTGTCTATAAACATTACGGGACCAAGGGGTAAAAGCTCCATGGCCTTGTAAACCGGGTCAGTGGTAGTACCCAGGACATCAGATACAATAGCCAGTTTCTGGCCGGTAATGGCATTGATGACACAGGATTTTCCTGCATTACGTCTGCCAAAAATACCGATATGCAGTCTTTCCGCTGCGGGAGTAGAGTTTAAGCTCATGTTACCACCTCAATTTTACTATTGACATATTTTAAAGAAAAAAATCCTTGGGAGAAATACTTGTAAAGGACACAATTTATGATACAATAAATAAGGCTTGATTTGCAAGCGAAGTTGTTAAAGGGGTGGAAATAACATGGCACTCGGTCATTATAAAATATTATTATTGGCTAAATCATTGGATGAAGAAAACAAAGAGTTGGTAGGGGCTATGAGAGAAGCTTTTGCCAAATATCCTGAATATGAGATAGTTTCAGGGTCTATACCTTCTTTTTTCCCTGATTTTTTATGGAGTATTTTCAAGTGTTTAGCTAATATTATTGTAGATGTTTTACCCGGCTTGTACGCAAAACTTTATAACTGGTCCAATCATGGGAAAGCATCCTTGATTTTTCGCTCTTTGGCCTGTAATTTGTTTGCTGCCGCAGCAGGGGATTATTTCAGAAAACTTAGCCCAGACGGGATAATAGCTTTAGACCCCTTGTCTGCCGGTATTGTTGATATTTATAAAAAACTGCATGCCAAGATTTTCTTTGGGATTATTGTTCCGGAGTTTTCTGTACATAGCTGGTGGATATTCGAACGCACCAACATGTATTTTTTCTCAGGGGAAGATTTAACTGTTATTCATGAACTACAGCCTTGGCAGAAAGCATTTAATTACGGTATTCCTCTGGTTAGGTCCTTTAGGGAAGAGTACAGCAGGGAGTATTTGCGCATGAAATACGGTTGGAAAAGAGATGATAGGCTCTGTCTGATTATGAATTGGGAAAACAGTACGCTGCCTATTGATGATTTAGTTACTTCCATTATTAATAACTATGACCCTACCATGAAATTTATGGCTTTAACCGGGAAAAATTTAAGTATGCTTAGGCAGTTGCGGAAATTGCCTTATGCTATAAAGGTATATGGTTTTGTAGATTCCCTGGCCGAACTGATGAATTGTGCCGATTATTTGGTCACATCTGCCCAGGGTGTATTAGCGGCCCAAGTGCTGACTACTCCTGCTAAATATGTTATTTACGAACCGGCACCTGGACAGGAAACAGCCAATGCCCGTTACTTGGAAGAGTTGGGAGCGGCAAAAATTGCTCTTAACCCATTTGAAGTGGCTAATCTGATAAAAGAATACGATAGAGATGCAAACATCTTCCTAGGCGCCATGGGCAAGCCCCTGGCAGCCAATTCTATTGCGGAAGCAATTATGCGGGAAATAGATTAGCATAAAGTTACCCCCTTGACAATTTTCCTTAATACTACCATAATATAAAATTGTTTATTAATTATCTCACTTTTTTAGCAACTACCAGACACAGCAAAGGACCAACTCCATCATGGACAAATACTATCTAGCAGCTTTAGCATCAGCTTTCACTTATTTACCTGCCGTCATTATGTGGGAATTAATTGCTCGTTTTGGCTCGGCCCGGGAAGTTTTTTTCGCGGATTTTGCTGCATTAAAGGCAATAGGAATCCTGCCGCCTGATTTATTGAAACGTTACATGTCCCGGTATCGGCCGACCCTGCCGGATGATTTAGCCGAGTACTGTCAGAAACATGCTGTTACTCTGATAGATTTTCGAGAACGATTATATCCTGCACCTTTACGGCATATTTTTAATCCACCTCCAGTTCTCTATATGAAAGGCCATTGGCCTTCCGCAGAAGTCTTTCTGGCTATGGTGGGTAGTCGCAGAGCCTCAGGCTATGGTCTGACTGTAGCCAAAAAGTTAGCCGGGGCTTTAGCTGCCAAGAATATTGTTATTGTCAGCGGCGGTGCCTATGGCATCGATGCTGCTTCTCATAAGGGGGTTTTGGAAAGATCAGGCAGTACTGTTGCTGTTCTGGGAGGAGGTTTTGAGAATCTCTATCCTCTGAGTAATCTTAATCTTTTTGCCGCTATACAGGAAAAAGGCGCCCTTGTTACGGAGTATCCTCCGGATATTCAGCCTTTAAGTCACCATTTCCCATTACGCAATAGAATTATTGTAGGGCTGAGCCGCAGCGTATTAGTAGTGGAAGCGGCAAAAAAAAGCGGTGCCATTATTACTGCTCACATTGCCCTGGAAGAAGGCAGGGATGTTTTTGCGGTTCCCGGAGATATCACCATGGGAAACAGCGTAGGTACCAATAGTTTGATTCAGGAGGGGGCCAAGCTTATTAGCTGCCCGGAAGATGTTTTGGCAGAGTTTAATTTACTGCCTCCCGAAAAACCCAAAAAGGCAAAAGCACAAATTTTTTCTTTATTTAACCTTTTGCCGGAAAACCAAGTGAATGATGCTGAAAAGGTCATGGCCGTAATCGGTTCTCACCGTTCAGTGACTATAGATGAAATTGTAGTGCACTCAGGGCTGCCTGTACAGAAAGTGGCCGGTTTGCTGCTTAGCTTGCAAATAAAAAATCTTATTGTACAAGAAGCAGGCAATCACTACAGATGTAATTGAGGAGGAAATTTGATGACAAAAAATCTAGTAATTGTTGAGTCACCAACAAAATCAAAAACCATTGAAAAATTTTTAGGAAAGAATTATACCGTTCGAGCTTCTATGGGACATTTGCGGGATTTGCCCAAGAGTCAGTTCGGTGTAGACATTGAGCATGATTTTACTCCCAAATACATTAACATCAGAGGCAAAGGACCTTTGATAAAGGAACTTCGAACCTTAGCTAAAAAAGCCGACACGATTTATCTGGCAACTGACCCTGATCGTGAGGGAGAAGCAATTGCCTGGCATCTTGGTTATATTTTAGGGGTGGACCCGGCAAAAAAATGCCGTATAGCTTTTCATGAAATTACATCCCAGGCTGTGAAAGCTGCTTTTAAGCAACCCCAAGTTATTGACATGGATATGGTTGATGCCCAACAGACACGTCGTATTATGGATAGAATCGTGGGATACAAGCTCAGCCCCTTGCTGTGGCGCAAAGTCAGGAAGGGCCTAAGTGCGGGACGCGTTCAGTCCGTAGCTGTTAAGATTATCTGCGATAGACAGGCTGAAATAGATAAATTTGAGCCTGAGGAATATTGGAGCGCTACGGTAACATTAAAAGAAAAAAATAAAAGCAGTAAATTTACTGCTGATGTTATAAAAAAAGATAAAGAAAAGCTGGTTATTCATAACCAGAAAGAAGCGGCTGCTGTTGCCAAGGAACTTGCCAAAGCAGAATATACAGTCACAAATTCAGCCGTTAAAGAACGCTCCAGAAAACCTTTGCCTCCTTTAACCACCAGTTCTTTGCAGCAGGAAGCTGTTAAGAGATTAAACTTTACTACCAAAAAGACCATGATGGTTGCCCAGCAACTCTACGAAGGCGTGAATGTTGGAGGTAAGGCTGGTACGGTTGGTTTGATTACCTATATGAGAACGGATTCGGTACATTTGGCAGCTTCTGCGTTAGAAGAGATTCGCAGTTACATTCAGACTGAACACGGGGCTAAATATCTTCCCGATAAGCCGAATTTTTATTCCAGCAAGAAAAATGCACAGGAAGCCCATGAAGCCATCAGACCTACTTCTGTTAACAGGACACCCGCTTCTGTGGCAAAATATTTAACTAAAGATCAATTAAAGCTTTATTCTTTAGTATGGCAGAGAACCCTAGCCAGCCAAATGACTAATTCCCTGACAGAATTAACCATACTGACAATTAACGGCGGTGCTTATGAATTACGTGCCACCGGTTCTACTATTAAGTTTGATGGGTTTATGTGCTTGTCTGATAAAAAAGACTGGGCTGAAGAAAAAACTAAAAAAGTGCCCTGCCTGGACAAAGGTACTCCTTTGGAGATTGCCAAAGTAGATGAACCTGTCCAGCATTTTACGGAAGCTCCTCCGTATTTCACAGAAGCAACCTTGGTAAAAGAATTGGAAGATAAAGGCATTGGCAGACCCAGTACCTATTCTCCCATTATTCAAACCATTCTCGCCAGAGGTTATATTGCCAAAGAAGGCAAAAAATTGATGCCTACGGATTTAGGCATAGTTACCAATCAGCTTCTGGACCAGTATTTCAAAGAATTAATAGACGTAACCTTCAGCGCTCATATGGAGCAAGAGCTTGATGATGTGAGTGAGCACAAGATGGAAAAGAACGATGTGCTGAGCGAATTTTACGGTCCTTTCGAAAAAGCCTTGGAAAAAGCCGATAAAGAAATTCCTGTTGTGGAACACAAAGACGAAGTCACTGATATAAAGTGCGAAAAATGCGGTCGCTTTATGGTAATCAAAGAAGGCCGACATGGTAAATTTTTAGCCTGCCCCGGCTTCCCGGAGTGTCGAAACACTAAACCAATCTTGAAAAAGATTGGCGTTAAATGTCCTAAATGCGGCGGGGATATTATTGAAAGACGGAGCAAAACAAGAAGAGTATTTTATGGCTGTTCCAACTACCCTCAATGCCGTTTTACTACATGGGATAAGCCTGTAGACAGCTTCTGTCCGGTTTGCGGCAGCATCATGGTTGAACATGCAGACAGAAAAGGCAATAAAGTTTTGCATTGCAGCAACAAAGACTGTGAAAATTATTCATTGAAAAAAAACAAATAGTAATAAGGAGCCACTATGAACATTCATGTAATTGGAGGCGGTTTGGCCGGCAGTGAAGCCACTTGGCAGTTGGTAAAACGCGGTCTGCCTGTTATCTTACACGAAATGCGGCCCGGGAAAACTACCCCTGCACACAAAACCGAATATTTCGGTGAACTTGTGTGCAGTAATTCTTTGCGTGCCAATAATAGGGAGAATGCCGTAGGTCTCTTGAAGGAAGAAATGCGCAGAATGGATTCTTTGATTATGAAATGTGCCGATGCGCATCAGGTGCCGGCGGGGGGAGCTCTGGCTGTCGACAGGGAAGGCTTTGCCCAAGCTGTAACAGCTGCAGTGAAAAACAATCCGTTAGTCACCATAAAAGAAGAAGAGATTACGGATTTAAATTTTCCCGGGGAAGATTATGTGATTGTTGCCACGGGACCTTTAACCAGCCCGGCTTTGGCCGCAGGAATTCAGCAATTCGTTCATGAGGATTATTTCCACTTTTTTGATGCGGCAGCTCCTATCGTTACGGCAGAATCGCTGAACTATGCTAAAGTATTTAAAGCTTCCCGTTACGATAAGGGAGAAGCAGCTTATCTAAACTGTCCTTTTACAGCAGAAGAATATAAGCATTTCTGGCAGGAACTTTGTGCAGCAGAAGATGCTCCCGTGAAGGATTTTGATAAAAAGGCTGTGTTTGAGGGCTGTATGCCTATAGAAGTTATGGCGCGCCGAGGCGAGGATACCATGCGTTTCGGACCGTTAAAACCTGTAGGTCTGCCTGATCCCAATACAGGTAAGGAAGCCTATGCGGTTGTTCAGTTGAGACAGGACAATGGTGCCGCCAGTCTGTATAACATTGTCGGTTTTCAGACACATTTAAAATGGCCGGAACAAAAAAGAGTGTTTTCTCTTATTCCCGGGTTGGAAAAAGCTGATTTTGTCAGATATGGTGTTATGCACCAAAATTCTTATATAAATTCTCCCTTGCTTTTAAACAACAATCTTTCTTTACGGAAGGAACCTAAGATATTTTTTGCCGGTCAAATAACCGGGGTGGAAGGCTATGTAGAATCTTCTGCCGGCGGCCTTATGGCCGGTATCAACGTGGCAAGAGCGGTGCAAGGAGCAGAACAGGTGGACTTTCCGCGGGAAACAGCTTTGGGCTCCCTGGCAGCCTATGTAAGTAATAAGAATGTTAAGGATTTCCAGCCCATGAACATTAATTTTGGCCTTATGCCCCCATGGGAGGGACCGAAAAGGCTGAAAAAGAAAGAAAAAAATGCCATGATAGCCCAACGGAGTTTAGATATTCTCAAAGACTATATTAATATCTTGCTAAAATAAGCGTATTGTGATAGGATAAATTATCAGGAAATATACACAATTTGAGGCATATCCTATGGAAACCAAGCAAAACATGGATAAATGGGTAAAAAGTTTTTTGAATTATCTTAATGTAGAGAAAAATTGCTCCTCATTAACTGTGACAAATTATGATGCAGACATTAAACTTTTTCAGGAATTTTTAGCCCGACGACGAGAGTTTTCCCATTGGAAAGAAGTTAAAGTCCTGGACATTCGTGCTTATCTTGCTGTCTTGAATGAGAAGGGTTATGCCAGGAAAACCATAGCCCGGCGTATTTCTTCTTTAAGGTCTTTTTACAAGTATCTGATTAGGGAAAGCGTTATTGAGACTAATCCTTTTACCAAAGTACGTACTCCTAAGCTTGATAAAAAATTGCCTGTATTTCTTGAAGAATTTGAAATCAACGAGCTTTTAAGCCAGCCTGATAATAGTCTTTTAGGCATTAGAGATAAAGCAATTCTGGAATTGCTTTATGCTACGGGCTGTCGAGTTTCCGAGCTGGCAGGCCTGACCTTGGACAGAGTTGATATGGGCAACAGTTACGTTTTGCTTATAGGCAAGGGCAATAAAGAAAGACTCGTGCCCATGGGTCATCCGGCGGTTAAGGCTATTGATGCCTACTGCGAAACAACCCGCCGGCACATTATGACTAAGTTTAGTATTAAAGAACACGGTTATGTGTTTATTAACAGCAAGGGGGAACCTTTAACGGACAGAAGTGTTCGCAGAATTTTAGATAAGTATGTTACAGCAGTAAGTTTGCAAAAGCATATCAGCCCTCATACAATTCGTCATAGCTTTGCGACTCATCTGTTGGAACACGGGGCAGATCTTAGAACTGTGCAGGAGCTTTTGGGCCATGCCAGTCTATCTACTACCCAGATATATACTCATTTGACAACGGAGCGTATTGCCTCGGTATATGAGAAACATCATCCGAGAGCATAAGTTAGGAGGGGATTGAAACGCTTACTTTATTAGCAAAAACACGTATGATTAACAAGCTTTTACAAAATTCCGAGGCCATTAGTTATAAACAAATGGCAGAGGTTCTTAGGGACGTTATCAAGTCCAATATTTATATTGTGGCTAATGACGGAAAGATTTTGGGTTATGCCATCCTTGACGGTTTTGAATGTGAATTGATGATTAAAAAGGTTCTTGATTTAGGGCATTTTCCGGATACTTATGTAAAGTGGCTAAGCGGCATAAAAGAAACTTCTTCCAACTATCGTTTGGTAGAAGGAGAGTGTGCTTTCAGCGAAGGGACAAAATGTCTTTTTGAAAATAAATTCACTACGGTGGTGCCTATTTTCGGTAACGGTGAAAGACTAGGGACTTTGATTTTAGGCAAATTCAAAAAAGAGTTTGTTGATGCTGATTTGCTGCTCAGTGAATATGCGGCAACAGTCATCGGCGTGCAGCTTCTTCACGACAAAGCCATTAAGATCGAATCTGCGTCACGGAAAAAAGCAATGGTGCAAATTGCCTTCTCCAATTTATCTTATTCAGAACTGGAAGCCATCAGCGAAATACTGAAAGCTCTCCCGGAGCAGGAAGGATTGCTGGTAGCCAGCAAGATTGCCGACAGAGCCGGGATTACCCGCAGTGTAATCGTAAATGCCCTGCGTAAATTCGAAAGTGCCGGAGTCCTGGAAACAGAATCTTTGGGCATGAAAGGAACCTACGTAAGAATCATCAACGAATATTTACGGGAAGGTTTACAAGAGCACAGAAAATAAAATGCTTTCAGGTCAATTTGCTTCGGCACATTGACCTTTTTGTCTTATAGTAATGAGGTGAAATATGTTAAGTTTAGATGCAGGAATTATCTATAGAATTCCGGCTTTGCTTTTAGCTTTGACAGTACATGAGTACGCTCATGGGGCTGTGTCCTACAGTCTGGGAGATCCTACACCTAGACTGGAGGGGCGTCTTACCATGAATCCTTTGGCCCATTTGGACTTAATGGGGACACTGATGCTTGTTTTTGTGGGCTTTGGCTGGGCCAAACCTGTATCCATCAATCCATCCTATTACAGACATCCGCGTACGGATATTATGAAGGTTTCTTTTGCCGGCCCGGGCGCTAATTTGTTTTTATGTTTTTTAGCCGCTTTGTTTATGGTAGTTATGACTAAGATGGGAGCTCGTTCTACCGGTGTTTATAATTTTTTGCGCTGGCTGCAGATGTATAATGTTTGGTTTGCTTTTTTTAATTTGATTCCCATTCCGCCTTTGGATGGGTCGAAGATTCTTATGGAATTATTGCCGAGCAGCACGGCGTACAAGTACGAAACAATGGTTGCTCCTTATAGTATGTATATTTTAATTGTTCTTTGTATCACAGGTATAGTGGGAACAATTATTGCTCCCTTTGCTACTCTTTATTTAAATGCTATTTATAGTTTGCTAAATATTTTTATGTGAGTGAGGTTAGGTAAAAATGACAAAAGAACGTATTTTCAGCGGTATGCAGCCTTCGGGCCGATTTCATTTAGGCAACTATATGGGAGCCTTGGAAAACTGGGTTAAATTGCAGCATGACTACGAATGCTTTTTCAGCATCGTAGATTTGCATGCTCTAACATCCAGTTATGCCGATACGTCCCAATTACAGGATAATGTGAGGGAAATGGCCATTGATTGGCTAAGTGCCGGGCTGGATCCGGAGACCAATACGATTTTTGTGCAATCACATGTTAAAGAACATGCTGAGCTATGCCTCTTATTGGGCATGTCAACACCACTATCTTGGTTGGAGAGAGTTCCTACTTTCAAAGATAAAATTCAACAATTAAGCACTCAGGGAAAAGATTTACGGACCTACGGATTTTTAGGCTATCCTGTTCTTATGGCGGCTGATATTATGCTGTACAAGGCAACCAGAGTACCGGTAGGTGAAGACCAGGCAGCACATCTGGAACTGACACGAGAAATGGTCCGCCGTTTTAATAACTTGTATCATGTGGATTTATTTCCCGAGCCTCAGGCTGTTTATTCCAAGGCCAAAACCTTGCCTGGCATTGACGGCCGCAAGATGAGTAAGTCTTATGGCAATACCATTCCTTTCGGTGCTTCTCCTAAAGAAGTGCAGGAGCGTATTAACATGATGATTACTGACCCTGAACGTATCAGAAAGACGGATAAAGGCCATCCTGATGTCTGCATTGTTTATCAATTCCAAAAAGTGTTTAATACGGAAGAAGCAGAAAACATTTGCAATATGTGCAAAAACGGCGAAATCGGCTGCGTACAATGCAAGAAAAAGCTGGGCGAAAAAATGAATGGGCTTCTTGCTGATATTCATGCACGCCGTACAGAATTGGAAAAGAAGCCTGATTATATCAAAGAAGTTTTAAACCAAGGGGCTAAGAAAGCTCAGGCAGTTGCCTCTAAGAATATGGCTGAGATTAAAAAGGCTATGAATATTTACTAATTTCAAGTTAGGTATAAATTTATGACCACATATAATATTAAATTGCAGGACTTTGAAGGACCTTTGGATTTGCTGATTCATCTTATTGAAAAAGATAAAATCGATATTTACGATATTCCCATTGTGTCTATCACAGACCAGTATATTGAGTACATCAATGGCATGCAGGAATATAATCTGGATTTTGCCAGCGAGTTCCTATTAATGGCTGCTGTTCTTTTGCAAATTAAATCAAAGATGCTGCTGCCTAAGGCTCCGGTAGAAGAAGGGGAAGAAGAAGCAGATCCCCGTTCCATGCTGGTAGAGATGCTGATTGAATACCGCAAGGTGAAAAAGCGGGCTGCTATGCTGCGGGAATCAATGGGTCTGGCGGCAATGTCAGTTGCCAGGAAACCGATGGCTTTGCCACATTTTCGCCGTAAGATTAAACCAATGTCTCTGGACGATTTGCTTTTAGGCCTGCAAAGCCTGGTCAGCGAGGAAGATATCGCGACCCAGATAATTGCCAGACAGGAATTTCATGTTCAGGATAAAATGTCAGAGATTCTTGCTTTGCTGCACACTAATAACAATGCGGTGGCTTTCTCCAGCGTTTTGGATATGGGCGGCAACCGCAGCGAAGTCATAGCTTCCTTCTTGGCTGTACTGGAGCTTTTGCGCTTGAAACGAATCAGTATTAGGCAAAAGCAAGAATTCGCGCCAATTTACATGTTTTTGCGGGAGGATAATTAATTATGGTAGAAGCTCATTTATTGGGACACTTGGAAGCACTGCTTTTTGCTTCCGGGGATCCTTTGCCACCGGATAAAATTGCTGCTGCTTTAGAACTTTCCGAAGAAGAACTGGGAGCACTGGTTGCTGCTTTGGAAGAAGAATATAAGCATGAAACCCGTGGTTTGCATATTAGAAGAGTAGCAGGAGGCCTGCAGTTAGTCACTAAACCGGAACTGTTGAACACAATTCATAAATTAGTGGCCCTGCAAGAAACCAAGCTTTCTAATGCTGCCATGGAAACCCTGGCTATTATTGCTTTTAAACAGCCGGTGACCCGTAGCGAAATGGAAGCAATTCGTGGGGTAAAGGTTGACGGTGTTGTTAATAATATGCTGGAGCTTGGTTTGATTGCAGAAGCCGGCAGAAAAGATACCATCGGTCATCCTATTCTGTATGGAACAACTGATTTGTTCCTTACCACTTTTGGCTTAGACACCTTACATGATTTGCCGGAAATCCCCGGAGAATTATTAGTACCCAAGAATACGGAAGTACAAGAGGGAGCTTTGTTCTCCCAAGAGGGCGAAGTCTTAGAGAATGCAGCAGGAGATACAGGGGAAGAACAAGCAGCTACTGCCGCTGAACCTGAAGAAGCTGCTGAAAAAGTAGAACAGGAAGAACCTACAGATAAACCTGGGAATGTAACACAATAATTACTAAGGCCGCCTAGGAGCAGGTTCTCTTTTCTACGGACGAAGCACTAAGGTGCCTACCGCTGTGCTTTACACGTCCTGAAAAGAGAAGTGCCCTCCTCTCGGCCTTTTCGTATTTTTTGATAACCTCTTTTAGGAGAAGAACTATGGAAGAATTGGAACGTTTGCAAAAGGTTATGGCTGCTCATGGAATAGCCTCTCGACGTGAATGCGAGAAAATAATTCTGGCAGGCAGAGTAAAAGTTAACAATAAAATAATTACCGAGCTGGGAACAAAAGTGGGTCCCAAGGATTTTATCACAGTGGATGGTAAAGGCCTAAAGCCTGCAGGTAAACGTTATATTCTCATGTATAAGCCCCGTGGGGTTGTGACCACGATGAAAGACCCTCAGGGACGCAAAACCGTGGCAGAAATTCTCAAGGAGCTTCCTGAGAGGCTTTTTCCCGTGGGACGCTTGGACTATAGCACAGAAGGCCTTTTGCTGCTTACCAATGATGGCGAACTAACTCAAAAATTAACGCATCCAAGCAAAGAAATCAAGAAAACCTATGCCGTAGAGGCAACCGGTTTGGTTCCTGAAGAGAAACTGGATTTGCTGAGACTGGGAGTTCCCCTGGAGGATGGTTTAACGGCCCCGGCTTTTGTGGAAATGCAAGAATATGACAAAGAAAAAAATCTTAGTAAGTTTCAGATTACTATTCATGAAGGACGTAACAGACAAGTAAGACGTATGTGTGATTTTATCGGTTTTCCTGTTCGTAATTTAAAGCGCATTAAGATGGCCAATTTAACTTTGGAAGGAATGAAACGTGGTGCCTTCCGGGATTTATCGGCTGATGAATTAACAGAACTTTTTAAGGTTGTGAATAGAAATGGGTAAGGTAGTGATTATCGGAGGTGGGGCTGCCGGTCTTTTGGCAGGTATTAGCTCCGCTCAAGCAGGGGCAGAAACCATCATTGTGGAAAAAATGCCCAAAGTTGGCCGCAAGCTTCTTATTACCGGCAAGGGACGCTGCAATATTACCAATGCCTGCACTATTCAGGAGCTAATTAAAAATCTTCCCGGTAACGGTAAATTCATGTATAGTGCCTTTAGTAAATTCAGTAATAATGATATAATTCAATTGCTGGAAACCAATGGACTTAAGACTAAAGTGGAGCGGGGCGGCAGAGTCTTTCCGGAATCTGACCATGCTATGGATGTGGTGGATACTTTGCGGCAAATCTTTCTCAAAGCCGGAGGAAAAATTCTTACAGGCCGGCCGGTAAGAAATATTTTGCTTAAAGAAGGCAAAGCGGTGGGTGTGGTCTGTGATAACAGGGAGATAATTTATGGTTCAGCGATAGTCCTAACCACCGGTGGCGCAACCTATCCCGGTACAGGCTCAACAGGAGATGGCTATAAAATGGCTCAAGAGCTGGGCCATACTATTGTACCATTAGAACCGTCCCTAGTGCCTTTGGCATGTCCTGTGGACTATGTGAAAAATCTTCAGGGCCTGGCTCTGAAGAACGTCAAGGTCTCGCTTATTCATAAGGACAAGGTTTTGGCCAGCGACTTTGGTGAAATGCTGTTTACTCATTTCGGAGTTTCCGGTCCCATCATTTTGTCATTAAGCAAAACCGCTTCAGCTGCTTTTAAGGTCGGATACACTCCTTTGGATTTGTCTATCGATTTAAAACCGGCTCTGTCTGTAGAAGTTTTAGATGCCAGAGTCCAGAGAGATTTGCAGGCCAATATACGCAAACAGTTAGGGAATGGTTTAAATAAGCTTCTGCCTAAAAGCCTTATTCCTGAAGTTATTGATCGGGCATGTCTGACTGTTGACAAAGAAATTGACCAACTGACAAAAGAGGAGAGGCTGCGTTTGATAGATGTGTTAAAACATTTCACTTTGCCCTTGACAGGGACTCGCCCCTTATCAGAGGCCATTGTCACGGCAGGAGGAATTTCCTTGAAAGAAGTTGACCCCAAAACATTTGCATCCAAACTTATTCCCGGCTTATTTTTGGCAGGAGAAGTTTTAGATGTGGACGGATATACGGGTGGCTATAATTTGCAGGCTGCTTTTTCCTCCGGTTTTGTAGCCGGAGAAAATGCCGCTGCATACCAATGAGGTGAAAACCATGGAAAAAATAATCCTTGCCATTGATGGGCCGGCGGGAGCAGGCAAGAGCACTATCGCAAAACTGGTAGCAGAAAAGCTTGGCTATATTTATATTGATACAGGAGCCATGTACAGAGCTGTGACCTTGAAGTTTTTAAATACCGGGAAGCCTTTCAATCCTGAACTGGTAACTAATCTGGCTAACGAAATCACCGTTACTTTTAAGTCAGAACCTGGTTGTAATCATGTTTACATGGATGGCAAAGAAGTTACGGAAGATATTCGCAGCGGAACTGTCACAGGAGAGGTATCGGAAGTTTCTGCCGTAGCAGGGGTCCGTACTGCTATGGTAGCGCTCCAAAGAAAAATCGGAGCCATCGGAGGTGCCGTTTTAGACGGCAGGGATATCGGCACCGTGGTATTTCCCGAGGCAGAGGTTAAGGTTTTTCTCACCGCCTCTGTGGAAGAAAGGGCGAAAAGAAGATTTTTGGAATGGAAAGAAAAGGGCCGGGATGTGAAGCTGGAAGATATTATCCATGATATTGCCGCCCGGGACAAATATGACAGCGAAAGAAAAGTAGCTCCTTTGCGCTGCGCCGATAATGCCCATTACATAGATACCTCGGATATGTCTATTCCGCAGGTGATAACGGAAATATTAAATTTGTGTAAGAGGTAACCAAAATGTGGTATTTCTTTGTCAAGATAGTTTTTCGTGTTATTTTTAAAATATTTTATCGGTTGGAAATTATAGGTGTGGAAAATATACCTAAAACCGGACCGGTAGTTATAGCTAGTAACCACGCCAGTCTTTTGGACCCGCCTTTAATAGGCAGCAGTGCTTCTCGTAAGGTTAACTTCATGGCTAAAGAAGAACTTTTTGTCCCGGTTTTCGGCACACTATGTGCTTCTTTGGGAGCTTTTCCCGTAAAAAGAGGGGGAGCAGATATTAATGCTATGAAACATGCGCTGCAATTATTAAAGAACCAGGAAGTTCTTGGCATCTTCCCGGAGGGAACAAGAAGTAAAAACGGCACTCTTGGTCGTGGGGAACCGGGAGCCTTGGCTATTGCCAACAAAGGCAAAGCTTTAGTTGTTCCCACGGCAGTAATAGGCAGCAATTTATCTTTGCGCAAAACTTTCTGGCCTAAGATAAAAGTTGTATTCGGCAAACCAATGTCGTTCTCAGAAGGACACTTAAACAAGAACGATTTAGAGCAAAAATCAGAGCTTTTAATGGAAAAAATACAAATTCTTCTGGAAAACAATAAAATTTGAGGTAAAGTCAATGAAAATCACCCTTGCTAAGAGTTTGGGCTTTTGTTATGGGGTAAAACGTGCTGTAGAGATTGCAGGGAAGGCCAGAAAAGAGTATAATAATACTATTGCAACACTGGGTCCTTTGATACATAATCAACGTGTAACAGAAAAACTCCAAAAAAATGGTGTGAACTGTAAAGAAAGTTTGTCGGAATTTCAAGCCGGTGATGTGGTAATTTTTCGTTCCCATGGTGTGGGCCCGGAAATTTATCAACAAGCCAGGGAGAGAAATTTGCAGATAGTGGATGCTACTTGTCCCAATGTTCGTCAAGTACAAACAGCGGCAGAGGAGTTGGCCAGAGAAGGCCGCTTCGTTATCATCATCGGAGAAAAGCATCACCCTGAAGTCCGGAGCATTAAAGCCTGGGCAGGAGCCAACAGTTGTATTGTAGAAACAGATTCAGATGTTGAAACCGTTCCCGCTAAAGAAACTTACGGTGTTGTAACCCAGACAACTTGGGAAAAAGCAAAATACCAAAGAATTTTGCAGCTTCTCGAAGAAATAAAGCCGGGAGATTACCAAGTCAAGGAAACCATATGCAATGCCACCGCACAAAGACAGGAAGCTGCAAAAGAGCTGGCATCCCAGGTTGACGCGGTATTTGTCTTTGGCGGCAAAAACAGTGCCAACACCAGGCACTTATGGGAACTTGTTAAGGCTATAAATCCCAGGTCTTATCTTTTAGAAAGTTCAGAAGATATTAAGCCTGAGATGTTATATAATATTAATGCAATTGGCATTACTGCCGGCGCATCAACGCCGCAGGAAATTATTGAGGAGGCAATAGTCACTATGGAAACTATGGAAAGCTTGCTAGGGGAAAAGGAAAGTATGCGTCTACATCTCGGAATGGTTGTAGAAGCAACAGTCGTCGCAATTACAGAGGAAGAGGTAGTTGTAGATTTCGGCTATCAAAGCGAAGGATCTGTTGCTTTTGAACAATGGGAAGCGGGCGGTACTAAAGAATCCGTCACTCCCGAAGTTAAGGTTGGAGATAAAGTAACGCTGAAAGTTATTGCCAGCGAAAATAAGGATGGGTTAGTGGTTTTGTCTAGAATCAGAGCCGTGGCCGATGCAGCCTGGACAGATTTACCGGCTAAACTGGAAGCAAACAAAGAAATTGATGTTAAAGGTTTGAAGGCGGTAAAAGGCGGTCTGACCGTTTCCTTACCGGGCTTTAGCGGTATCACCGGCTTTATTCCCGCTTCACATCTGGATTTAAGACGTGTAGAAAACATTAAAGAATTTGAAGGTCAGGATTTGAAGGCTGCCGTTTTGGAAATCAATCCGGAAAAGAAACGTCTTGTTTTGTCCAGAAGAAATGTCCTGAGAGAAGAAAAAATCGCTAAGACCCATGCTTACAGGGAAGAAAGAGCTAAGCGCCTGGAAGAAAGGAAAGCAGCTTTGGAAAATGCCTTCAGTACCTTGAAAGAAGGTTCTACTGTACATGGTGTAGTTAAGAATGTTGTTGATTTCGGTATGTTCGTGGAAATCGCTCCGTACGTCCAAGGCCTTGTTCATGTTTCTGAATTAAGCTGGGACAAAGGTGTAAAACCCGCAGACAAATATAAACCGGGCGACGAAGTCGATGTTTTCATCAAAGGACTTGACCAAGAAAAAGGCCGTATCAGTCTTTCTATCAAAGAATTGCTGGAAGACCCTTGGAAGGTTGCTGTGAAAGATTTGCACGAAGGAGAAGTATTGACCGGTACGGTTATTCGCTTCCTGCCTTTTGGCGCCATTGTTAAGATTAAAGACGGCGTAGAAGGAATGGTCCACATTTCTGAAATAGCTAACGAGCGTATTGACAAGCCGGAAGATGCTTTGAAGCTTGACCAAGAAGTAAAAGTTAAAGTTTTGCACATTGATACGGCGGAAAAGAAAATCGGCTTGTCCATTAGCAAAGCTAAAGAAGAGGCAGAAAAAGCAGAAGTAAGTGAATTTATCGATAACAAGGAAGAGCTCTCTCAGGGCTTAGGCGATAAGTTAGCTGCTGCGGAAAAGAAAGAATAGGGATTAAATATGACGAACAGTCGGGAAAACCGGAAAAATGATCACATCAAATATGCATTATCATTGCCGGATGGACCTCTTAATACGGGATTTTCTGATGTTCATGTTATGAGTAATTGTTTGCCGGAAGTTAATGTAGACGGGATTTCACTGACCACTGTTTTGCCCGGTCTGAAATCCTTGTCTCATCCTTTTATTATTAATGCTATAACCGGTGGGGCAGATTCTTTGGAAACTGTCAACCGGCAGTTAGCAACTGTGGCAAAGGAAACAGGCTGTGCTATGGCCGTAGGGTCCCAGTATGGGTCTATCAAATCCCATAATTATGTGGACAGCTTCCGTGTTGTGCGTCTGGAAAATCCTCAGGGCATAGTTTTTGCCAATGTAAGTGCCCTGGCAACTGTCAGTGAAGGTCAAAGTGCCGTAGATATGTTGGAAGCCCAGGCCTTACAGATTCACTTGAATGCAGCCCAGGAACTGGCTATGGCCGAAGGAGACAGAAACTTTTCCGGATACCTGAGTGCTATTGAAAAAATCTGCAATAGGATTTCTGTCCCTGTAATTGTAAAAGAAACCGGTTGCGGTATGGCAAGAAAAGAAATAAAGTCACTGCTTAATGTGGGCGTAAAAATTGTAGATATAGGTGGAGCAGGCGGTACTAATTTCCCGGCTATTGAAGGAGCGCGCTATAAAGGTGCAAACCAAGAGTTAAGTACGTGGGGAATCCCTACCGCTATTTCTCTACTTGAAGCCGCTGCAGTGTGCGGCAAGCAAAATGGTATTATTGCTGCTGGAGGAATTCGTACGGCTTTCGATACTTTGAAGGCTCTCATTCTGGGGGCAAATGCCGTAGGTATGGCCGGTAATATTCTCAAGAATTTAACCGACGGCGGAGTGATCTACGCGGTGGAAGAAATTAACAAATTGAAACATGATTTAAAAGATTTTATGGCTTTAACCGGCTGCAAAAACATTTCCTCATTAAAGGATGTTCCTGTCTATTACACAGGGGATGTTTGGGCGGCACAACAAAGTTTAGGAAATATGAGGTCAGAAATAATATAAATGAGTAAACCCATAGTTGCCATTGTCGGCAGACCAAACGTCGGCAAATCAACACTATTTAATATATTTGCCAATAAGAGAATCTCCATTGTAGAAGATACTCCCGGCGTAACCAGAGACCGCTTATATGCTGAGGCAGAGTGGTTGGACAATGAATTTGTCATGGTAGATACCGGTGGAATTGAGATGCAGAACAATGATGAGATTGCTGTTTCTATTCGTCAGCAGGCTCAGATTGCTATCAATGAAGCTGATGTTATTATTTTTGTCTGCGATGCCAGAAGCGGCATTACAACAGAAGATGCAGAAGTGGCTACGATTTTGCGCCATTCACAAAAGCCGGTTATCTTGGCTGTGAACAAGGCGGATTCTGTCAAACAAGAAGCTGATATATATGAATTTTATAATCTGGGTATTGGTGAGCCGATTCCTGTGTCTGCGGTAAATCGCCTGAATTTAGGAGATTTGCTTGATGCAGTTGTGGATAAATTCCCTGAGTCTGCCAAAGCAACGGATGATGATGAAGACCTTATTAAGGTCGCCATTATCGGTCGTCCTAATGTAGGCAAGTCGTCTATATTCAACACACTGGTAGGAGAGACTCGCTCTATTGTCAGCAACGTTGCCGGAACTACCAGAGATGCCATTGATACTCCGGTAGTCAGAGACGGACAAAAGTTCTTGTTCATTGATACGGCAGGGATGCGCCGTAAAGGAAAGATTGATGAGCCAATCGAGAAATATAGCATTATCAGAACTCTTAGGGCGGTAGACCGCAGTGATGTAGTATTAATGATTATTGATGCCGTAGAAGGCGTTACCGAGCAGGATAAACGCATTGCCGGTTATGCTCATGAGTCCGGAAAGGGCGTTGTGCTCGTTGTTAATAAGTGGGATTTATACAAGAAAGAAAATGATTCTACCGTACGTTTCACAGAAATGCTGAGAAACGAATTGATTTATATGCAATATGCTCCCGTTGTTTTTGTTTCAGCTGTAACCAATCAACGTATCAGCAAGCTGCCTGAAATGATTAAGATGGTGGCTGAGGCGAATAATCTCAGGGTCTCTACTGCTGTATTGAACCAGGTTATTACGGATTCTATTGCCATCAATCCTCCTCCGGCCGATAAAGGAAAACGGTTAAAAATTTTATATTCCACTCAGGTAAAAGTCAAACCGCCTACCTTTGTTATTTTTGTTAATGAGCCGGAAATTATGCATTTCTCCTATCAAAGATATTTGGAAAATAAGTTAAGAGAAGCTTTTGATTTTACGGGAACTCCCATTGAGATTATTATCAGAGGGAAGAACGAGGAAGATTAGGACAAGGAAATGAACTATATAGTTGCGGCACTTATTGGGTATTTGCTGGGATCTATTCCTACCGGCCTTGTGTTGGTTAAAATGATTTGCGGCATAGATATAAGAGATTATGGCAGTCACAATATTGGCACTACCAATGTTTTTCGAACAGTAGGAGCCAGAATGGCTTCTTTTGTTCTTTTGGGCGACGTACTGAAAGGTATCGTGGCTGTAATGCTGGTTAAGTTTTTGTTTTCTGCCAACCTTCATATGCAGTTAGTCACTGCCTTAGCAGCTTTGCTGGGGCATACCTTTTCTGTTTTTTTGCACTTTAAAGGGGGCCGTGGTGTGGCCACGGGTTTAGGCTTAGTTATTTATTTCATGCCGGAGGTGGCAATTTTTTCCTTGGCTCTCTGGGCCGGTATTGTTTTTGTGACTAAGTACGTATCTTTGGCCTCGGTTGTAGCGGCTTTCCTGACGCCTTTTGCAGCTTTTTACAGGGATTATCCCTGGGAATTAGTGCTGTTTGTCTCCTTAGCCTGTCTGTTTGTTATAGTTCGTCACTATGAGAACATTATTCGTTTGTTGCATGGTGAAGAAACTAAAATAAAGGAAGGACATTTAACCGGTCCTAAAAAATAAAATGATGGTAAGTAGGAGATTAATATGAAAGTTTCTGTTATTGGTGCAGGAAGTTGGGGGACTGTTCTATCGCAGATTCTCAATGATAACGGTCATGAGGTTATTCTTTGGGCCCGCAATAAAGAAAAAGCGGCCAGGATGCAAGCCAGCCGTTCCAATGTAGACTATCTGCCGAATTTAATTTTGGCAGATAATATTACTATTACCAGCCAATTGCCTCTTGCTTTAGAAACGGCTCAACTGCTTGTTTTAGTTGTTCCTGCCAAAGGCATGGCTAAAGTTGCGACGGAGATCAGTCATATAACCAATTGTGCCGATAAAATTATTTTATCTTGTACAAAGGGATTCGATCTTAGTTCGCTGGAATCAATGACAACAGTGCTCCATAAGGCTTTGCCGAAAGCTTCGGCCCTAGCCGTCATGAGCGGCCCCAATCTTGCCTTAGAGCTGAGCCAGCGCCAACCGGCAGCGACAATCATAGCTTCACAAAATACCGAAGCTGTGCATACCCTGCAAAAAGTTTTCATGAACCATTATTTTCGTCCCTATACATCTAATGATGTTTTGGGAGTGGAATTATGCGGTGCCTTAAAAAATACCATTGCCTTAATCAGCGGTATGTTAAGCGGCCTTAATTTTGGGGAAAATTCCCAGGCGGCTTTAATCACCAGAGGCTTGGCAGAGATTACCCGTCTTGGTGTGAGCATGGGGGCTCAGAAAGAAACCTTTTCCGGGTTAGCCGGGGTAGGAGACTTAATTGCTACTTGTACCAGTCCCAAAAGCAGAAACCATAATGCCGGTTTAGCTTTGGCTCAGGGAAAAACAGCAGAAGAAATTATTGCTTCCACTCATATGGTAATAGAAGGCATAGATACAACGAAGGCCATTCATGCCTTATCACAGAAACACAATGTGGAAATGCCTATCTCAGAAGCTTTATATCAAGTTTTGTTTGAGGGTAAAAGTATTGCAGAAGTCCTGGATGGACTAATGAGCCGTACCGGCAAGCAGGAGTAAAACAAAGAAAGGATCGATAAAACATGGTGCAAAAAAAGAACGACACTTATTATTTGGTCTGTGAAACAATTCTTCCTGAAGCTATTAAAAAAACAATCGTGGTGAAAGAACTCTTAAAAAGAGGTGAAATGAAAACCGTTAATGAAGCAGTGTCCAGAGTCAGTCTTAGCCGCAGTGCATATTATAAATACAAAGACTATGTGTTCCCGTTTTACGATGCCAGCAAAGAAAAAATCGTTACTTTGTCTTTGCTCTTAGAACACAAACCTGGTGTCTTGTCCCGGGTTCTTAATACAATTGCCAATGATTCAGGAAGCATTATGACTATAAACCAAGGTATTCCGTTACAAGGGGTGGCTAATACAACAATTTCTATAGAAACGAAAACCATGGATATCGAATTAGAGGCTTTGTTAGATAAATTGCGTTTAATTGAAGGGGTTAAACGCCTGGAGATTTTAGGCCAGGTTGATTAAATAAAAATCACAATGACGTGAAAAAACATTGAGGGGTGTAATTTCATGAAAAAGCAAATTAATATCGGCCTGTTAGGAGCAGGAACAGTAGGAGGCGGGGTAATTCTCGTTCTCAAACAAAATGCCGAGGCTATTAGTCATCGGGTTGGGATGCCTGTAAAAATCAAAAAAGTTTTTGCCAGACATCCGGAAAAAGCTACAAAATTGGATCCGGAGTTAGTTGTTACCGATAACATTGATGAATTGCTCAATGATCCGGAAATCGACATTATCGTAGAATTAATGGGCCGGGAACAGCCTGCCAAGGATTATATGGCTGCCGCTTTGGTCGCCGGGAAAAATGTGATAACTGCCAATAAAGACGTTATTGCTAAATTCGGTAATGAGTTATTAGATTTAGCTGCCGAAAAAAAGAAAGACTTTTTATTTGAGGCTGCTGTCGCAGGAGGCATTCCTATTATCAGACCTTTAAAAGCTTGCCTGGCTGCTAATAATATTACCTCTCTCATGGGTATTATCAATGGGACAACGAATTTCATGCTGACAAAAATGCTTCAAGACCATGAAGATTTTGCCAAGGTTTTGAAAGAAGCCCAGGAAAAAGGCTATGCGGAATCTGATCCTACCGCTGATATCGGAGGACTGGATGCTGCAAGGAAACTAGTGATTTTAGCTTCCATAGCTTTTAATACCAGAATAGATTTGAAAGATGTATATGTAGAAGGTATTGAAAAAATCAATATCAGAGATATTGAATATGCCCAGGAACTTGGCTATGTAATTAAGCTTTTGGCCATTGCCAAGAACAATCCGGATACAGGTATCAGCGTGCGGGTTCATCCTACCATGCTTCCTATGAACCATCCTTTGGCCACAGTTAATGACGTGTATAACGCTATTTATGTTACAGGGGATGTTGTAGGAGAAACAATGTTCTTTGGCAAAGGAGCAGGCAGAATGCCTACTGCCAGTGCAGTCTGCAGCGACATAATTGAATGCTCCAGAAATATTTTACACAACTGCACAGGACGCATAGGCTGCACTTGCTATGAAGAAAAACATTTATGTTCCATTGAAAATATTTATTCACCTAGCTACGTTAGACTCCTGGTTCAGGATAAACCAGGCGTTCTAGCCGCCATTGCTTCGGCTTTCGGTTCACAAAATGTCAGCCTGAACAATGTTATTCAAAAGAAAAAAGTTGGTAACTTGGCCGAGCTGGTTGTTATCACCTATCGTGTTTCTGAATACAATTTGCGTATGGCCGAGGCCACTTTGCAAGGTCTGCCTGTTGTAGAAAAAATTTCCAACGTAATCCGTGTGGAAGATAATACACTGGAATAGTAGGTGAGAGAAATATGTTTACAGCTAATAACACTACCGTAACTGTACGGGTTCCCGCTACCAGTGCTAACTGTGGTCCGGGTTTTGATTGTTTGGGACTAGCTTGCACTTTGTACGATACTTTCACCTTTGAATTATTACCCCAAGGGTTGGAGTTAATCGTAGAAGGTGAAGGGGAGGGACATATGCATCCTTCTCCCAATAATCTTGCTTTTTTATCTTTCTTCAAACTTTGGCAACAGGTTAAACATACGGAAACAGGACTGAGAATTCATATGAAAAATGATATTCCTCTGTCCAGAGGCCTAGGCAGCAGTTCAGCGGCAATAGTGGGTGGCTTGTTTGCTGCCAATTACCTTTCCGGAAAAACTTTAAGCACACAACAGCTTTTGAACATGGCAAATAGTATTGAAGGTCACCCGGACAATGTTGCCCCTGCCATCTTGGGCGGTTTTACTATTAGCTTCATCGAAAATGGCATCGCTCGTGCCTTGCGTATTGTGCCTGCTCAGAAATACAATTTGATTGCAGTTATTCCTTCTATGCCTTTATCTACGGCTAAAGCCAGAGCAGCCATTCCCGCTCTTATTCCTCACAAGGATGCCGTTTTTTCGGCTAGCAGGGCTGCTTTAATGGTTGGGACATTAATGAGCGGTAAAAGCCGTTTCCTACCTATTGCCATGGAGGATAAACTTCATCAGCCTTATAGAGGTCCGCTTATCCCCGGATCTTTCCAGGCCTTTGCTGCCGCTAAAAAAGCCGGTGCCTACAATGGAGTTATTTCCGGCAGCGGTTCCACCTTGTTGGCTATTGCACCCCTCCGGGCAGATGGTACAAAAATAGGTTTGGCCATGCAAGAGGCCTTAAAAAAACATGGCTTAGACAGCGAAATTAAATTGTTGAGGCTGGACCTACGGGGAGCCACATATAGAGTTTAGTATACAGCCAGTGCCGGCACAGGAAAGATGACAGCAGACCACAGCACCGTAACTGACCAGGCCGGTATCTACGCAGGCAAAACAGCCTGTGGGTTTAGTGTATATTGGCAAATCTGGAATGACCGGACTTATTGTATCTGTGGGTGGCAGCATACTAGATATTGAATGAATCCTGTGAAACAAGCCGGCAAAAATTCTTTAGAGATTTTCCTTGACATCTACCCCTGTAAAAAGCTATAATTGATACGTTGTCGGGGCGTAGCGCAGTTTGGTAGCGCGCTTCCTTGGGGTGGAAGAGGCCGTGAGTTCGAATCTCGCCGCTCCGACCAAATTTAGTGAAATCACACCGCAAAGTTAAATCTTTGTGGTGTTTTTTTTGCTAAAAACTGTTATAATAATTGGAGTCCTTTAATAAATTTATTTAGTTTATTAAAAGTACACACAAATCAGACAGGAGGACTATTCATGTCAGAATTACAGGATAATGTGGCTAAGCGTCGTACTTTTGCCATTATTTCCCATCCTGATGCAGGTAAAACAACTTTAACAGAAAAGCTTTTATTATACGGAGGAGCCATTCATTTAGCAGGTTCTGTCAAATCCAGGAAAAGTAATAAACATGCGGTTTCCGACTGGATGGAAATAGAAAAGCAAAGAGGTATCTCCGTTACTTCCAGTGTGCTCCAATTTGATTACGCAGGATGCAGGGTGAATATTCTTGATACGCCCGGTCACCAGGACTTCAGTGAAGACACTTATCGCACCTTAATTGCTGCCGATAGTGCTGTTATGTTAATTGATGCTGCCAAAGGTGTGGAACCACAGACCAAAAAACTGTTTTGGGTTTGTCATAGAAGAAAGCTGCCGATTTTCACGTTTGTTAATAAACTGGACCGGTACGGACGCTCTCCCATGGATCTGATGGACGAAATTGAGAAGGTTCTTGGTATTAATGCTTACCCCATTAACTGGCCAATCGGTATTGATGGTCATTATATAGGGGTCTATGACCGCCTGAAAAAACAGGTAGAATTGTTTGCCGGTGATACAACGCATGGGTCCAAGATGCTCCAATCTACTACAGGCAGCCTTGATGATCCTGATATTATGGCAGCTATCGGCGAAGATAACTACAAGAATTTAAAAGACGATATTGAGCTTTTGGATTTAGCCGGGGATGATTTTGATCTGGCAAAAGTTGATGCCGGTGAACTTACTCCCATGTTTTTTGGCAGTGCCATGACGAATTTCGGGGTACGCAGTTTTTTGGAGAAGTTTTTGGAGCTGGCTCCCATTCCGCAGCCAAGAAAATTGAAAGACGGGGAAATCATTAGGCCAACCGACGAAAATTTTTCTGCTTTTATTTTTAAGATTCAGGCTAATATGAATCCGGCCCATAGAGACAGAATCTCTTTTATGAGAATCTGTTCCGGCATCTTTGAAAAAGGTATGACCGTCTACCATATGCAGGGGGAGAAAACCGTTAAACTTGCCCAGCCGCAGCAATTCATGGCTCAGGAAAGAACTATTGTAGAAAAAGCTTATCCTGGTGATATAATAGGTGTTTTTGACCCGGGTCTTTTCTCCATAGGTGATACAGTTTGTGCCGAGCAGCATAAAATTTTCTTCCCTGATTTTCCTGTGTTTCCACCGGAAATTTTTGCCAGGGTACAGCCTAAAGATTCTCTTAAGCGGAAACAGTTTGAAAAAGGTATTGCTCAGTTGTCTCAGGAAGGTGCCATTCAGGTTTTTCGGCAAAAAAATATTGGCATGGAAAGCTTTGTTATCGGGGTAGTAGGTGTCTTGCAGCTGGAAGTGCTGGAATACCGCTTGTTGCATGAATATAGCGCTCCACTGCTTATGAACCAGCTGGGCTATTCCGTAGCCAGATGGGTTTATGCGGAAAATCCTGAGGCTATTGCCAATATTAAGGGCTTGGACAATGGCATGTTGGTCTTTGACCAGCAAGACCTACCTGTAATTTTGGTTAATAACGAATGGAGCCTGAATTGGATTTTGGAACGTAATCCCGGTATCCAATTTTTAACGGTTCCCCAGGAAGCAAAGTCTATATAAAAGGATGTGGCAACATGTCTGAAGTTAAAAGAAAAATCCACGGACTCAAACTTTATCAATCTATATCCATTTTAGTCTTTCTAGTTATTCTTCTTTCTGTCTTGGTTAATTCTTTTCTTTTAACAAGGCAACTGGGAAGCATGATAAATAGTCGTTTGGGTGCCAATGCACAGAAAATTTCTCAGGCTATTATCAATGATGTAGGTATTCAAGAAGCCCTCAGCAAGAATCCGGTGGATGAAAAAGTCATTAATAAAACCATCGGTTCTATTAGTACTGCCACAAATTCCAGTATAGTAATTTTTGACCGTAATGAAAAGATTGTGGGAATCTATAATTCCACCAAAGGTTCTATGCTGAAAAACAATATGCTGACAAAAATTAGTGAATTGCCTGCTAATATTTTTAAAAGCAATAAGGCAGAGACAATCCTAGATAGCCAACATCAGTCTTTAGGCTATGTAATTGTGGCTTTTCCTGAAGATATCAGCAAAGAATTGAGTACTGATGCGGTAGACCTTATTCAGGTCACCGGTATCATTGGTTTGGCTGTGGGCATTTTAGGTGCTTTGTTTTTAGCTAAACGGGTTAAGAAGACCTTATCCGGTTATGAGCCAAAAGAAATAGCAACTATTTTATTGGAAAGAGAAATTCTTTTGGATACAGTAGGTGAAGGCATTATTGCCATTGATGCCAATACCACTATTTATAGAGTGAATAAAGCGGCTAAAAAAATTCTGGTCAAGGCAGGGTTGCCGGAAGAAAGTCTCTGGGAAGGCCAACCCTTTAATGTGATTAGCGATGATACTATTCTTGAGGGAGCTCTTTTTCATCAACAATCCGTAGAAGATAAACAAATTAATATCAACGGTCTTCCTGTTATTGTTAATATTACCCCTCTGGAAACAGCGGCCGGGGTCAGGGGTGCTCTTATTTCCTTAAACGAGCAGGATACGGTGGATGAAATGGCCAAGCGTTTAAGCGGCGTAACTAATTATGCCGATGCATTAAGAGCCCAAACTCATGAATTCATGAATAAAATGCATGTTATCAAGGGTTTGATTTATACTCAAAATTTCACGGAATTAAAGAAATATATTACTGATGTTACAGAAACATCAGGAGAAGATATGCAAGAGATTAATAGTAAGATTCACAATCCCATTCTGGCGGCTTTTCTTTTAGGCAAAAAGAGCAGAGCCCAAGAAAGACTGGTGGATTTTACTTTAACCGAAGAAAGCAGCTTCCCGGAAGAAGCCGGACAAAAAGTTGACGTTCATGAATTAATTTTAATCATCGGCAATCTTTTGGAAAATTCTTTTGATGTTTTACAAAGCAAAAAAGAGGAACGTTTGGTTAATTTGGAAATTTTAACCTATGACAATCAGCTGATTATCCAGATAGAGAACAACGGGGAAGCAATTCCTCGGGAAAATTTTGACAAAATATTTGTTAAAGGATATACCACAAAAGGACAAGGACACGGTTATGGTCTGGCGCTGCTTAAGCAGCATTTAGATAATCTGCACGGCACAATTCAAGTTGAATCAGATGAACTCAACGGTACAGAATTTACTGTGGAAATACCATTAAAGGAGGACAAGGACAATGATTAAAATCTTAGTTGTAGAAGATGACCCTATGGTTGGAAAATTGCATGAGGTGTATATCAATCAGTTAGATGGTTTTAAACTTATGCATACGGCCCGCAGCAGTGACGAAGCACTTAAATTTCTAGAGGAAAAACAAGTGGACTTGGTAATCTTGGATGTGTTTATGCCAGGTAAAGACGGTTTGGAGCTATTAAGGGAAATTCGCACCAAAGAAATAGATGTAGATGTGATTATGATTTCTGCCGCATCTGACAGGACAAGGGTTCTGGCTGCCCTACGTCTCGGTGTCTTTGATTATATTATTAAACCTTTTGAATTTGAAAGATTCAGTCTGGCCCTTAATAATTTCAAACAACGCTATAGCATGATCAATAAAGAAACAGAAACAATTAAACAAACGGAATTGGATAGTTCCTTGCTCAATCGCAGCAAGCTTATCACAGGTAAGATTCCTAAAGGTTTGGAAAAAACTACATTATACAACGTTTGGCAGGAAGTTGTTAAAATTGACGGGAACTTCACCACAGAAGAAATTTCTAATAAAGTGGGCATTTCCAGGGTTTCTATCAGAAAATATCTAGACTTTTTAAAATCCATCCGGGTACTTCATCTGGAGCTGAATCGTGGCTGTGTGGGACGTCCTGTCTATAAGTATAAGTGCATCAATAAAAATGTTTCTTTGATTAATTCTTATATCGAATAGTACCTTAATAAAGAGAGGTTGTAATGAACAAGCTTCCTAGAATCAATATTCTTGGCATTCCTGTTAATCCTGTAACCATGGCAGAAGCAGTAGACTACTTAACCCAAAGAGTTGAGGCAGCCTTTACTACTAATGTGGTTACTGCCAATGCGGAAATTATTATGCTGGGACAAAATAATCCCGATTATTATAAAATATTACAGCAGGCCGACTGTGTCTTCCCGGATGGGGCAGGGACAGTCTGGGGAGGACGCCGGTTAGGTTTTAATGTTCCGGAGCGGGTAGCAGGTTTTGATTTGTTCTTGGAACTGTTAAAGGTTGCCGCCCGGAAAAATTTCAAAGTCTATTTCTTTGGTTCTGCACCGGGCATAGTTGACGCTGCCAGGGAAAAGTGCCTTAAAATGTTTCCCGGTTTAACTATTGTCGGGTGCAGGAACGGTTTTTTTCAGGAGCAGGATAACGAAAAAATCATTAAAGACATTAATAACAGTGGGGCACAGATACTTTTCCTGGCCTTAGGAGCTCCCAAGCAGGAGTTTTGGCTGTTCAACCATGGTGACGAATTAAAACCTTTGTTGCGGATGGGTTTAGGCGGCAGTTTCGATGTTTTGGCCGGTAAAATGCAGCGTGCACCCAAATGGATGCAGGAAGCATCCTTGGAATGGCTCTATAGGTTGTATAAACAACCCAGCCGTTTGGGACGAATGATGGTATTGCCGAAATTTGTCATAGAAATTTTAATGACTAAATATAGTGGTAATCCCATGGACAAACCACAATAGATGTTATATAATAAGAGGAATTTCTAGGCGGGAGGTGGGACATTGGAAAAATATAAAATCGTAAAAGACGGTTATCCTTTTTTTCTGGGAGGAGTTGCCATTACCCTTGTCCTGACCTATGGCTTTGGACTTAAGGGTGCTATTTTGCCGATTTTAGTTACATGCTATTTCGTCTATTTTTTCCGCAATCCTCAGCGTATAGTCAAGCAAGACAATCAAGTCTTGTATTCTCCCGCCGACGGAACTGTTATGGGTATCGAAAAATTTTTCGATGAAGAATACCTTAATGCTCCGGCTGTTAAAGTAACTATTTTCCTTTCTGTTTTTAATGTTCATGTTAATCGTTCTCCTATGACGGGAGAAATCAAATATCAGCGCTACACCTGTGGCGGGTTTGAACCTGCCTATAAAAATTCGGCGCCTGTTGTTAATGAGCGCCACGCTATTGGCTTGGACAATGGCAAACATCGTGTTTTAGTTATTCAAATTGCCGGTATTTTGGCCCGGCGGATTGTGTCCTGGGTGACTTTGGGACGTAATCTGCAGCAAGGAGAATGCTACGGCATGATTAAATTCGGTTCCAGCACTGAACTTGTTATGCCTGAATCAGTTCAGGTTCTTGTGAAAAAAGGTGACAAAGTTAAAGGCGGAATTACCATTATCGGGAGGCAGAATAAAGAATGAATTATAGACGCATAGTGCCCAATAGCATCAGCGGTCTTAGCTTGGTCTTTGGTATTTTATCAATATTTTTATCTATGGAAAAGAATTTTTTCTGGGCAGCAGTATTTATTATTTTAGCAGTAGCGGCAGATTCCTGTGACGGCAGAGCCGCCAGGCTTTTACATTGCAGCGGTGATTTTGGCATACAGTTGGATTCCCTTTGTGATGTTTGTTCCTTTGGGGTGGCACCGGCTATTTTGATTTATATTTACGGCCTACAGGATTTAGGCCTGGCAGGTCAGGTCATCGCCTCTTTTTTCGCTTTTGGCGGAGCAATGCGTCTGGCCAGGTTTAATACTAATATTTCCGCTGTTCATGGGTATTTCCAAGGAATGCCCATTCCGGGAGGAGCTTGTGTACTTGCAACTTATGTGATTTCGGGGTATAATAATTCCTCGGTGGTAGTAGCTATTGGAACCTTAGCCATTGCAATCATCATGTACAGTGATGTGCGTTTTCCTGATTTTAAAGGCAAAGGCAACCCTTTGTTTAAAGGACCGGTTATTGTTTCCCTGCTGATTGGCCTCTATATGCTAGTGTCTAATTTGAGCGCCCTGCATGCTATACCGTTTATCTGTATGTTTACCTACACTTTGTGCGGCATAATAAATGCCCTCTACGTTAAGGTCTTCCATAAGACTTACAGTGTTTAGTACTAAGGAGAAGAAAATTCATGAGTAGTTATTTTGACATCATTATGATACCTTTGCAACTGATGATAGTATTCTTTACTATTTATTATTTTACTATCTCTATCTTTGGTATCCTGCCAGGGAAAAAAGACAAGAAACTTTTAACTCCTAAGACAACTTTTGCCCTGATTGTGGCAGCCCATAATGAAGAAAAGGTTATCGGAGAATTAGTGGAAAATTTACATATGCTTAAATATCCTGACAGTATGTATGATATTTTTGTTATTGCCGATAACTGTAATGACAACACAGCTGAGATTGCCCGCAGGGCAGGTTCCTTTGTTTACGAGAGGGAAAACAAACAAGATGTGGGCAAGGGTTTTGCCCTGGAATGGATGTTTAATAAGCTTTTTGCTTTAAATAAGCAATACGATGCTGTTGTGGTTTTCGATGCTGATAACTTGGTGCATCCTGATTTTCTTTCCGAAATGAATGATCATTTCTGTAAAGGAGAGAAAATCATTCAGGGTTATTTGGATACGAAGAACCCCAATGATACATGGGTTTCAGGTTGTTTCGCTCTTTCTTTCTGGATGATTAATTACCTTTGGAATTATGCGAAATACAATATTGGTTTATCCTGTGTTTTAGGCGGTACGGGTATGTGTATTTCTACAGAAGTGTTGCGTAAAAATGGATGGGGCGCAACCTGTCTGACCGAAGACATGGAATTCACCATGAAGTCTTTATTGGACGGCGTTCCTACTTGCTGGGCTCAGGAAGCCATTGTCTACGATGAGAAGCCCCTTACTTTTAAAGCTGCTTGGAATCAAAGGCTCCGGTGGGCACAGGGACAATTTGATGTAGCATCCCGTTATATTCCCCGCTTATTTATCGAAGGAATAAAAAGACATGACATAGTTCTTCTGGATGCGATAATTCACTTGTTCCAGCCATATTTCCTTTTAATTTCCACCTTCTTTGTTTTCGCCAGTGCGGTTTATGAATATGTGCCTTTTTATACAAATGTTTTGTATGCGATTTTACCCTACGAGATTTGGCGAGTTATCGGTATCGGGCAATATGTTTTACCGGCCACGGTTCTGCTGAAGATTCATGCAGCACCTAAGTCCTGGTTCTATACATTGTTCTATCCTATCTTCGTCTATAGCTGGATTCCAATTTCAGCTTTAGGCTATTTCCGCAGGCATAACCATGTATGGAGTCATACGGCACATACTAGAGCCATTAGTTTCAACGATGTTCTGGTCCCTGAATCAGCTGATTTAGGTCCGAAACAGATTGTGTTTACCAAACATAGTAAATAAGACAAATTTGTCAATTAAAAAACACCTGATTTTTTTCAGGTGTTTTTCTTTATAAAATTCGTTTTTTGCTTGTTGAATTGCTTTAAATTTACCTGCAATTGTGGTAAAATAGATTGGTATTAACAAAGGAGAGGAAAAGTGGCAATCAAAGGTATATTATTCGATTTTGATGGTACTTTGGGTAATACAACTAATTTAATACTCATAACTTTTCGAAGAACCATTAAACATTTTCTTCAAGAAGATATCTCTGATAAAGAAATTCTGAAAACTTTTGGGTTGCCTTTAAGGGAGTGTTTAGCGAAAGTTGCTCCTACTATAGACCCTGATGAAATGGTGGCTTATTATCGCCAGTATAATTTAGTTCATCATGATGAACTAATCAGACCATTTCCTTCTGTTAAAGAGGGGCTTATTGCTCTTCAAGAAGCTGCTGTTCCAGCGGCGGTAGTTACCTCCAAAACCAATGAGTTGGCCAGCAGGGGATTGGATTGTCTGGATATCCACAGCTATGTCAGAGGTATCATTGGCTGTTATGATTGCCAAAAGCACAAGCCTGATCCTGAACCAATGGTCAAAGGAGCCAAGCTTTTAAAACTAAAGCCCCGTGAGTGCCTATGTGTAGGGGACAGCCCCTATGATTTGCTCAGCGGCAAGGCTGCAGGCTGTACAACAGTTCTGGTAGACTGGAGCAGTTATGACAGAAAACGTTTTTACGATTTAATAGAACCGGATTATACGATTAAGGAATTAAAGGATTTGCTTCCCATCATTGATAAAAACAATTAGAGGTGAAGATCATGCGCAAAATTGCTATTATAGGCGGAACCGGAATTCAAGATCCTGCCAACCAAGAACCTCTTAAATCCATAAGCATAGATACTCCCTATGGGGTTGTCGTTTGCGAAATGGGTACCGGTAACGGCAACCATGTAATATATCTGGCCAGACATGGCAAGGGCCATGTTGTGCCGCCCCATAAAATTAATTATCGGGCTAATATCTGGGCTCTTCAATCTATGGGTACAGAAGAAATCCTGGCTACTGCTGCAGTAGGTTCGGCCAATAAAGAAATGGTTCCCGGTTCCTTTGTGGTTTGCGACCAGATTTTGGATTTCACGAAAAATCGCATCGGAACTTTTTATGATGGTGATAATAACACAGTTGTACATACAGATTTCACTAATCCCTATAGTACTGTCTTGCGAGATAAAGTGTGCAATGCTTTAAAAGAATTGCGCATAACATTTTTCTCTTCCGGCTGTTATGTCTGTGCCGAGGGACCTCGCTATGAAACAGCTGCCGAGATTAAGATGTATGCCCAATTAGGCGGTGATGTTGTTGGCATGACGGGTATGCCGGAAGCAATTCTGGCCAGGGAAGCTAAAATGGAATATGTGAATGTTTCTCTTGTTACCAACATGGCAGCCGGTATTGCCAAGACACCTTTGACCCATACTGAAGTTGAAAAAATCATGGCAGAGAACCAGAAGAAAATGAATGCCTTGTTAGATGCCTTTATGAAAGACTAAGGAGATAGGCCTATGAATTATGATGTTGTCCTTCAGAACACTGAAATCATTTCAAAAAATGATGGAAAAGAATATAACATTGGTATTTCCGGCAATAAAATTGCAGCTATAACCCAAGAGTCTTTAACCGGCCGTCAAATTATTAATGGCAAGGATAAAATCGCTGTGCCGGGTATGGTAAATGCCCATACTCATACAGCCATGACCTTGTTTCGCAGTTATGCAGACGACATGGTTCTTATGGATTGGCTTCAGGATAAAATTTGGCCGGCAGAAAATAATCTTACCGGTGAAGATGTGTATTGGGGCAGCATGCTAGCCATTGCTGAAATGCTGAAAACAGGCACGACCTGTTTTGCTGATATGTATTTCTTTATGGATGAGACGGCTAAGGCTGTTGCAGATTCTGGAATGAGAGCATCTCTCAGCCGAGGTATTACCGGTGAAGGAAAAGATGCAGATAACCGTATTGCAGAAAATGTAGAGCTCTTTAAGAATTGGCAAAATGCTGCTGAAGGTCGCATTAAAGTTATGTTGGGGCCACATGCTATTTATACCTGTCCCGCAGATACTTTGCAAAAAATCATCAAAGCCGCTCAGAATATCGGTTGTGAGCTACATGTGCATCTATCCGAAACTCAGGGTGAAGTAGATGATTGCCGAAAACAGCATGGCTGTTCTCCGGTAGAATACTTAAACAAACTAGGCCTTTTTGAGGTTGGGACTTTAGCAGCTCACTGTGTCTGCGTTTCTGAAGCAGATTTGGATATTTTGTCTGCCAAGCATGTCAGGGTAGCTCACAATCCCCAAAGTAATTTGAAATTGGCCAGTGGTTTTGCTCCCGTTGCCGCTATGGAAAAGCATAATGTTTTAGTGGCTCTCGGAGCAGATGGTGCTTCCAGCAATAATAATCTGGATATGCTGGAAGAGGCCAGGTTGGCAAGTTTCTTGCAGAAGACTTTAACAGGTGATCCTACTTCAGTGCCTGCTCAAGACGCGCTAAAGATGGCCACCGTTAATGGTTATAAGGCAGTGGGTTTTACGGATTTAGGCAAGATTGAAGTTGGCAATATTGCGGATGTGGTTTTATATGATATGAATAAACCACAGTGGTATCCTCGGAACGACCGCTATTCATTGTTTATTTATGCGGCCTCTGGCACAGACGCTGATACTGTGCTGGTCAATGGTAAGGTTCTGATGGACAAAGGTGAGTTATTAACCATAGATTTGGCGAAGGTCTATGCAGAGGTTAATAAAAGAGCAAAAAGATTAGTTAACAACGTGAGGGAGTGAGTATTTTGGCAAAGATTTTGAAGAAATGTCATCTGTCTCCGGCAGTAACTGAAATTACTGTTGAGGCACCGTTGATTGCCCACAAATGTAAGCCGGGACAATTCGTAATGGTGCTGGCAGACGAAAACAGTGAGAGGATTCCTCTGACCATCGGCGACTCCGATGCGAAAGCAGGAACCATTACCATGGTAATTCAGGCTGTAGGCAACACAACAAAGCATATTTGCCATGATTTCGAAGAAGGGGATGAGATAGCACACATCCTGGGGCCTTTGGGTCAGCCTTCGGAAATGGCCAAATTTGGTACCGTAGTAATGGTCTGCGGCGGTATTGGTACAGCACCTGTGTATCCCATTGCAAAAGCTTATCATGAAATGGGCAACAAAGTTATCTCTATTCTTGGTGGCAGAACCAAAGATTTAATTATGTGGAAAGACAAAATGGCTGCTATCAGCGACGAACTGATCATCACTACTGATGATGGTTCTGCCGGCATTAAAGGTTTTGTTACCGATCCTCTGAGAAAAATGATGGAAGAGGGCAACAAACCTGATTATGTTGTAGCTATTGGCCCTATCGTTATGATGATGAATGTGGCTAAAACCACTAAACCTTTCGGTGTCAGAACTACTGCCAGCTTAAGCTGCATTATGGTAGACGGTACCGGGATGTGCGGTGGCTGCCGCGTAATGGTCGGCGATGAAACTAAATTCACCTGCTGTGATGGTCCTGAATTTGATGCGCATTTAGTTAATTGGGATAACCTGAGAAAACGTGCTGCTATGTACAAGGATCAAGAATCAGTAGAATACGGTTGCGGAGGTCATTGCAAATGCGTGGAGGAATGAGAAACCCAATGCCGGAACAACCGGCTGATGTAAGAAATAAAAACTTTGAAGAAGTAACTTTAGGTTATACTCCGGAAACTGCCGTAGATGAGGCACAACGTTGTCTTCATTGCAAGGTTCCTCAATGTGTAAAAGGCTGTCCTGTAAACATTGACATTCCTGAATTTATTCATGCAGTTGCGGAAAAGGATTTTGCCGGTGCTTTCACCAGCCTGAAGAAAAAGACCAGTTTGCCGGCTGTCTGCGGTCGTGTTTGCCCTCAGGAAAACCAGTGCGAAAAACATTGTATTCTTGGTATCAAAGGCGAACCTGTGGCCATCGGCCGTCTGGAAAGATTCGTAGCAGATACTGCCCGTGCTAACGGTCAAGACCGCAGCGAACATGTTGAAATCACTCCTAAAAACATAAAAGTAGCCGTAGTAGGGGGCGGGCCTTCCTGCCTGACTGCTGCCGGTGACCTGGCTAAAATGGGTTACGATGTAACCTTGTTTGAAGCTCTCCACAAAGCAGGTGGAGTGCTGATGTATGGTATTCCTGAATTCCGTCTGCCGAAAGCAATCGTGCAACACGAAATCGAAGGCTTAAAGGATATGGGCGTAAAGATTATGACTGATGTTATTATCGGCCGTACTTTTACTCTTCACGAACTGCTGGGAGAAGAGGGCTTTAAGGCTATTTATGTTGGTACCGGTGCCGGATTGCCTCACTTCCTGCGTATCCCCGGTGAGAACTTAGACGGTGTGTATTCCGCTAATGAGTTCTTAACACGTGTAAACCTTATGGGTGCCTGGGACTTTCCTAACAGAGCAACTCCTGTCTGCCATGGTAAAGATGTTGCTGTAGTAGGTGCCGGGAACGTAGCCATGGACTCAGCCCGTACTGCTAAACGTCTGGGTGCTGAACATGTTTATGTTGTTTATCGCCGCAGCGAAGCAGAAATGCCTGCTCGTAAAGAAGAAATCCAGCACGCTAAAGAAGAGGGCGTAGAGCTCCATATGCTAAATAATCCTCAAGAGATTATCAGTAATGAGCAAGGTTGGGTTACCGGTATTAAATGCATCAGAACAGAACTGGGCGAACCGGATGCTTCCGGTCGTAGATCCCCTGTGGAAATTCCCGGTTCCGAACATGTATTTAATGTTGATATGGTAGTTATTGCCATTGGCCAAGGTCCCAATCCCTTGCTGAGACATACCACTCCTGATTTAGTAACCAATAAAAAGGGCTTAATTACTGTTGATGACAAGCAAGAAACTTCTATCCCCGGCGTATTTGCCGGTGGTGATATCGTAACAGGTGCTGCTACAGTTATTTCTGCTATGGGCGCAGGTAAAGCTGCTGCCATGGAAATCGACAAGTATTTAAGTAACAAATAAAAAGTACTCAGATATATGCAATAAGAGCGTGAAGCTCCCACTGGGAAGGAGTTAGCCTTGCTGGTGGGAGCTTTTAGCCTTATAATTTTCTATTCTAAAGGATGATTTTTAATGAAAAGCGTGAAGAGAATTTTTTCATTAACAGCTTTAACTGTAGCATTAGCTTGTAATTGTACCTATGCTGCAACCAAGATTGAACCAAACGAACAGAAGGTGAGTACCTATAAACCTGCTGCTAATGGATATACCTTAAATATCCCTGCCCAAAGCAAAGAAATATTTCGTACTACAACAGGTATAAGATATCTTACGAAAAACGACCTTTTAGTCAGTGCTGATGTGTATTCCATGCCGAACTTTATTTCCGTTCCCATGAAAAATTATTCCTATCAGCAGTCTAAGGACTTTGAAAAATTCCTGCTTAATATGCAGGACTATCCTGATTTAACTTTTGTTCAGGATAAGATACAACCTAAAAATCAAGCTCCGGTCCAAACACCGGCCAATAATAATATTACCGCAAAGCTGAGAAGCATGCGCAGCCGTAGTATAACGCCCCTGGAAACAGTGGATAAGGAACTTAAAGCAAAGGCAGACAAGGAGCCTATTAAAAGCCCTGTGCTCAGGCTCAACGAAACAGAATGCGATTTCACTTTGAAGCCTGGGAAACAAATGGAGATGTCTTACGATTATATAACAGGGAAGGCTTATCAGCTCCGTAATGACAAATTGCTAATCCTGAGGGTCAGCGCTTCTAAGCCTAATGCAGCATTGGCTGCCGGGCTTCTGCGCAATTTAACCGGCACATTGAAATTATCCAAGCCTAAATATCCCGATGATAACCAAATCCAGGCCAGTATATTGGGTTATAAGCTGGATATGCCTTTTGGCTGGCATGCCTATACACTTAAAGCCAATAATATTATAATGATTAAATCCTTAAGCAGTGTCCACAATGATGAAGGTATGCTCAGGGCATTTAAAACAACTGCTTTTGCAAACTTTGCCAATGCCGGTCCAACTAATATCAAGACGGCGGAAGATACTTTTGTGAAACAAATTACCAAATTCACTCCCAATATTGCGGTAACCAAACATGAGGCTTTTGTTGCCGACGGTAATAATGGCTGCATTATCCAAAGCACCGATAGCGACAATCTCAAGAAGATGTTTGTTGTCAACGGGTATTTGTTCAGCAAGGATGGCTATGGCTACCAGCTGAGATTCAGCACCGACGACACCATCAATTACGACCTTAAAGTACACTCCTTTATCAGTGCAATTAAGTCCTTTAAGAGAGTAAAATAATTTTTCTTGCTAAAATTTCTAACAGTATGTTATAATAACAAAAAAGAAGAGGCCAGTCGCCCCTTCCGCAAGTTTTAGCTAAAAATAGCCGCGTACCTTACGATGGGGCGGCTATTTTGCTATCATGAGCGCTAGTTCCAAACATCTGAACAACACATAAAGAATTAAAGAGATTAACGTCAAGATGATTGTTAATAGCTCAAAGTCTTTCATGACGGCAACACCTCCTTTCGCATCAACTTCATACGAAATTAATGCGGAGGGGGCACCGACCTCAACTGTTAAAAATAATAGCATACTTTTATAACGCTTAGCAACGACTTTCGTGCGTGTACAATGTCCCTGTAACGCTGATTACGCCTAGTGTTTAGCAAAAACCACCAATGTTAATTCATTGGTGGTTTTTTTAGGTAATTTTCAAAATCTCTCTGTCAAAAAATTTTCGAAATGCTC
The DNA here is from genome assembly GCA_036788835.1 of Acidaminococcaceae bacterium. Classification (GTDB taxonomy): domain Bacteria; phylum Bacillota; class Negativicutes; order Acidaminococcales; family Acidaminococcaceae; genus JALCSJ01. Next base: position 38,282 of record DAIQMR010000021.1, read on the forward strand.
TTGCACGATAAAATTTAATGTGTTATACTTTGACAAGAGTTAGCACGAACTAACTTAACAACAATCCACCATAATTTATGTTTCCAACAACAGTTTTGGTGGGTGTTATCACACTTCCTTTAGAAATATCATATTTTGGCAAAAAAGCAGCCTAGGAGATTTACCTTGTTACGTTATTTTTTAGATGTTATAGCAATTGTCATAATGGCTAAAATTACTAATGTAGTGCTAACAGAGACAGAAAGGAAATGCCTATATGATAAATTTAAAGAGTAGATTTATTCTATTTAAAAGGACTGGTGATGAAATACTAGGTGGAGAAACAATAGCTTAAGTATATATTAATTATAATAATATAGGTCGTTGGTCCGCCATTTTTAGATTGACGGATTCACGACCTATTAATTTTTGCTCAAAAACAACATACTCAAATTGGAGTATCATAAAAAAATCATGAAAGGCAACGATTATGAAAACAGAAGCAGATGTTGTGATTATCGGCGGAGGTATAACAGGAACTGCTATTTTGTCACAACTGTCCCATTACAATCTGAATATTATCCTAGTTGAAAAAGAACCTGATATTGCCACTGGCACAACAAAAGCAAACAGCGGCATTATTCATGCAGGTTTTGATGCAACACCCGGTTCATTAAAAGCCACTATGAATGTCCGTGGCAATGCCTTGTATCATGCTCTTTGCCGTGAACTAAATCTGGAAATTAAATGGCTAGGTTCTTTGGTAGTAGCACTAAATGCTAAGGAAGTTAAGACTATTGAAGAATTGTATATCCGCGGTCAGACTAATGCTGTTCCGGGTTTGGAAATTTGGGAGGGGAAGCGTATCCTTGCCCAAGAGCCCAATTTAAATAAAGGCATTATTAAAGGATTATGGGCACCCTCAGCCGGAGTATGCTGTCCATTTAACACCGCCCAGGCTTTCGCCGAAAATGCTGTATTAAATGGAGCAAGTATCCGGCGTAATTGTGCTGTAACAGGTTTTTGTAAACAGAATAATGTTATTACCGGTGTGCAAACTTCGCAGGGAATAATTAAAACTAAATATGTGATTAATGCAGCTGGGATTGCCTCCGGTGAAATAAGTCATTTGGCAGGAGATACAAGCTTTAGTATAACCACAAGAAAAGGCGAATACTTGCTCTTCGATAAAGCTGCAGCTGACCTTATGACCAAAGGTATTATTTTCCCTACTCCTGATCCCCTAAGCAAAGGTATTCTTGTGTGTACAACATTCCACGGTAATGTGTTCATTGGTCCCAATGCACAAGATGTAGATGACCATGATAACCCAAATAATACCGCCGTTACTGCTTCAGGTATGGCAGAGATTATCGACAAAGCCAAAAAAATATTGCCGGAGCTTCCTTTAGATTTAGTAATTACGGAATTCGCAGGACTTAGAGCCGTTGCTTCCACAGGAGATTTTGTCTTAGGGAAATCCCAAACAATCAAAGGCTTGCTGCAAGCGGCAGGGATTCAATCTCCAGGACTATCTTCTGCTCCTGCCATCGGAGAGTTTATAACAAAAATTATAGTTGCTGAATCAGGAGCTAAACTTAAAAACAACTATATTAAAGGACGACCTGATCATCCTATATTTGCCAAACTTACTACTCCACAACAGCAAATGCTAATAGGGGAGAGTCCGTCTTATGGCCGGGTGATTTGCCGCTGTGAAACAATTACGGAAGGTGAAATTATAGATGCTATTCACCGTCCATGCGGCGCAAGAACTATGGATGGGGTAAAACGTCGTACCAGAGCAGGTATGGGGCGCTGCCAAGGGGGATTCTGCGGTCCCCGTGTTGCCGGTATACTAGCCGGAGAATTAAATATTCCTCTTACTGACATATGTAAAGAAACAGCTAATTCAAAATTATATTGCGTAAAACCTAAACTCAGTAAAGAAGGGAATAATGAACATGAAGGAAATATATGACGTTATCATTGTAGGTGCCGGTCCGGGAGGATTATCCGCAGCCTATAGTGCCTGGGAAAATGGTGCTAAAAGTATTTTGCTTTTGGAACGGGATAGGGAAGTGGGTGGTATTTTACAGCAGTGCATTCATAATGGCTTTGGTTTGCAGCGTTTTAAAGAAGAACTGACCGGTCCTAGCTATGCTCAGAAATGTTATGACTTAGTACGTAATATTCCTGAAATAGAAATCCTCACAGATACCATGGCTTTGAAGATTCAGCAAGACTGTACTGTTACGGCGGTCAATCCTTTACATGGTGTCCTCATTCTTAAAAGTAAAACAATTATACTCACAATGGGTTGCAGAGAGCGGACAAGAGGTGCCATTCGCATTCCAGGAGAAAGACCGGCAGGTGTTTTGACGGCTGGTGCAGCTCAACGTATGGTAAATAGGGAAGGGTATATGCCGGGAAAGAAAATAGTTATTCTTGGTTCCGGTGATATCGGACTAATTATGGCTAGGCGCCTATCCTTAGAATGTGCCTCTGTGGAAGCTGTTATTGAAATATGTCCTTATTCCAATGGCTTAACAAGAAATATAGTTCAATGTCTACGGGACTACAATATTCCGTTATATTTGTCCCACACTATTACTGCAATTGAAGGAAAGGAGCGAGTCAAAGGCTTATGGATTAGTCAGGTTGATGACCATATGTTGCCAATTAAGGGGACAGAGTTTCGCTTACCATGTGACACACTGCTCTTATCAGTAGGGCTAGTACCTGAAAATGAATTGTCCTGTGCAGCAGGTATCAAGCTAAACAGTTTGACCCATGGACCAATTGTAGACCAATATCGCTGCACCAACATACCGGGAATTTTTGCCGCAGGCAATGTGGTACACGTTCATGATTTAGTTGACTTTGTTTCTGACGAAGCAGATATTGCCGGAAAATATGCTGCCAAAATGGTCACAGGAAACCTGCAGTTAACCTCTAAATATTTACCTGTAAAGTTGTCAGCGGGCATTAGAACATGTGTGCCACAGCATTTGCAATTGGGTGGTATGACAGAAGATGTGCAATTCTTTATGCGGGTAGCTAAACCTTTTGGCAAAGTAAACGTCGCCATTACTCATAACAAAAAGATTTTGGTGCAAAAGACACTGCCTATAGCCAAACCCAGTGAAATGCTTACCATGGTTTTGCCTAGACATAAATTAGCTGCTTTGAATGGTCCTATACACATTGAATTAAAGGAGGTGGGCGGCAATGAGGAACGTTAAAAACTTAATCTGCATTCAATGTCCCCTTGGCTGTAATTTAAACGTAACCTTAGCCCAGGGAAGAGTCATCAGCATAACGGGAAATAGCTGCAAACGCGGTGCAGAATATGCCAGACAAGAAAGCACAGCACCTAGGAGGACTCTTACCGGTACAATCAGCATTTCAGACAGTGCTCTAAAATTGCTACCTGTAGTTTCAGCTTCTCCTTTACCTAAAGATAAACTGTTTGACTGCATGAAGCTTTTGCAGAATATTAGCATTGCAGCTCCTGTAAAAATGGGAGAGGTGATTTTACCCAACATAGGGGGATTGGGTATTAACATATTAGCAAGCAGAAGTGCAGATAAACTCTAATTATAGTATTGACAGTGACTAGTTGTAATTCTTATATACACTCTAAACTAACTAGTGGGAGGAATCGATATGCTAAAACAATTTTGGCAATTATATGGCACTGGACAAGACAAACCTCTTTTCACAAATGATGAGGCTGCAATCAGTAAAGAGTATACCAAATGCCGTTGGTCGGTATTTTTATCTATTACCATAGGCTATGCTTTTTATTATGTTACCAGACTTAATTTCTCTGTAGTAAAAAAAGTCCTGCTCAGTGAGAAAATTCTCAATGCAGAACAGTTAGGTTTAATGGGTTCCGCATTTTTTATAACTTATGCAGTAGGAAAATTTTTTAATAGCTTTTTATGTGACCGCTTAAATGTTAAACGTTTTATGTCCACAGGTTTATTATTGAGTGGTATCTGCTGTACATTAATGGGCCTTACTTCCGACTTTATCTTGCTTATGATTCTTTGGGGCCTCAATGGCTGGTTCCAGTCCCATGGAGCAGGTCCATCCATTATTGCTTTGAATAATTGGTTTGCCAATAAAGAACGTGGCACATATTATGGAATTTGGTTTATGAGTCATAACATAGGAGGAGCGTTAACCTATCTAGTAACAGCGGTGCTGGTCACTAAATACAGCTGGCAAATCGGTTTTTATGTACCGGGAATCATGGTCATTGTAATGTCCTTTTTCCTATACAAATTTCTCTACGACCGTCCGGAAACCTATGGGTTACCGAATATTGCACAATATATGAAAGAAAAGGTATCAGAAGAAGTACAAAGCAAAGATGTAGGTGCTCTGCAAATGATGGTGCTGAAAAGTCCTGCTATCTGGATTCTGGGTCTGTCCAGCGCTTGCTGCTACATTACCCGTTATGCTATTGAATCCTGGGGCATTGTTTACTTAACAGCCGCTAAAGGGTACACGACTTTAGGAGCTTCCGGTATTTTAACTGCAATGCAAATGGCCGGGGTAGGGGGAACAATTCTTGGTGGTTTCATTTCTGATAAAATTTTCAATTCCAGACGTAATGTACCTGCCTTAATTTTTGGTATTATTTATGCTGCCTCTACGGCAATATTTCTCTGGGGTCCAACCTCAAAAGCAGTAGACTTAGGCTGCATGATTTGCTACGGCTTTTCCATGGGTATTCTGGTGTGCTTTTTAGGAGGCTTAATGGCTGTTGACTTAGCACCCCGGAAAGCTACCGGCGCGGCTATGGGTCTTATAGGACTGTTTAGTTATCTAGGTGCTGCTGTCCAGGAACACGTTAGTGGCTATATGATTAATGCTTATAAACTGGAAGTAGCCGGAAAAACCGTCTATGATTTCACTTTAGCAGGTAAATTCTGGGTTGGTGCTGCAGTAGCATCCTGCTTACTGGCTCTCTTGGTATGGAATACCAAGCCAAAAAGCTGAAAATCGAGAATAAACAAAACATAACGTATGTATTAAAATACTATTGATGAAAAACCATATAAAACTTTATTTTATGCCATTGACATATACACAATAAAATGATAGAATAACATCAAACGATAATATACAATATTGTACTACTGTGAACAAGAAATGGATGTGGTGGCGACCACATCCATTTTGCTATTTTCTTCTATTTTCGATTTAGCCATTTAACAAAAATGGCACAAAGCAAACCTACTAGTAGCGGGGCCAATAGCGGTTCCCAAATAAACGATACAATGTATTGTACCACTGCAACACCTCCTTTCCTGTTGGGAGGCATTTTTTATTATAAAGGAAATCATACTTAAATTCTAGTATTTATAAGTAATATAATAGTTAAAAAT
>DAIQMR010000022.1:0-41826 GCA_036788835.1 Acidaminococcaceae bacterium
CGGAAATTAATTATTTCTTTGGCCATACCTACTATTTTCAGTATGCTTATAACCAATATTTATAATACTGCTGACACTTTCTTCGTCAGTAAAATAGACACTAGTGCCACGGCGGCAGTGGGTGTTACTTTTGCGTCTATGGCAATTATTCAGGCCCTGGGGTTCTTCTTCGGACATGGTTCCGGCAACTATGTTTCCAGACAACTTGGGGCACAAAAGTTGGAAGATGCTAATATTATGGCGGCCACAGGGTTTTTTCTTGCCTTTGGTACTGGTATCCTGTTGGCCTTTCCGGCAGAATTTTTTATCTTTGATATTGTGCGCTTTTTAGGTTCTACACCTACTATTGTTCCCTATGCGGTGGATTATCTCAGAATAATTATTTTTGGTGCTCCGGTTATGATGGCTTCTCTTGTTATGAATAATCAGCTGCGCTTTCAGGGCAGCGCCGCTTATGGTATGGTAGGTATAGTCAGCGGAGGGCTGCTTAACGTTTTTCTGGATCCTCTTTTCATTTTTACTTTCAAAATGGGTATTGCCGGGGCTGCTTATGCCACTGTGCTGAGCCAGTGTGTCAGTCTGGGTATTTTGCTTTATATGTCAACTAAAGGTGGCAATATTGTCATTCGCTGGAAAAATTTCAAGCCTTCTAAATTTTTAGTCAAGGAAATATTTGCCGGCGGCTCACCATCTCTGTTCAGGCAGGGTTTCAGCAGCATCAGCACGATTCTCCTTAATGTGTCGGCCAGTGTTTATGGAGATGCAGCCATTGCGGGCATGTCCATCGTCACGCGCCTTATTTTTCTGGCCGGAGCTGCTATGATTGGATTTGGCCAGGGTTTTCAGCCGGTGTGCGGTTTTAATTATGGTGCCAAACAATATAGGCGGGTTAAAGAAGGATTTTTCTTTTCACTGAAGACAGTTACAGCTTTTGCCTTTATTGTCGCTATTATCGGCTCGTTTTTTGCCAGGGAAATAGTTGAATTGTTTCGGGATGATCCGGAAGTAATCAGGGTGGGGGTTTGGGCCTTGCATTACCAGCTAATCTTGTTCCCCCTGACGGGATTAGTGGTTTTAACAAATATGACATTACAAACCACAAGGCATACGGCGGGGGCAATTTTGGTGGCAGCCTCTCGCCAAGGTTTGTTTTTGATTCCCGCATTATTCATTTTGCCAAGATGCTTCGGCTTGGCCGGAGTTATTTATAGTCAACCGGTTTCCGATTTTTTCTCCATAATTATTTCTTTTTACCTTATTAGAGTATTCTTTAAAGGATTGCCCAAACAGGCGTAAAGGCGGGGAATGAAAATGAGTAATGACAATGAAGTCATGCTAGAAACTGAAAGTCAAATTGCTCTGAACACGGTAATTAATAAGGCAGGTCTGTGGTACTGGACATATGATTTTGCTACCGGTTATGCTTTTTTGCAGGACAAATGCATCATGGACTTTGCGTTGACACCGGTTATTAAGAACTTCCCGGAAGTTTTGATTAATAGTCCGACAGTTTTGCCTGAATCTAAAAAAGTATTCAAGGAGGCAATGAATAAGATTAAGGCCGGTGAGTCGGCAGTAGCATTTCCAGTGCGGATGAAGCTCAAGGATGGTAATTTGCACTGGATGCAAATAAATGTGCAGACAGTTTATGACCAACAGCACAAACCCATAAAGGCTATCTGTCTAGGCAGGCTCATTGACAGGGAAAAAGCCCTGGAAAAAGCTTACTACACGGAAACAAATAGAATCCAAGCCTCTGATGTCAATCTTCTTTTCCGTTTTACTTGTAATGTGACGAAGAAAATTCTCGTGGATTATAAGTGCAAGAACCCGGAATCCATAGACGACTTTGGAGAGGATTTTTCTGTCCTGATGCATTCCACTTTAGAGAGAATTGTCAGTGAGGCGGAAAGAGAAAATTTCGCGGCAATTAATGATTTCAAATTTTTGACTAATAGTTTCATTCAAGGCAGAACAGAGCATGTTATTGAATACCGCATAAAGATGTTTGATGGCCGGGTTTTCTGGGTACGTAACGTGCTGCATCTTTTACAGGAACCAACTACCAAAGATATTTTCCTATATGAATATTGCTATAATATTCATGCTAACAAGATGATGGAAGAAATGCTTAATGTTATGGTGGAACTGGATTTTGAAACCATTGGGTCTGTAAATTTGAAGGCCGGTTTGATTACTTTGTTCAGTGGCCGTGATACTTTGAGCTTTCCCAGTGGCAAAGCCTTGGATGTGAATACTGTTTCGGCAATATTTTTGAAAAAATTTGTGCAGCAGGAGGATTATCAATATTTCCAGAAAATTACTAATCTGGACTTTCTGCGCAAAAAGATGGCTCAACAGGATAGACTGGAAGAAATAATTCATATTAAACATTCTGATGGGTCACCCGGGCTAGTCAAGTTTCGCCTCTTTAGGTATGACAAAGAAAACGAAGTTTGTTTCTTGACCGGTACTGATGTGACGGATATTCAGCGGGAAGAAGAACAGAAAAAGACGGTGCTTATTGAGGCATTGGATTTGGCAGAAAAGGCCAATAAGGCTAAGTCTACTTTTTTGTCTACCATGAGCCATGATATACGTACGCCGTTAAATGCTATCTTAGGAATGCTTCAGCTGTCCATAGATGAACCTGATAACCTCAGTCAGGCTCAAGAAAGCATTAAATATATAAAAGAAGCGGCGGATAGTCTGCTTAATATTATTAACGATATACTGGATCTAACACGAATCGAAAACGGTAACACAGAGACATCCTGTGTTCCGGTACGCCTGACGGAAGTCCAAAAGTTTATGGAGAAGTTGTACGCACCGCTGATTAGGGGAAAAGAGCAAATCATGGATAGCAAGATAACGGTGGAACATGATGATTGCCTAGTTGATGATGCTCATTTGCAGCGGATCGCGGAAAATATTATTTCTAATGCCATTAAATATACTCCGGCCAAAGGCAGGATTACCATTTTCATGCAGGAGGGGGCAATGGGACCTGATGGCGCCAATTTGCTGAAATTTGGGGTTGAGGATACGGGCATCGGTATGTCTCCCGACGAATTAAAAAATATTTTTGAACCGTTTTACCGGGCATCAGAAGTTGTTCACACTAATATTCAAGGAACTGGCCTAGGGATGTCCATTGCTAAAAGCATGACGGAAATGCTAGGGGGCACTATAGAGATACAGAGCACCATGGGGAAGGGAACTAAAGTTACGGTTACAGTTCCGGTACGCATTGCTCAAGGACAGGATATTAAAAAGGCAGAAACTGTGCAACAGCCGGTATATAAGAAAGTTTCCTTGCAAGGCATGAATATTTTGCTGGCGGAGGATAATAATATTAATGCTATTGTAGGCGTTAAGCTTTTGGAAAAAGCCGGAGCCAAGGTAATAGTGGCCAAGGATGGCAAAGAAGCTCTTGATATATTTACAAATAGCTCTCAAGGTGCTTTTGGAGCCATTCTTATGGATGTGAAGATGCCGATTATGGACGGTTTGGAGGCTGCTAAAGCCATTCGTCATAGCAGTCATCCTGAGGCTAAAACTATACCCATTATTGCTATGACCGCCAATGCTTTTGCGGAAGATATTCGTAAATCTTTGGATGCGGGCATGAATACCCATTTGTCCAAGCCAATCAGTCCGGCTAAATTGTATCATACTCTAGAGCGTTATCATGTGTGAAAATCACCTGTCCCTTTTGTCTGAGCCGCAAAAATAAAAAATCAGCATCACCCTTTTAAGGGGAGATGCTGATTTTTGTCTTGGCAATTAAATTTTTCCTGAGGAATTAAGAACGTCTTTCATTTTATGAGCAACCATGTTCTTGATGGCTTCTCTGGCCGGCTTCAAATAGCCACGGGGGTCAAATTCGCTGGGGTTCTTTGCAAAAAACTCACGAATGGAAGCTGTCATGGCTAACCTTAAGTCGGTATCAATATTAATCTTGCAGACACCAAAAGTCCCGGCTTTTCTCAGCATATCTTCCGGACAGCCTTGCGCGCCTACAATTTTGCCGCCGTATTCATTGCATTTTTTCACGAATTCAGGCAAAACCGTGGACGCACCATGGAGCACCAAGGGATAGTTGGGCAATAAATTGGTGATTTTTTCCAGACGGGGAAAGTCCAATTGAGGGGTTCCCTTAAACTTGTATGCACCGTGACTGGTACCAATGGCAATAGCCAGAGAATCAACGCCGGTTCTTTCTACAAATTCCACAGCCTGATCCGGATCGGTGTAGGTGGCTTCCTTGGTATTTACTTTGACGGCATCTTCCACTCCGGCTAGTTTACCCAGCTCTGCTTCAACCACAACACCTTTATTGTGAGCATAATCCACAACACGTTTTGTTAATTCAATATTGTCTTCGAAAGGATATTTGGAACCGTCAATCATAACGGAGGTAAAACCACCGTCTACACAGTCTTTGCAAATATCGAAGTCTGCGCCGTGGTCTAAATGCAGGCATACATCCAACCCGGTATCTTCCATGGCAGCTTCCACTAATTTCACTAAATAAATTTGCTTAGCATATTTGCGGGCCCCGGCCGAAACTTGCAAAATCAGGGGAGACTTCTCTTGTTGAGCAGCTTCCATGATACCTTGGATTATTTCCATATTATTCACATTGAATGCACCTACTGCATACTTTCCTTCGTAAGCTTTTTTGAACATTTCCTTTGAAGTAACAAATGCCATATAACTTACCTCCCATTCTTATTTCATAAATTAATTATAACACATTTCTTATGGTTTGAGTGCAGTTAAAAAATCTTACGGCAGAGGGCAGTAAATATCTTTTTGTTCCAGAGTTTCCGGTTCTTGTAACCCTAAAATCAAGCATGAAAGAAATGCTGCTATCCGGTTAGCTAATGATACAAAAGTGACTTAGTGACTTTTGTATCACTTGACTATTTATCCTACTTTGGATACTATTTAAGTATGCAAAAAAATATGGCAGGCAAGGAGCTAAAATGAAAAAGTTATTGATAATTATCGGTTTAATGGCAGTTATATTTCTGCCTCAGACTAGCTTGGCCAAGGACACTAAAAATTCTCAGGGGCAAGAGTGGGTGGTTGTCGCCCAGAATAAGGGCGGTATTTATTCCTATGATAAACAATCCCTTGTTTATTTTCCTGACAGCGCCCAGCCCAAAGATATACTGGAAATAAAATTAACGGCCAAATCAGAACTTCTGGACAAGAACTTTAAAGAGCAGCTTCTGGAGAAATATGGCAAGAAGCTGAAAAAAGACGACAATGTCCAACTGTGCCTTTTAGATATGGTTTTAAACAAACCAAATAATACTTACAAAATCAACCGGGTGGAACTAATCAGTACTTCCGGGAGGCTATTGGTCAATAAGGATTTGCATGGTAAATTTAAACCCATTCCCTCCAAAACTTTTGTGGCGGTGCTATTGGGTGAAACAATTAAAATATTACAACCTAAAACCGAAGGAGAACAACATGTTAATACGAGGTTTTCAGAAAATAAAAAAGTATCAAAATAATGATTTTACCATGCCTTGCCGCCAGACAGCCCATTCAGCCGGCTATGATTTTTATTTGCCGGAAGAGGCAATATTGGAACCTGGAAAACTGACAATGGTACCAACAGGTATCAAGGCCTACATGCAGAGTGATGAATATCTGGGTGTCCATATCCGCTCCAGCATGGCCGTTAAAAAGGCCCTCTGTCTTGTGAACAATCAAGGGATTATTGACAGTGATTATTACAATAATCCGGATAATGAAGGACACATAATGCTAGCCATAATTAATAAGGGTGAGAACACAGTTACTTTGGCTAAAAACGAACGCATTGCCCAAGGAATTTTTTATAAATTTTTTACTGCCGATGCTGATGCTGCTACCGAAAAAAATCAGCGCAGCGGAGGTTTTGGCAGTACAAAATAATATCTAACAAGAAAAGGAGTAAGAGACATGGAAAAGATTTTAAACGAACTAGTGGAAAAGAATTTTACCCAGCAGGTTGCAGACACGCAAGCTTTATTGAAAATCAATAGCGAGTTAGATGAAAAAACTATTACTAAAGAGGCACCTTTTGGACAAGGGCCGGCCGAGGCTTTGCAACTTTTTCTGGAGATTGGGGAAAAATTAGGCTTTGCCACACACAATTATGAGCAATATGCCGGCACAGTGCAATTAGGTACAGAAGGTAAACAAGTAGGGCTCCTTGGTCATTTGGATGTAGTTCCGGCTAAAGGCAAGGACTGGATAGTTCCTCCTTATTCTGCGACTATTAAAGATGATAAACTTTATGGCAGGGGTACTTTGGATGACAAGGGTCCTACCATGGCAGTCCTTTATGCTATGAAAGCCATTAAGGAAAGCAAGCTGCCCGCCAAAAATTACGTTCGTCTTATTGCCGGCTGCGATGAAGAAGTTGGTATGAGGGGCGTGGCTCATTACCTGACTAAGGAACAGCCTCCTGACATGGGGTTTTCTCCGGACGCTGCTTTTCCCATTATTAACGGAGAAAAAGGCATCCTTCATGGTTACTTCAAAGTTCCTCTTACGGGAAAAGACCCCCATATTAAAGCTTTGCAGGGCGGGGACAGGATTAATGTAGTGCCTGATAGGGTAGAGGCAGAATTAGCAGGCTTTACTACAGAAGAAATCCAAAATAAAATCAACGAATTAAAGTTAACGGAACACTTTAAGGTAGAAGGCACACAGGTAATTTCTCTGGGGCTAGCCGTTCATGCCATGATGCCCCAAAAAGGTTTTAACGCAGCACAAAATATGCTGGTGCTTTTCAATGCTTTGCTGGCCGGAAGCAAGAGTCGCTTAAGTACGGTTATTTGCGGACTCCATGCTATGCTGAAAATGGAAACCGATGGTACCGGTTTAGGTATTGCTTGTCATGACAATATTTCAGGTCACTTAACCTGTAATTTTGCTTTTGTGGAATTGACAGCGGATGCTTTGGTTTGCAAATTTGATATTAGATATCCCATTGAGTTCCATGGTCAAAAGTTCATTGATGCATTGTCGGCAGATGCCAAGAAACTGGGCGGTGAATATATTGTGCTCAAAAACAAAGAGCCATTATATGTTGCCAAAGATAAACCTTTTATTAAATGCCTTCAAGAAGCTTACGAAGAAGAAATGGGTGAGCCGGCAGAGCTTCTGACTACCGGCGGCGGAACTTATTGCCGGGCTGTGGCCAATACTGTTTCCTTTGGTCCTATTTTCCCTGGAGACCCTGATTTGGATCATCAAAGCAATGAATTTGTTTATCTGGAAAAATTACAGAGAATGACTAAAATGTATGCTCAAGCAATATACAAACTAATGCAACTGTAAGCCACAACACCGATTTACAAAAAATACGAAAAAATCAGAAAAAGATGTTGACAATGTGACAAAGTAGGAATATACTACTAAGCAATTAAACAAGTGATAGAGGCGCGGGACTGATAAGTACTTTGCTGAGGGGCACCGTAGAGGCAAAGGAAAGGCTTACCGCCGAAGTTTAGGAATGGGTACATTTTTAAGCTGGGATTTTGGTGAAGAACCAACTTACTGTCGCCGAAAGGTGGAGGGCTATCTCATATGCTATTTAAGCCATTGAGGATGCTCAATGGCTTGCTTTTTTATCTTATCTAGGAAAGGAAGTGGCCGAATAATGAAAATTCTGGTAAATGGGGCATTGGGAAAAATGGGCAGCATAGTAGTTGCCACGGTGCTCAAACAAAAAGACATGGAATTAACCGGCGTAGTTAATCCTCATGGTGCAGGAAAAACTGCAGGGGGTCTTGATGTTACCGAGACATTAGCCAGTGCCTTTGCCAAAGTCAAACCTGACATAGTAGTAGATTTTACAAGACCAGATGTGGTTATGGATAATCTTAGGGAAACATTAGCAGCAGGGGTAAACGCAGTAGTGGGAACTACAGGCTTTTCTCAGGAGGACCTGAAAGAATTAGATGAATTAGCCAAACAAAAGAAGGTAGGAATTTTGGTTGCTCCGAATTTTGCTATGGGAGCCGTGCTCATGATGAAACTCGCTTCGGAGGTTGCCAAATATTTTCCTCAGGCGGAAATTATTGAAAAGCATCATGACCAGAAATTAGATGCTCCTTCCGGTACAGCTATTTTAACCGCACAAAAAATTGTGGAAGCCAGAGGTGGTTTCCTGGCCCAGGGTAATCCTAACGAAAAAGAAAAGCTGCCCCATGCCAGAGGCAATAATTACGAGGGACTAAGGATTCACAGTGTAAGGCTGCCGGGCTACGTTGCTTCCCAGGAAGTTATTTTCGGCAGCATGGGAGAGACATTAACAATCAGTAACGATCCCGTAAGCAGGGAATGTTATATGCCCGGTGTGATGCTGGGTTGTCGCCAAATTCTTGGCAAAGTTGGTTTGATTTACGGATTGGATAAAATATTATAGGGGATTTGAGGGGGATTTAAATTATGAAAAAGTTTAATTTAGCAATTTTAGGGGCCACGGGAGCTGTTGGCCAAGAGTTCATTAATCTGCTTAACGAAAGAGATTTTCCTTTTGCCAACTTGCGTCTGTTGGCATCGGCTAAAAGCGTAGGCAAAGAATATCAGGTTAAGGGTAAAACCTACAAAGTAGAAGAAGCGAAAGCCGATTCTTTCAACGGTATTGATGTTGCACTGTTTGCCGGTGGTTCCATCAGTAAGGAATTCGCACCGATTGCCGTCAAAGCCGGCGCCGTGGTTATTGATAATTCCAGCACTTACCGTATGGATCCCAATGTGCCTTTGATTGTCCCGGAGGTTAATCCTCAGGCAATCCTGAAACACAAAGGCATTATTGCTAATCCCAATTGCTCTACCATTATTATGGTAATGGCTTTAAAACCCATTTACGATTTGGCCAGAATCAAGAGAATTATTGTATCTACTTATCAAGCCGCTTCCGGGGCAGGGAAAGATGGCTTAGATGAATTGGAACAACAGATTAAAGATTCTGCCCAGGGCAAAGAAATGACCGCTCATATTTTCCCCAGCGCCGGTCAGCCTGTACACTATCCTTTGGCTTTGAACCTTATTCCTCAAATAGATGTTTTCCTGGATAACCTCTATACCAAGGAAGAAATGAAAATGGTGAATGAGACCAAGAAAATTTTTGATGATTACGAAATGGGTATTACTGCTACAACAGTACGTGTGCCGGTCTACAGAAGCCATAGTGAGGCAGTGAATATTGAACTGGAACATCCGGTGGAATTAGCCGTTATGAAGGAAGCTTTAAGTAAATTCCCGGGAGTTATCGTTCAAGATGATCCCAGTAAGCAAGTTTATCCTATGCCCTTATATACCTCAGGCAAGAACGATGTATATGTAGGCAGATTGAGGGTTGATGAATCGGCTCCTAACAGTTATAATTTCTGGTGTGTAGGTGACCAGATTCGCAAAGGTGCTGCTTTAAACACTTTGCAAATTGCTGAAACCATGATTAAAAACGGTTGGCTATAAATTTAACTTAAGGAGAACAAGCTAAAGATGAAAATAATAGTACAAAAATTCGGCGGCACTTCTGTAGTGGATGCCCAAAGCCGGGAATGTGTAGCAAAAAAAATCCAAGAAGCTTTAAAGGGCGGTTATTCCCCTGTGGTAGTAGTTTCGGCCATGGGTCGGAAGGGCCAGCCCTATGCAACTGATACTTTGATTAGTGTTTTAAAAGAGGTGAACCCTTCCGTACATTTACGGGAACTGGATTTGCTCATGGCTTGCGGAGAGATTATTTCTTCTACTGTTATGGCAGCAACTTTGCAAAGCAAGGGTTTAAATGCTCTTGCCTTAACAGGTAGGGAAGCAGGAATGATTACTGATGGGCAATTCTCCTCGGCAAAAATCAAACACATTAATACAGAGCGGTTAAAGGATTTGCTTCAAGCTAATATCATTCCCGTTATCTGCGGATTTCAGGGGAGCGATGAGGAAAGCGGTGACATAACCACCTTGGGCAGAGGAGGCAGCGACACGTCTGCTGCTGCTTTCGGAGCCGCACTCCACGCTGAAAAAGTGGAGATATATACTGACGTAGATGGTGTCATGACTGCCGATCCTAGGATTGTTAACGATGCTTCTGTTATGAATGAAATTTCTTACGACGCTATTTGTGAAATGGCACATCAGGGAGCTAAAGTAATTCATCCCAGAGCAGTGGAAATTGCTATGCACAGCAATACGCCACTGGTTGTAAAATCAACCTTTTCCGATGCACCGGGAACTTTGATTACGGCTAATCCCGATAGGGAGGCTATTGAGCAAGAAAAAAGTATTAATGAGCATATTGCCAGCGGTGTAGCTCATATTACCGGTATCGCACAATTCAAGGTAACATTGGATTCTGACAAGTACACCAACGGAGAACATCTCTTTGATGTTTTGGCCAAAGGCGGCGTCAGTGTAGGGTGTTTGAATCTGCAGCCGGAATCCACTATGTTTGCGGTTTTTAATCCGGACATAAAAAAAGTGGAGGAAATACTTAAGAACGAAAAGTATGCGTATGTTCTCAATCAGAATTGTGCCAAGGTTTCCGTTATCGGAACAGGCATGGGTAATGTGCCGGGAGTTATGGCTAGATTCGTAGCGGCTTTAAGTGATAAGAAAATCACTATTCTCCAAACTACCGATTCTAATATAACTATTTCGGCCATTGTGAAAGCCGATGCTGCAAGCGAAGCTGTTAATGCTTTGCATCAGGCTTTTAACTTATAAGGAGGAATTTTAATGAATAATCCTTTTTTTGGTAGATTGGTAACAGCTATGGTCACCTTTTTTAATGAAGATGGTTCTTTGAATACTGAAGGTTCGGCAGATTTCGCCCAATGGTTAACCCAGAATGGCTCTGAGGCCATTTTGCTCACAGGTTCCACCGGCGAAGCTGCAACTATGACCATGAAAGAAAAAATTGCTTTATGGACGGCAGTTGTGAAGAAAATCAATCATAAGGTTCCTGTGATTGCCGGTACAGGTTCAAACAATACAGCAGCTTCCATCGAAGCAACAAAGGTGGCTGAAGGATTGGGTGTAGATGCAATCCTCTTGGTAGGACCTTATTACAATAAACCCACTCAAGAAGGTTATTATCAACATTTTAAGGCAATTGCCGATGCAACTAAATTGCCTGTTATTCTTTACAACATTCCCGGCAGAACCGGCAGCAATATTTTGCCTGCTACCATTGCCAGAATTGCTAAAGCCTGTCCTAATGTGATTGGTGTGAAAGAAGCAGCGGGCAACGTTACCCAAGTGGCGGAATTATACAGAATATTGCCTAAAGATTTTTCCATTTACAGCGGTGATGATGGATTGGTACTGCCGTTTATGTCTGTGGGAGCTTGCGGGGTAATTTCCGTACTGAGTAATTTGGGCGGTGCTTTGCTCCAAGAGCTAATGACCAGCTTTGTCAATGGTGATATTCAAAAAGCCAGAGATTTGAATGCCAAGATGGTTCCTCAGGAGCAGTCACTATTCTCCGTTACCAATCCCATTCCGGTTAAAGCGGCTGTTACGCTGTGTACGCCTTTTAATGCCGGCCCATGCCGTTTGCCCTTGTGTGCTATGACACCTGAGGAAAACGCTAAATTTACCGCAGCACTAAAGTCTTCCGGCCTGCTGAAATAGTAGCAGCTCAAGTGACTGACCTTTTAGTGTTCGCCGTCAATTAGTAAAGAACATGATAAAGCAAAATTTGTCATGTTCTTTTTGTTTGTAAAAAATGGTATAATTAAGCGATTTGTGGTAAGGAGAACATTATGAAACTGGCAGATTTACATATACATACAACTTTTTCCGACGGTATTTATACACCGGGAGAAATAATCAAACAAGCCATGAGAGTTCCTTTGGCTGCTCTTGCTGTTACCGACCATGACAATGTGGAAGGCTATAAGGCCACCGCTGCCTATTTGCAGGACAATAATATTAAATTAAAATTAGTTCCCGGCGTTGAAATTGACACTTTTTACGGGGACAAGGATGTACATGTTTTGGGCTATTATTTTGATATTTCGGAGCCAAAACTTTTGGCTGGCCTGCAATGGACCAGAGATGGCAGGGTACGTCGAATTAAAAAGATTGTGGCAAAAATCAATGATTTTGGCTATTCGTTAACAATGGATGAAGTTCTTCAAGAGGCCAAGGGCAGCAAAAGCTACGGACGTCCCCACATTGCCAGAGTAATGGTAAAAAAAGGCTATTTCCCCATAGTACAAGATGTTTTTGATGTTCTGATAGGAAGGAATAAGCCCGCCTATTGTGATCAGGAGAAATTAAATCCCCTCCAGGCCGTGGAACTGATTCATGGGGCAGGGGGCATTGCCTGTCTGGCGCATCCTTCGGAAATAGAGGATAAAGCAATCGCCGAAAAGGTGCTTAAAACAGGAGACTTTGATGGGTTGGAGGTTTGGCACCCATCAGCCTGGAAGGCCAGAGAAACAGAGTATTGGCAGAATTTGGCCGGCAAGTATAATAAGCTTACCGCCGGGGGCAGCGATTATCACGGGACTAATGGACGCTATCCGGAAAAGCTGGGGATGTTCAAAGTACGATATCAAGATGTGAAGGAAATCGTAGAATATAGATAAGGGAAAGGAAGGCGTCACCATGGTTGAAGTAGTTGCTTTTGTAGGACCCAGCGGTACCGGCAAAAGCTATAGAGCCATCGGCGTTGCTCATACTCATCAGTGTGATGGGATTATTGATGATGGACTTCTTATTGAAGGAACAAAAATTTTAGCAGGTTCTTCGGCTAAAAGCGAACAGAATAAGGTGCAGGCGGTAAAACGCGCTATTTTCATGGACAAAGACCATTGTGAAGAAGTAAAAAATGCCCTAAAGAAAAGCAATATTACGAAATTGTTGGTTATCGGCACATCTGACAAGATGGTGAACGCCATCTGCAAGCGTCTGGAACTTCCTCAGCCTACTTCTTATATACAGATTCAGGATATTGCCACCAAGCATGAAATCAATAAGGCCAGAGAAGCCAGAATCAAGGAAGGAAAGCATATTGTGCCGGTACCGACTATTGAGCTGAAACCGCATCTATCCGGGGTGCTGGTGGATTTGCCAAGAAGACTCTTCGGCAGGAGAAAAGAAAAGAGGCCGGTACAGGAAAAGTCTATTGTGAGACCTGCTTTCAGTTACTATGGCAAAATTGCTGTTTCCGATTATGTGGTAAGTGATATTGTGAAGATAATTGTAGGGAAGAACCAAAAAATCGATAAAATTACTTCCATTAAAATCCGCCGGCCTTCCGATAGCAGTAAAGGCTTGACTATTTATTTGGAAGTGGTGATTTATTACGGTGCAAATATTTATGGAGTTGTTAAAGCTTTACAGAACAAAATCAAAGAAAAAGTTGAAGATATGACGGATATGTCCGTACGAGATGTGAACGTTTCTGTACGCAGTCTAACTGTTAGAGGAAAGTAATAAATAAAAGCGAGGTGCAAAATGAGTACTTTATATGTAGAGCCATTTAGCGGTATTAGCGGGAATATGTTTATCGGAGCACTTCTGGATTTGGGTGCTTCTTATGATTATTTATGTGAGGAACTGACCAAGCTGTCTCTAGGCCAATATAAACTGGTTTATGAAAAGGCTGATAAATGCGGTATTCATGCAACACACTTTGATGTGGAGTTGCTATCTCACCACGACCATCACCACGAAGAAGAACATGAACACGACCACGACCATCACCATGAGGAAGAACATGAATACGACCACGACCATCACCATGAGGAAGAACATGAACATCATCATGAACACCGCAACCTGCAGGATATTTTGACTATAATTGATGGTTCTGCGCTGAGTCCTGCCATTAAAACAAAAGCCAAGGATATATTTACGGAACTTGCTAAGGCAGAGGCTAAAGTCCATGGGAAAACAATTCAGGAAATACATTTTCATGAGGTGGGAGCCATTGATACTATAATCGATGTGGTTGGTTCCCTTCTTTGTCTGGAAAATTTACATGTAAATAAGATATATGTAGGAAATATTCAGACCGGTTACGGATTTGTCCGGTGCGCCCATGGACTTATGCCCATTCCTGCCCCGGCTACGGCGGAGCTTTTAAAGGGCCTGCCGCATTATAAGGGAGAAATAGACAAGGAACTAATCACTCCTACGGGAGCTGTCCTTATGCATACCCTAGCTACTCCTTTAACAGATAAACCGGCAGACTTCCATACTGATAAAATCGGTTATGGGGCAGGAACCTGGGATTTGCCCATTCCTAACGTAGTCCGTTTGTACTGGGCTGAGCAGGATGCTACAGCAAAATATAGTGAGGATTTAGTTGTGGGAGAATGTAATATTGACGATTCCACAGGAGAAATTCTGGCAAACGCCTTGAATCTGGTTTTGCAGGCAGGAGCTTTGGATGCATGGCTGACGCCTATTATCATGAAGAAAGGCCGGCCCGCAGAAAAGTTTAGCTTCCTTTGCGCTAAGCCGGTTCTGGAGCAAATTGAAACAGTGGTATTTGCCAATACCAGTACACTGGGTATTCGCTATACAGATGTAACAAGAAGCATTTTAGAAAGAAAAAATATTTCTGTGGAAATAGGAGAGAATTCCATACAAGTTAAATGCGGTTATCACAGGGGGAAACTTGTGAACATTGCTCCTGAATACGATGATTGTCTCAGGGCTTCCCAAGCCGGTGGTATGCCTATAAAAACCATCATGAACCTAGCCATGGCTGCTGCAAGAAGGGAAATCCATGGATAATTTTGCGGCCTTGGTAACAGCTATCCAAGAAAAACTAAAAGTCCTGATTCCTGACAGTATGGTGCGTAAGCCCATTAATTACGGAGAGCAGCTGACCATCATTAAGGGAACTCAGAAAATTATGCTTTCCATTTATAATGGAAAAAAAGGCCATAAATACGTATGGGGTGGGTCTCTTTGCCCCTTACGTGAAGAAGCTCAGGCAGTCGTAACAAAATTTCTGGAGGGAGCCACAGGTCAATCCGGTCAGGGAACGGCTCAATTAACACTTTTGCAAAACCTGCCGGACTTTGATTATCTGTGGGCCGGCAGTGATGAATCAGGCAAGGGGGATTTCTTTGGCCCACTTGTGGTGGCAGCAGTTATGGTCAACAAGGAAATTGCCCAAAAGCTGACCGCTTGGGGGGTAAGAGACAGCAAAGAATTAACCGATAAAAAAATCATGGACCTGGCAGACAAAATTGTGACTTGTGCGCCTTTGCATGCTGTATTGGCACTGACTCCGGAAATGTATAATCTCCGTTACGAGCAGTTACACTCTGTCCGGCAGAATCTTAATAATCTTTTGGCCCAAGGCCATATTAATGCTCTTAAACAAGTTTTAAACAAAAATAAGAATTGCCGATTTGCCTTGGTAGATAGATTTACTCTACATAATAATATTGGGGAGGAGCTGCAGAAGCTATTCCCTTATTTGACTGTGGTTCAACAGCCAAAAGCAGAGGCAGATATTGCGGTAGCTGCCGCATCTATTTTGGCTAGGGCGAAATTCGTAGAGATTATGGGGCGTTTATCAGAAGAGGCAAAGAGAGAATTGCCTAAGGGCGGTGGGGCGCAAGCGACAAAATGTGCCCAAGAAATTGCGGAGACACAGGGACTGGTATCCTTAAACAAATTAGTAAAAAAGCATTTTGCCAATTACAAGGCTGTAATAGGCAGATAAGGAACATTTTCTTATATTGTCTTGGGAAAATGAGCAGGAAACGGTTTTACGTGATATAATAGGACTAAGTGGGACGGCAACTATGTCTCTAAATAAATATGGCGGGATGGATAATGAATAAACAACTTTTTCGCATATTATGCATTGCTTTAGCTGTGATAGTATGCATTTCGGTTGCAGTACTTTATTTCACCTTTGATATTCGGGCCTTGAACTATTTGACCATGTTTAAACCATGGTCCATCTTGTTGGCGGTTCTTTCTTTGACTATAGGTTTTGTCTTTGATGGAACAAGGCTGATTACCCTTACTAAATTATCGGGTGAAAGATTGGACTACAAGCACGTTTTTAATGTAGTATTCAGTAATTATTTTTTGTCATTGATTACCCCTGGGCAAGGTGGCGGAGGCCTGGCTCAGCTTATGTTCATGAAAAAGGCCGGTGTGCCGGTGCCCAAAGCTACTTTGGTAGTACTGGTACGAACTATTATGTCTATAATTTTTCTCTTTGTTATGCTGCCCATCGTTTTCTATTTTGACCCGGCTCTTGTTGGGTGGCTGCCTACTTGGATGATTGCTTTTGTGTGTGTGCTTTTTATTTCTTTACCGGCTTTGATTGTGCGATTTATGGTCACAGGGCAGTTGGAAAGATGGCTGGCAAGATTTTGTCGGCGCTTTTCCGAGAAGACCCAGAGAGCTATTTTCCTTTGGTACAGAGATTTCCAACAGGCCGGTTTTTTAATCTGGCATAATCCTTTTCAAGTATTGCGAGCTTTTACAGAATCAGGGCTAAGCTTGATTTTCATTTATTCGGTAGTTCCTGTTTTCTTTTATGGTTTCGGGATTCAAGTTCCTTACTATGTAATTATGTGCAGAATGTTACTCCTTAATTTAGTGCTATATTTCACCCCTACACCGGGTGGTACAGGAGTGGCAGAAGGCGGGTTCCTGGTACTTTTCTCCAGTCTGGTTCCTTCCTCTGTGGCAGGTGTTACAGCTATTTTGTGGCGTTTCCTTTGTGAATATGTCCCCTTTGGCATCGGGGCAGTTCTGACCATACGTTCTTTCGGTGCTGACGTTCTTACTCAGATTCAAACCAGACGGAATATTGAGAAATAAAAGGGAACTATTTTCGCTTTTTCACGCTTTAATGTTCGCATAAATAAAATGTTTTTTCGTATATAAGCTTGTCAAAAGTGTGACAAAATTGTATACTGTATATTATAAGAGCGAAGTTGCTCATGTATGGGAGGTGATTGGCTAATTACTTAGTTAGCAAGTATTAGTCAGATGTTTTAAACACAAAACACAATATCAAAACAAACGGAGGGAATTCTATGAAAAAAGTAATGGCATTCTTGGTATCATGTATGGTTTTAGGCACTTTGTTCACCGGTTGCGGTGGTGGCGGAGACAAGAAGGAAGCGGCTAAACCTGCAGCAGGAGGCAAGAAATTCATTAATATCGCTACCGGCGGTACATCAGGTGCTTATTTCCCCATCGGCGGTGCTATCGCTGATATCTTGAACAAAAATGTTAAGGGTGTTAATGCTAGTGCTCAAAGTACAGGTGCTTCTGTTGCAAACATTAACTTGTTGAAACAGGGTAAAGTTGATATTGCATTCGTACAGAACGATATTACTTACTACGCAGCTAACGGCGTAGAAATGTTCAAAGACAAGAAAGTGGATAATTTGCAAGGACTTTGCACTTTGTATCCTGAAACAGTTCAAATCGTTACTACCGAAGAAACCGGTATTAAGACTTTGAATGATGTTAAAGGAAAGAGAGTTGCAGTTGGTGCAGCAGGATCCGGTACCGAAGCTAACGCTCGTCAGATTTTGGCTGCTTATGGTATTACTTACAACGACATTAAAGTTCAATACTTATCTTTCGCTGAAGCTGCTAACGCTTTGAAAGATGGTAACGTGGATGTTGCATTCGTAACTGCCGGTTTCCCGACAGCTGCTATTCAGGATCTAGGTTCTCAGCACAAAGTAGTATTGTTGCCTGTTGCTGCTGATAAAGCTGCTGCTTTGGCTTCCAAGTATCCTTTCTATACTAAGGTTGAAATTCCTGCTAAGACTTATATTAATCAATCTACTGCTTGCACTGCAGTTGCAGTACGCTGCATGTTAGTTGTTAGCAACAAGATGGATGAGCAAACCGCTAATGACTGCGTAAAGGCTATTTATTCCAATCTTGATCGTCTGAAGGCATCTCATAAAGCTTGCTCCGTAGTAAGCAAGGCAACTGCTAAAGATGGTATGTCCGTTAAGATGGCTCCCGGCGCAGAAAAATTCTTTGCTGGTAAATAAGAGAATTTTGGTAAAGCAATGAGAGAAGTAATGAATAAGGACCGGGAACCGGTTTTTTCCGGCCACCGGCCCTTTTTTAAAAAAATCATAGTGATGCTTATATTTTTTGCTGTCTTATTTTTTTTCTGGTATGGTAATCAATTGGTTATTTCTGTTGTACCGGAGGAGGGGCAGCATATTTATCGTTTTACCGCACATGTAGGGGAAGAATGGCATTATACTTATAAACATTCTGTGCAGCAAACCATTTGCGAAGAATATTTTAAAATCAACGGGCCTCAGGATATGGTGATGACTTATACCAGGTTTCAATCGTATGGTGTCGGGTTGCCTTGTTATCCGGAGGACGGTAAATTCACGCAAACCACGGATGGGCATTTTATCTTGGAGATGAATCGCCCGTACAAGGAAATACAATTTCGGACTCAGGACATTCCAGAACCCAGATTATTCATTGGAAAAGAGGAATTACCGATATATAAACTATATAAAACAGGGTCTCTAGTTGTTGTTTCAGTAGATAGACGATACAAAACTTGGTTCTAAGATGAAGAGGAGGGATTTGGTTAAAATGGTTCTTGAAGAAAAGGATAAAGTACAAGGTACTCCGGTCGAAGCAGAGCAACAGTCCGGAGAAAATGCGGCTATGTCTGCAGAGGAAATGTTGGAGAAGTACGATCCTGAAGCAGGGAAAAGAAAGCTTACCGGTTTTTGGGATAAGGTAATTTCCATTATTTGTATAATTTTCGCAATCTTCCAATTATATACAGCAACTTTCGGTGTTTTGGATGCAATGCTGCAAAGAGCGGTGCATTTGGGCTTTGGTCTATGTTTAATCTTTTTGGTATATCCCGCCAGTTCTAAATTTGATAGAACAAAAATGAATCCTTTGGATGTTGTTTTTGCTATTATCGGTGTTGGTACAGTTTCATATATTATTATTAATTATGGTGAACTAGTGCTACGTGCCGGTATGAACACAGAAACAGATTTTATCGTTGGTGTTATTGGTATTATCATGGTTATTGAGGCTGCCAGAAGAACGGTAGGGTGGCCCATGATTATTGTGGCTTTGGTCTTCTTGTTATATGCCTTCATGGGACCATATGCCCCTGGTATTTTAGCTCACAGAGGTGTGGGTTATGCTGAGATGTTTGACCATTTGTGGTATACAACAGAAGGTATTTTTGGTACTCCTTTGGGTGTATCTTCTACATTTATTTACTTGTTCATTTTGTTTGGTTCCTATTTGGAAGCTACCGGCCTTGGCAAATTCTTTATTGACTTAGCTAATGCTTTGGCAGGCTGGGCAGCAGGCGGACCTGCTAAAGTAGCAGTTTTGTCTTCAGGTCTTATGGGTACTGTTTCCGGTTCTTCTGTTGCTAACGTAGCAGGTACCGGTTCTTTCACCATTCCTATGATGAAGAAATTAGGTTATCGTCCTGAATTTGCCGGTGCTGTAGAAGCATCTGCTTCTACAGGCGGACAGTTGATGCCTCCTGTAATGGGCGCTGCTGCTTTCTTAATGGCAGAATTCGTTGGTGTTCCTTATATCGAAGTTGTTAAAGCTGCTGTTATTCCTGCCATTTTGTATTACATAGGCGTTTGGATGGGCGTACATTATGAAGCTAAGAAATGCGGGCTAAGAGGTACTCCTCGTGAAGAACTGCCTAAGTTTGGCGCATTGTTAAAGGAAAAAGGTCATTTGGCCATTCCTTTGATTGTGATTGTTTATTTACTGGTTACCGGTTATACTCCTACCAGAGCAGCCTTGGCTGCTATCGCTTTGAGCTTGGTTTGCTCCTGCCTGCGCAAGAACACCAGAATCAGCTTTAAAGATGTTGTAGATGGTTTGATTGCCGGTTCCAAGGGCGTACTTGGCGTGCTGATTGCCTGTGCAACTGCCGGTATTATTATCGGTGTTGTTACAAAAACCGGTGTTGGTTTGAAGATGGCAACAGCTCTTCTGGATTTGGCAGGCGGCAGATTGCTGCCGGCAATGTTCTTTACCATGATTACCTCATTGGTGCTTGGTATGGGCGTTCCTACCACGGCTAACTACGTTATTACATCTACCATTGCAGCTCCTGCTTTGGTACAAATGCATGTACCTGTGTTGGCAGCCCATATGTTTGCCTTCTACTTCGGTATTATTGCCGATGTAACCCCTCCTGTGGCTTTGGCGGCATATGCTGGTGCCGGTATTGCCGGTTCCAACCCCATGAAGACCGGTGTCGTAGCAGCCAAGCTGTCCATTGCGGCTTTCATTATTCCTTACATTTTCGTGCTTTCACCGGAATTGTTAATGATTAATGGTACTCCCATAACGATTATCCAGGCAGCCATTACCGCTATTGTGGGTATGTGGGGGCTTAGTGTGTCCATGATTGGTTACTGCATCAGAAATACCAATATCATTCAAAGAATACTCTTCTTCCTAGGCGGGTTGCTCTTGATTGACCCGGGCCTAACCACTGACCTGATCGGTATTGTTATTTTGGTGGCTATGTTTATGTGGCAAAAGATGCAGAACAAGGCTGACGCTGCAAAAGCTAAAGCTTAAACTTAAACTTAAACTTACATTTGTGATTTAAGAGGACGATGAGCACCATTTCAGTGCTCATCGTCCTCTTTTTTATCTTTTGGATTTTTTTACACATATTTAGTAGTAAATATTGCAAAAAACCACTATAAAATGTATAATAGACGGGTAGAGATTGTTCGGCTAAAGTAACACTCTGTATAGAATTGTTCGGAAAAACAAAAAATTAGGAGGTGTGTTTTTCTTGGTAAAAGCACAACAGAAAAAAATCAGTATTATACCATTGGGCGGTCTAGGAGAAATTGGTAAAAATATGACCGCTTTTCGTTATGGCGATGAAATTATTTTAATTGATGCAGGTCTGGCATTCCCGGATGACGATATGTTAGGAATAGATTTGGTTATTCCTGACACTACTTATCTGCAGGAGAACAAAGACAAAGTTAAGGCAATCTTTTTAACCCATGGTCATGAAGACCATATTGGTGCCTTGCCTTATGTAATGAAGGATTTTGATGTACCTGTTTATGGTACGCCTTTGACCTTGGGCATTCTGGAAGGTCGTTTGGAAGAAAATGGCGTCTCCAACAAAAACTTAAAAACTGTACGCCCGGGTAATATTGTCCGCACAGGTTCTTTTAAGTTGGAATTCATCAGAGTTAACCATAGTATTCCCGATGCGGTAGCCATTGCTATTCATACGCCTATCGGCATTATTATCCATACGGGGGACTTTAAGTTTGACCAGACACCCGTAGATGGACAGGTAACTCAGTTCAGCCGTTTGGCAGAACTGGGGGATCGTGGTGTGTTATGTCTATTATCTGATAGTACGAATATTGAAAGACCCGGTTATACACCCAGTGAGAAAGTTGTTGGCAGGACCTTAGACGAACAATTCCGTCAGGCCAAGAACCGTATCATTGTTGCGACCTTCTCTTCAAATGTTCATCGTATTCAGCAGGTGGTTGACAGTGCTGTGAAAAACAAACGCAAGGTTGCCATCATTGGCCGTAGTATGGTCAACGTTGTGAATATTTCCACGGAAATGGGCTATTTAAAAGTTCCGGAAGGGACTTTGATAGATATTGATGAGGTAAAGAATTATAATCCAAGGCAAATTGTTATTTGTACCACAGGCAGCCAGGGTGAGCCTATGAGTGCCTTAACCCGTATGGCTAACAGCGATCATCGGAAGGTAAACATTATGCCCGGTGATACGGTTATTATTTCCGCTACGCCTATTCCGGGCAACGAAAAAGGTGTATCCAGAACTGTAGATAATTTATACAAACTGGGAGCAGAAGTTATTTACGAGAAAGAGATGGGCATTCACGTATCAGGTCACGCCAGCCAGGAAGAAATCAAGCTGATGCATAATCTTGTACGTCCTAAGTTCTTTATGCCCGTTCATGGTGAATACCGACATTTGGTTAAGCATAAAAAGCTGGCCATGGATTTAGGTATGCCTAAAGAAAATATTATTATTGCTGAAAATGGCTCTATTGTGGACCTGACTGCTAAATCAATAAGTATCACAGGCAAGGTTCCTGCCGGTCAGGTTTTAATTGACGGGCTTGGTGTAGGGGACGTAGGGAATGTGGTTCTAAGAGATAGGAGACAGTTGTCTCAAGATGGTATTCTTATTGTGGTAGTGAGCATTGATCATCAGGATTATACTGTCGTTTCCGGCCCGGATATTGTTTCCCGGGGGTTCGTGTATGTGAAAGAGTCCGAAGACCTAATGGAAGAAGCAAAAAATCGTGTTATCAAAACATTGGATAAATGCCATGACAGCAATATCACGGAATGGTCTGCAATCAAATCCGCAGTACGGGATAATTTAGGACGCTATTTGTACGAAAAGACCCAAAGACGTCCTATGATTATGCCTATCATTATGGAAGTTTAATTTAGTTAGAGGCGAGAGATTTGGAGAAAAAAAACAACGTAAAAGCATCAGAAAAAACAACAAAAAATCTAGCTATTATGGAACACGTAGAAATAGTGGGCTTAGCTTTTCTTGCTCTGGCTGCTTTTATGTTTTGTTCTTTATTGGGTTATAACGTTGGCTATATAGGCCATTTCGTTGGCCGGGTGCTGCGCTATGCGTTGGGCCGGGGAGCTTGGATTATGCCTATTTATCTTTTTGTTATAGGCCTAGGATATGTTATTAAACACGAAAAGATGGTTTTATCCAAAAAGTTTTTTTCTATAATCTTGATTCTTGTTTCAGTTATCAGTCTTTATCACTATTTTGTGGTACCTGAGGGGTTTGAGATTATTCCGGAGTATTTACCTACCGGTGGCGGACTATTAGGGGGATTCATTAATTTTGGCCTGAAAAAAATTGTGGGGAAGGCCGGCACTTTAATAGCCTTGCTGGTTTTGACTTTAGTGGGAGTTATTCTCACAGGTAAGTTTTCTTTAAGTACTTCCTTAAAGAAAGCCGGCAATGGTGTAAAAACCGGTGCCATTACAGCCACAAATAAATTTAATGATTTCCGGGAAAAACGTCGTCTGAAAGAAAGCTTTTATAATCAGGAAGAAGATAATCCGAAAAACGCCTATGAAGGCTTAATGGAAGACGATCCTAAGGATATTGTCCAACCGATTTTAAAATTTCCCAAAGAAAAAATTGAAGGGATTGTGGAAAAACCTGTTAAAAAAGATGAGCCTGAGGAACGGGTAACCTATAAGCCTGTTCTGCCTCCCCATAAGAAACCCGAGGAGGATGGTTATGCTTATCCGCCTTTTGACTTACTTAACGCTGCCAGAAGAACCGGCAGCGGCAATGCTAAAGAAGAAGTGCGTACCCAGGGTGCCATTATTGAAAAAACATTAGTGGATTTTGGCGTTCGTGCCACTCTTGTGAATGTGACCAAGGGACCGGCTGTCACCAGATTTGAACTGGCACCTGCCCCAGGGGTGAAAGTGAATAAGATTCAAAATTTAAGCGATGATATTGCTTTGAAACTGGCAGTGCAGAATGTTCGCATTGAGCCTATTCCAGGCAAAGCTGCCATTGGCTTGGAAGTGCCCAGCAAAACCACGGAGCCGGTTAATTTTCGGTCCATTGTGGATTGTGATGCTGTCCGCAATGCCAAAGGGAAGCTTTGCGTAGGCCTGGGTAAAGATATTTCAGGCAATGTTATTGTTGCTGATTTAAGTAAAATGCCCCACTTGTTAATCGCCGGTTCTACCGGTTCAGGCAAGAGCGTATGTATTAATACCATTATTGCCAGCCTTCTTTTCCGGGCTAACCCGGATGAAGTGAAAATGATTCTGGTTGATCCGAAAGTGGTTGAACTGACTAATTACAATGGTATTCCGCATTTGCTGACACCTGTAGTAACAGGCGCTAAACAAGCCGCATCAGCCCTGCATTGGGCTGTAGTGGAAATGGAGCGCCGCTATGGTCTCTTCGCTAAAGCCCAAGTGAGAAAGATTGATGATTATAACAAGCAGGCTGAAGAAAAATTACCTTTTATTGTTATTATCATAGATGAGTTAAGTGATTTGATGATGGTAGCTGCTGTTGACGTAGAAGATGCGATTTTGCGTCTGGCTCAGAAAGCAAGGGCAGCAGGTATTCATTTGATTTTAGCTACTCAAAGGCCTTCCGTTGATGTATTAACGGGAACAATCAAGGCCAATATTCCTTCCCGTATTGCCTTTGCAGTTTCTTCCCAAATTGATTCCAGGACTATTTTAGATGCCAGTGGCGCCGAAAAACTTTTGGGCAAGGGAGATATGCTTTATTTCCCCACCGGTGCCAATAAACCTTTACGAGTACAGGGTGCGTTTATTGCCGATGACGAACTGGCCAGGGTTATTAATTTCATTAAGGCTCAAGCCATTCCCACGGAATTTACCGAGGAAGTTACCACTCAGGAATTATCCGGAGATAAAAAGACGGAAACTAACTATAATGGGGAAGAAGTGGAAGATGAGCTGTTTGAAGATGCTCTCCGCCTAGTAATAGCTACACAGCAGGCTTCATCATCCATGCTCCAAAGAAAGTTCCGTATCGGTTATTCACGAGCCGCGCGGCTGGTAGATACTATGGAGGAAAAGGGTATTGTAGGCCCTCAGGATGGCAGCAAACCTCGAGGTCTGATTATGAGTCCTACTACCATCGAAGCAAAGTTTCTCAATAAGGCGTAAAGTGAGGCGTAACCATGAACAACATTGGCGAGTATTTAAAAAATACCAGGATGGCAAAGAATTTCTCTATTGAAGATGTTGCCGAAGCAACAGGTATTCGTTCCCAGTATTTAGAAGCACTGGAAAAAGGTGAATACGCTAAGATTCCCGGCGATGTTTTCATTAAAGGCTTTATTAGAAACTATGGCAATTATTTGGGACTCAGTGGAAACGATTTGGTAGAACAATATAAACGCAGAAATCAGGATGTGATACCCAATGAACCAATTCCTGCCAAAGAGACGGTAACACCGCAAAACATAGAGGCAACTACGGCAGGAAAGCGCCCTGCAGAAGATTCCGTACAGGAACGGGAAGAGGATTCACAGGAAACTGTTTCCCCAGAAGAAGATGAGCCTCAAAAGAAAGGCTTTTTGGGTGGAGCCTGGTCAGATTTAAAAGCTTTTGTGATTGATAATATTTATGAAACGGTTGATGAAGACGATGATGACAGTGAGACTGCTCCTACAGAAAAAGTTCAAGAATTCGTTCCTGAGAAGGAACAGATTCCTGTTAACAAAGCGTCAAGCCACAGTTCTTTCTTTAGCGTAAAAGTTTTTGGTATTGTTTTTGTTCTTTGTATGTTAATTTTCGTAGGTGTTATGGGGTATTTTATGCTCAGCGGAACTTCCTCTAAACCCATTAATGCCAATACAGGTTTTAGCGGGACTGTGAAATCGGCACATTCCACGGAAAAAGCCACCGACAAGAAAGCCGCCGACCAGAGCCAAACTAAGAAAGAGGACCAGTCTAAAAAGGACGACAAGAAAACTGAAGAAAAGACAGAAGAGAAGACAAAAGATAAAGACAGTAAAACTTTGGGCACAGGCGAGGGAGTAACAGTGGAAATAACTGTAAATAAACCATGCTGGACCCAGGTTACCGCTGATGGTAAGACCCTGGAAGCAGCTACACTCCAGCCAGGTACTACCAGAGTATATAAAGGCAGTAAAGAGGTAAAGGTAAATGTAGGCAGTATTAAATACGTTTCCATTAAAGTCAATGGCAAAGAAGTGCCCGTTTCTGATAAAGAATGGGGCGAAGCCACTAAAGTATTTAGGAAGTAATCAGAGGTTCTTTTATGAATGAGTTTTTACCAATGACAAGTGAAGATATGGCCAATAGAGGGTGGGAACAATTAGATTTCCTGTTTATCAGTGGGGATGCCTATGTAGACCATCCTTCTTTTGGGCCTGCCATTTTAGGCCGGGTTTTAGAGGCCCATGGTTATAAAGTTGGCATCATTGCACAGCCGGATTGGCATAATCCGGCTAGTTTTTCTGTTATGGGTAAACCTCGCCTGGGAATATTTATAGGAGGCGGGAATATCGATTCGATGCTGTGTCATTATACTGCAGCTAGAAAACCACGCAAAAAAGATTACTATACACCTGGCGGTGTGATGGGGAAAAGACCTGATCACGCTACAGTTGTCTACAGTAAAATAGCTAAAAAATTGTGGCCGGACTTACCGGTAATTATCGGAGGCATTGAGGCCAGTCTGCGCCGTTTCGTCCATTATGATTATTGGGAAGACAAACTTTTGACTTCAATTCTCGTGGACAGCGGAGCAGATATTTTAAGTTATGGTATGGGAGAAAAACCCACTGTAGAAATAGCGGATTATCTGTCCGGAGGCTGTTCTGCCGAGGATTTACACTATTTGCGAAGCATGTGTTTTCTTGTTCCTAAAGATACGGTGATTACAGAAGACCATGTGGATTTACCTTCTTTTGACGAGATAAAAAAAGACAAGAAAAATTTTGCCAAAGCTTTTAAAATGCAAAGTGATGAGCAGGATCCTTTTTATGGGAAGCTTGTCTGCCAGGTAGTAGGAGATAAAAAGGTGGTGCAAAATCTTCCGGCCTATCCTTTAACTACGGCAGAAATGGATGCGGTTTATGATTTACCTTACCAAAGAAGACCCCATCCTTCCTACGATAAATTAGGAGGAGTACCGGCCATAGAAGAGGTGCAGTTTTCCCTGGTAAGTCAGAGAGGCTGTTTCGGCAGCTGTGCTTTTTGTGCCATTCATGCTCATCAAGGCAGAATAATTCAGGCCAGAAGTCATGAATCTTTAATCAGAGAAGCAAAGATAATTAGCAAGATGCCTAATTTCAAAGGTTATATTCACGATGTAGGGGGACCAACTGCCAATTTCCGACACCCGGCCTGTAAGAAGCAGTTAAAGGTTGGTGCATGCAAAGATAGGCAATGCTTGTTTCCCAAGCCATGTCCTAACCTTGATGCCGACCACAGCGACTATGTGAAACTGTTAAAGGAATTGCGGGCTATTCCCGGCATTAAAAAAGTTTTCGTCCGTTCCGGAATCAGATATGATTATTTACTGGCGGATAAGAAACAAGATTTTATAAAAGAGCTTTGTCAGTATCATGTCAGCGGACAGCTGAAAATCGCTCCCGAGCATATTGTGCCGGAAGTACTGCACTATATGGGTAAACCGGGTAAAGATGTGTATATGCGTTTCCTTAAAGCTTTTAATGACACAAATAAAAAATTGGGTATCAAGCAATATGTGGTGCCATATTTTATTTCCAGTCATCCAGGTTGTACTTTGGAAGATGCAGTAAGGCTGGCGGAATTTTTACGGGACAGCGGCCATGTACCGGAACAGGTTCAGGATTTTATTCCTACACCGGGCAGTGCTGCTACGGCCATGTATTATTCCGGCATAGACCCGCGGACAGGCAAGAAAGTCTTCGTCACCCATAATCCGCATCAGAAGGCTATGCAGCGTGCTCTAATGCAATACAGCAATCCTAAGAATAGGAGTCTGGTGTTGGAAGCACTGCGGCTGACTAATCGGATGGATTTAGTTGGCAAGGAGAAAAAGTGCCTGATAAGGCCGGTGGCGATTACGCGAAAATAAGATAGCCCGTCGCCGTCGCAGTTTGGAAATTTGCTCTCCTATTTCGCCGACTCATGTGATAACGCCCACTGTGCTTAAAACAACGGGCCTCTATCAAGCTTCGTTAACGGCTCATATGCGCTAGTGACAGCCACAGCCAGCAAATTCTGCCAAACTGCTCCAATGCTCCGAACAATTATTATTTTCGCTTCATGTACTACTATGGTTTCAAATTTCAATTTTAACTAAGGATGTAAACTATGACTAAGAATTTAGTGATTGGGACAGTATCTTTAGGCTGTCCGAAAAATTTAGTGGACTCAGAAATAATGTTGGGACTTATAAGGGATAATCATTGGGAGATTTCCAATGATCCTGCTAAGGCCCAGGTTATTATTGTTAATACCTGTGCTTTTATTGAGAGTGCTAAAGAAGAGTCTATTAATGCCATCTTGCAAATGGCAGAGTATAAGAAAACCGGTACCTGTGAGAAGTTAATTGTTACAGGATGCCTGGGACAAAGGTATGCAGAAGATTTGTTTCACGATATGCCGGAAGTGGATGCCATTATCGGCACGGAATGTTACGAAGATATTGGCAGTGTTATTGAACGTGTGCTGAAAAACGAGAGATTTGTTTTGGTGAAACCACCAAAAAAGTATACTCAGAAAGTTAAACGTGTTTTGACCACCCCCAAGTATTTTAGTTATTTGAAAATTGCCGAAGGGTGTAATAACCATTGCTCCTACTGCGCCATCCCCTTGATTCGCGGTCCCTATCGCAGCCGCCCTTACGAAGAAGTGCTGGCTGAAGCTAAAGATTTGGCCAAGCAGGGCGTGAAGGAATTAATCGTGGTAGCACAGGATACTACGAAATATGGCGTAGATTTATACGGAAAATATAAATTAGCTGCTTTACTCCGTGATTTAAATGCTATTCCGGAATTAAAGTGGATTAGGGTGCTGTACTGCTACCCCGACAGTTTTACTGATGATTTGGTCAAAGCTTTCGCTGAATGTGATAAGGTATGCAAATATGTGGATTTGCCTTTACAGCATGCCAGCAACTCACTGCTGAAAAATATGCGGCGCTTTGACACAAGGGAAGATGCTGAGCAGCTTTTGGCCAAGCTAAGAAAGGCCATTCCTCATCTATGTGTCCGTTCTACCTTTATCGTAGGTTTTCCCGGTGAAACTCCGAAACAATTTGCCGAGTTAAAAGACTTTATGGAAAAGGAAAAATTTAATTGTGCCGGTGTATTTACCTACTCTCAAGAAGATGGTACTGAGGCAGGAGCCATGACCAACCAGATTCCCGAAGCTGTTAAACAGGAACGTTATCATGAAATCATGAGTATTCAGGCACTGATTTCCGAAGAAAATGAAAAGGCCAGGGAAGGGAGTACTGTGGAAGTGGTGGTGGAGGGTTTCGACAGCGAAGACCCTACTATTGCCATTGGACGTTCTACCTGGGAAGCACCGGATATCGATGGGAAGATTTATATTGAAAATGGCACCGGTTTAGCAATCGGTTCATTTATAAAAGTAAAAATTTCTCAAGGGTTCACATACGAGGTAGTAGGGGAACAGGTGAAGGAGTGAGACCATGATTGTTGAATTAATCAGTACAGGAACGGAGCTTTTATTGGGGGATATTTTAAATACCAATGCTCAATATTTGGCACAACATTTAAATGATGCAGGATTTTTGATTTACTATCAGACTACAGTAGGAGATAATGAAGAAAGGTTGCTGAAGGCCTATGATCTGGCTGTTCATAGAGCGGATATCATTATCACTACAGGCGGTTTGGGGCCAACCCGTGGTGATATTACCAAGGAAATGGTAGCCAAATATTTAGGCTTGCCCTTGGAAATGAGCACCATGTGGATTAATAAGCTGGAAGCATATTTCAAATCCCGTGGTCGTATTATGACAGATAATAACCGGAAACAAGCCATGGTTCCCAAAGGTGCCATAGTTTTCAATAATGATGTGGGCACTGCCCCGGGTCTGGCCGTCAAGACAGCTAATGGTAAAATCTTTATTATGTTGCCAGGGCCTCCGGCGGAAACCCAGCATGTTTTCACCGAGCAGGTAATGCCTTTCCTGCGTAAGGAATTTGCCAATCAGGGAGTAATACATTCCCGGGTATTGCACTTGCGTAATATTACCGAATCTCTTTGTGCAGATAAATTGGACGAATTGATTATGAGCCAGACGAATCCTACTATTGCCACCTATGCCAGACGAGGAGAAATCGTAGTGAGAATCACAGCCCGGGGTGAAACCTTGGCTGAGGCAGAGGCTTTAAATAATGCAATGGAAATGAAAATACGGGGATTATTGGGTAAATATATTTACGGTGTAGATTATGAAAATATGGCAGAAGCCTTGGGCCATATGCTGAAAGCGCACCATTACACTATTGCCTTTGCAGAATCCTGCACAGGGGGCCTAGCTTCCAGTATGATTACCGATGTACCAGGCAGTTCAGATTATTTGGTTGGTTCAGTGGTTTCTTACACGAATATGGTCAAGCATCAAATCTTGGGCGTGCAGCAGGAAACCTTGGATAAATACACAGCTGTCAGTGAGCAAACGGCCAGAGAAATGGCAGAAGGTGTGCGAAAATTATTCGGAACAACTTTTGGCGTCAGTGTTACAGGTATTGCCGGCCCCAGTGGTGGGACGCCGGAGCAGCCTGTAGGTCTGGTCTATGTAGCAGTCAGTAGTCCTTTAGGAACAACCGTTGAAGAGAACCGGTTCAAAAGTTCTCGAACCACTAACAAATTGCGTAGCGCCATGGCAGCCTTTTCGCTGACCATGGACAAAGTGAATGAATTACAACAGGAGAAAAAATGAGTAAAGAAAAAAAGAGCAAAAAAGAATTTGGAAGAAAAGAAACTAACAGAAAAGATGCGGCAAGAAAAGAATCCGGCAGAAAAGATTCTCGTAGAAGAGAATCAGGCAAAAGAGATTCAGGTAAGAAAGCACCTTTTGGCAAAAGAAACAGCACCAGAGAAACCAGCAAAAGATATACAACGAAAAAAACTAGCTTTGTAAATCCGGAAAATCTTACGGATGATTATTTAACGCCGGAAATTGATACAAGTGAAGTCAGCAATATTATGGATGTACCGGATTCTATTGTTCCAAATGTACCTGAGCAGACAGCCATGTTCGGTGAATTGGAATTGGACAAGAAAATCGTCAGTGCCTTAACAGACATGGGATTTGAAGAACCATCTCCCATTCAAAAAGAAGCTATTCCCATTGCT
Source organism: Acidaminococcaceae bacterium (assembly GCA_036788835.1). Taxonomy (GTDB): domain Bacteria; phylum Bacillota; class Negativicutes; order Acidaminococcales; family Acidaminococcaceae; genus JALCSJ01. Next base: position 30,931 of record DAIQMR010000022.1, read on the forward strand.
ATCTTAGGCAGGGATATGATTGGCCAGGCTCAGACCGGTACCGGTAAAACCGCGGCCTTTGGTATTCCTATTATCCAAAATTTAACCGATAAAAAACATATTGAAGCATTAGTTATGTCACCGACCAGGGAACTGGCTATTCAGGTGGCAGAAGAAATCAGTAAAATCGGCCGCACTAAGCACGTCAAAGTTTTGCCGGTTTACGGCGGGCAGCCCATCGACAGACAAATCCGGTCCCTAAAAAATGGCGTCCAGATTGTTATTGGTACCCCGGGGCGTTTGCTGGATCATTTGCGTCGTGGCACTATTAAATTGGACCATATTAAATTCCTGGTAGTGGATGAAGCAGATGAATTATTAGACATGGGATTTATTGCCGACATGGAAGAAATCATGCAAACCCTGCCGCCGCAAAGACAAACCATGCTTTTTTCCGCAACTATGCCCAAACCGATTTTAACTTTAACGAAAAAATTTATGAAGGCTCCCAAAGTAGTGGCTATTCATAAAGAAATCGTTACAGCTCCTACCATTGACCAGTACTACTATGAAACTCGTGATAAAGTAGACGGCTTGTGCCGTGTGCTGGATACGGAAGAAAATTGCAAGATGATTGTCTTCTGCCGGACGAAAAAAGGCGTAGACGATTTGGTTATGGCCATTGGTATGCGCGGGTATCAGGCAGAAGGCTTGCACGGAGATTTGAATCAGAACCAGCGTGATAAGGTTATGAAAAAATTCCGTGATAACAAAATTGATATCCTTGTGGCAACAGATGTAGCAGCCAGAGGTTTGGATATTGATAATATTACCCATGTGGTAAACTTTGATATTCCTCAGGACCCGGAAAGCTATGTTCATAGAATCGGCAGAACCGGTCGTGCAGGCAATACAGGTATTGCTATTACCTTTATTACCTCCCGGGAATTCCGTCAATTAAAATTAATCGAGCGTATTGTTAAGACTAAAATCGTTCGCAGAGAATTGCCTACAGATGCCAATGTACTGGAAAGACAAAGAGAGCAGATTGTCTCCAAGCTGCAGGCTGTTTTGGAACAGGATAATTTTGCCGAATACAAGAGTATTGCCGATAGACTGGCGGAAGATTATAGCAGGGAAGATATTGCCGCTGCTGCCTTAAAGCTCATGCAGGAAGGAGTAAAAGCTTTAAGTACTCCCAATGAACCAGGTAATGAGGATTTAATGAATACAGGAGCCCGTTCCGGTATGGTTAGATTGTTCTTTAATCTGGGACGAGTCAACAAAGTAACTGTTCCTGATTTTGTAAAAGCTATTGCCAAAGATGCAGACATCCCAGGTAAAGTTATCGGTTCTATTAATTTGTATGACAAATTTACTTTTGTGGAAGTGCCTCTGGAATACGCAGAGAAAGTTATCAGTGTAATGAAGCACAGTACCATCAAAGGTTGCAAAGTCAACGTAGAACCGGCTAAAGCTCGTTCATAATTCTTCACTGCGCCTATGGCTTGTGAGCGAATCGGCAATCTGCTTCTTTTGTCACACTTCAGAAAAGGATACTACTATGCGTGAGATATTAGGCAATAAAGATAATTTAAAAAATAATATTGTTGCCGCTCTGGAGGGACTGTATGATTTGACTGTGCCTCAGGGCCAGTTAGTCACATTGGAATTGGCTTCTGCCATGGTAAAAATTTCCGATGAAATTAATAAGGAAATTTCTGTTTATGTGGCAAGGAATGGTCAGATTTCCAGTGTGGCAGTTGGTTCAGATACTCAGGTGGATTTGCCAAGATTGCGTGAGCGCAGGGGCAAAAACCGCTTCAGTGGTTATCGTTGTATTCATACTCATCCAGGTGGTTCCAGCAATTTAAGCGGCGTGGATATTTCTGCCCTTAAAGATATGCGTTTTGATGCTATGGCTGCTATAGGCTGGCAAGGTGCCAATAATCCTGTATTGGTTTCTTTCGGCGTTATTACTGATATTACAGAAAGTGATGCTTCTGTTGTTCAGGAATTTGGACCCTATACACTGGAAGAAAGTTGTGCTTTAGGTTTTGGCAATTTAATTACTACCATCGAACATTTACTCAGCAAAAAGTCCCGTCAACATTCTCTAACTGAAGAACCGGAACGTGCTATGCTCGTAGCGCTGGAATGGGGACAGGAAACTCAGCAATGGAGTTCTGAAGATTCTTTAAAGGAATTGGCACTTCTGACTAAAACGGCGGGAGCAAATGTTATTGGCAAGTTTTTTCAGAAACGTCCTAAACCGGATCCTGCCTATTTCATTGGTTATGGTAAGGTTCGGGAACTAGTTCTCTATGCTCAGCAGGAAGAAATTGATTTATGCATTTTTGATGATGAATTATCCCCTGCTCAGCAAAGAAATCTAGAAAAAGTTTTAGGTACCAGAGTTATTGACAGAACAGGTTTAATTTTGGATATTTTTGCCCAGCGGGCTTCTACTAATGAAGGCAAAATGCAGGTTGAGCTGGCTCAGTTAAAATATACTCTGCCCAGAATCATGGGACAGGGTCTCAGTCTTTCCCGACTAGGCGGTGGTATTGGCACCAGAGGCCCCGGTGAAAGCAAGCTGGAAGTAGACAGACGTAAAATTCGGGATAGAATTTCACTGATTGAGCAACAGATTGCCAAGCTAGGCACAGTAAGAACCCTGCATCGCAGCAAGCGTGAGAAGAACGCTGTGCCGAGGATTGGTCTGGTTGGCTATACCAATGCAGGCAAATCCACCTTGCTTAATACTTTGACCAATTCAGATATTTATACTCAGGATCAACTGTTTGCCACGTTGGATCCAACTACCAGGAAATTGGAACTGGACGATAAACAGGAAGCGGTATTAACTGACACCGTCGGTTTTATCCAAAGATTGCCCCATCAGTTGGTAGCAGCATTTAAATCAACCTTAGAAGAAGTTACGGATGCAGACCTGCTGCTCCACGTTGTGGACTTGAGCCATCCTCTCTACAAAGAGCAGATGAGTGCTGTATTTCAGGTTTTAAAAGAACTTGAGGCCATCGACAAAACAATAATTACCGTCTATAACAAAATAGATAAAATTTCTGATGGGGAAAATTTATGTGCACGGTTAAATCAGGAAGAAAACACCGTCTGTATTTCTGCTAAAAAGAAAATCGGACTAGACAATTTATTGAAACTTATCAGTCAAAATCTGAAGCTTAATTCTGTTGAGACGCAGCTGCTCTTTCCTTATGAAGAGTCTGCCAAGGCCGCTAAACTCCATGATCTCTGCACTGTGCTGAAACAGGATTATACGGACAAAGGCATTTTGCTGAATGTGCGTATGACCAAAGAACTATTCGCATCCTACGACAAGTACTTGGTAAAAGGGTGACAAATAGGGACGGTACTGTTTTGTCTCTTATCACGACGAAGGGGAGTATGTGTTTCTCCCATTGTCACACTTTTCATATAGTTTAAAATAAAAAAGGTGGAAATTCAGTTGAATATTAATTGGGAAAAAGTAAAAGAAAACGCTTTAAAAATTGTCAACGAAGAAGCTAAGCAATATGAAAATAACGCTCTAATCAATACACAGAAGGTGTTGAAGGCATATAAGGAACATCAGGTGTCTGACTATTACATGAAACCTACCACCGGCTATGCCTATGGCGATGTAGGCCGTGAGCAGTTGGATTTGATTTATGCAGACATCTTCAAAACAGAGGCTGCCTTAGTACGCTCCCAATTTGTTTCCGGAACCCACGCTCTGGCTGTAGCTTTGCTAGGAGTGCTGAAACCCGGTGATGAAATGGTGGCAGCTACCGGAACGCCTTACGATACTATGCAGACTATTATAGGCGCCACCGTAAAGACGCCAGGTTCTTTAACAGATCTGGGAATCGCTTATCACGAAGTTCCTATGGAAGGTGCTAAACCCGATTTGGAAGCTATAAAAAAAGTTGTAACAACCAAGACTAGGCTGGTACATATTCAGCGGTCCTGCGGTTACAGCAGCGTACGTGAAACCTTATCTGTGACAGCAATCGGAGAAATATGCCAGGTTGCCAAAGCTATTAATCCTAATGTGATTTGCTTCGTAGATAATTGCTATGGTGAATTCATGGAAGACAAAGAGCCTACAGAAGTCGGTGCAGATTTAATGGCCGGGTCTCTCATTAAAAATCTCGGTGGCGGTATCGCCACTACCGGCGGTTATATTGTAGGGAAGAGGGGACTGGTAGAGCTGGCCTCCTATCGCCTGACCGCTCCCGGACTGGGAGGAGAAATGGGTGCCACTCTAGGTGACACCGCCCGGGAATTTTATCAGGGATTGTTTCTGGCTCCTCATGTGGTTCTGCAGGCGGTAAAGACCGCAATATTTGCCGCAGCCGTATTTAAAGAATTAGGCTTCACTGTAAAACCTTTACCGGAAGCTCATCGCAGCGACATTATTCAGGCTATAACTCTGAATACGCCGGAAAATCTCTGTGCCTTCTGTGAGGCCATTCAAGCCAATTCTCCCGTGGATGCCAATGCCAAACCTGAACCAGGTGAGTTGCCGGGCTATCAGGATAAAGTTATCATGGCAGCCGGGACTTTTGTTCAAGGAGCTTCTATCGAGCTTAGTGCTGATGCTCCTATGCGTGAACCATATAACGTTTACTTCCAAGGGGGCCTCACCTTCGAGCACGGCATCATCGCCATCATGGCTGCTGCTAAACAAATAATGTGATGTTTGTTTACCTCAATACATTAGGCAGGTTTTTTTGTCACACTTTTGCGTAAATAGAAGAAATTTCTTAAAATTTGGCAATATTTTTTAAAAAACACTGAAAAACAGCATAAATACTATCTTTTCAAGTAATGACCTCCAAATTTGCGTTTTGAGCGGTTTTTTTATAGGGGTCCTATAGTTTGTACCTGTGATTTTGACCTAAAATTTCCGAAAGGCACAAAATACCAAAAAAGAACCGGTAGCTTGAAGTAAAAATAAACGTAAACGTTCTTTTATACTTTTAGCTACCGGTTCTAATATTAAAAATTTCAACTTCAGACTCTAATAATACAATTATGTTTTCGTACTAAATGTAATAACAACACATAACAGTAGGCTTTACAAACCATTACAGCATCCTAAACAATCCGATGACTTTGCCCATAATTTGAATATTATCCATGCCCAAAATTGGTTTATAGGCCTCATTTTCAGGTTGCAGGCGTATTTGCTTCAATTCGCGGAAATAACGTTTGATAGTGGTTTCTTCGCCGTCTATTAGAGCCACAACAATATCACCATTATTGGCAAAATTCTGTTTGCGAACAAATACATAGTCATGTTCAAGTATACCGGCATTTTTCATGCTGTCGCCGACAACGGCCATCATGAACACGTCATCCTGGCAGCCAAGTAAGTCCAAAGGAATAGGGTAGGTCTCTTCAATATTTTCCACTGCTAAAATAGGTTGTCCCGCGTGTACAGCGCCAACCAAAGGTACAGGAACAACGGATTTCTGCCGCCAGGCAGCATCCTCAGTAACCATAATAGCACGAGGTTTATCCTCATCACGGGTCAGAACACCCATATCTTCCAATTTATGGAGATTAGCGTGCACACTGGCACTAGAGGATAAACCAACAGCTTTGCCAATTTCACGGACAGTAGGAGGAAAACCCTTAGAATAAACAAACTCTCTAATATATTCCAATATGCGTTTTTGACGGTCGTTTAGTACAGGAGCAGAGCCATTATTCGTAGATTTTTTCATAACCAAATACCTCCATAATTATATTTATGTAGTTAGTATATCAAACAAACAGATGATTGTCAAACTTTTGTTTGCATAAATAACGTCCGATAATATATATTATGTAAAATCAAAAGAAATATGGCACAATATGGACCCGGCACGGCTACTTCCTCTATGTACTTTCTAAATTATTTCTTTGAAGAAATTACTTGCCAAATCTTAAGAACACATTTTTCATTTGTGCTGTTAATTCAAACAACACTTTTTCCAATACATTTTCAGTTTCTTTACTAACCATATACGATATAGATTTATTTCCTTCTTCTCTTAATCGTTTTCTTTTGTTAGCGTTATTTTCTTCTTTTTGTTTTATGTCGTAATTATTTATTAGTTGATTACTTTTACTTTGAACACAATTTTGATATCTTCTGATATGATTTATTGACCTTTTATATGATGCATCAGCCATTGCTGCAAGGATACGGCTATTCCAGTATAAATTGTCTAATGATATATTTGGAGTTGTACAAGACAAATATATTGGGCTTATTTCTACATTTGTGTATACTGGAACCATAGCATTAAAAATATTTGATGCAAAACAAACCCATTCGATGCTACAGTATTCTTCTGGTAAATATGGCCTTATTTGGGTAATTGCCATTGATGTTGTTCTACTAACGCCTATAACTCTATAGTTGTTTTGCATATTTAAATTACCGTAGCTGTTGTATGGATCAAATGGAGTCCCTTGAAAATGCGACGATAAAATATATTTGATATCTTCTATGGTTATCTTTTTTTCCGGGACCATACTGCAAGGAAGGTTTTTAGCAGTTGGTGTATAATCTGCAGCTGGACCATCCCACTTTTTTGTATGGGGATTAAGAATTCTAAGAACAGACCAAACACGCGGTGCATTAAATACGTTGTCAAAATCTTCATGACTGCCAAATACTTCACGGGGATTAAATGTACTACTAATATTTATACATAAGTGATTTTGCATTATAAATTCTTTCATGTTTTTAGAACACATGTAGTTTTTCTTTTCTGTCATAGCATCTTGCAAATCGAAAGTATCTGTCCCAAACTGATTAGCAATAATCATATAAGCATCATCAGGAACGCGCCTGGCAATCCAATGATGACCTCCGATAGTATCCATCCACCAAATTTCATTTTTATCTTGAAATGCAATGCCATTCTTTTCATATGTGCCATACTTTTCTAATAACGCACCCAGTCTTTCTACTCCTTCCCTAGCACTATGTATATATGGCAATACAATATAAACAATATCCTCCTCTCCTATTCCACCTTCTTTTTCCAACGAGCATTCTGTTGCTGGATGATATTCTACCATTGGATCAGCCCCAAGAACTCTTGCGTTTGAATTAATTGTTTCGGTAGCGCTCATAGCAACATTTACTTCATTTACTCCACAGGCTGCCCAAATACCATTTTTAGGCACAACATTTGGAATAGCTGTTATTCTCATAGGGTTAGACGGTAATTCAATGGTAACATGTGAAATGGTAGATTTATATTTTTGAGGCTGTTCATTAGAAGAAATTACAACAAACTTTTTGATTATGAACCACTCCGGACCACAATCTTCATTTCTTGCTACTAATGTTGATCCATCATAGGAAGCTTTTTTGCCTACTAAAAGAGTTGTACACGCCAAGATTTCACCCCATTTATATTCTTTTGTAAAGAAGTTCGACTTTATCCAATACTAAATCTTTTTGAGTGAAAATTTCATGCCAAGAATACTTTTCTGATATTTTTATCATTATTCTAAGTCTTTCACATCCATAAGGAAGAACCGGAGCAAATAAGTTGCTCATATTTGCCATTATATACATACAAGTTGCCGTCGTATTGTTAAAACTTTTTAATTCCCTCTCTTTAACTTGGTTCCAGGGTTTTTGTTCATCATAATATTGATTTGCAAATTGAATATAGCCAACCATCTCATCAACGGCATTATTTAAGTCTCCGTCAGCAATTTTATTTCCAATCATATTATATATATCAATGGTTTTTGAAATTACCTCATTTGAAATTACGCCATTGGGAACGCAGCCATTGAATTTGGTCATAATGTAAGAAAGATTGCGATTAACAAAATTACCGAACCCTCCAACCAAAAATTTATTGTGCTGAGTGATAAGCTCATATTCGCTATAATTGCTATCACGCTTTTCAGGATTATTAGCTATGAAGTAATAGCGTATTGTATCCGCGTCAAACTTATTGAGCAGATTACGAATTGTAACAATGGGGCCTAAACTTTTGCTCATTTTCGTATTATTCATATTAACATATTCGCTTGAAATTATACGTTTTGGCAATTGCATTTTATTATTTGTGGCCATTAATAATGCTGGGTAAATAACGGTATGGAAAGGAATATTGTCCTTTCCGTGGACATAATAACTTATTAAATTGTCATCATCCTGCATGAATTTGTCGAAATCCCAACCAAGTTTTTCCGCGGCATGTTTTCCTGAAGTTAAGTAGCCCAAAAGGGCTTCAATCCATACATAAATACTTTTGTCTTCATATCCTCTTATCGGAACAGGTATACCCCACTTTATGCTTCTTGTGGCATCTCTGTCTGGCAATCCTTGCTTGATATATTTCCTTGTTTCATTAACTGCATTTATCCTCCATTTAGAACAATTTTCTAAAAAATATTTATCAATCCTTTTCTGAAATTTAGATAAAGCAAAAACTAGTTCGCAATTTGGCTTTAGTATTGTTTTACTACCACAAATCAAACAATGTTTTTCTAATAATTCTTTAGGGTTAAATGTGGAAAGACAGAATTCACACTGATCCCCTTTTGTATCCCTTCCACAAATTGGGCATTCCCCACCTATTTCACGGTCAGATAAAAAACGATTACATTTTGTACAAAATACTTGTTTAGACTCATTTTTATACAAATATCCGTTATCATATATTTGTTCAAATATGTTTCTAACGCCATCTATATGCCACTTCATAAAAGTTGCACCATAATTATCATATGTAAAACCTAAATCACAGAAGTCTTGTACATCTTGTCTATGATAATGATTTGCAATGATTGCCGGTTCCAAATTTTCCTTGCGTGCACGTTCTGTTATTGGCGTGCCATGACAATCCGTACCGGAAACATAAAGAACATTGCTGCCTTTTTGCCTATAATAGCGGGCAATAACATCACCTGGTAGTAATGCAGCTAAGTGTCCAACGTGCATAAAGTAATTAGCATATGGCCAAGCGCCTCCAATAAAGATTCGATTTATCATTTTTTTGCCTCCATTTCAGCCATTATCTTTATGTTCTTAACTCAAATTTTTGGCGATTACAACATAGTATTCGTGTTTATGTTTTATACCATGTGAGTGAAATTCTTTAACAACCAGTTCGTTTATAATCTCTAAATCAATAAGTAGTTCATTTATATCATTTTTGTGCAAAACAAAGTCATTATATGCGAAAATAATACTATGTTTTGAATTTCCTTTTGGAATATTGAATGTTGGTATTGATATAATTACATATCCATTAGCAGCAACTATACGCAAAATTTCTTTGATTACAAAATTGATCTCATCATAGCTCATCCATTGCAAAACACCGTTAGTATATACTATATGAAATGAATTATTTTCAAATGGCAATCCTTTTAAAATATCTTTAGCCAGGTACGTTACATTGGGATTGATCTCTTTAGCCAAACTAATGGCTCTATGCGAAAAATCTATTCCCGTTACATGCATTCCTTTATTTTGAAAATAATTACAGTCTCTGCCATACCCACAACCAATATCTAACATAGTGATTTTGTTTTCATTCTTAAACAAGTTATTTTGTTTTAATATTTTTACTGTCTTTTTTGCAACAGAACTGGGAGACGTTCCCCATAGCAAACCATCGTTTATGTAAATGTTTTCATCCCAAAATTTAAATATCTCATTCATTTGTGTTTTCCTTTTGGCATTCTATATACCAATTTGAAGCAAATTTATTTGGAATAAAAAAGGCAATAAACGAATCTAAAGTGTCCAGAAGTTTGCTTATTAAAACTGGTGAAGAATAATACATTCTGTTATAAGGATATGAGGGTAATAAGAAAGTAATATTTTCAAACTTTTTAAGCGTTAATCCAGCCTCTCTTACCATATGTTTAAGGTCTATTTGATTAAAAGACCATAGATGTGGACTTATATTATTACATGTAAAGGGCATTTTTTTTAGCTTAGCAACGTCCGTATTTTTCAAATAGCACATATTGAATTTATGGCTCTTCTTACTAATTTCGTATGGACCATAACCATTAGATATGACAATGATAACAATTCCAGAATCAGAAAGGTTTTCCTTCACTATTTTCTTTATTAACTTGCTGGGGTCATGTAAATGATCTATTATCTGCGTCATTAACACAATTTCAAATTTTCCTATTACCGGCTCTTTTTCGATATCTTTTACATAAAGTTCTATGTTTTTGTGCAACATACATTTTCTAGCCATATTAATTGATTTTTCATCAACATCTATAGCCATAATATGGCAAGAAATTTTATTGGCAAGAATGTTTGTTAATTGGCAAGTTCCACATCCAATATCTAATACTTTAATTTCTTGTGACGATTTATGTGTTTCGACAAAAGCTTTTATTCTTTCTATTATCAAAGTGACTGTTTTTTTACCGCCAATATCATAAGTATATGTGGAATTAATTTTATCCATTTTGAATCACCTTCTTTTGCAAATTATTTCCAGATGACTTGCCATGCCAATAGCGGAACGGTCCCGCCAATATTTTTTTCCAAAGCAATGGTTTTATCAAATAAATCTTGGCTCATTAATGTGTTTAAGTAATTGTAGCTTTGTACATATCCACTTATAAGCTGTTTCCCTACGAGAGATTTTGTTTCTAAATCGAATCGTTTACAATCCTTTTCAAGACTATCAGGAGTAAAGGCATATATTGGATAATCAATAAATATTCTATTAGTAATTGAAAAATTTTCTATATCATTAAATGATACCTTTCCCATCAAATAATAAAAATAATGTATCATAGCTAATTTGTTATGAACGCTTATAATAACATCAGCATTTTTCTTATAAACGCGAGATAATTCAGAAATGTCCTTTTGTGGAGTATTACAATAGC
>DAIQMR010000023.1:0-780 GCA_036788835.1 Acidaminococcaceae bacterium
TATGACTATGTGCAGAAGTTTATAACAGCAACAACAGAGTCAGAGCGAATTAACTGGTTGGATAAAATCCTTTTTAAGTGGACAGGAACTGAAAACGTAAATAAAAGTAGCAGAGGGTCATATACTGATGCACAAAAATTGGAAACACTGGAAAAATTATATGGACAAGACTTTGTGAATGTGGATGGAGAACGAAATCCTAATGCTCCGAATATCTGGGCAGAATTAAATAATCAATATGTAAGCATAAGAGATAAGGCTTATGTTCAGTTAGCTATGCAAACTTTTGCAAAAGATGTTTGCGATAAATTGAGAATTACTTATGATGCTAAGAGTGGAAAATGTAGCATGGATGTTACCGGTGTGCAGGAGTATATAGATCAGCAGCTTCAAAGTAATGAAGAAGGGGCTCTAAATAGTTTTAAAAACATTTTGGCTGTAGTGAGCAAAATGGGCTGGCAAGATGAAATGACAGAATTGGCTACTTTTGTTCAACACTTCAAAGTGCAAAACAGCAATATGGAATTCTTCGCAACTGTATTTTCACATAATTTAAATTTCCTTGAAATGGCTGATTCAGCGATAAGCGCCAAAAGCAGCGCCGAAAGGACAGCAATTTTGGGGAACAAGGAAGACAATGCAATTACCGGTAGTTCTGCAGATGATGTTTTATATGGCGGGGATGGGAATGACCGCCTGTATGGTAGCGCTGGCAACGATATCCTTACTGGTGGCCTTGGCGACGACAACCTGCAAGGAGGTCATGGCCAGGACACGTAT
>DAIQMR010000023.1:880-18290 GCA_036788835.1 Acidaminococcaceae bacterium
ATCTGGAACAAGGGAGACGGCAATGACACTATAGATGCCTATAACTATTATTCCATTAACCATTCTGATGTATTAAAAATAGGAGATGGAATCAGCAAAGACGACATGACCGTCTTACGGGATGGATATAATCTGGTCCTCAAATATAAAGCAACAGGGGAGAAGATAACGGTAAAGGACTGGTTCAGTGGGAGCTACAATTGGCTAAACAAAGTGGCGTTCGCAGATGGCAGTGAACTGACCGGACAAGAACTAACCGACCTGGCAGAAGTGCGCGGCACATCGGGTAATGACCAGCTGAGAGTGACAGGAAATTACCCGGGGAAGATTTACGGCGAAGCAGGTAAGGATTCTTTGTATGGGAGTTATAATGGGGATATTATGGTGGGTGGCCTTGGCGACGACAACCTGCAAGGAGGTCATGGCCAGGACACGTATATCTGGAACAAGGGAGACGGCAATGACACTATAGATGCCTATAACTATTATTCCAGCTCTAACAAGGACAGATTAATCATGGAGCGTATTAATCAGGCTATGCTGGAATTCTCCATGGCGGGAGACGATTTAATCTGCACTTATACTCCGACTAATGAATTCATAAAAGTACAAAACTGGGACATGGGGGATCCTTATCAGCTGGCAAGCATTGAGTGCGCTGATGGAAGCTTGCTGGCAGGAGATATTAACAAGAAAACCAAAATAGGATAGGTCATCATAACAAAAAAGTTTACAAAGTTGTTGACAAGAACCAACAAATTTACTATAATTGCAACCATAAAACAAAATATGTTTTACAAATAAAAACAATGATAGGGATAAAATTTACTGAACAAGCCTGTAGAGAGTCGGCGGATGGTGCAAGCCGATGGTTGCCGGTATCTGTATACTCACCCTTGAGTTGCCTGAGCGACATGTAGCCCGGGACGGTAAACTCCGTTAACGGTTAAGGTCTTGTTAGAGACTGAGAGGATTGCCTTTGGCAATCGAAGCAGGGTGGTACAGCGTGGATTTTTCCTCGCCCCTATATTAAATATTGGGGCGATTTTTTATTGCCCGTAAAATAGGGAGGATATGGAGATGCATCAACCAATTAAGAAGTATTTACCATTTATGGGAGTAAAACTGCCAGACAGACAATGGCCGGACAAAGAGATTACAACGCCCCCTATTTGGTGCAGCGTGGATTTAAGGGATGGAAATCAGGCTTTAGTTACGCCCATGCAGCTGGAAGAAAAACTTTTGCTTTTCAGAACATTGGTAGATATTGGTTTCAAAGAAATTGAAGTAGGGTTTCCCGCTGCCTCAGAGACAGAATATGAAATTTTACGCACACTGATTGAAAAAAACTATATTCCTGATGATGTTACAATTCAGGTTTTGGTTCAGGCTCGTCCCAAGCTAATTCAGAAAACTTTTGAAGCGGTCCGGGGGGCAAAAAATGTTATTATTCATTTTTATAACTCCACCTCCGCCCTACAGAGAAAAATAGTTTTTAAACAGGGAAAAGAAGGTATCACCAAAATTGCCGTAGACGGAGCCAGGCTGATTAAACAGCTTACTGACGAAGAAGTGGCTAAAAGCGGCATGCATATTCGCTACGAATATTCTCCGGAAAGCTTTACCGGTACAGAGATGGATTACGCCATAGAAATTTGCGATGCAGTTTTGGCTGCTTTGGAAGCCACCAAAGAAAATCCGGTTATTTTAAATCTTCCCTCTACCGTTGAAATGTCTACCCCCAATACTTATGCAGACCAGATTGAATACTGCTGCAGAGCATTGAAAAAAGACGGCAGGGCCATTATAAGCATACATCCTCATAATGACAGGGGGACAGGGGTGGCGGCGACGGAACTGGCTATTATGGCAGGCGCGGACAGGGTTGAAGGAACCTTGTTCGGCAATGGGGAGCGGACAGGTAATGTTGACATAGTAAACGTGGCGTTGAATATGTATACTCATAACGTTGACCCCAAGCTGGATTTCAGCCATATAAACCAAATCAAAGATGTTTGTGAGAGAGTCACGAAAATGCCTATAGACGATAGACATCCCTATGCGGGAAAACTAGTTTTCACAGCCTTTTCCGGTTCTCACCAGGATGCGGTGCGGAAGGGGTTCGGCTACATGGCCGATACCAATACGCCATATTGGGAAGTGCCTTATCTGCCCATTAATCCTGCGGATATAAATAGAGAGTATGAACCTGTTATCAGAATTAACAGCCAGTCCGGCAAAGGCGGTGCGGCCTTCGTTCTGGAGCAGACCGTTGGCTACAGGATGCCTAAAGCCATGCAGGAAGAATTCGGCCATGTGGTCAAGGCGGCTGCTGACAATTATGGGGATGAATTGAGTTCCACCCAGATTGTAAATCTGTTTAATAAAGAATACGTTGATTATAAGGGCGTTTATGAGCTGAAAAAGCATAAGATTTCTGAGGAGCAGCCGGAGCAGGAGGGCGGCGAAGCGCTGACTACCTTTGAAGGCAATGTTATGGTTAACGATATAGATGCTCATATTACAGGCCAGGGGAATGGCCCTATAGACGCATTCTTTAATGCTTTGCACAAAATCGGCATAGACGGCTATGAGTTTATTGACTACCATGAACACGCTATTTCCCAAGGCTCCAATTCCAAGGCTATTGCCTATATTGAGCTGAAACGCCCGGATGGTAAACATATCTTCGGAGTGGGCATCAATCCCAATATTAATACAACATCTCTTTTAGGGGTAGTGAATGCCATGAACCGCTCCTTAAAAAATGCTTAATTTATGCACTTGCGTAAATTCTATAATAATGGTAAAATACTTCGGTAAAGTTGATTGTTGGAGGTGAAGAAATGCCGAATATTAAATCTTCCATTCGCAGTGTAAAAACCGATAATGAACGTCGGATTGCTAATGGTCAAGTGAAAGCCAAGATTCGTACTACAGCCCGCAAAGTTGAGGCTCAAGCTGCTGCCGGATCTAAGGACGAAGCACAAGCTACGTTGAAGGTGGCTGCCGGTTTATTGGATAAAGCTGCTCGCAAGGGTACTATTCATAAAAAGGCTGCTGCGCGGAAAAAGTCCCGCTTAGCCAAGAAAGTAAAAGCAGTGAAATAATCAGAGCTGTACACAAGCAAAGGCTGACATATTCTGTCAGTCTTTTTTGGTATGTGTAAGAGTCAGGCTCCGAAGCCGCGATGATTTTAGGAGGTATAGCGAGTTGAAGATGAAAAAGATGAATTTAGCAAGGGCAATACTACTTTGCATCCTAGTAATTAATACTACAGTACAAGCTAAAGAACCACTTGCCGAAACAAGTAAGAACAATACTCCCTTAAAAAGGGTAATGATAGAACAAGAAGAACTGGTCAAGCAGGCCAAGAGCAAAAATCCCGCCAAAAAAGCTATTATAACCTATCGGGAGTCTAAAACAATACCACCAGAACAACAGCAGACTACACCGGGCCAAGAAGTGAACGGGCAGCAGGCTGCACCAATAGGGCAGATTATTCCCAATATAGAAAAGCAGGGCTTTAGGGCCACCAGCCATTACGGTAAGGATAATCCGGCTCCTTTGCACAGTATCCTTACATGGACACCATATGATATGGCCGTATGCTATGAATTTCAGCTATGGGCAGGGTACAATCAGGTGAAACCGTCAGGCCAGCCTGTGGAACCGTTGCTGCTTTTTACAACGGCAAATATATATACTAATGCTTATGATATAAATTTGTCTCCTTACGTAAACACCGGAAATTTGGCCTGGCGGGTTAGGGCATTGAATATAGACAAACAACCTATTAGTGATTATTCTCTCTATGAGCCGCTGTTTATCGATGCAAATAAAGATGGAATCAACTATCCGATGCCTTTGTCCGATTATGATATCAGTAAAAGTAACGGTTCTGTATTATTGTATCCGGTCTACAGTTTTGTCCCTGTACCGGGAGCGGCCAAATATGAGGTAGAATTAACCAATAGTGAACCGGAAAATCCCATGGGCACAGTACCTTCCCAATATAGAATTTGGAGCAAAACATTCACTCTTTCCACTATTTATGATGATTATCCAAGAATGGGACCTACACCTTTTTTCTGGCGGGTTAGGGCTTTTGCTGCCGACAATAGCCAGATAGGTACCTATAGCCCCGCCAAACACTTTCTGACCGACCCTAGCGTAGGCTGGCAGGTGGGAGTTCTTGGCGACAGTATTTCCCATGGAGGGGGGGATATGTCATATTCTCCTTCCAATTTTGTTTATAGCTGGGTTCATTATTTACAGTTCCCGGCGATTAATTTATCAGACAGCGGAGACACAAGCACAAGTATGGTAGCAAGGTTTGAAGAGGATGCTTTACCTTTTCATCCCCATTATTTATTAATAATGGGAGGGACGAATAGCCTGCGCGCCGGCACGAAAGCAGAGGATGTAATAGAAGACTTAAAAGAGCTCAAAGAAAAATGTTTAGCCAATAATATTAAACCTATTTTCCTTACTCTTTTGCCTATTAATCCGGGAAACATTTATAGATGTTTCAAGGAAAATACAGCAGAAAACTGGCAGGAAAAGTTTGCCGCAGTTAATGCTTACATTAGAAGTCAGGTACATGTGGACGTGGCGGCAGTTATGCCCTTTGGACCGGAACTATTACCGACTAACATGGGCATAGATGGACTTCATCCCACTGCTGAGGTCAAACGTATCATCGGTGAAACAGTCAGTGCCCAGTGGCCCAAGGTTACTCAAGAAGCAGACGCAGAATAATTTAGACAGTGAACTCTAAACATGATATAATTAGGCATTCTTACGAGGAGTAAATTTTTATGAAACAGAGTAAAAATATTAGAAATTTTTCTATCATAGCCCATATTGACCATGGTAAATCCACTCTGGCAGACCGTCTTATTGAACAAACGGGGACCCTGACCAAAAGAGAAATGGAAGACCAGATCCTTGATAATCTTGACCTGGAAAGGGAAAGGGGCATTACTATTAAGGCTCAGGCCGTACAGCTGGACTATAAGGCGCAAGACGGAGAAGCTTATACTTTAAACTTAATAGACACTCCGGGTCATGTGGATTTTAATTATGAGGTTTCCAGATCTTTGGCTGCCTGCGAAGGAGCGCTTCTGGTTATTGACGCTACTCAAGGCATTGAAGCTCAGACCCTGGCTAATGTGTATTTGGCTATGGAGCATAATTTGGAAATCATTCCTGTTATAAACAAAATAGATTTGCCCAGTGCCGACCCGGAAAAGGTGAAAAAGGAAATAGAAGAAGTTCTGGGTATTGATGCTTCTGAGGCTGTTTTGTGCAGCGCGAAAACAGGTATCGGTATCGACCATGTATTGGAAGCTGTAGTAAAGCGGGTGCCGCCTCCCAGGGGGGACAGCGATGCACCACTCCAGGCCTTGGTATTTGACTCTAAATATGATGCTTATAAAGGTGTTATTCTTTATATCCGTATTGTGAATGGAGAAATTCATAAAGGTATGGTCATTCGCATGATGGCTACCGATAAAGTTTTTGAAGTTACAGACGTAGGTGTGTTCAAACCTGCCCTAGTTGATGTAGAGTCTTTGGGGGAAGGCCAGGTAGGGTTTATTGCAGCGGCGATTAAAAATGTTCGTGATGCCAGAGTAGGTGATACTGTTACTTCCAATGATAATCCGGCGGCTAAACCTTTGCCGGGCTACCGAAAAGCTACGCCCATGGTTTATTGCGGGCTATATCCTGTGGAAAATTCTGATTATGATAATTTGCGGGATGCCCTGGAAAAACTACAGCTAAATGATGCAGCCCTGCTTTATGAGCCGGAAACCTCTGCGGCACTAGGGTTTGGCTTCCGTTGCGGGTTTCTGGGACTTTTACACATGGATGTTATTAAAGAACGGTTGGAAAGGGAATATAATCTTACCTTGCTGACAACCGCTCCCAATGTTATATATGAAGTATTTCTCACCAACGGGCAAATTGAGATGGTGGATAATCCTTCCCTTTTCCCCAACCAAACGGTAATCGACCACGTGGAAGAACCCTTTGTGAACGCCACAATCATCGTCCCTAAAGACTATGTGGGACCGGTTATGGAGCTGAGTCAGGAAAAGCGCGGCGAATATAGTAACATGACATATCTTGACGAAAATCGTGTCATGATTCATTATGCCCTGCCCTTAAGCGAGATTATCTTCGATTATTTCGACCGTTTGAAATCCGTAACCCGTGGCTATGCCTCTTTGGATTACGAACTTCATGGTTATCGTCCTTCTAATCTGGTTAAGGTAGATATTTTGCTGAACGGTGACCCTGTGGATGCACTCTCGGCTATTGTGCACAGAGAAAGGGCACAATCCAGGGGCAGAGCACTGGTTGAAAAATTGCGGAGCCTGATTCCCAGGCAGCAGTTTGAAATTCCTATTCAGGCAGCCATCGGCAGTAAGGTTATTGCCAGAGAGACTGTCAGTGCCTTGAGAAAAGACGTATTGGCCAAATGCTACGGCGGCGATATTACCCGTAAGCGTAAGCTTTTGGAAAAACAAAAGGCCGGTAAAAAGCGTATGAAACAGGTTGGTACTGTAGAGCTTCCGCAAGAAGCTTTTATGGCTATTCTCAAAGTGGATAAATAATTTATTAATAAAGGTGAGTTTTATGCAAAAATGGGAAATGATTCAAGGGATATATATACATATCCCTTTTTGTTTGCAAAAATGTCAGTATTGTGATTTTACGTCTTTCCCGCAAGTTCAGGGCGCACAAATGGTGGCTTACACGGAGCAGTTATGCCGGCACATTAGCCGCTATAGGAAAACTATGCCCATAAATTCCCGGGCTACAATTTATTTTGGGGGAGGAACCCCCAGTATCTTACCTCTTTCCTGCTTGGAACAGATTGTTTCGGCCCTAAAAGCGAAAGGCCTGTGGCAGCAGCCGGCGGAGGCGACTATTGAAGCAAACCCCGGTACGGTAACTGAAAAGAATTTGCAGGCTTACAGGGCTCTTGGCTTCGACAGAATCAGCATGGGGATACAATCTCTCAATGATAAGGAACTAAAGGCTATGGGGCGGATTCATAATAGCCGGGAAGCTCTTGATGCCTTAAATATGGCAAAGCAGGCCGGCTTTACAAGAATTAACGGGGACTTGATTTTTGGCTATCCCGGTCAGACACTTGCTTCGGTTACTAGTTCTGTGCGGGGTTTAGCCAAATGGGGACTGACGCATATATCCGTTTATGGACTTAGCGTAGAAAAGGAAACCCCTTTGGCTCAAAGCTTACAGCAGGGTTATTTACAACTGCCGGATGAAAATACGGTAGGCGACATGTATGAATTTGTGACTAAATATTTGCCGGAACAGGGTCTCAGAAATTACGAAATATCAAACTTTGCTAAACCTGGTGAAGAAGCAAGGCATAATTTGGTGTATTGGCATTATTTGCCCTACTTGGGGTTTGGAATCGGCGCCGTGACTTTTACTGGGCAAGAACGCCATACAGGGCCTTTAACCATGGAAGAATATTTAGGGGATACCAAGCCGGAAAAAGAAATACTGACACCAGCCACACAATTGGCGGAATGTATATTTATGGGACTGCGAACAATGGATGGTATTAATATGGAAGAAATTGCAGAGCGTTACGGAGTAAATTTCCGGGAAAAGTATAGCAGGGAAATAGCCGAATGTGAGGCTCAGAAGCTGGCAGAATGGACGCAAAAGGGAAAAGTTTTCAGACTTACTTCCAGAGGCAGGCAATTCGGCAATATAGTTTTTGAAAAATTCATATGAAATTTTGTAAAGCTATTGACATTTTGTCTAATAGGGTGTATCTTTATTATCAGATGTTAGCACTCTATGCTTAAGAGTGCTAACAGATAAGAAGAAAGTGAGATGATAACAGTGCTAAGCGATAGACAGAAACAGATTCTCCAAATCATCATTGAAGATTATATTGCTACTGCTGAGCCTGTTGGGTCTCGTACCATAGCAAGGAAATACAATCTGGGCATCAGTCCGGCTACTATTCGTAACGAAATGTCGGATTTGGAACTGCTGGGCTTTTTGGACCAGCCCCATACATCTGCCGGTCGTATTCCTTCCAGTAAGGCTTACAGATATTATGTGGATTCATTGATTAAGCCCGGTAATTTAACGCCTAATGATATTGCGCTCATTGATAATTGGTATAGGGAGAGAGTGCGTAACATTGATGATATTTTTCAGTCTACGGCTAAAATCCTTTCACGTATGAGCAAAAATGTGTCTTTGGTTTTGGCTAATAAGGAAACTACCAGCCAATTCTCTTATATGAAATTTTTGCCTCTGAACGAGCACAAAGCTATTCTTTGCCTGATTACTGACGATGGTCAAATTGATAACTGCATAGTTGACATCCCCTTGGGGATGCAGCAGGATGAGTTGGATTATTTGGCTAAAAGGATTACCAATAAATTGCATGGTATGAATCTTGATAGCATTGATTCTGATCTTTTGGAGGATAGCCATCAGGAAATTCAGGGAGATAAGATGCTCTTTTCTTCTCTGCTGAAAGCCGTGAAACAGATGCAGCAAGGCCAGCGGAAAGAAAAAATGTTTCTGGGCGGTACCAAGCAGATTTTCAATCAGCCGGAGTTTCAGGATGCTAACAGAATAAAAGAGTTGTTGGGAGTTCTGGAAGAAGAACAGATTTTGAAAGACATGCTTAATGCCGGTGCTAATTCCGGTTTGCGCATTACAATCGGCAGTGAAAATACCTTCACCGGCATACAGGATTGCAGTATGATTCAGGCTACCTACCGTTTAAACGGACAGGTAGTGGGAACCTTGGCCGTCTTAGGGCCAACCAGAATGGAGTACAAGAAAGTTATCTCTGTTATGGATTATCTGCAAAAGTATATGCATGTGGTATTTAATAAAATGAATGAGAACAATAAATAAGGAGGAAGTATAGTGCATAATCATAATCACGGGTATAGTAAAACATATAGGCACGAGAGTCAGCAAAAAAAAGATGCGGCTAAGGCAGCTGAAGAAGCTAAGATGATGGCTGAAGAAGTCAAAGAGGCCGAGCAAGCCAAAGCAACCACCGAAGAAGCCCAGGCACAGCCTGCAGCTGAGGGAAAGACGGAAGCAGCAAAGGCCACAGAGCAAGCTGAGGTAAATACCACGGAAGAAAAAGCAGCGGAAATGCCTCAAGATGACAGCAAGGATAAAAAAATAGAAGAATTACAGAACCAGCTGGCCAGAATGCAGGCGGATTTCAGCAATGTCCGGAAGCGCAGTGCCCAGGATCAGGAAAGATTGGCGGCTTTTGTTACAGCTAGCGTAGCCAGGGAATTTTTAAAAGTTTTGGACAATTTTGATAGAGCAGAAGAAAGCATGGAACAACAAGGCAATACGGCGGAAGCTATGCACGAGGGCATGACAAAAATTCATAAGCAATTTCAACAGGCTCTCCAAGCACTGAAGATTGAAGAGATTCCCGCACAAGGACAAAAATTCAATCCGGAGTTTCATGAAGCGGTTATGCAAAATACTAACTCAGATTTGCCTGATGAGACCATTGATCTGGTGGCAGAAAAGGGTTACAAGATTGGCGACAATATTATTCGCCACAGTAAAGTGCGTGTAGTAAAAAAATAGTCGGTTAACAACCGGTAAGAGCCGGTGTTACATATAAAATAAATGATAAGATATAGGGAGGAAACTATTATGTCTAAGATAATTGGTATTGATTTAGGAACCACAAACTCTGTTGTAGCTGTTATGGAAGGCGGTGCTGCTACCGTTATTCCTACTCAGGAAGGTGGCAATTTGACTCCTTCTGTGGTTGGCTTCACTAAAGACGATCAACGTCTGGTAGGGCAACTGGCAAAACGTCAGGCTGTATCTAATCCTGACAGAACCATTAGTTCCATTAAACGTAAAATGGGTACTCAATTTAAAGTACACATTGACAACAAAGATTATACCCCGGAACAAATTTCCGCTATGATTTTGGAGAAAATGAAGGGTGACGCTGAAAAGTATTTAGGCGAAAAAGTTACCCAGGCAGTTATTACTGTACCTGCTTACTTTAACGACAGTCAACGTCAGGCTACCAAAGATGCCGGTAAGATTGCCGGACTGGAAGTAATGCGTATCATCAATGAACCTACTGCAGCTGCTTTGGCTTATGGTATGGATAAAGCTGATGACAAGACCATCTTGGTTTATGATTTGGGTGGCGGCACTTTCGATGTGTCCATTCTGGAATTAGGCGATGGTGTCTTCGAAGTTAAATCCACCAACGGCGATACTCATCTAGGCGGCGATGACTTTGATGAAAGAGTCATGAACTGGATGACCGATGAATTTAAGAAAAAGACCGGTATTGATTTGACAGGAGATAAGATGGCTATGCAGCGTATTCGTGAAGCTGCTGAGAAAGCCAAGATTGAATTATCCAATATGCTGACTACTAATATCAACCTGCCTTTCATTACGGCCGGTGCCAATGGTCCTCAACATTTGGATATGGATTTATCCAGAGCTAAATTTGAAGAAATGACCGCAGATTTGGTTGATAAAACATTTACCTGCGTGCACAAAGCTTTGGATGATGCTAAGATGAGCACCAAAGATATTAACAAGGTTCTGCTGGTAGGCGGTTCTTCCAGAATTCCTGCTGTTCAAGAAGCCATTAAGAAATTATTTGGCCAAGAACCTGCTCACGGTGTAAACCCTGATGAATGTGTGGCGGTTGGTGCTGCTATTCAGGCAGGTGTTTTAGCCGGTGATGTGAAAGACGTTCTGCTTCTTGATGTGACTCCTTTGTCTCTGGGTATTGAAACTATGGGCGGCGTGTTTACTAAGATTATTGACCGTAACACCACTATTCCTACATCTAAGAAACAGGTATTCTCAACTGCCGCTGATAATCAACCTTCTGTTGATATTCACGTATTGCAAGGTGAACGTGAAATGGCTGCGGACAACAAGACACTGGGTCGTTTCGAATTAGGCGGGATTCCTTTAGCTCCTCGCGGAGTGCCTCAGATTGAAGTTGCTTTCGATATTGATGCCAACGGTATTGTGAACGTTAGCGCTAAAGATTTGGGTACCGGCAAAGAGCAGAAGATTACTATTACTTCTTCCGGTTCCTTGAATAAGGACGAAGTAGATAAGATGGTAAAAGAAGCAGAAGCTAATGCCGCTGCCGATAAGAAACGCAAGGAAGACGTAGAAGTTCGTAACCAGGCTGATTCCATGGTTTACCAGGCTGAAAAGACGGTTAAGGACATGACAGGCAAAGGTCACGATGACAAGATTAAGGCTGTGCAGGCTGCTATTGATATTTTGAAAGAAACCTTGAAAGGTCAGGATTCCGCTAAGATTAAAGCAGATACTGAAGCATTGCAGAAGCCTTTGTATGAATTGTCTGCTGAGCTTTACAAGCAAAATCAGGCTAACGGAGCAGGGGCTGCCGGCGCCGGCGCAGGTGCCAATGGCACAGGAGCTGAGCAAAAGAAACCCGAAGATGATGTAGTTGATGCAGAAGTCGTAGATGACGATAAAGACAAGAAATAATATTCTTAGAGGGAGATACTAATGGCTGAAAAACGAGATTATTATGATGTGCTGGGGGTGGCGAAAACTGCCACAGACGACGAACTAAAAAAAGCATATCGCAAACTGGCACGTAAGTATCATCCTGATTTGAATAAGGATAATCCGGAAGCTGCCGAGAAATTTAAGGAATGCAATGAGGCCTATAGCGTTCTGTCAGATAAACAGAAACGTGCTGCCTATGACCAATACGGTCATGCTGCTTTCCAAAACGGAGGTACAGGCGGTGCCGGTGGCAATCCCTTTGGTGGATTTGGCGGATTCCAGGGTGGTTTTAGCGGCTTCGGCGGCGGCGGCGAAGGCATGGATGATATTTTCAACATGTTCTTCGGTGGCCAAGGTGGCCGTAGCCGCAGCCAGAGAAACGGTCCACGTGCCGGGGCAGATTTGCGCCTGGATTTGGAACTGACTTTTGAGGAAGCAGCCTTTGGAATAGAAAAGAACGTGCGCCTGAACAGGGAAGAAACCTGTGAACGATGCAATGGTTCGGGAGCTGAGCCCGGTACCAAAGCTGAAACCTGTCCTGATTGTCATGGTACAGGTGAGGTCAGAGTAACTCAGAATACCATGTTTGGCCAAATGGTCAACGTCCAGCCCTGCCGTAAATGCCATGGTACAGGTAAGATTATTTCCCATCCCTGCAAGGACTGCGGTGGTGCAGGCCATATGAAGAAACGCAGTACTATTACAGTGAAGATCCCGGCCGGCGTTGATAACGGCTCTCGTTTGAGGGTAGCAGGCAAAGGTGAGGCAGGTACCAATGGTGGACCTACGGGGGATTTGTATGTTTACCTTTACGTTAAACCTCATAAATTCTTCGGCCGTGAGGGTACTACGGTAACTTGTGAAGTACCTATCAGTATTGTCCAAGCCGCACTGGGCGCAGAAATCAAAGTACCGACTTTGTATGGGGAAGTCATTATGAAGGTGCCGGAAGGAACTCAGCCTAACAAGATATTACGCTTGAAGGGCAAGGGTATTCCAAGTCTTCGTGATGGTGTTAAAGGTGACCAACTGGTAAGTATTAAAGTTGTTGTGCCGACCAAACTGGATGAAAAACAAAAAGATGCTTTGCGCAAGTTTGAAATCATCGGTGGTGACAACATTAACCCCGAAGAAAAAGGCTTCTTCGATAAAGTGAAAAACATGTTCAAGAAATAAAAAAAACGCAAAAGAAAAGGACGCGAGCAATCGCGTCCTTTTTATGGTACAATAAAGCCGAATATGAGGAAGATGGAGAAAAACATGCACCTGATAAAGGAAGCAAAGTATATTATAATATGCGTTCTGACAGTTATTCTTGGCAGCATATATTTGTTCACCATGTATCCAACACCTGAACTTGACCATATGCAATATTACGGTGTGAGTAATAAAAAGTATTACTTTTCTCGCTGGAAAGACAGATGGGAAGAAAATCTGGAGGGAATAGAACAAGGCCTAGAAATGTTGTCTCAGTGAACGTTAAAATATGTACATGCAGGTACGACAAAGAACGGTACAAGAAGCTAACGAAACTCCAGGATAATCTGACAAAATTTTTATGTTATAATGAATCCACATCATATAGACAGGAGACGAGCACATGGAACAGTGGCTGGGAGTCAGCGTAAAAGTTAAGCATGAAGCTGTAGAAGCAGTGGCAGATATGCTGCGGGAAGCGGGTGCTTCTAATAGTGGCGTAGTTATTGAAGACCCTATGTTCATTAATGACTTACGTAAGACAGCTAATTGGGAATTGTGCGATATTCCTGAGCAAACCAACACAGAGGCAGTTACTGTTACGGCCTATTATTCAGAAGATGCTCAGCTGGGGAAAAAACTATCTGAGATTGAAACCGGACTAAAGGTTATAGAACAGCGGATTGGCAAATTCCAATTTGGTGCCACCTTGTTCAAGAAAATAAATAAAGAAGACTGGGCCAATGAATGGAAACAATATTTTCATACCACCCATATTGGCAAGAAGTTAGTAATTAAACCCAGCTGGGAAGCATACACAACCAAACCGGGTGAAAAAATAATTCATATTGATCCGGGGATGGCTTTTGGTACCGGGACGCATCATACCACGGCTATGTGCATGGCGGAACTGGAAGAAATCGTTAAACCTGACAGTCTGGTTTTTGATGTGGGTACCGGTAGCGGCATACTGGCTATTGCAGCGGCTCTCTTGGGAGCCAAAAGCGTCAAGGCCGTAGATAATGATGGAACAGCTGTGAAAGTAGCCAAAGAAAACGTGGCCATGAATAAGCTGGAGCATGTGATAGATGTGAAGCAGGGTGATTTGCTTACAGGCACAGATGGCAAGGCCAATATTATCGTGGCCAACATTATTGCCAATGTGATTATTATTTTGTTAAATGATGTGCAGGGAAAACTTTTGTCCGGTGGGTTGTTTTTAGCCAGCGGGATTATAGAGGACAGAGTCGCGGATGTAGAAGAGGCCGCTAGAAAAGCCGGAATGGTTGTTAAAAAGATTAACCGGCGAGGAGGCTGGGCAGCCATTCTCATGGGAAAGGATGAATAACGTGCATAGATTTTTTTTGACGGTTCCTTTTCAGGAAACTATGGATATTAAAGGGGCAGATGCCCATCATATTGGTAAAGTACTGAGAATGCAAGTGGGAGATGCCTTGCAGGTTGTCAGCCTGGATCAGGTTTGCGCTCTGATGAAAATAAGAGAGATTACCGCCGACAAGGTGGCTATAGATTTGGTAGAAAAAATAGAAGAAAGTCACGAACCATCGGTGAAAATCATTTTGGCTCAAGGTTTGCCCAAAAGCGATAAAATGGATTTCATTGTACAAAAGGCAGTGGAGTTGGGAGTAAGCGTTATTTGCCCTGTAGCCATGGAAAACTCTGTGGTTAGGTTGGACAGTGCAAAAGGGGCAAAGAAACAAGTAAGATGGCAAAAGGTTGCCGCAGAAGCAGCTAAACAAAGTAAGCGGGACATTGTGCCGGAAGTTCTGGCACCCCTTTCTCTGACACAGGTGCTAGACAAATATAAATATGTGCCGGTAAAAATTGTTGCCTACGAAATAGAAGACAGGCGCAGTCTGAAAGAGGTCTTACAAGGAACAGGTAATTTGACAGAAGTAATTTTGCTGATAGGACCGGAAGGGGGCATCTCTAAAGACGAGCTGGCGAAGGCACAGGAAGCAGGCATGACAGCAGTCAGTCTTGGTAAGAGAATCCTCAGAACAGAAACAGCGGGTCTGGCTACGGTAGCGGCGATTTTATATGAAACAGGAAATTTGGGAGGCTAGATTTAATGCATACCATTGCTTTTTATACTTTGGGTTGTAAAGTGAACCAGGCAGACACTGCGTCCATGGAAAAACTTTTCGCCGGGGCGGGCTATAAAATCGTAGATTTTACAGAACCGGCAGATGTTTACTTGGTTAATACTTGTGTTGTTACAAACATGGGTCAGAGTAAATCCAGGAAAATCATTCATCGGGCTGCCCGCAAATCAGGTACTCCTTTAGTTGTTGTTACCGGTTGCTATCCTCAAACTGCGCCGGAAGAAGTAGCGAAAATAGCAGGGGTGGATTTACTGGTTGGCAATCAGGACAGGAAAAATATCGTTCAACTGGTAAACGGAGCTTTAGCCCAACGGCCGGAGAATGCCATTAATCAAGTACATGCTTTCAACGGTAATTTTGAAGACATGGCGGCAGGAGTAGAAGCAACCAAGGATAGAGCCTTCCTTAAAATTCAAGAAGGATGTAACCAATATTGTTCTTATTGTATTATTCCTTATGCCAGAGGGCCACTCAGGTCCCGTAGCCTGGACAGCATTAAAGAAGAAGTCGCTTCTTTGGTGAAAAATGGTTTTCAAGAAGTGGTTCTTATTGGTATTCATTTAGGTGCCTATGGCCATGAAACAGCAGGAGCACCACATTTAGACCAGGCTGTGGAAGCGGCTTTATCTGTGTCGGGACTCAAGAGACTGCGCTTGGGTTCTTTGGAATCAGTAGAAGTAGATGACCATTTGCTGGAGATTATGCTTAAAGATGAGAGGCTATGTCCTCACTTGCATCTGCCTCTCCAGGCAGGTTGTGATAAGACCTTGCGAAATATGCACAGACCATATACCACAGCTAAATTTAAGACCTTGTTAGATGGCATCAGGGCAAAAGCCCCAGGTATTGCCATTACTACTGATATTATCGTAGGCTTTCCCGGAGAAACAAAAGAGGATTTTACCGCTACCTTACAATTTGCCAAGGAATGCGCTTTCAGCAAAATTCACGTTTTCCCATTTTCCCGGCGTCAGGGAACTCCGGCGGCAACTATGGACAACCAGGTTCCTGAACAGGAAAAGCAGGTTAGAGCTGCTGAATTAGGAGCATTGGACGAACGAATGCATGAGGAGTATTGCCGCACTCTAGTAGGCAAAACCTATGATGTTCTCTGGGAAATGCCTAATAAAGAGGGCCTCTGGGAAGGCTTAACGCCTAATTATGTCAGGACTTTCTGCCAATCTACAGAAGATTTAACGGGAAAAATTTTACCTATAAAGATAGAAAAAACCTATTTAGATGGAGTTTTAGGTGATATAATAGAAAACACGCAAGGGGGTGAAAATAATGACTGATTGTATTTTCTGTAAAATAGTAGCAGGTGAGATTCCCAGCAAGAGGCTTTATGAAGATGATAAAATCATCGTTATCAATGACCTTAATCCGGGAGCACCGGTCCATGTTTTGATTATTCCTAAAGAACATACTCAAAATATTATTACTGCCTCAGATGACATTGTTGTCTATGTGAAGAAAAAGCTGCCGGAAATAGTAAAACAGCTGGGCATTGAGGAAAAGGGCTTCCGGGTAGTAATTAATACAGGAGAGGACGGCGGACAATCCGTTCCTCACTTACATTTCCATGTTTTAGGAGGAAAGGCATTAGGTTGGCCGCCCTGTTAATTATATTGACAGAGAAGAGGGTTTTAGGCTATAATATCCTAGTGTGTATATAAAGATACACTTCCCGAATGTGTTCGTGGAGGGAGGGATAACAATTGACAGAGATAAAAGTAGGTAAAACTGAATCCTTAGACAGCGCTTTGCGCCGTTTCAAACGTGCTACGCAAAAGGCTGGCGTTCTTTCCGAAGTAAGGAAACGTGAACACTACGAAAAACCTAGCGTTAAACGCAAGAAGAAATCTGAGGCTGCCAGAAAACGCAAGTTCAGATAAGTTTGGGGGCATTCAATATGTCATTACGAGCAACTTTATCAGCAGATATGAAACAAGCCATGAAAGACAGGGAAGCAGGTAAGCAGCGCTTAGCTGTTATCCGTATGGTTTGGGCCGCTATTCGGAACAAAGAAATCGATACTAAAAAAGAGCTGGATGACAACGAAGTATGTGCATTGCTTATGAAAGAGGTCAAGCAAAGAGAGGATTCTATTGCAGAATTCAAGAAGGCTGACCGTACCGATCTGGTAGAGGAAAATGAGCAGGAAATAGCCATACTGAAGAAGTATTTACCTGAACAATTGGGCGATGAAGAATTAAAAGCCATGATTCAGGAAGTTATTGCCACAACCGGCGCCAAAACCATGAAAGACATGGGTAAGGTTATCGGGGCCGTAAGAGCCAAGGTCAGCGGTCGTGCCGAAGGCGGTAAGATCAGCACCATGGTAAAAGAATTGCTTAAATAATTGAAAAGCCGTAAATGGGGATAACCTGTTTACGGTTTTTTTATTTCACAAAATGGACAGTACTTTTGTAACACGAGAGTATTATATGGTATAATTAATCGTCAATAATACGATATAATTAGTCATTAATAATTAGTCA
>DAIQMR010000023.1:18390-41569 GCA_036788835.1 Acidaminococcaceae bacterium
GGGGGGTGTTGAAAGGTGAAAAAATATTATTTCTGGTTCTTGACCCTGTTTTTGTGTTTGGCAGCTTCGCCCTTGGGTGCGGCGGCAGGCAACCTTGTAGAGCCATTGGACCTTTACTATAACCCCAATGAACTGGCTTTGGATTGGACGGCCTTGGGACTTTTCGGTCTAGGAGCGTTGCTCTTATTCATCGAGTTGTTTATTCCCGGGTTTGGTATCTGCGGCATATCAGGATTGGTTTGTATTTTGGCCAGCTTTTATTATGCTTTGGGAGCCAGTAGGGCGACTTTAACAGTTTTGGCAATAGGCGTGGTTGTGGCCATTATAGTGGGCGGTCTCTTGATAAAGAATTTGCCCAAGAATCCGGTTTGGAATAAATT
The DNA here is from genome assembly GCA_036788835.1 of Acidaminococcaceae bacterium. Lineage (GTDB taxonomy): Bacteria > Bacillota > Negativicutes > Acidaminococcales > Acidaminococcaceae > JALCSJ01. The sequence goes on from DAIQMR010000023.1 coordinate 18,771, forward strand.
TGTCCTGCACAATAAGCAGCAGGCTACTGATGTTCCCCAAGAAAAGAAAATAGCAGAATATGTAGGGAAAAGAGGAAAAACAGAAACACTGCTTCGCCCCAGCGGAGTAGCCATTGTAGAAGATAAGAGACTGGACGTTGTCACCGAAGGAGAATTTCTCCCGGCTGGCACTGATATAGTAGTGAGCAAGGTAGTCGGCAATAAAATATTCGTAACAAAGGAGAAATAACAATGGACATTCTAGGCAGTGGTTTAATTATTATTTTGGCGGTTTTTGTGATAGCTTTGTTTTTGAATTTTGTGCCTGTGGGGCTGTGGATTTCTGCTATGGCTGCAGGAGTGGATGTGAGTATTTTCAATTTGGTGGGAATGAGACTACGCCGTGTCCCTGCCGGTAAGATTGTAATGCCTTTGGTAAAGGCCAATAAAGCCGGCATTGCTGTAAATACCAATCAGCTGGAAGCACATTATCTGGCCGGCGGCGATGTGGATAAAGTAATTGATGCTTTAATTGCCGCACACAGGGCAGAGATTCCCTTAACATTTGAAAGAGCTTGTGCTATAGATTTGGCAGGTCGTAATGTCCTGGAAGCAGTGCAGATGAGTGTTAATCCGGAGGTCATTGAGACACCGGTTGTTTCTGCCGTGGCTAAAAACGGTATTGAATTGAAGGTTAAGGCCAGAGTTACGGTACGTGCTAATATCGACAGATTGGTAGGCGGTGCCGGTGAACAGACTATTATTGCCCGTGTTGGTGAAGGTATTGTTACCAGTGTTGGTTCTGCTGTGAATCACAGTGAAGTGCTGGAAAATCCCGATCATATTTCTAAGACGGTTTTGGAAAAAGGCTTGGACGCCGGAACTGCCTTTGAAATTCTGTCTATTGATATTGCCGATGTTGACGTAGGCCGTAACATTGGTGCCAAACTGCTTACAGACCAAGCTGAAGCTGATAAGCGTATTGCTCAGGCCAAAGCCGAAGAACGTCGTGCCATGGCTGTAGCCAAGGAACAGGAAATGAAGGCTTATACTCAGGAAATGCAAGCAAAGGTTGTGGAAGCTCAGGCCAAGGTACCAACAGCTTTGGCGGCAGCTTTGGAAGCAGGCAAGCTGGGTGTTATGGATTACTACAGAATGAATAATATTAACGCTGATACAGATATGAGAAAGACCATTGCTCAGGCCGGCCCTGACAGCCATGCTGCTGACCCGAAGAATGCCCAATAAGGGAGCGTAAATCATGAAACTTATTTTTCTTTGTATTTTATGGATAGGGCTACAAATTTTTTCTGCCTACATCAAAGACAAGAATAAGGCTAAATCACGTCAGCCACAGACAAAGGGACAACCTAAAACTTTGGAAGAGATGCTGGAGCAATTTTCCCGCAAGGTAGAGAATGTTAAACGGCAGCCGCTTATTCGCAATACTAATCTTTCTGCTAATGACAGAATGAAAAGAAGCACCACTGTATATTCCGCTCCTGAAAATAGGCAACAGGATGATATGGAGCCGGAATCTATGGTAGCGGAGAATATGGATGCGGAATCCATGGTGGCGGAAAATATGGAAGCAGAACCCCTGAGAGACGAGGACCTTGGAGAGACCGATTCAGATTCTGTTGTACCCGAACCGGAAGAATCCTTGAAGGTCCACACTGCTGATAATCCCTGGCGTGACAGCATTAATAAAAGAGATATCAGGGCAGGTTTTATAATGGCCCAGGTCCTGGCTAAACCCAGAGCCCTTAATCCTTATGATTTTGAATAACAAATAAGGTTTTCGCAAATTTGAGGGAGTGATAAAGTGCTGGAGAAGATCAATCTTAAGGGAAAAATCAAAAAAGATGCTTACGAGAAACAGTTTACTAAACTATCGGAAAACCTTGGTGCTTTGCAAAGAGAATTGAGAGATGCAGATGTACCGGTCATTATTCTTTTTGAAGGATTTCGAGGTTCATGGCGGGGGCTTTTAATCAATAAAATAATATCCGCTCTGGACCCTCGCGGTTTCAGCGTGTTTTCTGCCTCTAAAACCACGGAAAAGCAAAAACAAGGACCCTTTTTTGGTCAATTTTGGAAAGAATTGCCGGCTGCGGGTCAAATCAGTATTCACCATAGAGCCTGGTATTTCCTCAAGAATGAGCATACAGTAGGTGATAAGGACGAGGCCAGCGAATGGTACAATATAAGTTATGAAGAGATAAATACCTTTGAAAAAGAATTGACGGATGAAGGATATATTATCATCAAGATATTCACTCATCTTTCAGCTAAGCAACAAGAAAAGAATCTTACCAAAGGCTTTCAGACTTCCGGCAGTCAGTGGGAGAGCTTGACTCCCGGCGGTATTGAAGGAATTGATTATAAAGCCTATGAAAAAGTGTACGAAGAAATGTTGGCAAAAACAGATATGGCATACGCTCCCTGGCATATTATACCCATGGAAAGTAAACGGGTAGGTATTATTGAAACCCTGAAAGTGCTCATAGCTGAATTAACCGAAGCTTTAAACAAGCACAAGCTGCAGAAAGCTGAGCAGGGGAGAAAGGCACTTCAAAAGAAGAATGCTGCCGATGAAACAATACCCGATATTTTGAGTACTTACGATTTATCCAAAACAATTTCTGAAAAGGCTTATGAAAAGAAGTACAAAGCACTTAGACAGAAGATCGGCGAACTTCAGTTGAAGTTATACGAGAAGAAAATCAGTACCATTGTTGCTTTTGAAGGATGGGATGCAGGAGGAAAAGGCGGTGCCATCAAACGCTTGACAGCGGGACTGGACCCATTGGGTTATAAGGTCAATCCTGTATGTGCTCCCAATGATTGGGAAAAGAAATTTCATTATTTGTGGAGATTTTGGCAGCATATTCCTGCTCCGGGGGAAGCGGCGATTTTCGATAGAACCTGGTACGGAAGAGTCCTGGTGGAGAGAGTAGAAGGTTTTGCTACTGCCCAGGAATGGCATAGAGCCTATCAGGAAATCAATGATATGGAAGCCCAATGGACAAAACAGGGTATTATTGTACAAAAATTCTGGATGCAGATAGATAAAGATGAGCAATACAACCGTTTTAAAGCCAGAGAAGAGGATCCTGACAAAACCTGGAAAATAACTGCCGAAGATTGGCGGAACAGGGAAAAATGGGATGCTTACGTAGGGGCAGTTAATGAAATGCTTTACAGGACGGACACAGAAGAAGCCCCTTGGACGGTAGTAGAGGCCAAGAATAAATTCTATGCTCGCCTTAAAGTTCTGGAGACCATGATTAAACGCATGGAAAAAGTCTTAAAAAAGCAGGAAAAATAAGAAAAAAGGCGACAAAATATGTCGCCTTTTTCTGTATTTTGGTCTATAATATATTAAATAAGCACAAAAATATGTATATCAGGCTGAGAACTATCGGTCTGGGCGTTTTGTGTTTTGGCAGGAGGGATTATGGCAGAATTTGCCTTTAAAGTTTGTAAGGATGTGGAAATAGGCTATTTCCCTCTTTTGAAACAATATGGTATAGTCCATGGTTTTACCTGCCGCACCGGTGGCATCAGTGATTTAGTACCGGGCGGGTTAAACATGGCTTTGCATGTTGGCGATACAAGAGAAAAAGTTTTGGCAAATAGAGAGAAAGTGGCAGCTGCATTGGGTTGTGCTTCGGAGCGGGTCACAACCTGTGCTCAGGTTCATGGCAATAATATTGTGGCAATTACTAAAGGGCTGGTGGGCAGGGGCGCTTGCGATTACGGTGACACCATACCCAATACTGACGGTTTGGTAACAGACTTGTCACGAGTTCCTTTGATGCTTTTTTTTGCTGACTGTGTACCTGTCATGCTTATTGACACAAAGGGCAAAGGCCTTGCCCTGGTTCATGCCGGCTGGCGGGGTGCTGTCAGCAATATTGCGGCCAGGGGTGCGATGTTGTTACATGACAAATACGGAGCAGAGATGCAAAATATCGTAGCGGCAATCGGACCATCTATTGGGCCTTGCTGTTATGAAGTAGATAAAAATGTTTGGGATAAAGCCACAGAATTTCATGATTGTTTTCAACCCTCGAGAGAGGGACATTGGTTTTTGGATTTATGGCAGGTCAATAGGCAGCAATTGAAAAAACTGGGTGTTCCGGGAGACAATATTCTCTGTGCAAATTACTGTACAAAGGACCACATGGATAAGTATTTCTCTTATCGTGGTGAACAGGGAAAAACAGGGAGATTGGCAGCCATAATATATCGAAGTTGAGAGGTAATGTTATGTTAGCTGATAATCTTGCAAAAGTGCAAACAACAATCAAAGAGGCTCTGGCAAAACGTACAGAGCTTAAAGCCACAGGCAGTACAGTTACTATTGTAGCTGTGACGAAAAATCATCCGGCGGAAATAGTAACGGAGACTTTAGCTGCAGGACTGAACAATGTAGGCGAGAACCGTGTCCAAGAGGCACAACATAAAAAGGCTGTCTTGCCAGAGGGCGGTATCTGGCATTTAATTGGGCATTTACAAAAAAACAAGGCTAAACATGCTGTCGAATTATTTGATATAATAGAGTCCGTAGACAGCGAAGAAATATTAGGAAGAATTGACAAACTGGCTGAAGAATCCAACAAAGTACAAGATGTTCTGCTGCAAATTAATGAGGCCAGAGAACCGCAAAAAACTGGTTTGACGCCGGAGGGATTTGTGACCTTGGCAGGTAAGCTGTCGGCTTTTACTCACGTTAGAGTGAGAGGGGTTATGGTTATAGCCCAAGCAGCGGAAAATGTGGAAGAGACAAGGCCTGCTTTTGCGGCAGGGTATAAAGATTTTTTATTGCTGCAAAAAGCTGTAGGTAAAGATACCTGTAATATTCTATCCATGGGTATGACTCATGATTATTGGATTGCCGTAGAAGAGGGCGCCAATGAAGTAAGAGTGGGCACGGCTTTATTCGGTGCAAGGGATTATTCCCAAAAATTTTAAGGAGCAATGGTGAAATATGAAAATAATAGATAAAATTTGCGAAATTTTTGGCTTATATAGTGAAGATGAAGAAATGGATTTGCCGGAACAAGATACTAAAGAAGAGGCGGCCGTTGTTCCTATGTTTGGAGCAAAAAAATGGAAGGAACGGGACGAACGTTATGCCCGTAAAGAGAAGGGCGTTTTTGGCTTTAGCAAGGAAAAGGGCGATGATAAACTGATTTCTATGCCCCTGGCTACCAAACAAGTGAAAGTGGTGGTTATTGAACCGGTGAATTTTGATGATGCCCAAAAAGTGGCAGATTACCTGCGTAAAAACCAACCGGTGGTTATTAACTTCGAAGACACGGACAGCGATGTTATGAAGCGAATCATTGATTTTATCAGTGGCACTATCTATGCTTTAAATGGGAGCCTAAAAAAAATCGGCAGGAGCATTTTGGTATGTGCTCCTCAAAATGTTGATATAGATGCAGAAAATACCAGTTATGTTGATAGGGGGAATACAACACCATGGGGAAGATAAAAACAATCGGTAAGGTAGCCTTTATTGGCTGCGGAGCTATGGGAGAAGCTATTTTAAAGGGCATTCTGAAAGCAGGACTGCTGACCAAAAATGATGTTAAAGTCGGTGTACCTACCGCAGGAAGAAGAGATTATCTGGCTAAACAATATGGTGTAAAATGTTTTGCTGATAATGAACAGGCTGTAGCCGGGGCAGACTTTGTGGTTCTGGCCGTAAAGCCCCAGATGGCAAAGACAGTTTTGACGGCAGCTTTAGCACAGGCAATTCCGGCCAAAGCTACTGTTGTTTCTATTATGTCCAGCACTGACATAGCTATGATTAAAAATATGATTCCCGACAGAGCAGTGGTCAGAGTAATGCCTAATACACCTTTGGCAGTTGGTGCCGGCATGTCCGCAATCGCTGTTGACAAGAAGACAACAAAAGCAGCTGTAGAAGCTGTAAAGAGCATCTTCGGGTCCTGCGGTGAAATAGTAGTTTTGGATGAATCGGCCATGGAAGCAGTTTCTGCTATTAGTGGCTGCGGCCCGGGGTATTGTTTCGTCCTTATTGATGCCTTGGCAGATGCAGGGGTAAAGGCAGGTTTGCCCAGAGCCTTGTCTATTGAACTGGCGGCACAGACATTTGCCGGCAGCGGTAAGATGGCTATTGAGACAGGTATTCATCCTGCACAACTGAGAGATCAGGTAACCAGTCCCGGCGGTACTACTATTGCCGGTATTCATGCTTTGGAACTCCATGGTGTCAGGGGTGCTATGTATGATGCGGTAGAAGCCGTGTTGGCACGCAGTGAGGCATTGAAAGGAAATAAGTAATGGCGGATAGGGAAAAAGTTTTAAGATATTTTAAAGCCGGCGGTGATGAGCAATTAGCCAGTAAGCTTTTGGACTTGGCAGAAGGTGCCAGGAAAAGCCGGAAATATAAAATAAGTGATTTTATGGATCCCCATGGGCAAAATGTAGCGGAGATTGTGGCTGCTAATTTTCCCAATGTGCAGGTGGCAACAAACGGAGGTTTGAAAAATCCTGAGCGGGCGAAGGTGGCTTTTGTCAGCGAGGAGTTTTACGGTTCTCCGGATTTTGGTATTGAAGCTTACGAAGCAAAATGGGATAAACGTTACTATGATTTAAGTCACAGAGATGTTTTGGGAGCTTTTATGGGAATCGGTTGCAGCAGGGACGTACTGGGAGATATTATTTTCACTCCCGAAGGAGCTCAGTTTGTAGCAGATGGTGCCATGGAGTCTTTCATTTTAGCCAACCTGCAAAAAATCGGGTCTGCTCCCGTGGAGGTAAAAACGATTCCCTTGACAGACCTTAAGGAAAGAGAAGAACAGGTTAAAATAATTAAGGCAACAGTGGCGGCTTTACGGCTGGATGCAGTAGCGGCAGCGGGATATGGGGTTTCACGGTCCCACATGGCTGATGAGATAAAGTCTAAGAACGTAAAAGTCAATTGGCAGGAAGCCAAAAGCGCTTCCCAGGCTGTCAACGAAGGGGATATTATTTCTTTTCGTTCCAGAGGCAGGGTGGAAGTGGCAGAAATAAAAGGCTTAACGAAAAAAGGCAGAACAAGCATTACTTTGAAACGTTTTATCTAAACCGGGAGGAATAAAAGATGATTATTCTGGTGCGCCATGGAGAGGCAACACATCATATTCATAATTTAACCGGTGGATGGACGGATTCGGATTTAACGACCGTAGGCGAAGAACAGATGAAAGTCCTGGCAAAAAAAATGGCGAAAAGTTTCGTGGGCAGGGAACGCCCTGTGATTTTTACCAGCGATTTGCGCCGGGCTTTTTTAGGTGCCAGGATCATTGCCGAGGAAATGGGCAATCTTTCTGTGAGCAGTAAAAGTTTCCTCAGGGAAAAAAATAATGGCAAGGCAGCAGGGCTTACGGAAACCGCGGCAAAAAAGTTTTACCATGGACCAACGGATGGACGGGAACTGGATCATGTGAATTATGATGCAGGGGAAACCAGAAGGGATTTCTTCCAAAGGTGCAAAAAGGGTTTTGAGGAAATTTTACCCTCGGCGGAAAACATTATTATCGTGTCACATAAGGGAACTGTGCAGAATATACTTTTTGCCTGGCTGGGATTATCTATTGAAGAAGTTTATGCTAAAAATATTTCTTTTGACATCAGGCCTGCTTCTGTGACAATCTTGGGTGTGAACAGGTGGCACGAGCATACGGTATTTGGACTTAACGATACGGGGTATTTGTCACGGGGACAGAATTTGGAGATCTTTCATTATAAGCATCTTAACAGATTGCCACGTTGACAGAGGTATATTAATTATTGTATAATAACAACAATTTGAGAAAATAAAAGCCATGACGGAGACAGTAAATCTTAAGGCCTGATTTAAAAGTGACATTTGAGCGAGATGGAGTCGGTGGAAGTCCATACGAAAGCCTTAAAATCGAAAATCACTCCTGAGCTGTTTGTCTGAACCTATAGTAAGGCAAACCGTGTCAAGAACGTTAAAACTTTTGAGTGGCAGGAAACTGTCATGAGGGTGGTACCACGGGTAACAATGTCTCGTCCCTTCGGGGAACGAGATTTATTTTTTTGGAGGTGTAAATAGTGAGCGAAGACAATTACGGTAAAACATTAAACCTACCTAAAACAGATTTCCCTATGCGGGCAGGTTTACCTCAGAGAGAGCCTGAATTATTGAAGTTCTGGTATGACAATCACATTTATGAAGAAAAGGAAAAAATGCATGCTGATTTGCCCAAATGGGTTTTGCATGACGGACCTCCTTATGCCAATGGAAAGATTCACATGGGCACTGCTTTAAACAAAATCCTAAAAGATATTGTTATAAAGTATAAGTATGCCCGGGGTTTTGATACTCCTTATGTACCGGGCTGGGATACCCATGGTATGCCTATTGAGCATGCCTGCCTCAATGCAGAGGGCATTGACAGACATAACATGGACGCCTTGACTTTAAGAAAACGCTGCCATGCTTATGCTCTGAAATGGCTGGATGATCAAAGAGATGATTTCAAACGTTTGGGCGTATTGGGCGATTGGGACCATCCTTACATCACTTTGCAACCGGAACTGGAAGCAGAACAAATCAGGGTCTTTGGTTCTATGGCCAACAAAGGCTATATCTACAAGGGCAAAAAAAGCGTTTATTGGTGTCCTCACTGCGAAACAGCTCTAGCCGAGGCAGAAATTGAATATAAGGACATGAAGACTCCTACCATCTATGTTAAGATGCCCCTTGTTAAAGACAACGGCCAAACACCGGAAGCTGCCAAAGGCAAGAAGGCGTACATGGTTATTTGGACAACCACTCCTTGGACAATGCCTGCTAACGTGGCTATAGCCCTGAATCCTAACTTTGAATATGCCTGGGTAGAATACGGCGATGAAGTTTTATTTATGGCCAAGGAATTAATGGGGAAAGTAGCCGAAGAATGCAATTTAACCTTTGGTAAAATTTTAGGAATTACTTTGGGCAAGGATATGGAATATGCCGAATGCGAACATCCTTTCCCGGAATATAATCATCGTAAATCTTTAGTGGTTCTGGCTGATTATGTTGACCTGGAAACAGGTACCGGCTGCGTTCATACTGCTCCCGGCCATGGTGACGTTGACTATTTGACAGGTGTTGAGTACAAGCTTCCTATCTTGTGTCCGGTTGATGCACAAGGCAAACTGACGGCAGAAGCGGGAGAACGCTTTAAAGGGATGTTTGTGTTTGATGCCAATATTCCTGTTTTGAAGTACTTGGCAGAATTAGGGGTATTGTTGGGCAAGAAAAATATTACTCACCAATATGCTCATTGCTGGCGCTGCAAACAACCAATTATTTTCAGAGCAACCGAGCAGTGGTTTGCTTCTATTGATGGGTTCAGAGAACAGGCATTGAAGGCCATTGCCGATGAGGTACAATGGATTCCTTCCTGGGGCGAATCCCGGATTCACAATATGGTGGCTGACCGTCACGATTGGTGCATTTCCCGGCAGAGAACTTGGGGTGTACCAATTCCTGTATTCTATTGCAAGGATTGCGGCGAACCTTTTGTTAATGAAGATACCATTGCTAAAGTTGCCGATATTTTTGCTAAAGAAGGCAGCGATGCCTGGTGGGCCCACAGTGCAGAAGAGCTTTTGCCGGAAGGCATAAAATGTCCTAAGTGCGGTGGTACTCACTTCCGTAAAGAATCAGATACCATGGATGTATGGTTTGACAGCGGTTCTACTCATATGTCTGTGTTGAAACAACGGCCGGAACTTCATTGGCCCGCAGATATGTATTTGGAAGGCAGTGACCAGCACAGAGGCTGGTTCCAATCCTCTCTGTTGACCTCTGTAGCCGTGACCGGTCATGCTCCGTATAAAGCAGTATTGACTCACGGGTATGTGGTTGACGGTGAAGGTCGTAAGATGAGTAAATCTGTGGGTAATACTATCGCGCCACAGGATATCATCAAACAATACGGCGCTGATATTGTCCGCTTGTGGGCAGCATCTTCTGACTATAAAGCCGATATCAGGATTTCCAAAGATATTCTGAAACAATTATCTGAAGTATACCGGAAGATTCGCAACACCATACGATATATTTTAGGTAACACCAGTGATTTCGACTATGCCAAGGACAGAGTGCCTTTTGCCGAAATGGAAGAATTGGATAAGTGGGCTTTGATGCATACTCAGCTTCTGAAGAAGGAAGTTACGGCGGCCTATGAAAGCTATGATTTCCATGTGCTCTATCATGCTATTCATAATTTCTGTACATTGGAAATGAGTGCTTTCTACATGGATATTATTAAGGATAGGCTGTATACCTCTAAGCCTGATGACCAAAAACGCCGCAGTGCGCAAACAGCTATGTACGAAATCATGGAAGACTTGATTATTATGCTGTCGCCTGTACTGAGCTTCACCATGGAAGAAGTTTATCAGTTTATGAACAAACCGGCAGATGCCCCAAAAAGCGTGCAAATGCTTCCTTGGCCAACTGTGCATGAGGAATACATTGATAAGGACCTGGAAACCAAGTGGGATGAGTTTATTACCATTCGTGGTGAAATCACTAAAGTCCTGGAAAGCGCACGTCAGGCCAAGACCATTGGTCATTCCCTGGATGCCAAAGTAGAACTTCATGCAGAAGGAGACGCTCTGCGTATCCTTAAATCCGTAGAAAAAGATTTGGCTAATTTGCTTATTGTTTCCCAGGCAGTAATTGTGGAAGGTGTAGCAGCTGGAGCTGAAGCTACCGGCAGAGAAGATTTGAAGGTAACGGTTAAACCGGCCGAAGGGCATAAATGTGAACGGTGCTGGAATTACAGCGACACTGTAGGTCAGGATCCTGAACATCCGACTCTGTGTGCTAGATGTAGCGCAGTGGTCAAAGATTAAATAAAAAATAAAGCTTAATAGCAAAAGGACTTTACAACGATTAGGTTGTAAAGCCCTTTTGTTATTCGTAGTGGTTAAGGATGTCTTTGATGCGTTCCTTTTTTGTTTTGGGAACTTTTTTCTCATAATTGCGGAAATTGTTGTCTCTGTGGTCAGTGGAATAGTCTGCATAATCTATTTCATAATGACCCTCGTAGCTTCTATTGTAATCTCCGTGACCATCCTCACAATATATTTGTTCCATATGCTCACTTCCTGATAAAACTCTATCTCAACTTTTAAAAAAATGGTGGAACTAACAGGACTCGGACCTGTGACCCCCACGATGTCAACGTGGTACTCTAACCATCTGAGCTATAGTTCCGCACTAAATTACTGCTGTTATTCTAGCTTATAATGGCAATGGTTGTCAAGTTTGCCGTACCTTTGCCTATGATTTTGTACAGGTTTTCCCTTATTTTTTTCCCTATAATGTTGGTTTTTTCGTGGATAAACAGTATAATATAAGGTATAAAAGTATAAATGGAGGAATGTATAGTGAAAAAAATATTTAGCATAGTGCTGATAGCGGTTTGTTGTGTTTTCTTGGCAGCCTGTGGGAGCCAGGGAAAGAAAGCTGGCGCAGGAACGACTGAGAAAAAAGCTTCTGCGGCACCTTCGGTTAAACCGTCTACAGCTATTTTTATTACCAATATGGGAAATTTTGAAGTAAAACTTGCCACTAAAGATGCACCTGTAACCTGTGCCAATTTCATTAAATTGGCGAAAGACGGATTTTATAAAAACACTACTTTTCATAGAGTAATTGATGGTTTTATGATTCAAGGGGGAGACCCGACCGGTACTGGTACAGGTGGCCCCGGTTATGCTATTAAAGATGAATTTTCTCCCAAATTAAAGCATGATTCCGCCGGAGTGCTTTCTATGGCTAATGCCGGTCCCAATACCGGCGGCAGTCAATTCTTTATTACTTTGGCACCTACAGACTGGCTGAATAACAAGCATGCTGTTTTTGGCAAAGTCGTTAAAGGATTGGATGTAGTACAAAAAATCGGTAAGGTTAAGACGGATAGTCGTGATAAACCGGTAAACCGGGTAGTTATTAAGGACATAGAAATTAAAGAACAATAGAGGGGAGGGAGTTTTTTGCCGGATAAAACCGAAACAAGATTTGAAGTGCGTGACCAACAAGAAATGCTAGGAATTCTAGGCAAAAATGATGAATTGCTGCGTATTATGCAGGAGGGGGTAGCATGTACGCTGGTAGCCAGAGGCAATGTGATTGTGGCAAGCGGGGCACAAAATGATGTAGAACTGGCAGCCAAATTGATAGAAGAAATGCTCTATCTTTACAGACAGGGATTGCCCATCACCAGCCATGAAGTCCGTTACAGCCTAAAAATGCTATCAGAAGGCAAGGAAGAAAGCCTCCATAAAATGAACTCTCAGACCATTCTTGTTACCAACAGAGGCCGTCAAGTAAAGGCTAAAACCATGGGACAGCTGACTTACCTGGATGCCATTGAAAACAATGTTATCACCATTGGCATCGGGCCTGCCGGAACAGGGAAAACCTATTTGGCAGTAGCAATGGCTGTGAAAGCCCTTCGCGGCAAAGAAGTGGAGCGTATTATTCTCACCAGACCGGCGGTAGAAGCCGGGGAAAAACTGGGCTTTTTGCCGGGGGATTTACAGGAAAAGGTTGACCCCTATTTACGCCCTCTTTATGATGCTCTTTATGAAATGCTAGGTTTGGAAACCTTTCAGAAGTATTTAGCTAAAGGAGTATTGGAAGTAGCGCCTTTGGCCTATATGCGCGGCAGAACCTTAAATGATTCTTTCATTATCTTGGATGAAGCCCAAAATACTACTCCTGAGCAAATGAAAATGGTTTTAACCAGATTCGGATTTGGTTCTAAAATGGTTATAACCGGCGATGCCACTCAGGTAGATTTGCCCAATGGAAAAGAGTCCGGACTTACTAATTCCGCATATGTATTGCGGGATACGCCAGGCATTGGTATTGTGCATTTTACTGAGGCAGATGTAGTGCGGCACGAAATTGTGGCAAAAATTATCAGGGCTTATGATGATTATGATAAACAAGTGGAGATTGCCAAATCAGCGAAGGAATCGAGAGAATCATGATAGTATCTTTAGAAAATAATCAAGATAAAATACACATTCCCAAGGAAATGAACCAACTACTGACCGGGGCCATGAACATAGTGGCCAAACGTCAGAAACTGAAAGCCAATACAGAGGTGGACATTACCATTGTAACGGATGAAGAGATTCATGCTTTAAATAAACAGTACCGTGGAGTGGACAGGCCTACAGATGTGCTTTCTTTCGCTCTGGATGAAGGGGAGGAAGAACCGGCAATCCAAGACAGTGAGGCAGTGCACTTGTTGGGAGACATTATTATTTCGGCACCGAAGGCAGTGGCTCAGGGCGAGGAATTCGGCCATGGACTTCAACGGGAAATGACCTATTTGGCCGTCCATGGGATTTTACACCTTTTAGGTTATGACCACATGGAAGAACATGATAAAGCGGCTATGCGCAAGGAAGAAGAAGCCGTCCTTAGGGGAATGGATTTATCCGAAGAGTTTTTTGGAGGCTGATAAAAAATGGATCAGGAACTTTTTCGAGCAGCATTGGGGGCAAGGCAAAATGCTTATGCTCCTTATTCAAAATTCGCTGTGGGAGCAGCAGTGCGCACTATAGACGGGAAAATATTCACCGGCTGTAATGTGGAGAATGCCTCTTATGGTCTCAGTATGTGCGCAGAACGCAATGCTATTTTCGGGGCGGTGTGCCAAGGCTATAGCCAAATCACAGACCTGTGTGTCACAGCTGATACGAAAGAGCCTGTAGCACCTTGCGGAGCCTGTCGTCAAGTCATAGAAGAATTTAAAATTCCTATTATTTGGCTGACAAACTGCGCCGGTAAGTGTAAAAAAATGACGGGAGAAGAACTCCTACCTTACAGTTTTACAGACAAAGATTTATAAAAAAAGAAGAGGGAAGGGTTGTCCATGAAGACCGGACAGGAGCACAAATCAGGCTTTGTGGCTGTAGTGGGGCGTCCTAATGTGGGGAAATCTACACTGATTAACAGCTTGATTGGCGAAAAAATAGCCATTGTGGCAGATCGGCCTCAAACAACCAGAAACAAGATTATGTGCATTATGAATACAAATAATGCCCAAATCATGTTTTTAGATACGCCGGGTATTCATAAACCCCATCATAAACTAGGGGAATATATGGTAAAGACCGCCGAAAGCGCTTTGGCGGAAGTAGATGCTGTTTTGTTTGTAGTTGATGCTACCGAGAGACGGGGCGCAGGAGATAATTTTATTATAGACAAGCTCAAAGCTTATCACACTCCTGTGATTTTAGTCATTAATAAGATGGACAAGCTGTCCAACAAGGATGCAATTTTTCAAATAATCGAAAGCTATCGTCATGGCTATGATTTTAAAGCTCTTTTGCCTATCTCGGCCCTTTTGGATAAAGATTTTTCCCTATTGATAGATGAGCTGCTGAAATATTTGCCTATTGGTCCGGAGTATTTTCCGGAAGATATGATTACCGATCAGCCGGAACGAATCTTAGTGGGGGAAATTATCCGGGAGAAAATTTTAAAAATCACTAGGGATGAGGTACCCCATTCCGTGGCTGTGGAAATAGAAGAAATGCGTACCCGCAATAATGATAATCTCTATATCAGGGCAGAAATATATGTGGAAAGGCCTTCCCAGAAAGGGATTATTATTGGCGCAGGAGGGAAGCTGCTGAAATTAATCGGTCAACAGGCCAGAAAAGATATAGAGGCACTGCTAGGGAATAAGACCTATTTGGATTTGTGGGTCAAGGTAAAACCTGACTGGCGGAACAGAGACCAGATGCTTAGACAATTGGGCTATAATGATGCTAAATAGGCAATATTGACCAAACTATGGGAAAATGGTATCATTTGGTATATATTTTATGTTAGGAGAGATGTCTTATAGACGGTGGATCAGGGTTTATACGCATATTAAAACCTTTGCTGTATCCCGTTGCTTATGTAACCGGAGTTATTTCTAAATCTTTATACAGCTTGTTGAAGGTGGAACCTTCTCATATTGGCGATAGTCATTCCGAAGATGAACTGAGGAAGATTGTCAGTGCCAGTGAAAAGGGCGGCAGCATTGACCCGGTGGAAAGCAAATTAATTGATAATGTGTTTGATTTTGCCGATCGGGTGGCCAGAGAAGTAATGGTACCCAGGCAGGATATGGTGTGTCTTTTCACAGATGACCCCATCAGGGAAAATATGATGGTGGTTAAACAAACAGGACATACCAGATATCCTCTCTGTACCGAAGACAGAGACCATATTGTAGGCATGATTCATATCCGGGAGTTAATGGATATAGATGAAAGCAAACAGAATTTTGATTTAACAGGTTTGATGCGGGAAATTGAAGTGGTACCAGAAAGTATGTCCATAGCCAGAATTCTGCAAATTATGCAGAAGAAGCATATCCAAATGGCTATTGTGGCAGATGAATACGGTGGTACGGCCGGACTGGTTACCATGGAAGATTTACTGGAAGAAATTGTGGGAGATATTCAAGACGAGCATGATAGCGATACTCCTGAAATCAGTGCTTTGCCCGATGGAAGCTATATTTTTGACGGCTTAGTGTTATTAGACGAAGTTTCGGAAATTCTTAAAATTCAATTTGATGATCCGGAAGAAGATACCATCGGCGGCTATGTTTTCGGGCTTCTGGGCAGACAGCCGGAAGTAGGGGACAAGGTTAAGTCCGAGGGCTATGAATTCGAAGTTCTGGCTTCTACGGGTTTTAGAGTATTGCGGGTAAAAGTAACGCCTGATACTGCCGGGCAGGAAGCAGCAAAAAAATAATGAGTAGAGAAACTTACCAAGATGATGCTTTCATACTTAGGGTGCAAAATTGGCAGACTGCGGATAAATTGGCAGTCTGCTTTTCCCGTTTACATGGAAAAATTTCTTTCGTTGCTTACGGGGCATCCTATCCCAGAAGTACCAGTGGCCGTTTGGTACAGCCTTTTTCCCAATTAAGCTGTACCTTTGCTCCGGGACGGAAACTGGATACATTGCGGAGTTGTGAAAGTATTGAAGTGCCTAAAGAAGTGGACTTGTCAGTTTTCGCTTATGGTGCGGTTATTGCGGAAACAGTGGAAAACTTAACCAGCGAAGGCGAAGCTCAGCCGGAAGTTTATGATTTACTTTTGGAGTCTTTTCGGCTTTTGGGGCAACGTAACAAAAGACTGGTGACCATTAGCACTTTGCTGAAACTGTTGGGCTGTTGTGGCTTAGCACCGGAAATAAGAGAGTGTACAAGCTGCCACAAACCCATGATAGCAGATGGCTATTTCAGTCTGGTACAGGGCGGTTTTCTTTGTGCTGAATGCGCTATGGGAGATGAGATTCCTTTTTCTTTGGGAACAAGAAATCTGCTGGACAATTTGATGTATCTTGATTTTAACGCTCCCCCGGATTTCGTGGTTAAGGGAAAAGAACTAATGGAACTGGAACAGATTTTGTATAAATTTATTTTATACCAAACGGATAAACCACTGAAGAGCCTGGACTTTCTGGCTCAATTGGAGAAATGATTTTATGATGAATGAAGTTAAAAAAAAGCAATTGTATTTTCCTGTTTTCCTTCTGATTATAGCCTCCTTGCTGACTATGCAAGGTATATGGGGAACACCTTTTGAATATTTTTCCGGAGTAAAATTAGCCATACTTTTTGTGTTGGGTTCTATGCTGGGGAAAATGGAAACCTTTAACAATAATTCCCGGGGAAGTTATGTGGCGGCAGGCTGTGGGGCGGTAGCTTTACTGGTAGGGTGTATTCTTCTGGCTCCGTATTTTTGGCCCGGGCGTGCTGCCAGTATTCGCTGGCTGGCAGTCTACGGCATAACGGCATTTTTGGCCTGGGGGTACTTTCTGGGTCAGCTAAAGGGGACAATAAAGTTTTCTTCGGCCTATGGAATTTTTTGCTTTTTACCGCTTGTTTTGCTGCTCAGCACATTGATGGCTATGTATACCTATGACGGTACCATTTATGCGGCAGCTTTAACCAGCCTGTATTATCTGGTGCTGGGCTTTGTCTTAATTGCTCATGGTATTAATACAGGGAATCGCTTATCCATGAATGGAGGATTGTTCCTTCTATGGATGATTACCACAGCCATATGGATTAGTTTCTTTTTTGTTCTGCCGGAGTGGCCTCAGATTTGTTTAGGTGTTTTAGTAGTGGCAGCAATGAATATGTTTTTTAAAACCATGAAAGGAATGGAGAGATAATGAAATTAGTTTCCTGGAATGTTAATGGCTTGCGAGCTTGCGTAAATAAAGGCTTTAGTGATTTCTTAAATGCCTCTCAGGCTGATGTTGTTTGTGTACAGGAAACCAAAATGCAGAAAGAGCAGGCGGAATTTGATTTTCCCGGCTATTATGAATTTTGGAACAGTGCCGATAAAAAAGGCTATTCAGGCACAGCGGTATTTTCCAAAGCCAAACCTTTGTCAGTTAAATATGATATGGGTATTGATGAGCACGACCACGAAGGCCGGGTGATTACAGTGGAATATCCGGACTTTAATCTGGTCAATGTTTATACTCCCAATTCCAAGCGGGAGTTAGAGAGACTGAATTATCGCATGGTCTGGGAGGATGCCTTTCAGGATTACGTGAAAAAATTAGATGAGAAAAAACCGGTAATTATTTGTGGGGATTTAAATGTGGCCCACGAAGAAATAGATTTGAAAAATCCTAAATCCAATCATCACAATGCAGGCTTTACGGACGAAGAAAGAGCCAAGATGACACAGTTTTTAGGCAAAGGGTTTATAGATTCTTTCCGCTTCTTCTACCCAGATAAAACAGGCATTTATTCCTGGTGGTCCTATATGTTTCAGGCTAGGAAGAATAATGCCGGATGGAGAATCGACTATTTTTTAGTTTCGGATAAATTGAAAGATAAGATGGCAGACGCGGAAATTTATACGGATGTTATGGGCAGTGACCATTGTCCCATTGGTTTATTGTTGAAATAAGGGGGAAAAATGTTAGGTGCATATATAGGTGACATCGTTGGTTCTGTTTACGAATGGCACAATGTTCATACCAAGGATTTTCCTTTGTTCAGTGCCAAAAGCCGTTTCACGGACGACTCAGTGATGACATGTGCGGTGGCTAATGTTCTGCACGAATATAAAATTGGCGGCGTATCTTATGAAGAACTGCCTAAAGCCTTTGCCCAGGAAATGCGCAGGCTGGGGAATAAATATCCGGACCGGGGCTACGGCAGTAAATTTAAAGCATGGCTTCTTGACCACGTGGCAGGACCATATAATAGTCTGGGTAATGGTTCGGCTATGCGGGTATCGGCGGCCGGCTGGTATGGTGAGACTATTGAGGAAGTTGAGGATTTGGCGAAAATATCAGCATCTGTATCCCATAATCACCCGAGCGGTATCAGGGGGGCACAGGCTATTGCCGGGGCGATATTTCTGGCTAGGATGAAAAAGTCAAAAGCAGAGATTAAAGAGTACATCGAAAGCAAATACTATAAATTGGACTTTACCATTGACGGCATCAGACCTACATATGAAGGCCTGATTACCTGCGATGGCAGCGTCCCGGAAGCCATAGAAGTGTTTTTGGAGGCCGCCGATTTCGAAGATACGATTCGCTTGGCTATTTTTTTAGGCGGGGACAGCGATACGATTGGAGCTATGGCCGGAGCTATAGCTGAGGCCTACTACGGAGTACCGGAGAATCTAGTTCAACAGGCTATGCCTTATTTATCTCCGGAAATGGTAGGGAGTATTGAAAGGTTAAAAGACAGGAACAATGTGTAAAAAGATGTACATGGTATAATCATATGGTCGACGGCGGACACTAAAAAGCCGGTTGCGCTCCCTACGGCTCTGGCCGATCTGGTCGCGTCTGCCCTTCCCTTTTTAGTGCTCCGCCGTCGTTTTAAATTCAGAAAAGAGCTGGCTGATAATATTGGCAGGCGCATAGAGCAGGTTGACTAATTTGCTACGTTGCTGAGCCGTGAACGAAGTGTATATCAGTCCGCAGCACCTATAGCGGGCTGCTATACACATGAGTCGGCAAAAAGCAGATTGCCGATTCGCCCACAAGCCGTAGGCGCAGTGAAGAATCGTGCCAAATCGCTTTCTTCGTAGTGGCGACGAAAAGGAGCCACGAAGATGAGTAGCGAGAAAATTCACAACCTGGGTCAAAGCGACTAACAAATTATCAGCTAGCTCTTTTTTAGCATATGTGAAATTTGAAAACACAAAACAGGTCGGATGCTTTTCTTGTGTATATTAGTCCAATCAGGAAAAGTATTTCCGACCTGTTTTATGCTTATCTTTTTATACTTGCTTTTTGTCTTTGATTCCGCACCAGACGAAAAGAGCCAAAGCTACAAAAATGAATACTAAGCTGGTAGCCTGCGCGGATTTTAATCCTAAGAAGAGGGGCTGCACATAGTCGCCCCGCAAAAATTCCAAGAAGAAACGCAGGGTGGAATACATGGCTACATACAGACAACAGCATTGCCCCCGGGAATATTTTGTGGTTTGGAACAGGAGCAGGAGAGCAAAGAGAATAATGTCTACCTGACCTTCCCAGACTTCGGCAGGCCAAAGGGGAACATTACCATAAGTGGCGTGGGCTAAAGTCCCTTCCGGATACAAGATGCCGAAAGGACCGCCGGTAGGTGCACCAAAGGCATCGCCGTTTAATAGGTTAGCCATACGGCCAATGGACTGGCCAATCAAAATAGCAGGGGTTAAAACATCCAGCATGGCAATCCAGTCAATTTTGTGTTTTTTGCAATAAACAATGCCGGCTAAGATGCCGCCAAGGACACCGCCCTGAATGGCCATGCCGCCCTGCCAGACAAAGGGTATCTCTAAAAGGTGGTCGCTGTAGTAGGCCCAGTCAAAGAAGAACACGTCCCAAAGACGGGCTCCGATAATGCCGAAGAAGCCACCGTAAATTCCTATATCAACTAAATATTTTTCCCAGCCACGGCCGTCTTTCTTAGTCAGGAAATAACCAACTCCCGTAGCCAGGAAAATGGCGGTGCAGAGCATGATGCCATACATGCGTATGGGAAAACTGCCTATGTGGAACAAGTATTGATGCAAAATTATCATCCTTTCAGTAAAGGCATAGTCATGAAAGATAGTTCAAAGCCACCTCGCCATTGAGATAATACTCCTAGGTTTTCGTCGTCAAGCGGCAATAGGTCCACTGAAGTGCCTACCACTGTGCTTTACACGTCCCGACGGGAAACATCTCAGAGGTTCAGCTATTGTAGCTTGTATTTGAACTATGCCCATATATTTTACCATATTTTGCCGTACTTGACTAAAGTTTACTAATATAATATGATTTACCTAGCTTTTTATAGGGGGAGTATAAATGTTAAAAATAGAACACTTAAGCGTAGAAGCAGAAGGCAGAGAAATTCTGCACGATATAAATCTGCACATCCGTCCCGGTGAGGTTCATGTGCTGTTTGGACCCAATGGTACAGGTAAATCTACTTTAATCAGTACCATTATGGGCTTTGGTCAATATAAAATCACCGCCGGTAAGATTTATTTTAAAGGTGAAGACATTACTCATATGCCTATTTTC
Source organism: Acidaminococcaceae bacterium (assembly GCA_036788835.1). Classification (GTDB taxonomy): domain Bacteria; phylum Bacillota; class Negativicutes; order Acidaminococcales; family Acidaminococcaceae; genus JALCSJ01. The sequence goes on from DAIQMR010000023.1 coordinate 39,367, forward strand.
GACAGAGCCAAATTAGGTATCGGCGTGATGATTCAAAGACCGCCTACCATTAAAGGTCTGTCCTTGCGGCAAATGGTTAATCTGTGCGGAGACACCAAAGAAGAAACAGAAATGATGGCTAAATGGATGCGTCTAGACCATTTCCTGGATCGTTCTGTAAATGAAGGATTTTCCGGAGGAGAAATTAAACGCAGTGAATTACTGCAATTAATGGCTCAGAAACCGGATTTGCTTTTGCTGGATGAACCTGAATCCGGCGTAGATGTAGAAAATATAGCACTGGTAGGACGTGCGGCCAACTATATTTTGAACAACAATGAAAAACCCTGTGGCAATCCCTGCCGGGATGAGAAGTGCAATGAAGAATGTCCCTTTGCTAATCCCAATCCCTTGACAGTCAGTCACAGAAGCGGTTTGATTATTACCCATTTGGGACATATTTTGAAATATGTTCCTGCTCAGGTTGCCCATATTTTGTATAATGGCACTATTGCTGCCAGCGGTGATCCTCAGGAACTGTTCAGCAATATTAGTGAATATGGCTATGAAAAATGTGTTTATGGCGGATGTAGGAGGATGAAAAAATGAGCACAGATATGGAAAGAGAAAAAATCACAGAAGCTCTGAATAAAGCAGCTGTGTATGGCAACAATATTGATTTAAACACTTTTGACGATAATAACGATGTTCATGCCAAAAGCGTTGAAGGCATGAGCAATCCTGATAAAAAAACCATGGAAAAAGTCGGCATGGAATTAAATGATGCCGAGGACAGAAGCGGCACTTTTCTTCAGGTAGACAATGCGCCTGTAGAAATCAAAACGAAGAAAGACACCCCTATGGTTTTAATGAATACAGGGGATGCGGCTAAAAAGTATCCTGAACTGGTTGAGAAATATTGGTGGAAGGCTGTGAAAGCAGATACTGATAAGTACACTGCTAAAACCGCCCTGGAAAAAGAAAACGGTTATTTCGTCCATCTGCAAAAGGGTGTGAAGATCGAAGCACCGGTTCAATCATGTATGTTCATGAGTCATGAGAACCAGCTTCAGAGAGTGCATAATATCATTATCCTTGAAGAAGGAGCAGAGCTGAACCTGATTACAGGCTGTGCCAGCGATCCTTCTTTGGACAAGGGCGTTCATGTAGGTGTCAGCGAATTGTACATTGGCAAAAACGCCAAGCTGACTTTCACTATGATTCACAGCTGGGGTCATAATGTGGCAGTACGTCCCAGAACAGTGGCTATTGTAGACGAAGGCGGCCTTTACATGTCCAACTACGTGAACATGGATAAGGTTGCAGACGTGCAAATGTATCCCACGGTACATTTAATCGGGAAAGGTGCTACAACCCGTCTAAACTCAATTTTGGTGGCTCCAGAGGGTGCTCATATGGACATTGGCGGCAAGGCTATCCTGGAAGTACCCGGCACGAAGGCGGAAATTATTACCCGTTCTATTTCTACCGGTGGTACGATTATTAATCGTGGCTATCTGGAAGGCAAATCCGAAGGTGTCAAGGCACATCTGGAATGTAATGGGTTAATGCTCAGCAAGAAAGGTCATATTCTGGCCATTCCTGAACTGGACGCTCATACAGGAAATTCTGACCTGAGTCACGAAGCGGCGGTAGGTAAAGTAAATCAGGAAGAAATTGAGTACCTGATGGCACGTGGTTTGTCAGAAGACGAAGCTACTGCGACAATTGTCAGAGGTTTCCTAAACATTAATATCGAGGGACTACCTAAGAGCCTGGAAGAAAAGATTAATAAGACTTTGGACACTTTCACGTATACTAAGGGAATGTAAATACAAATTTAAAGGTTCTAGAATAAATGTTGAGGTAGAAATTTGAATTATATGTCTAGTGTCTTGAGATGCTGGATTGTACTCAACATCATAATCTGATTTCACAAAACATACTAATTTCGATTTGGCGAAATTAGTATGTTTTTTTTTACTTAAAAAAGAAAACTTTAAAAATTATTGAATATGTGCATATGCAGTACAGTGTTAACATAGCACCCACACGCTATAAATAAATAATTAATATAGACAAAAATAATAAAAGAGAAATAATATAATTAATAGACAATATAAATTTTGACAGAAAAATATGTAACATGATAAAATGCTTTTAATGAAAAAGAAAAGAATTATGAGGAACAGTAATTTACCGTAGATAAGTAAAAGGCTGTGAT
>DAIQMR010000024.1:0-38656 GCA_036788835.1 Acidaminococcaceae bacterium
AAAGCACGCCTAACTCACGACTGAAGTCACGAGTGTGCGGCGTGTAAGTGCATCACTATGTGCTGTTTTTGCCTCTAGACAGATTCTCATCCCACCATCTTAGAAGTTGGGGCATTTAGTCTGACCGCCTTTTATCTGTATATGGCCGATTTTCATCCCACCACATAGAAGTTGGGCATTCTCGCCATGGTTAGTCAAAGCATAGCACAAGCTTTTTGGAAAATTTTTAAAGTCTCATGGCTTTTTTGCCCTGTGCCTTCCAACCAATGTAAATCGTAAGGCTCGTAAACGACCTTACCATAAGCCTCCGTATCGAGGAGAGTCCCATCCCAATCTCCGTGAATGGCTCCCGTTTGTTTAATCAGGATATCATAGAGAATGGCATAAGTTATATCGGTGCCCTTATCCTTTTCAATGATGGTACTGTAAGGAAGGGTTTTGTGATAGGTCATTCTCATGCCCTTGTAATCAAAATGGAAACCGCAGCGCATCCTGCAGCCATCCAAGCCTACATACTTGGCTATTTTGGTCAAGTCATGGAAAATGGTGTCATTTTCCCTGTCGTATAAATTATCCGGAGTTGTTTCCGTATAGTCAAAACGGAATTGAATAGTAGCCCCGGGTATTTTTTTGAATCTTTCCAAATAAGGGACAATCCCTTCTTTGGGATATTGCTTGTATAAAACACAGTTGATTCTAAATGGCACAGCCAATTTGCTCAAAAGTCCGTCATTAGATTCCTGGACATAGTGCTGCATGTGCCTGGAAACATTAATACAAGTAATCTTCTCTTTGTTTTTCTCCGTAAAAGCAATAATGTCTTCCTCTGATACGGTCTGAGACACAGGCAACGTGGAATTAATATAAACTTTATGAGTGGTAGGGACAACATCCAGCATGGCCTGCAATGATGCCAAATTGGCGAAAGGTTCCCCGCCGGTGAAAACCACATCACAGTATGGTGTGAGTCTGTCTACCACTTTAATGCTCTCACAAATTTTGGCAGCAGAGAAACCGTCCATGCATTCATACTCTTCCTTGTTGATGCAGAACGGACAATGATTCTGGCAATTATAGGGAACAAAGACAGTAACTGTCGCTCCTCCCATTCTGGTTTTATATGGATACTTCGTTGGGGGCAGTTCCACCCATGATCCATGCTTTTGCTTTTCCATTATATGACCCCTCATATCAGATTGCTGAAACGCGAATTTTTACTTTATTATTTTATCACAATTTCCGTTATATTCAAAGAATTTTTTACATTATTTTTTCTCTGACTATATCCAGGATTCTCTGACCCACGGCTTCCTTGGACATGAGCTCCAGGCTCTCTATCCTGCCGTCCGGGAATAAGAACTTCACAATATTGGTGTCCGTATTGAATCCCGCCCCTGCCTGGGATACATCATTAGCCACAATCATGTCTAAATTTTTCTTTTTTACCTTGGCTGCGGCGTTTTCCAGAAGATGCTCTGTTTCTGCGGCAAAGCCTACCAGGAATTGCGTTTTTTTTCTTTGACCTAAGATTTGCAAAATATCGGGATTTTGTTCCAAAGTAATGGACAGGTTTTCGTCCCCTGCCTTCTTTATCTTTTGCTCTGCTGCCTGATGTGGCTTGAAATCAGCTACCGCGGCAGCTTTAATCACCGCATCTGCAGCATCGAAATATTTTAGTACGGCATCCAGCATATCCTGAGTAGATACTACCGGCACAAATTCTACACCGGCAGGACGGGGCAAGGCCGTAACGCCGGAAATCAGAATAACCCTGGCTCCTCTTTTGACTGCATCTGTAGCGATGGCATATCCCATCTTGCCGCTGGAGCGATTGCCTATATAGCGCACCGGATCAATGGCTTCCCTTGTACCGCCCGCTGTGACCAAAATGGTTTTGCCTCTTAAATCTCCCTCTCTGGCCGCCAGAAAATTCTCCAAAAAAGCTGTTATTTCCTCCGGTTCCGGAAGTCTTCCCGGTCCGGAAGTCCCACAGGCCAAATGTCCTTCCTCAGCCGGCATAACGGTCACCCCGTTATCCTCCAGCCAGGCAAGATTCCTTTTGACTACAGGCTGTGCCAACATTTCACAATTCATGGCAGGACAAATAATAATAGGTTTATGCCAGGCAATAATAGTAGTAGACAACAAATCATCGGCAATACCCGATGCCATCTTACCTATCATATTTGCTGTACAGGGTGCTACCAGCATAAGATCTGCCCAGTCACCCAGACCAATATGTTCCACATTAAATTCCTGATTGCCCTCCCACATATCCACAGCCACATGATTTCCGCTTAGTTCTTTAAACAACAAAGGCGCTACCATTTTGGTAGCGTTTGCCGTCATAACAACCTTAACAATAGCACCGGCCTGAGTAAGTTTGCTAACCAAAGCAACTGCCTTGTAGATAGCAATGCCGGCGGTAACTCCCAGCACAATCTTCTTTCCCTCCAGCACAATAAGCCTCCTATTTTATGCCTGCCTTAGGTCTTTCACAGGTAAGTGCCCCTTCGCCGATTTCTTCCAAAGCGATGGACACAGGTTTGTCTGATTTGGTCTCTACCATGGGAGGCTTGTGGTCCACAAGTTCTCTGGCTCTTTTGGCAGCCATAATTACCAATTCATATTTACTGCCGACTTTTTCTGCTAAATAATCAATAGACGGATTTACCATTGACATAACAAATCACTCCTTATTATCTTGTTTTTTAACGATTTCATCAACTATGTAGAAAGTCCTGCCTACCCGTAAATGTTCAGCATCAATGATATTGCTGACTTTTCTTACGGCTTTTTCTACTTCGTCATTGACCACGATGTAGTCATATTTGGAAGCATAGGCCAATTCATTAGCCGCAGAGCTCAGTCTTCTCTTAATAACATCTACGGCATCGGTACCTCTTTTGTAAATACGCTTGGAAAGTTCATCCAAAGAGGGCGGGACAATGAAAACAAAAACTCCGTCAGGATAGCTTTTCTTCACTTGCAACGCTCCCTGTGGGTCTATTTCCAGAACTACGTCTTTTCCCTTGGCCAGCTGCTCCAGAACATACTCTCTGGGTGTCCCGTAGTAATTACCGTAAACATCCGCATGTTCCAAAAGGCCACTGTTCTTAATCATATCTTCAAACTGGTCTCTGGTCTTAAAAAAATAATTCACCCCATCTGCTTCCCCTTTGCGGGGCTGCCTGGTGGTACAGGACACAGAATACGCCATATCTTTTCTGGCAGCCAGTAACCCCTGACAAATAGTTCCCTTACCGGCACCGCTGGGACCGCTCATCACTAACAAAATTCCTTCCGGTTGTTTCATTATTTTACTTCCTCCGGAACAGGTTCTTCTTCTATTACATCATCTTCATCAGTATCCTGGTTGAGACGATTGGCAATCGTTTCCGGTTGAATAGCACTGAGAACAATGTGACCGCTATCCATAATTAATACGGCTCTGGTTCTCCTGCCATAGGTAGCATCAATAACTACGCCCTTTTCCTTGCCTTCTTGAATAATACGTTTAATAGGTGCGGACTCAGGCCCAATAATAGTAACAATCCTGTGAGCAGCCACTATGTTGCCGAAACCGATATTAATCAGTTGAATATCCATAATCTTCTCCTTTAGCTATTCGATATTTTGAATTTGTTCGCGAATCTTTTCTATTTCGCCTTTAATTTCCACCGCTTTTTGTGTAACGGTAAAATCATTGGATTTGGAAGTAATAGTATTAGCTTCCCGGTTGAATTCCTGCACCAGGAAATCCATTTTACGTCCTACAGGTTTATCGCCCTTGAGCATTTCCCTGAACTGCTGAATGTGACTCTTCAAGCGGACAATCTCCTCGGTGATATTAACTCTGTCCGCAAAGATAGCTACTTCCTGAATCAATCTCTCCGGCTCGATAGTCTTTTCCGTGTAATCCTTCAAGAGTTCGTCAACCCGCTCCCTGAGCCTAGCCTGATATTCCGTGACCACTAAAGGAGCCCGTTCTTCTATTACTGCCAGCTTCTCTTCTATAAGGCCTACCCGGCTCTTAACATCGGCGGAAATATTAGTTCCTTCTGCCTCCCGCATCGCCGCCAAATGTTCCAAGGCTATATTAATAGCACTTTCCACATGAGGCCACAAAGCTTCCTCATCAATATTGCCTTCGGCCACGGTTATCACATCCGGGCACTTAGCCAGATAAAGAAGCTCTGCCTGAGAAGAAAGATTAACATTATCCCCTTCCAGAGCAGAAGCAACTTCTTTCAAAGCATTATGATATGCTTTTGCCAGCTCCTTGTCAACATTTACCTGACAATTGGTATTGCCGGTGTAGGAAGCTGTAATGAAAACATCTACTCTGCCACGGCTGATAATTTGCAGAATAGTTTTGCGAATCCTGTCTTCCAAAGGATTTAAGAATTTCGGTAAACGAATAGCAACTTCATTATAACGATGGTTGACGGATTTTATTTCAATAACGAAAGAAAAATCTTTGTCCCGGTATTCCCCAAGGCCATAGCCTGTCATGCTTCTTAGCAAAATTTTCTCACTCCCGTAAATTTTATTTTATGTTAATCAGGTGAAGATTAAATCTGCGTTCCCCGCCTACCTGGTCTGTAATACTTAAAACCATAGGTTGAGCTGTAGCTAGGCCGGCCAAATCAAAATAAGTGAAATATTCCAGGTTCCATACTTTTACCGGCTGCACATCCGAAGGCTGTGGCTTGTTAGAGACTATTGGCTGCTTGGGCTGAGCTTTTTCGCCCTTAAGCACCGCCTTGTTTCTGGCCGCCACTTCTTTTTGCACCTGGTAAAGCTTGGCTTTTTCCTGAGCAGAAATCCCGGTTGTGTTGCCGCCTCCTGCCAAAACTTTTTTGGGAATGCGCACCGTGGTTTCGGTAGCTTTTTCCAGGGAAGTATAATAAGGCAAATAGGTTTTTCCTCCGGCTAGCAATTGAATCTTTAGCAATTTCGGTTCCGCCTTAAAAGTCGTGTTCAATACAACTCCTATTGCTAAAATACCGTCATACTGCTTCGCTAAGTCCAAACCATGCTGGACATTGGATTTCTCACCTTTTTTGGCTGTGTTCTGAGCATCTACGGCTGTTGCCAAATAAGGAGTGTAAATTATGATATGCTCCTTATTGCCGTAAGGATTTTGCTTTTTGTTGTCATAAATCGTCCACCCTGCCAAAAGGCTCTCTGTAGAAGAATCCTTTTGTCCCATACCGAACATTTGCGCCGACTGAACATTCCCCTGACTCGCAGGTAGTATCGCATGGGCAGTTTGAGAAAGACACATTATAAAAAGCCCTAATAACACAAGTTTTTTCATATGTAACCCTCCTGTAAAAAGTTTGACCATTGGAGCAAATCATACTATACTAAACTGAGTTGTGTTTTACCGATTCCCCATTTTTTTAGCATACATGTATATTATATAATATTCTAATATTAACTTCAATGGCACAAATGTATAAGCACATACTAATTGGAAAGGATCTATCATGAATCTAGAAGGGATTACCCTAAAAGTATTGACCAAAGAATTGAAAAACACCTTGGAGGGCGGTAAAATTTTTAAGATTTTTATGCCCGCCAAAAATTCTCTTTTGCTTTTAGTGAACAAAGATAATAAAACCGTAAATTTCCTGGCGGATTTCAGCGGGGCTTCCCCCTTGCTCTATCTGCCTGATACTTTGCCGGAACGTCCCAATATCCCCCCCGTGTTCTGTATGCTTTTGCGGAAACATTTGGAAGAAGGCCGTATTACCAAGATTACTCAAAAAGGCCTGGATAGGATTATTACTCTAAGCGTGGATATGTTAGGTGCCGGACAGCAGATTATAACCAAGCATCTTATTTTGGAATTAACCGGCAAAGACAGTAATATTATTTTTACCGATGAGGAAAATATTATTCAGGATGCTATGCGCCATATTGGAAAAGCGCAGAGTTCCTTCCGGCAAATTCTGCCCGGACTGGCTTATATTGCTCCTCCTGAGCAAACAGGCCTGGATTTCCTGTCTGAGGCCAGCGGTAGAATTGTAGTGGCTAGCGAAGCAGCTGCGACAAGTGGCAGCGATGGTTCGTCTAGCAATGATGGGGATTCCGCCGGTACTCGGGTTAGTACTCCTAACCCTTTTTTGAGTCGTTTGATAAGCGCTACTGTGGGTATTGGCAAAAATACTGCTGAAGAAATTTTGACTCGCAGCCAGATTGCCCTCGACACTGTGAAATTAAATCCTCAGGAAAGCTCTCATTGTCAAAAAGCCATTCAAGAGCTTCAGGCTGAAATCAATCATTGCCTGACAGCCGACTTCTACAGTGTTTATGGTCTTGTTAACCAGAGGCAGGTTATAAAGATATTGGTTCCATACAAACCTGTTTTAGTGGATACTGCTGTTCTGAAAGTTTTCCCATCTTTGCTGGACGGACTGAAATACAGTGCCGGTCTGGTTCCTCTTCAGATTCCCGATAAAGAAATTTTGAGCAAAGCTGTCGGCAATGCCCTAACCAAAGGAAAAAAGAAGCAGGGGCTTCTTGCCAAAGATTTTGCCGCGACAGAAGGTGCCGATGAACAAAAAATCAAGGCCGATACCTTGATGGCTAATATTTACCAAATAAAAAAAGGTGCAGCTCAGTGTACCTTAAACAACATCTATGACAATACTCCTTTGCACATTGCCCTTTCCCCCCTACTCTCACCTACAGACAATGCTCAAAGCTATTACAAGAAATACAATAAGTTTAAGCGGGCCGTAAAAGAAATTCAAAGTCAACAAAAAGATAACAATGAACTTCTTGCCTACCTGGAATCCTTGGATACTTCCCTGGCCACAGCTACTACCAAGAACGAAATTGCGGAAATAAAACAGGAAATCATTGGGCTGGGGCTAATTAATCCACCCAAGAAAAAATCCCCTGCTATGGCAAAATCCAGTCCCCTGACGGTTAAATTATCCGAGGATACTACTCTGTATATCGGCAAAAACAATAAGCAAAACGATTATGTGACTTTTAAGCTTGGCAAGTCTAACGACCTGTGGTTCCATGTGAAAAATATTCCCGGCTCCCATGTAATTCTAAAGACTATATTGCCGGAACCACTAGAGTCCGATATTCTGACTGCCGCTTCCTACGCTGCCGCTATGAGCAAAGGCAAGAGTTCAGACAAGGTTCCTGTAGATTATACTCGCCGGCGCTACGTGAAGAAGCCTAATGGTGCCAAACCCGGTTTCGTAATCTACACAGACCAAACTACACTCTACGTAAAACCAAAAGCATAAGTTGCAATATAAATGTCGATGGTGGACACTAAAAAGCCGATTGCGCTCCCTACGGCATTACGCCGCTCTGGTCGCAGCTGCCCTTCCCTTTTTAGTGCTCCACCGTCGTTTATAATTGCAGTAGTGCTGGCGGATAAATTATCAGGATGACAAGATTTTCGCTTAGACAAAGAAAGAGGAAGTGGCCGAGGGAAGGATAGAACATTGCGGTTCATCCTTATCTCGGACGCTTCCTCTTGACGCTGTATGAGCGTAAATCTTGTCGTCCTATTTACTTGTGAAAGTTGGCTTGCGCTTCTCAGCGAAAGCAGCCATACCTTCTTTTTGATCAGCTGTGCCGAAGCAGACCCCAAACTCCTGAGCCTCATAATTGAGACCGGACTCCAGATCCATGTTCAGACCTTGATTAATAGCATCCTTAGCAAAAGTAATTGCTAAAGGAGCCTTGCTCATAATCTTCTGGCACATCTTTTCAGCAGTAGCAATCAGTTCTTCCGGTTTGGTCACAACATTAACCAGACCGATTCTATACGCCTCTTCAGCTCCGAACATACTGCCAGTGAAAATATATTGCTTGGCCAAACCCTTACCGATGATACGGGGTAAACGTTGGGTACCGCCAAACCCGGGAATAATCCCGTAATTAACTTCCGGCTGACCGAAAGTCGCACTCTCGGAAGCGATACGAATATCGCAGGCCATAGCCAATTCACAGCCGCCGCCCAGAGCATAGCCATTAACTGCGGCAATAACTGCCTGAGGAAGATTTTCGATTAAATCAAAAACCTTGTGTCCCAAGATGGAGAATTCTCTGCCTTCTACTGCGGTCATGGGAGCCATGGCGCTTAAATCAGCACCGGCTACGAAAGCCTTCGCTCCGCTGCCGGTCACGATGACGGCCTTGGTTTCAGTATCTGCTGCCAAAGCAGTAAATACTTCTTCCATTTCCTTCAGGGTGGGACCGTTCAAAGCATTCATGGCCTTAGGTCTGTTCACGGTTACGGTAGTAATGCCTTCTGCTTTTGTAACTAAAAGGTTCTCATATGTTTTCATAACATTAAGCCCCTTTCTTATTTGCTGTAATCGAAGAAACCTTTACCGGTCTTGCGGCCCAGATAGCCGGCTTGAACCATTTTCTTCAGCAACGGACATGGACGATATTTAGGATCGCCAAAGCCGTCATAAAGAACATTCATAATAGCCAAAACCGTATCGTTACCGATTAAGTCGGACAAAGCCAAAGGCCCCATGGGATGAGCAAAACCAAGTTTTGCTACATTGTCGATATCTTCAGCACTGGCAACGCCTTCGCTCAATGTGAAGATAGCTTCATTAATCATAGGAATCATTACTCTGTTGCCTACGAAACCGGGAGCATCGTCAACTTTAACAGGGCTCTTGCCCAAATCGCCGGCCAGTTTGAAAATAGCATCAAATACAGCTTGGTCAGTTCCCAATCCCTTGGTAACTTCAACCAATTTCATAACAGGAGCAGGATTGAAGAAATGCATACCTAAGAATTTAGCAGGTCTCTTGGATACAGAACCCAATAAAGTGATAGGCAGAGAAGAAGTGTTGCTGGCAAAAATAGTAGTTTCCGGGCAGTTCTCAGCAAGAACGCTGAAAATTTCTTCCTTCTTTTTCAAATCTTCTGTGGTAGATTCTACAACCAAGTCAACGTTGCAGGTATCCTTGTCTAATTCAATAACAGGAGTAACATTAGCCAAAATCTCTTGTTTTTGTTCTTCGGTCATTTTGCCTTTCTTTACGCTGCGGTCCAAGCTCTTGGTTACATGAGCAACACCTGCGTCAGCAGATTTTTGGCTGCTGCCGCGCAAAGCAACTTTAATGCCGTTTTGAGCAAATACTTGAGCAATACCGCTGCCCATTTGTCCTGTGCCGATTACTAATACTTTTTTAATTTCCATTTCTAGAATTCCTCCTAAATTTAGTGTTTTCCTAAAAAATATCGCGCCCGCCCATGGACAATGTCATGAAGCAAGGGCGCGACAATATTAGTTTTTATTTTTCTTCAGTCAACAAAGCACGGGAAATAACTATTCTTTGTACTTCGTTAGTGCCTTCGTAAATTTGAGTAATCTTAGCATTACGCATCATGCGCTCAACAGGATAATCAATGGTGTAACCATAACCGCCGTAAACTTGAACAGCTTCTGTGGTTACTCTCATTGCTACGTCAGAAGCGAAGGTCTTAGCCATAGCAGCTTCTTTAGCAAAGGGTTTGTGATCTTGTTTCAGGCATGCTGCATGATATACCAAATAACGAGCAGCTTCGATTTCGATTGCCATGTCAGCAAGTTTGAAAGCAATTGCTTGGAACTTGGAAATAGCTCTGCCAAATTGTTCACGTTCTTTAGAATACTTTACAGCATTCTCCAAAGCGCCTTCAGCAATGCCCAAAGCCTGAGCAGCTACGCCGATACGGCCGCCGTCCAAAGTATCCATAGCAATATGGAAACCTTGTCCGACTTTGCCCAACAGGTTGGCAGCAGGAATCTTGCAGTCTTGGAAAACTAATTCAGCAGTGATAGAAGTATGACCGCCCATTTTCTCTTCCAATTTACCGAAGGAGAAACCGGGAGTGCCTTTTTCTACGATGAAAGCGGAAATGCCTTTATTCCCTGCAGCTTTGTCAGTCATGGCAAACACTACATAAATATCAGCTTCTTTACCGTTGGTAATGAAAATTTTGTTGCCGTTCAGAACATAGTAGCCGCCATCTTCTTCATGATAAACAGCAGTGGATTGCTCAGCACTGGCATCAGTACCTGCAGAGGATTCGGTCAGGCCGAAAGCGCCCAACTTTTCACCGGTAGCAAGAGGAGTAAGGAATTTTTGCTTTTGTTCTTCTGTACCAAACATGAAAATAGGAGTAGCGCACAGAGATACGTCAGCAGAAAGGGTAATACCCATACCATCATCAATCTTGGATAATTCTTCAACTGCCAAAATGTAGCTCAAAACGTCCAAACCTGCTCCGCCGTATTCTTCCGGGAAGCATGCTCCGGGGAACCCGGCTTCCAGCATTTCGTTTACCAAGGCACGGTCAAAAACGTGGTTCTTATCACGTTCAGAAATAGTGCCGGCACATTTCGTTTCAGCAAAATCCTTTGCTGATTCTTTAATCATTTCCTGATCTTCTGTCAAATTAAAATCCATAAAGCAAAACCCTCTTTTCTATAATTTTACTTTTTTAGACAAACTTGCTTATTTGGCAAGATTCTCAACAACTGTAGCAGTACCTTGGCCGCCGCCGATGCACAGAGTAGCAAGACCATAGGTCTTCTTTTCGTGCTTCAAAGCATAGAGCAAAGTAACAAGGATACGGGCACCGCTGGCTCCGATAGGATGACCAATAGCAATAGCGCCGCCGTGGATATTAGTCTTGTCAGCTTCCAAACCTAATTCTCTGCCGCATTCTACGAACTGAGCAGCAAAAGCTTCGTTGGCTTCAACAAGATCCATATCTTTAACTTCCAAGTTGGCTTTCTTCAAAGCCTTACGGGAAGAAGGAATAGGACCGGTACCCATGATCTTGGGATCAACACCGGCAGAAGCATAAGACAAAATCTTAGCAAGAGGCTTCAAGCCTAATTCTTTGGCTTTGTCAGCACTCATGATAACTAAAGCCGCAGCTCCATCATTAATACCGGAAGCGTTGCCTGCTGTTACCGTGCCGCCGTCTTTTTTGAAAGCGGGTTTCAGTTTAGCAAGACCTTCCTTGGTGGAACCTTCTCTGGGGAATTCATCAGTAGCAAAAACGAATTCCTTTTTCTTTAATTTAACAGTAATAGGAACGATTTCTTCCTTGAAGGAACCATCCTTATTAGCAGCGCAGGCTCTTTCTTGAGATCTTAAGCTGACTTCGTCCTGCTCTTCACGAGTAACATTAAATTGCTCGGAAATGTTTTCAGCGGTAATGCCCATGTGATAGTTGTTGAATGCATCCCACAGACCGTCTTTAATCATTTCATCAACTAGCTTGCTGTCGCCCATACGTAATCCCCATCTTGCTTTGTTGGATGTTACATAAGGAGCATTGGACATGCTTTCCATACCGCCGGCTACAATAATATCTTCGTCGCCTGCTTTAATAGCCTGAGCAGCTAGCTCAACGCACTTTAAACCGGAACCGCAAACCTTATTAACGGTAAAGCTCGGTACGTCAATGGGAAGACCGGCAGCAATAGCAGCCTGTCTGGCCGGATTTTGTCCTAAGCCGGCTTGCAGAACATTTCCCATGATAACTTCATCAACTTGTTCAGGTTTCAAATTAGCTCTTTGGATTGCTTCCTTGATTACGATTGCTCCCATTTCTTGGGCTGATAATGATGCTAATGAACCACCAAAACTACCTACTGCTGTTCTTACTGCACTTACAATGACTACTTCGCGCATAACTTAAACCCATCCCTTCTAAAATAGTTTATTTACTCATACAGTGTTAATTTTTTAACACCGTTTTAAGTCTATTGGTTAATTATACCATAAAATTTCCCTCTTTATCAATAATATTGATAAAGAAAACAATATCATAACCATAAGTTAAAACTAATCATCTGAGTTTATTATACAATAAAAGCCCTCGTTACGTTTTCTGAAAATTTTAAGTTGTTTTCTGATATTTCAACTTATAATTCCACCCCACTAAAACAGCCACGAATATAAGAAGTAGCAGACTACGGCTGCTACAAAGAACATGGCAAAAACCGGCAGGATGAAAATCAGAATGCCCAGAATAGTAAGAACTATGAAAACAGTCCAGAGAATACTTGTGCCTCCAAATACTTTCACATGAAAGCCACTATTTTGAGACTTTTCCTCTTCTCTTCTGGCCTTTTCTTCTTCTTGATCATAAACCTTGTATTCCGGCTGTCCCTCTTCCTTGGTTGTTTCTATGGTAAGACCGTTAAAAGTATCCCTTTCCTGCTTGGAAAGGACCTGAGGCTCTATCGGAACATTGGGTGCCTGACAATTAGGACATTCTTTTAATCCGTCCTCATATTCAAACCCACAATTTTTGCAAATCATAGCTGTCCTCCTAATCTAACTTTTCAGCGAACATCATCATGAGAAAACCCTCTTCATTGCAATAACGTGGATCATGGGTTTCCAGCTTCAACTTGTCTTTTATCGTTTCCGCCACCGTCCGTAAAGAGGACAATGGCACGTGCCAGCACATATTGGCAATGCTCTGTGGGGAATAGCTATATACCCCGTTAAGCCGCACATAATTTTCCACTACCCCGGAAGCCCAAATTTCCGGTGAGCGGATAGCATTGGTTTCCAAGGCTGAAAAATCTTTCCACAAACGGCTGGCCAAAGACACATCCCTATAGGAAAAATGTTGAGGCATCATCATTTTTTCGATACACACAATAACTTCGTCTTTTCCTGCCGTATTATCCTCCGGTCTGTAGTCCTTAACCTTGGTTTCATAATTAAATGACCCTAGCTGGAAGGAATGGGCAGAATAATACGTGAGCCGCCTTACAACCATAGGATGCCTAGCCACGAAATCCTCTTTTGTGCCTTCCGGTTCCTGAATCTTGTACCATTGGTAGAAATTATCCAGCTGTTCTTTCAGCCTTTTCCTGCCAATTTTCGGGATTTGGAAACAGCGGACATAGTTCATAACCATAGTCTTATTGTAAAAAATATGCCCGATAATCAGCATATCTTTAGTATCCATGTCTTCAGTCAAAGGCAAATTCAGGGCATAACTCTCCTCCGTCAGAAAATCCTTGCAAAGATACAAGTCATCCTCCTGAACTTCTTCCACGGTGAACAAGGCCAATCTAGCCTTGCACAATTCTTGGACTAATTCCTGGTAGCGGCTTTCCCCAGTGGCAGCAAAATGTTCCAAAGGAGTCTTATCGTCCCGAATCAGATGATAATCGAATAAGAAGTAATCCCAAAAACACTGCCAGAATTCTTCGCTTTCCGCTTCTTCCATGCTTTTTTCCCGATTGGCAAATCCCTGATAAAAGAATACAGCTCTTTCCAAATCCAAATTAAAGGAATTTTGTTGAAAAAAATGATGGAGCTCTTCCAAGAGGAAAGACAGTGTTTCCCCCACGTTCAGAAATATTTTATTAGTAGAATCGGGCATTTGTTCATCAGCCCGTTTTTCCTCCCCCGGCAGATACTCTCCCGTAGAAGAAATAATAGCCAAAGTACCTTCATCCTGCAAAAGCATATTCTGGGCCAGTCTTGGTGCCAGCGAACTGCTGATGGCGTGTTCGTTTTTCAAATAAACAAAAAGGTCGCCAATAACATTCAAAAAGTATTTAACATTTTTATAGGATATAGGAAAATCGGAAACGTTCCTGCCGCACCAGGCCACAACATCAATCAGGTCATCGGCATTCAAATCCCCCAGATATTTTTCCCCATGGCCCAGGTAAATACAGAGCATGAGAACATAACTCCACTCTTTTTGCAAAGTGGGGTCATTTTTGCCGTGCCAGGCTTCCTTACGCAAAAAGCCTTCGGTATATTCCCTCCTGAGAACCTGGTTCCAGCCTTCATCGTTATCGTAAAAATCTGCGACTAAATCATATACATTATCCATAATATTCACACTTTAACAAACTACTCATTCCGGCAGGGCAGAAGGACAAATATCTACCAATGGACAGTCACTGCATAAAGGTTTTCTGGCCTTGCAGATTTTTCTGCCGTGCCAAATCAGCCAATGATGAGCTTCGCTCCACTTATTCTTAGGAATGGCTTTGCGCAGTTCTTGCTCCACGGCCAAAGGATCCTCTCCTTTAGCCAGGCCCAGCCTCCGGGCCACCCGAAAAACATGAGTGTCTACTGCGATAGCCGGCATGCCAAAAGCTACGCTCATAACCACGTTAGCGGTTTTACGTCCTGCTCCCGGAAGGGTAACCAGTTCTTCCATTGTTCTGGGCACTTGCCCCCCATAGGCCTCTTCCAGCCTATGACAGGTAGCCAAAAGATTTTTGGCCTTGGCATGATATAGACCACAATCGTGAATAAGATTTTCCAATTGTTTCTGAGTTAATTTTCCCATTTTTTGGGGGGTATTGTACTTGGGAAACAAGCGGGAGGTTATCATATTAACCCTTATATCTGTACACTGAGCCGATAAAATCACAGCCACCAACAACTCAAAAGGACTGCCGTAATTAAGAGCACTTTTCATGCCCTTATAGGTTGCCTCCAGTATTTGTAAAACAGCTGCTTGTCTATCGTTTTTTCTCAATTTGTTAAACTCCTTACAGGGGCAGGAATACGTCCGCCTCTGTTAATAAATCTGTCGGCTTTACTGGTGTTGACCTTCATAATAGGCGCATAGCCCAATAGTCCGCCAAATTCCACCTTGTCACCTACATTTTTACCTGGTACGGGAATCAGACGTACTGCTGTTGTTTTATTGTTAATCATACCGATTGCCGCTTCGTCGGCAATAATAGCCGAAATAGTGGCAGCAGAGGTATTGCCGGGAATAGCAATCATATCCAGCCCTACAGAGCATACGCAGGTCATGGCTTCCAATTTTTCCAGAGTCAGGCAGCCAACTTCTGCGGCATGAATCATGCCTGCATCTTCGCTAACGGGAATGAAAGCTCCGCTTAAACCGCCTACATAGCTGGAAGCCATCAGCCCGCCTTTTTTCACTGCATCATTGAGCATGGCCAAGGCCGCTGTAGTGCCGGGTCCGCCGCAGCATTCCAGCCCGATTTCTTCCAAAATATGTGCTACGCTATCCCCTACAGCCGGTGTAGGTGCCAGGGACAAATCTATAATGCCGAATTTGGTATTGAGTCGTTTAGCAGCCTCTTGAGCCACAATCTGGCCCACTCTGGTAATTTTAAAAGCTGTTTTCTTGATGACTTCCGCCACGGCACCGATTTCCTGACCTCTGACTGCTTCCAAGGCGTGTTTTACAACACCCGGTCCGGAAACTCCTACATTAATAACGCTTTCCGGCTCCTCGATGCCGTGAAAAGCCCCTGCCATAAATGGATTATCTTGAACGGGGTTACAGAACACTACCAATTTCGCACACCCTAAAGCATCCTTATCCTCGGTAAGCCTGGCAGTTTCTTTGACGATTTCCCCCATTTTTTTTACGGCATCCATATTCAGTCCGGCCTTAGTAGAACCAATAGCAACAGAAGAGCAAACCAAATCAGTGGAAGCCAGTGCTTCCGGAATAGAATTGATTAAAATATTATCGCCTTTGGTAGCACCTTTTTGCACCAGTGCGGAAAAGCCACCGATGAAATTTACTCCTACTGCTTTAGCAGCTTTGTCCATGGCCTGAGCCAGTTTCACATAGCTGTCAGCCTTGCAGGATTCGCCTACCATAGAAATGGGGGTAACGGAAATACGCTTATGAATAATTGGCACTCCCAATTCTTTTTCCAGATCCTCACCTGTACTCACAAGATGCTCAGCTGTTTTGGTGATTTTGTCATACACCTTGGCAGCGCACTTATCAATATCCGTATCGGCACAATCTCTCAGGCTGATACCCATAGTAATAGTGCGGACATCCAGATTGTTCTTTGTAATCATCTGTGTCGTTTCCAACACATCTTTTAGATTATAAGGCATGCTCTTCCCTCCTAGACCTTGTGCATGGCTGTAAATATTTCTTCACTTTGCAGCCTGATTTCTACGCCAATTTCTTCTCCTAAAGCAACAGCTTTGGCCTGTAATTCTTTCAGAGGTACTGCCGTATTTGTCATTTCCCCAACTAAAAACATATTGAAAAATCCATCCAGAATATTTTGATTGATGTTCAAAATATTCACGCCGTTAGCAGCCATTAAGGCGCTGACCTTAGCAATAATCCCTACTTTGTCTTTTCCTACTACGGTTAATACAATATGCATTCTCAACCCCGCCCCTCATTTAGTAAAAGACGGCTCTACATAGCAGTGCCCAAGCTTTGCCCCAAGCCCCGTCGCTCTAGAACCGTCCTTTTTACTTTATTTAAAATTTTTCCCCGTAAGCATATTATATGCTTCCTTATACTTAGCGATAGTTTTATCAATAATATCCTGCGGCAATAAATAGTCGTTGCCGGGATTGGCAGTCAGCCAGTCACGGACAAATTGTTTATCATAGGAAGGCTGACCGTGACCAGGCTCATAGCCGGCTAATGGCCAGAAACGCGAGCTGTCGGGAGTGAGCATTTCATCTCCCAAAACAATTTCCCCGCTTTTATTCAGGCCGAATTCGAATTTAGTATCGGCAATAATAATGCCTTTGGAATGAGCATAATCAGCACACTTCACATAGAGCTCAAGAGTATATTCCCTGATTTTTTCCGCGTATTCCTTCCCCTTGCCCGGGAAAGTTTTGTCCAAAACCTTAGTAGCCTGCTCCATATTCACATTCTCGTCGTGATCTCCCAGTTCGGCTTTGGTACTGGGGGTAAAAATCGGCTTGGGCAGCTTATCTGATTCTCTCAGGCCTGTCGGCAGTTTAATGCCGCATACTTCGCCGGTTTTCTTATAGCTTGCCCAACCACTACCGGTAATATATCCCCGGACAATGCATTCCATGGGAATCATAGTTAATTTTTCACATTTCATGCTTCTGCCCTTGAATTCGTCTGTGCGGAAAAATTCAGGCATATCATTAACATCCGTGGACAACATATGATTAGGAATAATGTCCTTAGTGAAATCAAACCAGAACTTTGACATTTGCGTCAAAATCGCACCCTTGTCAGTAATGTGATTTTTTAAAATATGGTCAAAAGCAGAAATTCTATCTGTGGCCACCATAATAATGCTATCACCTGCATCATATATTTCTCTTACTTTTCCGGATTTAAACGGAACATACTTTTCCATGGTATCCCCTCCATTTTTTAAATGCAAACCTAAATTTGCAAATACACAGTAATGATAACACAATTTACTCTATTTAAAAAGTCCCCAAATGAATTCTTGTAAGGCAGTGGCAGTACGACTGTCAAATGCCTCTCCTGTCACGTTATTGTTAGAAATAACTTTCAGACAGATAAAAGGTACCTGCCAGGCTGCGGCGACCTGACCTGCTGCTGCCGCTTCCATTTCCTCACAATCAGCGCCTGTCACATTACGGAGCTGAGCCAAAAAGTCAGGAGATGTGTTCCATTGCTCGGCAGATGCCACCGTTCCACGAACCAACCGGCCTTTGGTATATCGCCCTGCTTCTTCTATTACCAAGTGCATAAGCTCTACATCACTGTTGGAATAATAAGGATGAGAATTTATACAGGTTTGCAAAGACTCTGCAGCTTCAAGCTTAGTCAAATCCATATAATGCCAAGGGAGCTGTATCCCTGTTTCCCCTGCAGAAATCTCTTCGGTAAAAATCGCCCCAGCATTAAAATATCTTTCCCCTACTACAATATCGTAGTTATGGATTGTTTCTGTATAGCCTCCCGCTGTACCCTGATTAACGATAATTTTAGGATTAAAAGCCTGAATAGCCAGGGCTGTAGCAGCCGCTGTCGGAGCGAACCCAATTGTCAGGCGGGAAAGAACCACAGGCGTGTTATTAAATGTACCTTCGGAAAACTTATAGGGACCAATATTTGCTTCCCTGGAATTTTCCAGTTTATTTTTAAAAAATGCCAATTCGCAGGCCATGGCCCCTTGTATCAATATTGGCCTTTCCATATTTACCTCTTCCTTTCAAGACTTTGTTCACACTTACAGATTCCTTTTGTACCAGTCAATGGCCAGTTTAATGCCGTCTTCGAAACTATACTCAGGGTCATAACCCAATAACTTTTTCGCTTTGGAAATATCCGCATTACTATGTTTAATATCGCCTTTGCGGTCCGGTCCGAATTGTGGTTCTACACTGACACCCAGGGCCTCTGTCAGATAGTGATAAATATCAATCAGGTATTCCCTGCCACCGTAAGCAATATTGAAAGCTTGACCTGCAGCGGAAGATGGTGCCAGTGCTGCTCTGAGATTGGCCTCAACTACATTGTCAATATAAGTAAAATCTCTGGACTGTTTCCCATCTCCGTTAATAGTAGGACGAACTCCTGCCATTAATTCTTTCAGAAATTTAGGAATAACGGCAGCATAGTCCCCGTCAGGGTCCTGCCGGCGACCGAAAACGTTGAAATAACGGAGACCATAGGTGTCCAGTTTATAAAACATGGTGTATTGCTTGGCATATTCTTCATCTGTCCGTTTGGAAACAGCATAGGGAGAAAGGAGATTACCTTCTGAGCCCTCCACCTTAGGCAGAACTTCGTCATCTCCGTACACGGAAGAACTGCTGGCATAGACAAATTTCTTGGCACCTTTTTTAGTAGCTGCTTCCAGCATATTGATTGTACCCATAATATTGTTGTGGGCATAGGCCAAAGGCTGTTCCACGCTACGCGGCACACTGCCCCAGGCAGCTTGATGGAGCACATAGTCAACGCCGTCGCAGGCTTTTAGGCAATCCTCCAGAACTCTGATATCGCCTTTTATGAACTCATAATTGGCATTGCCGATAAAATCATCCATATTTTCCTTATAGCCGGTAGACAAATCGTCTAAGCCTTTGACCTTGTAACCCATATTTAAAATAGCTTCGCATAAATTAGAGCCAATAAATCCTGCAGCTCCTGTTACCAAAAACACTGAATCCTTGGGAAACACCAAATCTCTATAACTCATGTTAATCTCCCTTTGCTCGTTATCTTATAGTCGCCAATAGGCAAAACCTGCATCTTGACAGACGTCTTTATTATAAATACCTTTTACATCCAAAAGAACTTTTTGTCCGTGCCGGTTAAACATCTTACGTAAATAATCCATAGAGAATTCTTTAAATTGATTATGTGATACGGCCACGATTAAAGCATCCAAGTCCTTGAATCGGTCAATATCCACAAAATCCAAGCCATAGATTTTCTTGGCTCCGGCAGCATCAGCCACCGGGTCGCAGACTATCGGGGTAATATTGTATTCACCCAGCTCCTTGTAGATGTCAATAACTCGTGAGTTTCTGGTATCAGGGCAATTATCCTTGAAAGTAAACCCAAGAATCCCGACCTTAGCTCCCTTCACAGAATGGTCAGCCTTAATAAGAAGTTTTACTAAATTTTCTGCTACATATTTGCCCATGTCATCGTTAATGCGACGGCCTGCCAGAATAATCTGGCTATGATAACCCAGCATTTCTGCCTTATAGGTCAGATAATATGGGTCAATACCTATACAATGACCCCCTACCAGGCCGGGAGCAAATTTCAAGAAATTCCATTTAGTGCCTGCTGCCGCTAAAACCGACTTAGTATCTATGCCCATTTTGTTGAAAATAATGGACAATTCATTCATAAAAGCAATATTAATGTCACGCTGACTGTTCTCGATGACTTTGGCAGCCTCGGCAACCTTGATGCTTTCAGCTCGGTGAACACCGGCTTCTACCACCAATTCATAAACCTTGGCCACAGTTTCCAAGGTTTCCTTGTCCATGCCGGAAACAATTTTTACGATATTATTAAGGCGGTGTTTCTTATCGCCGGGGTTAATCCGCTCCGGTGAATAACCGATTTTGAAATCCACCCCGCAAACCAGGCCTGATTCTTTTTCCAGAATAGGCACGCAAATATCTTCCGTAACACCTGGATAAACGGTAGATTCATAGACCACTATGCTGCCCTTGGTCAGATGCCTGCCCACGATGGTACTGGCCCCTTCCACCGGGCTCAAATCCGGCCTATGATCCTGATAGACAGGTGTTGGTACCGCTACAATAAAGAACTTACCCTCTTGCAGTTTTTCCTCATCGGAGGTGAACTCCACGGAACATTTGGCTACTGCTTCATTGCCTACTTCTCTGGTGGTGTCTATGCCATTTTTGTACAAAGCGATTTTCTCTTTGTTTAAATCATAACCAACCACTTTAACCTTTTGCGAAAAAGCTACTGCTATAGGCATGCCTACATATCCCAAACCTACCACAGCAAGTTTTTCTTCCCCAGCCAGCAAATTTTCGTATAAATTCACAGACTCATCTCCTACATAAAAATTGCTATAGTTTTAAATATTACACTACATTATAACATACAAAACACTCTCCGGCACGCTAAAATCATACCGGAGAGTGTTTTGTACAGCTTTCTTCTAATATCTCTAAAAACAATTTCCCGTCCTCTTCGCTAAAGTCCAATTTGCTTAAAAGGTCCGGTCTGAGCTTATATGTGGCTCTAATAGCTTCTTTCCGCCGCCATTTTTTGATAGCTGCGTGATTGCCGGAAAGCAATACTTCCGGAACTTTTGCCCCCTTATAATCCACCGGCCGTGTATATTGGGGATATTCCAATAGGTAATCGGAAAAAGACTCTTCTTCGGTACTGGCTTCTTTGCCTAAAACGCCGGGAATATAGCGGGCCACCGCATCCATAATGATTAAAGCAGGCAGCTCTCCGCCGGTAACCACGTAATCTCCTACGGACAGCTGCATATCCACCTTGTCCAGAATCCTCTGGTCAAATCCTTCATAATGACCACAGACAAAAATCAAATCTTTTTGACTAGCAGCCAAATCCTTCACAATATTTTGAGTCAGGGGCTTACCGCCCGGTGTCAAAGCAATGACTGTCCCTGCCGGTGCCAGTTTTCTGGCTGCATCAATAGCCAGGGAAAAAGGTTCCGGCTTTAAGACCATCCCGGCACCGCCGCCACAGGGAGTATCATCCGCACTGCGGTGTCTGTCCGTAGTGAAGTCCCGGGGATTAATACACTCCAAGGCAAAAAGGCCGGCTTTCCTACCCCGGCCTAAAATGCTGAAATCCCCTGCCTGTTCAATAAATTCCGGAAATAAAGAGAGAAAAATAAATTTCATTCTACTCAATCCATTCAGGCAGCACCGCTTTAATGGTTTGCTGCTCTATATTTATTTCTTTTATATTACTGTCGATAGCCACTACCATTATTTCTTCGCCGTTTTTACCGTCAATGACAAACACATCTGTACTGCCGGGAGTAATAACGTCCTTGAGAGTACCTATTTCATCACCTTCAGGAGTTATGACCCTGAAACCAATGATGTCCGTCACATAGAACCTTCCCTTTTGCAAGGGAGGCAGCTGGTCACGAGTAATAACAATATGCTTGTTTCTAAGCTTTTCCGCCTGGTCCATATCCGCAATCTCGGCAACTGTCATTAAAACAAATTGCTTGTGAAAGCGTACAGTTTCTACGGTAAAACTTTGGCCATCGTCCAAACAGATATTTTTCATTTTTAAAAATTGTTGCGGATTATCCGTCTCCGGCATAATGCGAAACTCGCCCCGCACACCATGCGGGGCGACAATCTTGCCAATAATAATTTGTTGTTTCATATGCTTACGCCCTAAAAGCTATGACCTTGCCATCTTCCACAACGATTTCAGCTCCCATTAATTCTTCCAGGTTGCTGCCAATAGTAATTTCTACAGAACGCTCAATTTGTCCGTGGCCGATTTCACTGCCGATTTCCAGCTTTTCAGCTCTTTCCAGTTTTTCTTCGGTTTCGGTTTTAGCGCTTTGGCGCTTGGAACGTTCAAAATCGATTTGCTCTTTAAGTCTGGCAACAGCATCAGAATTAACATTTGCCTGTTCGTTGATAGCGCGTCTGGCATCGAATTCAAATTGTTCTAATTCCAAACTGGCAGCTTGCACGCTGCTTTTAAGGTCAGCAATTATTTTAGCTTTAAGTTCCTCAGTAACCTTAGACTTAATAGAAACAGGAACTCTTACAACCATTTTATCCATGTTGTTTTCCATCCTTTTTAGCCAATATCAACAATGACCTTAACATTTTCGCGGGTTGCGGCTGCCTTCATAACTACACGGATAGCCTTAGCGATGCGGCCTTTTTTGCCAATCACTTTACCCATATCTTCTGGAGCCACGTGGAGTTTGAGAACAACGGTGGTGCCGTCCTTTTCTTCCTCCACCATAACACCATCGGGATTATTTACGATCGATTTAGCAATAACTTCAACTATCTCTTTCATTGTAAATGCCTCCCTTATTTAGCTGTCTTAGCGGCTTTAGCTGCTTTAGCCTCAGCTACTTTTGCCATGATACCTTGCTTGCTGAACATAGAACGAACTGTGTCAGTAGGTTGAGCACCGTCGGTTAACCAGCTCAAAGCCTTTTCTTCGTCAATTTTAACAACTGCAGGAGTTACAGTAGAATCATAAGTCCCGATAGTTTCGATAAAACGCCCATCACGAGGAGCGCGTTCATCAGCTACAACAATACGATAGAAAGGGTTCTTTTTAGCACCCATACGTTTCAAACGGATTTTAACTGCCATTCAAATTCACCTCCTTTAATTGCTAGAAACAAAACTAGAAAAATTTATTGCATGAAAGGCATTTTGAATCTGCCTTTTCTTGCATACTTATTCATACCCTGGACCTGTTTCATCATCTTCTTGCTTTCTTCGAACTGCTTGAGGAGCTTGTTCACGTCCTGGACTTTCAAACCGCAGCCTGCGGCAATACGTTTCCGACGGGAACCGTTGATAATCTTGGTGTCCCGGCGTTCCTTGGGAGTCATAGCCCGGATAATGCCCTCAATGTGGTGCATTTCCTTGCCGTCTAATTCAGCTCCCTGAAGCTGCTGACTGATTTTTCCCATACCTGGAATCATGCTGAGAATGCTTTCCAATGAACCCATTTTTTTGATTTGCTGCATTTGTTCCAAAAACATATCTAAAGTGAATTCATTTTTTTTAATGGACTCGGCTAATTTCTTAGCATCGTCCAAGCTGATAGCTTCCTGGGCTTTTTCAATCAGGGACAGAACATCTCCCATGCCCAGAATACGGGAAGCCATTCTATCAGGATAAAAAGGCTCCAAAGCATCCAGCTTTTCGCCGCTGCCCACGAACTTCACGGGACAGCCTGTTACAGCCTTCACGCTGAGAATAGCACCGCCTCTGGCATCGCCGTCCAGCTTAGTAACAACCAAACCGGTAATACCCAGTGCCTTGTTGAAGGCATCGGCAACGGTCACGGCGTCCTGACCGGTCATAGCATCAACGGTCAGTAAAATATCCTGAGGTTGAACAGCACTCTTGATATTTTTCAGCTCATTCATCAGCTCTTCGTCTACGTGGAGACGACCGGCCGTATCAATAAGAATCGTATCACACAAGAGAGCGTTAGCTCTCTCGATGGCTTGTTTAGCAATATCAACGGGAGAAACTTTATCTCCTAAACTGAAAACAGGAATATTCAACTGCTTGCCCAAAACTTCCAGCTGGGTAATAGCAGCCGGCCTGTACACGTCCGCCGCCACCATTAATGGTTTTTTGTGCTCCTTGCGCAAATGATTGGCAAGCTTAGCCACGGTGGTAGTTTTACCGGTACCTTGAAGACCAACCAGCATTACAATGGTGGGAGGATTGGCAGCAAAATTCAGCTTGCTTTGCTCCCCGCCCAGAAGACCAATCAGCTCTTCGTTAACAATCTTCACTACCTGCTGACCGCCCGTAAGGCTTCCCTGGACTTCCTGACCCAGAGCACGTTCTTTTATTTTAGCAACGAAATCCTTAACTACGGTAAAGTTTACATCGGCCTCCAACAAGGCCATGCGCACTTCCCGAAGAGTGGCTCTTAAATCCTGCTCATTAACAGTTTTCGTGCCACGGATTTTTTTCATTGCACCGGTTAATTTATCCGTTAAATTTTCAAAAGTCATGCTTTACCTGCCCTTTTCTTCTATGTCCTGCAATATCTTTAAAGTTTCTTTGAGACGCTGGTCATCATGACCTTCAGAAATATATTTCTCCAGAAGCTTCATGGCGGCTCGCACTTCAAAGTGCTGATTTTCGTCACGCTCCAAGAGCTTCAGTTTGTCCTCGTATTTTTCCAGGGTCTGCTCTACTCTTTTGAGCAAATCGTACACAGCCTGGCGCGTGGTGCTCTCTTTAGCAGCAATTTCTCCCAGAGAGTAATCATCGTAAAAATACAGCTCCATGATATTTTTTTGTTTATCTGTTAAAAGTCCACCATAAAAATCATACAGGCGGCCAAAACGTATGCGTTTTGCGAAATCTGTATCTTCCATAAATATCACCTGAGTTATTGTACTATAAACTAAAAGCACTGTCAAGGTCTTTCCCTTGACAGTGTGGCAAAAGGGACAGGTCCCTTTGTCACACTTTTCGTACATACTTTACTTCGTGACAAACCGGCCTGTGTTTAAGGTACCACGCTATTATAAATGTTACTATGGTGACTGTCACCGCTGCAACATTTTACTCGAACAGCGCTGTTTCCTCTATATGTTTATTGAGTTTTTTCTCTTTCTTTGTAGTTTTGGCCACTTTTTTGCTCTTTTTAGGTTTAGCAAAAAGGTTGGTGCCTTTAAATTGTTCCGGCACATCGTCGGAAATAGGTGCTTTTTTATTCTCTATGACTTTGTGTTTAGTGTACTTCTTCAGTAATGTGCAGTCAGGTTTGGTCTCAATGCCGAGATTTTCCAAATGATAAGCTTCCGTGATAATTTTCCCAAGGGCAGAGTTCACCCCTTGCTGGGTGCCCTCTTTGACGGCCTCATGATATTCTTTCAGCAGGGTGGAGTCGTTTTGAATAAACATAAACCATTCATCGGTAATCCTTTTGGTAAATTTATTCAAAGCTTTCTTCCCTAATTTTTCTGTTTTTGACTCCATGAGAAAAACCTCACTTCCGCATTTCCTTCACACCATCATTATAACATAAAAAAACCAGTGGATTACTCCACTGGCATTAGAAATTTATTTTTTTAGAATCCGGCCTTTTTGAACATGTCTACGAAATGATGGGTTGGACCGCAGCCGTGACCCAAGGGCAAAGCGTGCTTAATAGCCAGAGTTACATAAGCTTTGGAAGCCTTAACTGCATCTTCCAAACTGAGACCATTGGCCAAATCCGCTGCTAAAGAGGAAGACAGTGTGCAGCCTGTGCCGTGGGTGTTTTGGGTGGCGATACGCTGGCCGGGGAACCATTCGCCTTTGCCATTAGCATAGAGATAATCATCGGCAGTTTCTGTGAGATGACCGCCTTTTACTAAAACGGCTTGCGGCCCCATAGCGATAATCTTAGCCGCCGCCTGCTCCATCATGTCTTTATTTTCTACTTTATAGCCCACTATTTTTTCCGCTTCCGGCAAATTAGGTGTAACTAAAGTTGCCAAAGGCATCAGGTCCTTAATTAAGGTACTGCAGGCTTCCGGCTCCAGCAAATCAAAGCCGCTCTTAGACACCATTACGGTGTCAAGGACGATAACAGCCGGCTTGTAATAGGCCAACCGCTCGGCAATTACTTTAATAATGGGTGTCTGTGACACCATGCCAATTTTCACTGCATCCACTTGAATATCGGAAAACACAGCGTCAATCTGTGCCTCTACAATATCAGGATTAATATTTTGAATCTTCGTAACCCCAACGGTATTCTGAGCTGTAACAGCAGTAATAACACTCATGCCAAAACAACCATGTGCCGCAAAAGTTTTCAAATCTGCCTGAATCCCTGCTCCACCGGAGGAATCGGACCCAGCAATCGTTAGTAAGTGCTTCATCATGGCCTCCTACTTTACTTTTTCTACCAGCTTCACAAGATTTGCCACCGTGAAGCCGAATTTTTCATAGACCTCTTTACCTTTGCCACTCTTGCCAAAGGTTGTAATGCCAAGAACATTATCATCGGAACCGGTGTATTTGCTCCAGCCCAACGGCACTCCCGCTTCCACAGCTACGCAGGGCACCCCTTTAGGCATTACCTTGCTTCTGTAGCCAGCCGGTTGTGCATCGAATCTGTCCCAGGAAGGCATAGACACAACGCTTACATTAATTTTTTTAGCCACTAGAGCCTTTTGTGCTTCCAGTGCCAATGCCACTTCGCTGCCTGTGGCCAAAATTGCGGCCTGTTGTTTGCCTTTAGCCGCCGGTGACAGAATATAGCCACCCTTCACCGCATTAGCAGCAATAACCTTAGCATATTCTTGCAGTACAGGAACTCCTTGACGTGTCAGCAGAATGCAAGTAGGTTGTGTACGATTAGTCACGGCACACTTCCAAGCCACAGCCGTTTCCAAAGCATCACATGGTCTGAATAAAGAAACGCCGGGAATCAGACGCAGACTCATGGCTTGTTCTATAGGCTGATGAGTAGGCCCGTCCTCCCCCACAAATACGCTGTCATGAGAGAACACGAAAATACTGCCAATCTTCATAAGTGCCGCCATGCGCACATCGGGACGCAGGAAATCCGCAAAAACCAGGAATGTAGCCCCGTAGGGAATAAATCCTCCGTGGAGGCATAAACCATTGACAATAGCGCCCATAGCATGTTCCCTAACGCCAAAGTGAATATTACGGCCGGTCTTATCTTCCTGTTCATAGAAAGGATAGGCCTTCATAACAGTTTTATTGGAAGGGCCTAAATCAGCGCTGCCGCCGGTTAATCCGGGAATCATCTCAGCAAGCTTTTGGAGAATGTCCCCTGAGGCTTCACGGGTGGACACGCTGGCCTTGCCATGGAATAAATTCTCCAACTCTTTAGCGTTAACGGTAAATTTATCGGCAACTCTGTCCTGCAATTCCGCAGCCAGTTCAGGATAGGCCTTGGCATATTTCTTCATGAGCTTATTCCAGTCGGCTTCGGTTTTCTTGCCTTTCGCGGACTTAGCAGCGAAATGTTTTTTCACATCAGCGGGAACCAAAAACTTCTTCTTGGGATCCCAACCGGCTTTTTCCTTGGTCAGTGCCACATTGTCAGCCCCCAAAGGTGAGCCGTGGCTGGAGGCACTGTCTTGTTTGGGGCTGCCATAGCCAATATGAGTACGGACAATAATCAACGAAGGATGCTTGCTGTCCTTCTTGGCCTCTTTAATGGCTTCTTCCATAGCATCCACATCTTCTGCGTCAGCTACTTTCAGCACCTGCCAGCCATAGGCCTTGAACCTGTCTCCTACACTTTCCCGGAAAGCAATATGTGTATCTCCTTCGATAGAAATCTTATTGTCATCATACAGAAAAATCAGCTTGCCAAGTCCCAGAGTTCCGGCTAGAGAAGCTGCCTCGGAAGAAATACCCTCCATTTGGTCCCCGTCAGAGGTAATGCCATAGGTGTAGTGGTCTACAACCTTGTAGCCTCTCTTATTGTACTTGGCCGCCAACATCTCTTCGGCCAAAGCCATCCCCACTGCCATGGCAAAACCATGACCTAAAGGACCGGTAGAGGCATCCACACCGGCAGTGACACCGTATTCCGGATGACCGGGGGTGAGAGAACCCCATTGACGGAAGTTCTTCAAATCCTGCAAGGTCAGACCGAAACCTGCTAAATGCAGCATAGCATAAAGCAGCGCGCTGCCATGACCGGGGGACAAAATAAATCTGTCTCTGTTAAACCAATTAGCATTCTTGGGATTATAATGTAAAAACCTGTCCCAAATAGTGTACATTAAAGGAGCCGTACCTAACGGCAAACCGGGATGTCCGGAATTAGCCTCCTGTATTTCGTCGATGGATAAGAAACGCAAAGTATTAATACTTTCGTTATCAATTTTCTTCATGCTACGCTCTCCTCTAATAAATTTTAGTAATTAATATAGGTCAGGAAAGTTTCCTGACCTATAAATTATAAAATATTATTGTTAAATTGGCAACCTTATTTCTCTTTCTCTGCTGCTAAAGCTTCTTTCCTGTCTGCCACAATCTGTGCAGCCAGACGAACGGGCACGTCTTCGTAATGGTCAAACTTCATTTCGAAGGTACCTAAGCCCTGAGTCAAAGCACGCAGGTCTACAGCATAGTCCAAGATTTCTGCATAGGGAACCTGAGCCTTCACGCAGCACAGACCATCTTCCATGGTTTCCATGCCTAGGATTCTGCCCCGCTTAGTATTCAAATCAGAGATTACATCGCCTGTCATAGTATCCGCACAGTACACATTCAAATTGTAGTAGGGTTCCAACAGAACCGGTTTAGATTGCAGGGATGCCTTCTGAAAGGCTTGATGAGCCGCAATCTTAAAGGCCATTTCCGAAGAATCCACAGGATGGTAAGAACCATCAATTAATGTACACCTAATATCTACAACAGGATAAGCTGCCAGCACGCCGTGCTCAATAGCCTCTCTCATGCCCTTTTCTACAGCGGGAATATATTGCCGAGGTACACTGCCGCCGAAAATCTTATCAACAAACTCGAACCCGGATCCCGGTGGCAATGGCTCCAGCCTAATCACTACATCACCGTACTGACCATGTCCACCGCTCTGTTTCTTGTGTTTGCCTTCCACTTCTGCGGTACCACGCAGAGTTTCCTTATATTCCACAATAGGAGCCTTCAACAAAGCTTCTACGCCGAATTTACGTTTCATTCTTTCCATGATAATTTCCAGGTGCTGGTCGCCCATGCCGCTGATCAAAGTTTCCTTGGTCACCGTATTACGGCTCACAATGAAAGTGGGATCCTCGTCCGTCAGCTTGTTCAAAGCACCGGCAATCTTGTCTTCATCGCCTTTTTTGC
This sequence comes from Acidaminococcaceae bacterium, assembly GCA_036788835.1. Taxonomy (GTDB): domain Bacteria; phylum Bacillota; class Negativicutes; order Acidaminococcales; family Acidaminococcaceae; genus JALCSJ01. Next base: position 28,809 of record DAIQMR010000024.1, read on the forward strand.
GGGCCGAAATGGCTCTGGTATACATAGGCAGCGGAAAATCAATGGGTGCAAACTGCACCGGTACGTTCTTGTCACTGATGGTATCCCCTGTAGCCGTTACTTGCAGCTTGGCCACTACGCCGATATCACCGGCACAAATGCTCTTCATGGGGATCTGGGTCTTGCCACGCATAGTAAATACATTGGCAATACGCTCATCTTCCTCACGGCTGGCATTATAAATAGTGCTGTCGCTATTAATATTGCCGGAGAACACGCGGATAAAACTCAGTCTGCCCACGAATGGGTCAGAAGTGGTCTTGAAAACCAATGCTGCCATAGGCGCATTGGAGTCTCTGATTACTTCTTCACCAGTCTTCAAATCCTTAACCTTGTATTCGTTCAAAACTGCAGGGAAAGTATAGTCTACAATAGCATTGAGGACTCTGCCCATACCGATGTTCTTGTAAGCACTGCCGCACAAGACAGGGAATATAATAGCCTGGCGAATACCTTTAATAAGGCAATCCATAATTTCCTTGTCGCTGATAGTTTCGCCGTTCAAATAACGCTCCATAATGGCATCGTCTGCCTCAACGGCAGCTTCTACCATCTTGTCATGGAAGTCATTGGCCCAGTCCTTCATATCATCAGGGATTTCAATTTCGTCAGCACCGTTACCATTGCCTCTATAGGCCTTCATGGTGAACACGTCAATAACACCGGCAAAGTTTTCTTCTTTGCCCAAAGGCAGTTCCAAAGGAAGCACTTTCTTGCCGATCTTTTCCCGGAGATTTGCCATAATGCTATCAAAATCAGCATTTTCACGGTCCATTTTATTAACAAAGATAATTCTGGGCAGCCCTGCTTCTTCAGCCAGTTTCCAGCATTTTTCCGTGCCAACCTGGACACCGCCTGTAGCGCTGACCACTATCAAAGCGCTATCCACAGCCCGGAAAGCACTCTTGACCTCTGCCACGAAATCAGCAAAGCCGGGAGTATCGATAAAGTTAATCTTCGTATCCCGCCACTCTACCGGCGCCAGTGTTGCATTAACAGACACGCCTCTTTTGATTTCTTCTGGTTCGTAATCAGTGGTGGTAGCTCCATCCTCGACCTTACCCATTCTAGTCGTTGCGCCACTGCGATACAGCAATGCTTCGCAAACGGATGTGGTTCCCGCTCCACCATGACCTACAATGGCCACGTTTCTAATTTTATCACCGGTATACTCTTTCACGATATTTCCCCCTTTGTTCAATTATTATTCAATTATTCTATAGTATTAATTTCTAGCAATCCAAGGTAATATCCTGCTTTTTCCTCGCTTAAAGGCATAATATAATTATTTTGGGTAATTCTGGCCCTATATTTGTAACTTTCTATACAATTATTTTTGCAAGTCTTGCGTCTCTGCTATGGTCCATTCTGCTTTTTCTGTTCTGCTTCCCTACTTTATCTCGTTCTGTTTTTCTTTTTCCTTGTTCTCTGCAGCCTTTTGCTTTCTGTAACGCCGATAAAACATACCCCCGTACACTATTATCACAAGTGTTATCATGATGCTCAAGCGATGGACATTAGACCTGAAATTCACGATATCATGACCCAGAATAACTTCCAAGGCCGTAGACGGGAATTTACCGATAAAAGTGGCTATGCAATAATCCCGAAAACTCATTTTGCTCACAGCCCCTATAGCTGTTAAAATACCTGAAGGGAAATAAGGCAAAGTTCTGGCCAGAGCCATGGCCACCAGTCCATTATTGCTCATTTCGTCCAGGCGCCTCAGATTATTGCTTTTTTCAATAATCCTTTCCGCCGTCCCCCGCAGAAAATACCGCATAACTAAAAAGCTGATAATCACTCCCACTGACTCTGCCACCCAGGAAATAGTAACACCTATGGGCAACCCAAAAATAACCCCATTGGCGGTAGATAGGAAGATGGTAGGCAGAACACCTACCGCATTAATAAACACATCCAGCAAAAAGCTGACAAAAATAGCCCAAGGCCCATAAGACCTAAGGAATTCCGAAGTGGCCTTAATATCGCCCCGGACGGCCAAAATGCGAATCTGATGATAGAAGCCCGGAGATACCACATGAATCAGCCACAAAAGCACCACAATCCCCACAAATGCCGCAACTTTAATCGTTCCGCTTTGAAATCGGTCTTGATTTTTTTTCATAAATTTATCTCACCTAGGCATTAAAAATTCTCGTAAAACGAGTATCGAATTGATTGCTGAGAGACCCTGCCACCTGAGCAGACAGTTCCCTGTCTCCCATAGATTCCTTGGCCAATTGCCGTGCCTCAATCAATACCTCTGTATCTCGTAGTATATCAGCTATATATAAATCAGGCAACCCATGCTGCTTATAGCCAAATAGCTGACCGGCACCCCTCAGTTCCAAATCTTTCTCTGCCAGTAGGAATCCATCGTTGCAGGTCCGCATAATTTGCAGTCTGTCCAAGGTTTCCGGCTTGGTAGAGGCAGTCAAAAGTACGCAGTAGGACTGGTCCTTGCCACGGCCCACCCGGCCCCTGAGCTGATGCATCTGGGCCAGGCCGAACCTGTCAGCCCCTTCTATAACAATTAAAGTGGCATTGGTCACGTCCACCCCAACTTCCACTACCGTAGTGGAAATCAGGACTTTCAGCTTTCCTTTGACGAAATCTTCCATAACCCGATCTTTTTCTTCGTTCTTCAGTTTCCCATGGAGGAGCCCGCAAGGAACCCCTCTTAAATAGGAGTGGATCAATTCATCATAAATGGTAGTAACAGCCTTGGCATCCACTGCCTGGGAATCCTCGATTAAGGGGCAGATAACATAGGCCTGATGTCCGTCCTTGATTTGACGAACCATACCCTTGTAGACACCTTCCCTGTGGTCATCGGTATAGCAAAGGGTCTCTATAGGCTTACGCCCCGGCGGCAAGCCCTTCATCAGGGAAACGTCCAAGTCTCCGTACACCGTCAAAGCCAAGGTTCTGGGAATGGGTGTGGCGGTCATAACCAGCACATCCGGCGAATAGTCAGATTTATTGGTCAGCTTGGCCCTCTGCTCCACACCGAACCTGTGCTGCTCGTCGGTAATAACCAGAGCCAGAGCCTTAAAGGCCACATTTTCCTGAATCAAGGCATGAGTGCCTACTACCACTTGCACTGTACCATCCAAAAGTCCTTCCAATACGTCTGTTTTTTGCTTCCCGGTCAAACTTCCGGTAAGGACAGCGACGTGAATACCAATTGGCTCCAGTACCTTTTCCAAGGTGGCAAAATGCTGCTGAGCCAAGATTTCCGTAGGCACCATCAGGCATCCCTGATAGCCGTTCTCTACAGCCTTGGCCAGGGCCAGCATAGCGATAGCGGTTTTGCCGCTGCCCACGTCACCCTGAAGGAGCCGGTGCATAGGCTCAATGTTCTGCATGTCTAGGGAAATATCTTCCCAGGCCTTAGCCTGCGCATCCGTCAGCTGAAAACCCAGACCGGTCTTGGTAGATTGAACCATTTCCCCGTCTCTGGCCATTTTAATACCGCTTTTGGTCCGCTTAATTTTATTCCTATAGTATAAAAGCCCGCATTGGAGCAGGTATAATTCTTCGAAGATAAACCTTTCCCTGGCCTCTTTCAACAGGTCAAAAGACTTAGGAAAATGAATGTTTTCCAAGGCTGCCAACCGGGGCATTAACTGACGCCGCTGCAAAATGGCGGCCGGCAAGGATTCCGGCAGATTCTCCCTGGCCAGAACCAGCGCCTGATGAACAGCGGCCCGGACATTATTCTGGGTTAATTTGCCTGATAGACTGTAGGTAGGCAGAATGCCCAGATTCAGGTTCTCCCCTTCGTCCTTCAAATGGGACAAAGAAGCACCTGTGACGCTTTTAGCCGTCCGACCGGGGCTCACCCGGCCAATAACCAGCACCTGATCCCCTACCTCATAATATTTAATCTGGTAGCTTTGGTAGGAAAAAAGGTAAACTTCCGCAAAGCCTGTCCCGTCCTCCACCGTAACCGTGGCATAACGCCTGCTTCTGGCGCTGTAGCGATTGGCCAGGCGGACCACCTTGGCTTTGAATATCTGATTGGCCCCGTCGGTGGTCAATTCCCGGATAGTTTTCAGGTGGGAATAGTCCAGATAGCAGTCCTGGCGGGGAAAGCGGTTCAAAAGGTCACCTATGGTATTAATGTTTAAATTTGCAAAGTCTTCGGCTCTTTTGGGACCTACACCTTTGAGTTTAGTAATCGGCTCTTGCCACCACATATTATGCTCCTTGTTTGTTATTATTGGCGAATTTTTAGTGTTTTATTGCTTACGCTGTCCTTATGACAATATCGTTTGCATTTTATGTATTAGTTTTTTATTTGCTCATTTTTCGCTTGCGTTTAGTATCCTATTGTGTTAAAATACTTACATTGAATTCAAAAAGACATTGCCATATGATTGAAGGAGGTGGGACCATGGCAAACATCTGTGATATCTGCAAAAAAGGTGAGATGGCCGGTAACAACGTCAGCCATTCCAATAGACATGTAAAACGTTCTTGGAAACCCAATATTCAAAAGGTAAAGGCTGTTGTAGACGGTCAAGTTAAGAGTGTTAACGTTTGCACTAGCTGCTTACGTTCCGGTAAAGTTACCAGAGCTTAAAACTTAAAACTTTGAAATAAACCAAATACTTCGGTATTTGGTTTATTTTTTGAAGCAGATTGCCGCTTCGCTCACAAGCCGCAGGGCTAGTGAAGAATCGTGCCAAATCACTTCCGTCTAAGACGCGACGAGATAGGAGCGGCGTGACGCCACCTATTGTTCGCTCATGGTGGAACGGATAATTTGGCAGTCGCTTTTGTAGCATATTTAGACTTTATGCCTTTAGTTTATGTCCGCACTCGGGGCAGAATTTGTTCTGAGCCGGGACTTTGGCGCCGCACTTGGGACATGTTACTGAGGACTTGTACTCCTCTAGTTTTTGGTCGAAGATTGCGAAAAATTTCTTAGTCTCTTTGTTTTGAGGCTTTAGACTATATGCTTCTATGCGCTCTTTGTGAGCATCCACTATGACCTGGATGCCCTCTTCTACTTTTTCTATGGCAAAAGTAAATATCTTGGTCACAGGCTTGCGAAACAATAAAGTTTTGTCGCCGGTATCTATAACCCCATTGATGATAAAATTAGCCTTATCTTGGCTGGTAATGGTCACAGCCATTTCCCCCAAGGTTAACAACCCTAACTCCCAAGCCTCTTCCGCTGTAATACCATATGTTTTTGCAACGAAACTGCCGCCGCAGCCATTTACATACATAGTTGCCCTCCCAAAAGAAACATTTAGAACATTATAACATAAAACGACGCTCCTCTCACGAGAAACGTCGTTTTTTTACGTGAAATCGCGCTTCTTATAACAAAATAAGCCGCCCCCACAAAGGAGCGGCTTATTTATTTATGTATATCTCGCGGAAGGGACGACCCGCCTCTTCTAATGTTTGCCGATGACGCCTCTTCTCCCTGTCTTCTGGAGCACCCTTAAGGCGCTGTCATTCCATCCGGCAGCTTGAATTCACCATCGTCTAACACATCTGTCTTATACTGTAAATAACCCGCGCCCAGAAGAGAATCCCCGCTTACTAATGCCTGACCAGTAAATGAACTACATCCTTGATTGTCCAACCACAAGTTTCCATTTACAGATAAATATGCTTGATTAATAGGAGTTCTTATTGTCATCTTGCCGTTACTTAAAAACATTCCATAACCGCTAAATCCATCACTATTACTTTTAAGCGTTAAATCACCGGCTGCCAACAATCTTAAACGGATACCGGAATTCGTGACCATTCCTAAAGAAGCGGACTCTTTGAGCACTACTATAGTTGCCGGCACCCCAGAGGTAGGCCCGTAAAATTTAAAACCTTGTGAACCTTCTCCTGCTATAACCAAAGTACATCCAGCAGCATGTGTTGCGTTTATAGTAAAATTATTAGGTACTGTAGCAGTGCCTAAATCAATGAAATATGTTTTATTTGCCTCTAATGTATATTCCCAATCTTTGCCGCTTAATTCCCCACCATCATACGTATAATGGTCTTTGACAAATAATTCATCTGGCATTTTAGTAAGGAATTTGCCGGTATAAGTTGTTATGCCTGTATTAGGATTACTTGATACAAATTTTCCTCCCGTTCCGTCAAAAACCCCCTTGTTCCCTGAAAAGAAACCATTAATATTTCCCGTACTACTATTTTCTACAGTTACAGTTCCTGTCGCTGTTACAATATTGTTCCCCAGTGCCGGCTTAGAAGTCTCGCCGCCACCGCCGCCGGAAGAATTACCGGTTATTAGATTATCATTGATAATCTTTGTGGAATCCATATAATAACCAACGGAAATGATATTATATTCTTGTTTGCCTGATGCCATTTCATCATCATATAAGTTTTTATCACCATAGCCGATATAGACTGCATATCTTGCTTCGTCTTCTTTTCCTGGCTTCTGGCCATCTTTTACAGCAATAGTAGTCCCCTTGTTAGGGAACTTTTTATCTTCAGTCAGCCATTTTTTAAAATCATTCTGGCTTGTTTTCTCTACTATCTCTGCCTTAGCGCGCTTCATGCCGGCTTCTGCGGCATACCAGGCTTGCTGGTCTTTTTCATCAGTCATAGCTGTGGCATTTTCATGGGCGAGCATAGTCACCCAGGCACCGCCGGCCAAGCTTAAAAATAGCAGAAAAACTAAGGCTAACACCGCTGCCGAACCTCTTTTTTTTCTCATCGTTTCACCTGCTTTTATCTCTATTGAGGAGGATAGGAATAGGAATCTCCTGCTGTTTCCTTCGTATATTCTTCCCCGGTTGAAGTATAGTCAATACGTGCTTCATATCCTTTTAAGTCAGTATAATCAGCCTTCCATGTTGTGCCATCTATGGTTCTATTATTATCACTCTTTTTAGCTTTGACGTAACCATAGCCATAATTTCCTGCTGTTTTGCTTGGTAAGCGCTTTAATGTATCCCTTAAAATATCTGTATCGGTTATTCTATTTCCCTCCACATCATACACAGCGCAATAAGCTATAAAGGCCATTTTTTCGCGAATAATGTAGCGACCATATGATTCTGCCTGTTCCTTTAGGACATCTTTCCAATTGGCTTGACTATTATAATATCCGTTAATATAACTTTTGCTATCTTCGTCATAATAAAAATCATCTTCGACATTTTTAGCCACATAAATAATCCAATATGTAACATCATCAGGTTTCCTTGTAACATTTCCCTTGGCATCACAAACTTGAATTGTCCAAGAGTGAGTAGCTAAACTGTTATAAGGATTGTCTTTATCTTCATATTTTGCATTATTCGTATAGGGATTATTACCTTCGCCGACTATAGCAGTACTTCCTTGCAAATAACCTATAACTTTACCTGTGGAACCAGCTAAATTTTTCCCGCCTAAAGAAGCTCCTGAATCCATCTGCCCGGCTATACGGCCTTGGGTACCTAAGCTATATTTATCTGCCTTAAACAAGGCGCTTACCGCACTGGCCAATCTATCCGGCATATCATTTACGGCATCATCTGCAGAACCTGAAGATGCCTCTGTATAATCATCAGCGGCAATCCTGGACCGTAGAATTTCTACTTTTTTCCCACCTTCAAAATCATACTGAATAGGAATTACAATATTGAAAACCTCTTTGCCCTCGTATGTACCTTTAAAGATTGGGAAAGGCGTATCCGGTACAGATGTGTTCCCTTCGGCAAGCATGTCCTTACAGGCTTTGCGGTACTCATCCGTATTAAAGGCACTGTTTTTATCCACATGCCCATCTGCAGGAAAATACACCGTGCCGCTCTCCCCGCTTTGTCCCGGATAAAATTTTTTCCATTCGATTACCAGCTGATTCCTTTGGGTGTTAAATGAAATCGTACGTGTATAATCTCTTGACTCAGTATTACTTGGGTCATTATTAATAATAATCGTCCCCTTGTAATCAATGGATGATGAGGTAAGACTTGGCGTCTTTGTATTCTTTTCAGCAGCATAACGCAAGGTGGTTTTAATATCATTCATAACATTGCGGGCTTCAGCATATGCCATTTCTTGATTCTTGCCATATACCATGGCTTTCATGCTGGTGCCAAATAGGCCCACTATGGCCCCGATAATGAGTAAAAAGATGCTCATGGACACCAATAATTCAGCTAAGGTAAAACCTTTCTGCTTTTTCATGGCAATCTCCTATCTAATCATCAGTTGTTCTCATATACGAATAAAGCTCTAAACTGTGATCATTTTTATCTTTAGGCCAGGTAACCGTTGTTTTAACAATAGCAACGCCCTTGTCACCGGACAACTCCGTATTATCATATAAGGATGTGGCTTCAGACATTTGTACAGTAAAAGTCTCACTGTCAGTTAAAACCACGCTAGCATCATCTTTATTGATTTTTTCTATTACATCATTTAAATCATCCAGAGATATTCCATCGTCTTGGGCTTCGCTGGCTTTCAATCTCTCAATCCGCTCGGCAGCAATCTGTACGGCCTTTTGCCTATTGGATGCACGCATACGATAATCTGTACCGTACATATACAATGATCCAACGGCTACAAGACCAATAGCTAACACAACCACGGCGACTATGCTGTCAACCAGCAAAAAGCCACCCTGCTTTTGTACATGTTGTTTGAAGTTTTGCAGTTTAGACATAATACCACCTTCTTGAGAACATCATAAGCACAACAAATAATCATTCTACTTTGTATTATAGCATAAAATTAGAATATTATATGAAAAAGCTAGACAATATTTGTGAAAAAAAGAGATAGTTCGTCGTTGAACTATCTCTTTTCTGTCATTTAGGAACTTGTGCCTAATCGGTTGATGAGGCTCTTTCCGGATGGCAGTGTATTTGTTTCAAAGTTATAAATTGTCCATCTTCCCAGTGTAACTCTTTGCATCCCTGGATCATCTGTTGTCTTGCCATTCCAAGTATACACTACATTATCTCTCATCACACTGTACCTGTAATACTTGCCATCGGTGCCTCGGATTTTAAATACTTGTGTAGTTAATGGTGCCGTGGGCCAGGCTGCCAGATAATCCGGAACTAAGGGAGTAATGGGTGAAGCTCCTTCCGTGGGACAAATACGGGGCGGCAATTCCCCGTTCTTCACTCCATACATCGCTGCTGAAGATTCTATGGTACGCATATTAGCAAGTACCACTGCACCTCTGGTTTCTTCCATCATGTCCATATAGCGAGATATAGCCAGCCCTGCCAATATGCCTAGCACAGCAATGACTATTACTAATTCAATTAGGGTAAAACCATTTGCTTTCCTGCGCAATATTTTTTTCATCGCAAAAACCTTCTAACTGCCACTCCACAGCCTAAGTTTTCTATTTTATTTAACCTTTATTTTATTATATCACATTAAAATAAATAGTCTATAAGAAAATGTGACAAAAGGGACAGGCACCTTCGTAACTCCGCAGAAAACCACTACGGCATTACAAAGAAGAAGCCAGTCCCTTTAGCAACAGGTCAGATACGGCAAAGCGAAGGAGTCCGATGATTCTCAAATTTACTCGCCAAAGGAGCTGAACCACTAAAAGCGAGGTGAGGGTCCGTCCCCCATTTTCTCAGCTTTTTATTATTCCCTTAAGTACTATTGTCTTTCCTGCTTCGGCCATGGTTACAGACTGGATTTCCAGGCTGGCTATTTGGTCTTTGTCAGTCAGTACTATGGGCGTTACGGCAGGCAATTGGTGAGCCTTGAGCACAGACATATCCACCTCTATAATAGTGTCTCCGGCTTTAACTTTGCTGCCCTGCTCTTTCAGCTGCTTAAAACCTTCTCCC
>DAIQMR010000025.1:0-37780 GCA_036788835.1 Acidaminococcaceae bacterium
GTCCAATTGTTCGGCTGTGAGTTTCCATGTCCAGTTGCCTGCGGCAACGCCGGGAGTATTCATGCGGCACTGAGACGGCAGGGCCAAAATATCCTGCATGGGAATCACCACAGTCCGTGCCTGACGACTATAGACATACTCTACTAAGAGCTTATCTATAATCTCAGCTGTTAGTTGGGCATTAGATTTCAAATTCCCAGTCAAGCTCGTAGCATCGCCATTCTGGTTGTGCTCTGACTCAGTCAAGCTCGTAACATCGCCATTCTGGTTGTGCTCTGACTCAGCCAAGTTCGTAGCATCGCCATTCTGGTTGTGCTCTGACTCAGCCAAGTTCGTAGCATCGCCATTCTGGTTGTGCTCTGACTCATTTACATCATTTCTGGTCTGGCCTTGCTTTGTCACAGTCCCAGCCGTTCGCTTCTGCACATAACCGTTCAGGGCTTCCGCCAGCTCTGCATCCTTCAGGCCCAGCATCTTCCGTACCTCTTGCTGTTCCAGGTCGCTAATATCTTCGGTGTACCAGCCCACAGTAGTATTGTTATCATGAGTTCCGGTGTAGGCATAACAGTTGCTCTCTGTATCGAAGGCCACACTGCCGCCCCGGCGCTCTTTTATGCCAAAGTGGAGTAAACGCATACCCGGGAAGCCCAGATCGTTTTTCATTTTGCTGACGTCCTCGGTAATAACACCCAGATCTTCGGCGACTAAAGTCAGCTCCGGCATAGCTCTCTGAACAAACTCAAAGAGACTTTCCCCGGGCCCTTTGTACCATTGGCCTTCTCTGGCAGTTTTGGCACCGTATTCTACCCCCCAGCAGGCTGCGAAACCCCGGAAGTGGTCTATGCGCACTTCATCTACAAGAGATGCCACCACAGAAAATCTTTCCTGCCACCACTCGTAATTATCCTGAGCCATGGCCCGCCAATTGTACAAGGGGTTCCCCCAGAGCTGACCGTCTGCGCTGAAATAGTCAGGCGGCACGCCGGATACTAATTCCGGCATACCCTCTTGGTTCAGCAAGAAGTAGTCTTGGTGTGCCCAGCAATCAGCACTGTCATGGGACACGAAAATCGGCACGTCTCCCATAATATGAATGCCTAGTTTATGGGCATAGTCCTTAATCTTCCCCCATTTGGTGAAGAAAATGAATTGCTCATCATCAATTTTTTCTATTTCCGCTCTTAGCACATCCCGATATTTGGCAATAGTTGCTTTCTGCCGTTTCTTAATATCATCGGGCCATTCATACCATGGTTTCCCTTGAAAATGGTTTTTTAATGCCATATAGAGAGCATAATCGTCCAGCCAATATTTATTTTTCTCCCAAAATTCCTGTTTGCTAATTCCAGATGTTACAAAACTACCTGTCCCCTTTGTAACAAAAAGACCGGCGTTTCCGGCAAAGGCTGACACAGACTGGTACGGTGAGTCGCCCAGTCCGGGAGGATTCAGGGGCAGAATCTGCCAGAGACTTTGTCCTGCCTTATGCAGAAAGTCCAGGAGTTTAAAAGCCGGCTCAGTAATGTCTTCCCCTTTCTTCACAGGAAGGGAGGTCGGGTGCAGCAATACTCCCGCCCGTTTTGTGCCGGTAGGCTCAACCCGCTGCAAAAGCATGGCTCCCAAAGGCGGCAGGCTGAAGGTCAGCTTCCCGTCCGGAACATGCATGCCGGGTCCCTTATGAATCATATCCCGGAATGTGCCAACGCACAAACCCTCTGTATCTATGGTAATGGTCTTGGTGGCAGTAGTGCTGCTATTAATAGCAATCACAAACATGCCGTCTTTAGCCGGTTTGCCGAAGACATCTCTGCCGCCCTCAATGCAACGGGCATAAACCAATACGCTCCCTTGACCATAAAGAGGCACAAAACGCCCCGTACTCAAGGCATCATTGTCCCGGCGAATGTGAATCATCTGTCGGCACCAGGATTGGATAATATAATTTTCCTGCCCCCAGGGGAAAGTCCTCCTGTTGTCAGGGTCCTTGTAGCCCTCCACTCCTGCTTCATCCCCGTAATACACGCAGGGAGCCCCGGGCATGGTCATCTGCCAGGTGAGCAGGGTACAGAGTCTGTCCTGTCCTACAGACGTCCGGTTTTTCCCTGCAGCTATTTTATTTTTAGCTGCCAGTAATCTGCCTGTTTTAAAATTTTCATTTTCTTGAAATTCCACAGTAGAGTCTGCTGTTTCCATCCAGACCGGATAATCCAGCTTTGGTCTGACGGGAGCTTTAACATATTTGGCACCTTGGAGTACCGTAAGAACCCGCTCTACATCATGGCTGCCCACTAAATTCAAACAGGCATAGAAATTCTCCGGGGGATAATTTTCTTTTTGCTGAAGAATTCTTGACAAGGTTTCCGCCCCATCATCTTTTCCCAGCATAAAGTCCAGCATAATCTTACGCATTACATAATTCATAACGCTGTCCAGCTTACCGCCGCTAAAGTAGGCCCGTTGCTCATCGTAGCTTACTTTGTTGGAGGCATCTTCCCAGACCTCGCCGATTAAAATATTATCTTTATTTTGTGCCTTTAATTCCTGCCAAAAGCTTTCCAGGAATTTGGGCGGCAATTCATCTGCCACATCCAGACGCCAACCACTGATGCCCAGCTCCAGCCAATGTTTCATCACACTATCGGGAGCTTTGAAAATATAGTCCATGTAGGAAGGCGTGGTTTCTGTCACCTCCGGCAACGTCCCAACTCCCCACCAGCTTTCGTAGTCGTCCGGGTATCTATTGAATTTATACCAGGAATAATAGGGGGATGCCTTGGACTGGTAAGCTCCCAGGGTAGGATAAGTGCCGTACCTGTTGAAATACAGACTATCGTCCCCTGTATGGCTGAACACTCCGTCCAGAATAATCCTGATACCCATTGTTTTAGCCTTGTTACACAGCTCCCCGAATTCTTCGTTGGTACCCAGGAAGGGGTCTATGTGTTTATAATCACCTGTGTCATAGCGATGATTACTGGCACTGGCAAACACCGGGTTTAAATATATCGTGTTTATTCCCAAATCCTGCAGATAGGAAAGCTTCTCCTCTATCCCCGCCAGATTTCCTCCAAAAAAATCATACTGAACAATGCCCCCCTGAGGGTCTTTGCAATAGTAGGGCTTATCATTCCAGCAGCTGTGGAGAACTGCATTTCTCTTGCCTTCCAGAGTGCTTTTGCCCTTTTCGCTATGATAAAAACGATCCGGGAAAATCTGATAAACTACCGCATGCTTGAACCAATCGGGAGTAACAGAATCTTTATCGTAGACAGTTATCTGATAAGAAGGAGGTTCGTGGTCATACTGCTGCCCTTCCCCACCTCGTTCTGCCTGATTATTTCCATAATAAATAGTCTCGTCCTTGCCCTTAACAAAAAAGAAATACCAGAGCAGACCACTGTTTTCGGAAACCGTAAAACGTGCTTCGTAAAAATCCGTTCCCGGCACCTTAGTCATAGGCAAAACTTTATCTCCATTATCTACAGGCCACAGACGCAAATAAACCTCTTCCTCTGCAGCACCAACCACAGACAGGCGCAAGGTTAGCCTTGCGCCTGTTGGCACGGCCCCAAACAGGGACCGAAATATACTCTTGTGGGAATCATGATACAAATTTATATTCATAACCTTACTCCCGGTTTAGGATACTTGCTAATACCTCCGCAATGACCGGCTACTCTCCGACAGAACAGCTATGATTCTTGTTCTGTGTCCATGAGTGAGGGCGGTCGAAGGACTCCGGCAGAACAGCTACGATTCTTGCTCTGTGTCCATGAGTGAGGGCGGTCGAGCTACTCCGACTATTTCTTTGCAGTCGTAGCCTTCTTTGTCGTAGCTTTCTTGGCGGCAGTTTTCTTGACCGTAGTTTTCTTAGCAGCGGCCTTTTTAGTCGTAGCCTTCTTAGCTGCAGCCTTCTTCACAGTAGTTTTTCTCTTGGTCGCAGTCTTCTTCGCTGCAGCCTTTACTACAGCTTTCAGCTCTTCCATAACCTCTGCTACCTTTTTCATACCGGGTTTTGCTTCTTCAGTCTTTTCGCTAGCCACTTTAGCAGTAGCTTTTTCTTCAGTTTTTGCTTCAACAGCCTTTACTTCTTTTGCTGCCTTAGCCTGTGCAACTTTTTCCGCCTTTTTGGCAAGAGGCTTTGCTTCCTCTACGTCTTTAGCTTTAGCCTTAACACTAGCCACTGTTTCCACAGTTTCTTGTGCCACCACTTTTTCATAAATCTTGGTGTATTGGGTTGCTGCCTTTTCCCAGCCAAAATCACTGGTAATCGCATTGTTAACCAATTTGCTCCAAACCGGTGCGTAGGAATATAATCCTAAAGCATCTTTAATACTGTACAAAAATTCATGTGCATTGAAATTAGTAAAGGTCAGACCATTGCCAACTCCCGTATATTTATTGAAGGGAGTAATGGTATCCTTTAATCCGCCTGTTTCTCGTACTACAGGAACAGCACCGTATCTGAGGGCAATTAATTGGCTCAGACCGCAAGCCTCGAAACGAGAAGGCATAACGAAGATATCAGCGGCGGCATAGATATTCCGTGCTAATTCTTCGCTGAACAAAGTGTTAATGGATACTCTTGTGGGATTGCGTGATGCCAAACCACGCAATGCTTCTTCGTATTGGTAATCCCCTGTGCCCAGAACGACCAGTTGAATTCCTTCCAAAACCAATTCGTCCATGATTCTGGTCAGTAGATCCAACCCTTTGTCTGCCACCAATCTGGAAACCATGGCAATCATAGGGATGTTGCGGTCCACAGGCAGACCCAGTCTTGCTTGCAAAGCTTCTTTGTTGGCAGCTTTACCGGCGAAAACATTTTCTGCACTATATTTTGTATGGAGATATTCGTCTGTGGCAGGATTGAAAATATCGTAATCCAAACCATTCAAAATACCGGTAATCTTGTCGCCGATTCTGCGAATGTAGCCATCCAGGCCTTCCCCAAAGTATGGCTCGGTGATTTCCTTGGCATAGGTAGGACTTACGGTAGTGATGTAATCCGCATAAACCATGCCGGACTTCATGAAGTTCAAACCGCCGCCCTGCTCCAGGGTGCCGTTATCATACAAATACTCCTTCAAACCAAGAACATTGCCGGTAATACTTCTATCAAACACACCTTGATATTTCAGGTTATGAATGGTATAAACGGTCTTAATGCCTTGGTAGAATTCGTTGTGATAGAAACCTTCCTTCAAATATACGCTGAGCATACCTGTATGCCAATCGTTGCAATGAATGATATCAGGTCTGAAATCAATATGGGGCAGCATAGCCAAAACAGCTTTGGAGAAGAAAGCAAATCTTTCTGCGTCATCACCATAACCATAGAGGCCATCACGTCTGAAATATTCTTCGTTATCAATAAAGTAAACTGTGATACCCTTCCACACTAATTTTTCCACGCCCATGTATTTATTGCGCCAAGCCAAATCTACAGTGCCTTCATAGACACGCTCCATTTGGTCTTTGAATTCATCGGCAATGGTCCCGTATTTGGGTATTACCAAAGCCACTTCCACATTTTTACTTTTTACATAGCGAGGCAGGGCGTACATTACGTCAGCCAGACCTCCTGTTTTCGCAAATGGTGCTGCTTCAGAAGCAGCGAACAAAACTTTTATCATGAGAACTCCTCCTATTTTTTAACCAGTATTCTTTAGGAACATTGAATTAATTAGAGACAATTATAGCACTAAAGAAACTTTTTTTATACTATTTTTCCCATTTTCGCACTATTCTCACTCTTCTCACTCCTTAGCTGTAAATAAATCACTGCTAAGGGTGGTAAAGTCAGAACCAGAGATTGTTCTCTGTTATGGTAAGGAACTTCTTCCGTCCTTATCTGACCTACATTCAGAACTCCGGATCCGCCAAATTCTTTGTTGTCGCTGTTAAATACTTCGTAATATATACCTTTAATAGGAGCGCCAATCCGGTACTTATGGCGCACTTCCGGGGTGAAGTTGCAAACGACCACTGTCATATCCTTGCTCTTGGTCCCCTTCCGCTCAAAAGCAATAACGCTATTATCTATATCATCACAGCTAATCCAGGTGAACCCCGACCAATCGCAGTCGTCCTGCCAAAATTCTTTATGCTCCAGGTAGAATTTATTCAGCATTTCCACATAATGGTGCATGGCTTTGTGCATAGGATATTTCAGCAGGTGCCAATCCAGGCTGTCGTCATATTTCCACTCGATGAACTGACCAAACTCTCCCCCCATGAAGAGGAGCTTCTTGCCTGGATGGCTCATCCAATAGCCGTAGAAGGCCCGCAGCCCTGCAAACTTTTTCCAATAGTCTCCCGGCATCCTGTCCAGCAGGGAATGTTTCCCGTGGACTACTTCATCGTGGGACAGAGGAAGAATGAAATTCTCCGAGAAAGCATACATCAGGGAGAAAGTGATTAAGTTATGATGCCATTTTCTGTAAATAGGCTCCAGGGACATGTATTTCAGCATGTCGTTCATCCAGCCCATATTCCACTTGTAATTGAAGCCCAAGCCACCATCACTGACCGGTTTGGACACTAACGGCCAGGCACTGGATTCTTCGGCAATCATGAGAGCCGTAGGGTTTTCCGCAAAAATGGCGGAATTTAATTTATGGAGGAAGTCAATAGCCTCCAGATTTTCTTCCCCCCCGTATTTATTTGGCTGCCACTGCCCCTCTTGTTTACAATAGCTCAGGTACAGCATATTAGCAACCGCATCAATCCGCAAACCGTCAATATGATATTCCTGCAGCCAGAACATAGCACTGGAAATCAGAAAGCTTTGTACCTCTGTGCGGCCGTAGTCAAAATTCATGGTGTCCCACTGAATGTTTTCTGCCAGCATGGGATTCCCTGATTCATACAAAGGCTCTCCGTCAAAATATCTGAGACCGTGCTCATCCTTGCAATAGTGGCCCGGCACCCAGTCTAGAATAACGCCAATATTATTTTGATGGCACAAATCAATTAAATACATGAAATCCTGAGGAGTGCCGTAACGACTGGTAGGAGCAAAGTAGCCCGTAGCCTGATAGCCCCAAGAGCCATCGTAAGGGTACTCGCAAACGGGCATCAGTTCAACATGGGTATAATGCATCTTTACCACATAAGGGACCAGCTGGTCGGCAATTTCCCTATAGGTTAATTCCGTATTTTCCGGTCCCCGTCGCCAGGAACCCAGATGGACTTCATAGGTGAGCATCGGTTCTTTATATGAATTGTACTTAGGGCGGGATCTCCGCCAGTCCTTATCCTTCCATTTGTATTCCAGCCGACAGACTTTGGAAGCCTTATTAGGTCTGACTTCATTGGTGAAACCATAAGGGTCCGCTTTCAGCACCCTCTGGCCGCCCCCAGTAGTAATGGCGTATTTATAAATATCTCCCTCTTTAATTTCCGGAATATAGGCCACCCAGATACTGCCGTCTGACCCATGGCGCTCCATAGGATTAGCATCGGAATTCCATAAGTTGAAATCCCCTACTACGCTGACCTGCCGGGCATGAGGAGCCCAGAGGGCGAACCGCACACAGTCCCGATTTTTATATGTTGTAAAATGAGCCCCAAAAATCTCCTGGCTTACATGATTGGTACCCTGATGAAATAAATATGTGCTAAGGTCATCAATTTTTCCTAGCCTCATGGTATCCTCCTTTACCCTATACTTTGCGTACTAGTGGTTTAATATTCCAAATATCCCTGGCATATTCTTTTATTGTCCTGTCACTGGAAAAATATCCCGACGCCGCAATATTGATGGCACTGGCACTTAGCCAACGGCCTTTATCTTGATATAGGGCGGCGATTTTTTTCTGTGCCTGGCAATAAGGCTTAAAATCTTTAATAACAAAATATTCATCGTTTCTATCCAGCAAGTCCCGATACAGAGGCTCAAAATTAGGATGACGAGCCAGTTCATCCATGAGCTCATGAACATCTTGATCTTTGTTGTAAATCTCCCAGGAAGAATAACTGCCGTTAGCATGGTAGGCAGCCACTTCTCCGGCAGTCAGGCCGAAGACGACACAGTTCTCCTGTCCTACCCGTCCGAAGATTTCCACATTGGCCCCGTCCATGGTGCCTAGGGTGATAGCCCCGTTCATCATGAATTTCATACAGCCTGTTCCCGAGGCTTCTTTCCCGGCGGTGGAAATTTGCTCGCTTACATCGGCCGCCGGAAATAACAATTCCCCCAAAGAAACGTTATAGTTCTCCAGGAAAATGACTTTTAATTTTCCTTGGACACGCATATCATTATTGATAATATAGCTGATTCTATTAATCAGACGGATGCACATTTTAGCTGCACCGTAGCTGACTGCCGCTTTACCGCCGAAAATGAAAACATGGGGAACAATCTCCATGCCCGGGTTGGCAATAAGCTGCTGATACAAATGGAAAACATGGGCTATATTCAGCAATTGGCGCTTGTACATGTGGAAGCGCTTAATTTGGATGTCGAAAATAGCATCGCAGTTTAATTTCTGCCCGGTGCCTTTTTCAATATAGTTGGCCAGCACTTCTTTGCGAATTCTTTTGGCGTGATGAAGCTTGTCCAGGAAGCTGCTGTCTGTGGCGAAGGCTTTCAGATTCTCCAACTGTTCCGGCTCAAGGCGCCATTTGGTACCAATGGTTTCGTCAATGAGAGCGGCTAATTGAGGATTGGCGTCTATCAGCCACCGGCGGTGGGTTACACCGTTGGTCTTATTGTTGAATTTTTCCGGGAACCAGACATAGAACGGCCGGAGCACGGATTTCTTCAAAATTTCACTGTGAATCTTGGCTACGCCGTTAATGCTGTGACTGCCCAAAGATGCCAGATTAGCCATATGCACATAGCCATCCCAAAGAACAGCCAGACCTTCTGCAGCCTTATTATCATTGGGATAGCGACTTCTTATTTTCTCCATCCACCGATGATTGATTTCGTCGATAATTAAATAAATTCTGGGCAGCAGGTCCTTAACCATGGGAATGGACCATTTCTCCAAAGCTTCCGGCAACACGGTATGATTGGTATAGCCCACTGTTTCGCAGGTTATTTTCCAGGCCTCATTCCATTCCAGCTTTTCTTCGTCCATAAAAATTCTCATAAGCTCCGGAATAACCAAAGTAGGATGGGTATCATTAATTTGAATAGCCACATACTTGGCAAACTGCCTGATCGGCTTCTGAAGCTTGTTCTTGTAATGGCGTACAATGCTCTGAACACCTGCCGCCACGAAGAAGTACTCCTGCATCAAACGCAGCTGACGTCCCTCTTCGGAGCTGTCATCAGGATAAAGGAAGTCGGAAATCTTGCGTAAATTATTTTCGTATTTTTGTTCTGCTTTATTTTTTCTGGTATTAAACTGGCCCCTAAATATATCGGAAGCATATTCTGCACTCCATAATCTTAGGGTGTTAATAGTAGAATTCCTATAGCCGATAATCGGCACATCGTAGGGCACAGCCTTCACTGTGGCAAAGTCTTCGTAGATACATTCCAAGTCCCCGCCGGGAACAGGACGCATATAGGCATTGCCGCCGAAGTGGACGTCCACTGCCTTGTCGGCTCTTTTGACTTCCCAGGGATAACCGTTATGGAGCCAGTCATCGGGCAGCTCCACCTGTTGACCGTTAACTATTTTCTGGTCAAACAAACCATACTGATAGCGAATGCCGCAGCCGTTGCCGGGCATGGCCAGAGAAGCAAGGGAATCGATAAAGCAGGCTGCCAAGCGGCCCAGACCGCCATTGCCTAATCCTGCATCATCTTCCTCCGGTATAATTTCAGCAAGGCTGAAACCCATATCTTCCAAACCTTGGGCACAGATCTCCTCCACTCCCATGTTATTTAAATTACTGTTAAGCAATCTGCCTAAAAGAAATTCCATGGAAAAATAATATACCTGCTTAGCCTTTTGGTCTGAATAGGCCTCATTGGTTTTAATCCAGTCATCGCTAATAAGGTCACGTACCATTCTTGCTATAATCTGATACACTTCATTTTTATTCAGGTCAGATACATTCTTTTGGCACATGGTTTTAGCTTTAATAGTGAATATTGTTTTAAATTCTTCCTTGTCTCTCCAACCCTTCATGTAATCCCTCCAAATAACGTGTAATGATAGCAGCCGAGAAACATCAAATTCTCCTGTTTACTCGACCGCAGAATGACTCTTATACTACAGTTTCATACCCTTAGAAATGTAGTAGGGTTTTTCCGGTGTGCCCTTTAGTATCCGTCCCGGGCTAATAATCACACTCTTGTCGCTTACTACACAATCCAGCACCGCGCCTTCACCTACATCGCAGTATTGCATTAAAATACTATTGCGGACAATAGCATTCTTTCCTACTGTTACTTTTCTGGACAGGACGCTGTTTTCCACAGTGCCTTCTACAATAGCACCGTTAGCCAGCAAGGAATTGGTCACTTTAGCATGATCCAGATATTTCGTAGGAATTTCATTTTTTACTTTAGTATGAATTCTCCTGTCCCCGTTAAAGAACAGGTCCTTCCATACATTCATATCCAGCAGATCCATGCTGGCCCTGAAATAATCTGCCAGTGAATCTATCTTTGCCACATATTCCGTGTATTTAAACCCATGAACTTTTAATTTATCCAGACGGGCATTGATTTCTTCGCAGAGACTTGGTTTGCCATCTGCATGAGCTTCCGTAACGATTTCCTTAAATGTTTTGCATTCCATAATCAGGCAGCGGAGAAATACATTGTCACCGATTTTAGTTTTCCCGAAAGAAGAAATTTTCGTGACTCTGCCTTCTTGATTGACTTCCAGTGTTCTGCTGCGCCCTGTTAAAGGACGAACCTGCTTAGTATAGATCATGGTCACGTCAGCCTTTTGGTTTTCGTGTTCTTCCATAATCTTATCAAAATCCGCATTGTATGCACTATCGCAAAAGGACAATATAATATATTTTTTCAGCCCTCTGTCTACGAAACGGAGATTCTTGAAATAGGAATTAATACTGCAGCCTTCTTTAACATGGATATCCTCGGTATCAGGCGGCAGATAGAACAAGCCGTCTTTAATCTTGGCCAGGTTCCATTCCTTGCCGCCCCGGAGATGGTCCATAATGGAATTACCGCTAATAGGGAGCAAAATACCTATATCCCCCACTCCGGCATTAACCAGACTGGACAAGGTGAAATCTATTAAACGAAACTTCCCGGCAAAAGGCACTGCGGCCAATGGTCGGTTCGCATTCAGTTCATGATAAAAATTAACATCCCGCAAATTTAATAACCCAATTACATCCGGCATCTAATTCATCACCCTTCTATTTTATTTGCTGTCACTTCGCACGTTTTTGTGATGTCCTAAAAGGAAAACCTTATCCTTCGTACCTAAGACTTTGCCCTTCTCATAAATATGACAGCTTTCCCCTACAATGGCATTATCAATTACTGCCCCTTTGTCTATTACCGTACCGGGCATAACCACGGAATTGCTCACCTTGGCACCCTGGGCCACTGTCACATCATAGAAAATTACCGAGTGATTAACAGTGCCGGAAATCATGCTGCCTTCACCCACCAGAGACTTTGTGATTTTTGCTTTAGGTCCTGCGTAGTGAGGCGGATAGTCCCTATTCCCTGAATAAATCCGCCATTTGGGATTGTCCAGCTGGAGTTTCGGATGTTCTTCCAATAAGTCCATATTGGCTTCCCACAGGCTTTCGATAGTACCCACATCCTTCCAGTAACCAGGGAAGGTGTACGAATAAACTCCTTCTTTATTGGCCAGAAGATTAGGAATAATATTTTTTCCAAAATCATGGACGGAATTTTTGTCCCTGGCATCATTCTTTAAATATTTTTGCAAAGTGTCCTTATTAAAAATGTAAATACCCATAGAGGCCTTATTGCTCTTAGGGTGAGCTGGCTTTTCTTTGAACTCGGTAATCCTTTCGTGCTCATCCGTAGCCATAATGCCGAAACGGGAAGCCTCTTCCCAAGGAACCTCAATGGTGCTCACCGTAACAGTAGCTTTATGGGCCTTGTGGAATCTGAGCATTTTATCATAATCCATAGCATAGATATGGTCTCCCGATAAAATCAAAACATACTCCGGGTCAATTAAATCCACGAAATTAAGATTTTGGTAAATAGCATCAGCGGTACCCTGGTACCAGCTATTGGAAGCATCGTCATCATCACCCATGTAAGGTGGCAGAATAAAGGTACCGCCCACTACGGCGTCCAAATCCCAGGCATTGCCGTTGCCAATATACCAGTTCAACTCCAGTGGCTGATACTGAGTCAAAATACCGACCGTAGTAATTCCCGAATTGCGGCAATTACTAAGGGGAAAGTCTATAATACGATATTTACTGCCAAACAAAACACCCGGTTTAGCCAAGTGCTTAGTTAGCGCTCCCAATCTGCTGCCTTTACCTCCTGCTAAAATCATGGCCATACATTCGGTCTTATGCATAAAGATTCCTCCCTGTATACCTCTTTGTGATTCATAGTATCATATTTATATTATATTACATAAATATTGTTAAAACAATGAAAATACCCACAAAACAGTAAAGTTTATGTTAAAAAAAAGAACCTGCAATCGCAGGTCCTTTTCTAATATCTTGTTTTTTAAATTTCTCCTATTGCCTTCAAAATTCCTTGGGCGATTACCGCTGAGCCAATATATGTGCCGATGAAAATGATACAGGAGAGAACTACGATGCGCCAGCCTGTCTTGGCAAAAGCTGCCATATCTTTACCGATAGAAACACCGGCGTAGGCCAGTATCGGTGTGCATAGAGATACGAAGCCAACTTTTTTCATAGCTGCATTAATGAATTCCGAACCGGGAAAACCGGGAATTGTTAAAATGCACCCTAAAGTAACAATATAGGCTACTCCCGGAATATGGCCCGGCAAATATTTTCCCAAAATGATACCGCTCATAGCAATAAGGATTAAAATAATCAGACCGGGCAAGGCTTCCAAAAAGCCGGTCTTGCTGCTTAGAGTATTGCTCACCATGGAAAGAAAACCGACAATTATCAGTATAACTAATGTTTCCAAAAGATTATATGTTTTCATGTTTAGCATCCTCCCCTGTTGGTTCTACCCCATATTTAATCCGATAAAATTTTTTATACAGAAATTCTGACAAGGGCAATGCCAGCCAAATGGACATGTACAAACCATCCAACCCGGAAAGCATGTTACTTGCTGCCCCGAAAGCAGCCAGCTGATCAGCCATTTGAGGATACATAACTGTCAGGGATCCAACTGCAGCAGTCATCATACTGGCACTGCCTACCCCGGAAGCCATAGCCAGGGCATAAGGATGAAACAGACCGGTAGCCGCAGCTGCGCTGGATAACAGTCCAAAGAAAATTGTTCCGAAAACAGTACCGCTAATATAAACACCCATAACTCCACGGCCTTCTGCAGAATCCAGACCAAAGCGCTCACCGATTAATGCCACGTTAGGTTCACGGGCTATGGAGTGAGCTGCGCCAATAGTTTCACGTTTCAGGCCGAAGAAAATCGCCAGCGGTACACCTAGAAAAACTGTCCCCAGGTTACCAAATTCCTGCAAAATAAGGGCAGGACTGGCGCTGATAATTTTGGGCAGGGTAGGTCCTACCAAGGTGCCATACCGGGCCATAAGCAGCATTAAAGTGATTCCCAGTAGAGAACCGGCATCCTCCATATCTGCCTGTTTACAAATTTTTAAAAATCTTGGTGTGGTAAAAATACCAATAATTAATGCATAAAGCATTGGCAGCAACACTATTGTCCCCGGACCCACCTTAAAAGTTTTTACCCCGATTAGTTCAGCCAGAACAATAAGAATAAGTACTACAACATGTAGCTTAATATTTTTCATTGCTTATTCCCCCTTACTAAAGTAGCCATCCAGTTTGGCTATGTATTCCTTTTTCGTCAAAGCCGGCTTGTACCCGGCTAAGATTTGTTGAGCCTTAGCGCCATCACCACTAAGGAGATCTATGATCATCATGGCAAAAGCTTTCCCTGGTAGCAATGCTGCTGCCGCAAAATCTACCACCTGGAAATCTTTGCTATGTAACAGGCCGGTAGTCCCGCCGATGAAAGGATGAATAGCCGGCATCAAATGAGAAACATCACCCATATCGGTAGAGCCGCCGAAATGTCCTGCATCTATAACTTCCACATGTTGATCAACTATTTTGGCCTCTGCCACAAATAGGTCATTTAAAGTCTGATTGCAAATCAAAGGCAATTGCCCGGGCAAAGTATCAATGTTGACCTTGGCACCAATAGCCGCACCACCGGCCCGCAAGGCTGCATCAACTTTGGCATTGGTTAAATCAATGGCCTCCATGGTTTTAGCACGGACATAGGTTTCAATCCTCACATCGCTGGGAACGTTGTTAACCAGGTCCCCACCTTTGGTAATAATAGGATGGACTCTCACTACATCCTGATCCCTAAAAGTTTCTCTCAGTGCGTTAATACCCATAATACCCAGCATTGCTGCATTGAGGGCATTGATGCCCTGGTCCGGTGCATCCGCAGCGTGAGCAGTCTTCCCTACATATTGAATAGTCTTGCCAATAAAACCGTTGCTGGATTGGCCGATAGCAATAGTAGCCTTAGGAGAATTTTTATCTGAGTGCATCTGCATGGCCATATTGATATCGTCAAAAGCACCTCGATAAATCAATTCCCCTTTGCCATGAATATAATG
Organism: Acidaminococcaceae bacterium; assembly: GCA_036788835.1. GTDB lineage: Bacteria > Bacillota > Negativicutes > Acidaminococcales > Acidaminococcaceae > JALCSJ01. Next base: position 14,709 of record DAIQMR010000025.1, read on the forward strand.
CAGTTTGCCTTCGGCAACTAATTTTTTGCGATAAGCAATTTCTACATATTCTTCCGCAGGAACACCGAAGAACACTACGTTGCCTGCCAATTCAGACATAATGCCGGATTTAACCAGACCATAGGCTGCAGCCAGCATGGCAGCCTGCTGAATATTGTGACCGCAGGCATGGGCAGCCCCGGTGAGAGGGTCAGCCTGAGGATGCTCAGGAGAACCAATGGCATCCAATTCGCCTAAGACAGCAATAGTAGGTCCAGGTTTTCCCCCTGCCAGTTTTCCTTTGACTCCGGTTATAGCCAAACCTTCTTTATAAGGAATACCCAATTTTTTGAACTGGTCCGCTAATTTTTTTGCGGTTTTTACTTCCTTAAATCCCAGCTCCGGTTCTTCTGCTACGCTGTCTGCATAAGCCTGAATATCTTGTGCACAGGCATCAATGGCAGCGCAAACTTTTTTCTTCATCTCTGCACTATTCATCGTCTCAGCTCCTCTTCTTTTTTGCAACATTTTATTTTATCAGTTTGTGCAGCTCTTTGACGTGTTCGGTTTGGTTAGAATTCTTGTGCTTAGCTTTAGATGCATAAATATTGACGGCCATCTGAGACTTCTTCACCGGCTGCATGGTGCCGGCCCCGGCTACGCAGCCTCCCGGGCAAGCCATTCCTTCCAATAGGTAACCATTATATTTGTTATGCACAGCCAGCATTAATAGCTGACGGCACTCTCTCAAGCCTTCTGCTTTCACCGTCTTAATGGTTTTATCTGGATACATGGCATGAATAACATCTACCACAGATTTAGCTACGCCGCCGCTAACGGCGAAGTTACGTCCATCTGCAGATGCATCGTTGACCCCTTCTTTTTGCTCGGCCATGGCTTCAATATCCACATGCCTTGCGTCAAAAATACCGCTCATTTCCTCAAAGGTCAGAACGAAATCCACATCACTGCGGATATCGGTCCGCATTGCTTCCAGCTTTTTAGCGGCACAGGGGCCGACAAATACTACCTGAGCATTGGGATTATTTTTCTTAATCAGGCGAGCCGTTAAAGTCATAGGCGTAAGGGCCATGGAAATACACTTGGCATGTTCCGGATAGAGTTTCTTAGCCATCTCAGACCAGGCCGGACAGCAGGATGTTGCCATGAAGGGCAGCTTGGCAGGGACTTCGTTAATAAAGTCAATAGCTTCCTGAGTGGCGCACAAATCGGCCCCTATAGCTACTTCAAAAACATCCGTAAAGCCCAGAGACCGCATGGCAGACCGTAACTTCCCCGGGGTTACTTTGATTCCGAACTGTCCCACGAAAGCCGGGGCCACCGCCGCATAAACCTTCTTGCCGGACTGGATGGCACGAATAACCTGGAAAATCTGGGATTTATCGGATATTGCTCCAAAGGGGCAATTGACCAAACACATACCACAAGAAACACATTTATCGTAGTCAATATTTGCCCGGCCGTTTTCATCGGAAGTAATGGCATCCATACCGCAGGCCGCCGCACAGGGTCGCTCTTGAATAATGATGGCATTGTATTCGCAAACAGTAGCACATTTCCCGCACTTAATACACTTAGCCTGATCGATAACAGACCTGCCGTTGGTCCTGCTCAAGGTGATGGCATCCCTGGGACATACTTCCCCACAGGGATGAGCCAGGCAGCCCTGACAGCCGTCGGTTATAAATACCCGTTTTTCCGGACAGCCATTGCAGGCAAATTTTATCACGTTAATTAAAGGCGGGGTGTAATAAGTTTCCGCCTGATCCGCAGCTTCAATATGGTCGGACAAAGGCGCGTGCTCTGATGCCGTGCGGCAAGGCAGTCCCATAGCCAGACGCAATCTCTCACCCACAATGGCTCTTTCCAGAAAAACGTCGCTGCGGAAACTTCCCATTTCTCCCGGTACTATCTTATAAGGCAGTTCTTCGATTCTCCTGTCTACGCACCATTCAGTATGATAGGCCATACGAGCGACTTCCCGGAATATTCTGTGACGGATTTCCCGGATTCTTGTTTCCACTCCCCTTAAGCCTGTCTTATTTTCCATATATCCCTCCATAAGATTTTTGATATGTGTTATATTGTATGATAAAACACATCTTCCGTCAACTGTTACAAAAGTACCTGTCCCTTTTGTCACGCTTTTTAGTTCTGTCCCATGGCGTTAAGGAAACGGTTAATAGGCAAAATTCTCAACAAAAGGAAACAAATAAGGCACTCGGGAACAAGATAGGTGGCATTGAAAATTAAGGAATAAACCAAAGGACTTGTTCCGGCCGGTGCATAAGAGGCAAAAAATACCACACCACTGATAATGTGGCAGGCGAACCTGACCAGAAATGCCAGAGCCGTGCTCAGGTATCTGCGGTCCGGCCACAAAGCCCCCAAGGCTAAGGCCATGTAAGGCAAGGGGTAATCAAATAGTACTTGGATAGGGTGCAATAAATAGGGGTCCAGCATGATATTAAAAATACCATAAACGAACCCTGCCAGACACCCCGGCCACAAGCCGTATTTGTAAGAAATCAGCAGCAGGGGCACCATGCTGCCGCAGGTAATGCTGCCACCCTGAGGCATTCTATAAAGTCTCAGCTGATGCAAAATAATTGTCATGGCCAGCATTAAAGCAATATTTACCAGCATGCGGGTGGTGAAATGAATCTTGCGAAAATAAAAACGGGCTAAAATCAGAAAAAATACTACAATTAAAATTCCAAAGCTGTCTTGGTGATTTACTAGTACCATAATGTTCTGAGTTAATTTTTCCATGTTTTTTGACTCCTTTGCTTGAAATGACAGTTTGATCGTTAAATTAAAAGCTGTTCTTATCCGGTTCAGGGACTATAAACGAAAATATTACCCCAATGAGAGCCGCTATCCAGAGAATCTGCAGGGCAGCGGGAATCCCCCATTTATCCGCGCCCCAGCCTACCACAGGTGACATTACTCCCCCTAAGGTAGAGGCCAGCCCCATGGTAATACCTGAAGCCATTCCTACGTTCTTGCCCAAGTAGGTCTGTCCCAAAATAACCACAGGACTGTAAGGCACGAAAATCCCCACAGCCAAAGGCAGCAGCATAAGGGCAGCGATATATAGGTTGGTAGTATGTGTTAAAATAACAGCCCCCGGCACGGCGATTAAAAAGGCCAGACGCATAACTTTAATATTACCGATTTTATCGGCAAAAGCTCCTCCTACATAGGTCAGCACCACTCCTGCCATGAATAGCCCTGTAAGGGCAAAGCTGCCGGCAGTGCCACTGGCCCCCAAGACTTTAATCCAATAGATAGGAATAAATGCATTGGAAATAGTAAAGCCTACGGACCTGGCAAAAATAATGGGAGAAAGCTTAGAAAAAGCGAGCCAATCATTGGCCGGCTTAACAGTTGAATTCTGCTCTGCGATTTTTTTCTGTTCCCTGGCCAGCTCCATGGCGGCAGGAATCTTAGAAAATATCTTCAGGGCCAGAATAATATTGATGATAGTAAACAAAAGCAAACCATGGACATCCAGCTTATAGGCAATAATCCCGGCCAGGAAAGGTCCTGCTGCGGAGCCTGCATTCCCTCCCACGGAGAACCAGCCCAAAGCCTTGCCTTTTTTTGCTCCGGAAATTCTGTTAATAGTCAAGGCTCCTTCCGGGTGGAAAATAGAAGAGCCTAAACCTGACAACATAGAAGCAAAAAATAATAAGTTATAGTTTGTGGCAAAAGCAAAAATGCCCATAGCCACGCCGCAAATAATTGGTCCCAAAGGCACCAGCCATGGCTTGGAAACCTTATCCGCATAGTACCCAAAAAAAGGCTGGGTCAAAGAAGAAAAAAGCACATTGGCAAAAATCAGAAAGCCTGCCTCTTTATAGTTAAGGTTGCATACTCCGATAAAATAAGGCAGTAAAGCCGGAATAGCGGTCTGCACCCAATCTACGGAAAAGTGTCCCAGGGCAAACAAATTTACATAAGGATTTATTTTCTCCATTTTAGCTCCGTTCTAATGTATCATAGTATTTCCTAATTATGCCACATCAGCGACTGTTTTTCAAATCTTCCCGGGTATCTATATCCTGTATCTCTTTCTCCGGGGCTTTAACATAAAATACTTTGTCCAAGTGCTGTCTGAATATTACCTGTCCGCCTTTATCTCCGCTCAGAGTTAAGAGCTCAGGAACATAGGAAGCGGCGAAAAGCTTGGGGTTGCCCGGATGTTCCTGAGTACCTACGCAGCCTATGGTTCCTTTCCCTTGACGAAAGTCTCCCACTAATTGTAAAACCGTAGCAACCTGTAAAAAAGGCTGGTCCGCCACAAAAAACACATAGGCATCGGCCTGTTGCACAGCTTTTATGCCCAATTTCATCCCTACAGCAATACCGTCGATGCTTCTTGGATTATAGATACCCTCTGCTCCCCGGTTTTTGCACCAGCTAAGAATTCCCTCGTACTGGCTTACCACTAATATTTCCACTTGGTGGCCCTCCTTGCGAAGGTGCGTACCGGCAGTTTCCAGTACTTTAAAGCCGTGCCTGTAGAGAGGCTCTCCTGCTATAATTTCCAATAATTTATTGCTGCCAAAGCGCCGGGCAAAGCCCGAGGCCAAATAAATAAAGGCTAGTTTCATAGGTTTCTCCCTGGAACAAATTTCTAAAAATTTACGTTATACACAAGTACGTTTCAGTAACATGTGACAAACGCAAAAAATTCCTGTCTTCTTTAAAAGAGTTGAGCATAAGTATTCACATGAAGGTTTCCCATAATCCAGCCGTCAGGTTCCCTCATGTCACTGAGGACTTTTTGTCCCCTTTCCCATGCTTCTTCTGTATCTGCCTGATTCAGCACCGGTACCACCAAAGTGTAGGGATACTTGGCTCTCAATGGCTCCACGTAGCCGTATTGTAAAAGGCAGCCTAAAATATTACCATTCAAAACTGCCGAGCCCCATTGGACCTGAGGTAAATGACTTTGCAGAAGCTTTTGTGCTTCCTGTGCTCTAAAACAAACCTCTTTTAATGGTTTCCCCCAGGCGCTGAGTCCGGCCATGGATAAAATCATTGTGGCATTGGCAGGTATTACCGGCTCGTGAGCAGCCGGTACTTTCACCGGGTAGTGTTTGGCTCCGTCCGCTTCAACAAGAACCAGGTCAGCCAAAGGACAAACTCTTTCGTAAAAATCCCCACCGAGAAATTTTATTTTATTGTTTTCTGCAGGAATTCCCACTACCGCCAATCCCTCTGTAGCCAGAGCCTTCTTCACCTTGTCATAATCCTCGGAAAAGATTCCATATTGGCTGGGACGCAGCATATGAGTGGTTGTCATAACCAGCACTTTTTTCTTTTCTTCCCGTGCTTCTCCTGCCAGCCGGCGCAAAAGAGACGTTTTCCCTCCCGCTCCCACTACTGCAATAACAAATGGTTCAACCATAAATTTACTACCTTTCTCCCTTTGTTTCCCTTACGGTTTGCCTTTTCCCTGCCGGTTCCTCTGCTCCAAATACAGTATCCCTTCCAGCACGCCGCCCCCTACACACCGGGCTTTGTCGGAAATAGTAAAGCAATTTTTATATTCTTCTTTCCGGGGGTCAATATCCGCGATTTTAAAGCCCTGAGGAACTATGTATCCGTCTCGCAATAAGCCCCTGATAAGTCCCGTTAAAGAGGCAGGCACCGGTACCTCTTTACCTTCGGTTCTAATAACCGCAATGGTTTCTCCTGCTGTCACAAAATCCCCTATTTTATTTCTGTTTTTTAGTTGTCCACTCACCGGAGCATGGATAACCCGTTCAGCGCCGTAGCCGGCAATAAGGCCCGGAATACCTGTATTGGGAGCCGCCTGTCCCGCTAAAATTATTCGTCCCAGATTGTGGCCCCGCTTAGTTTCCACTACCAGATCCACATCTGCTCCTGCTGTAAAACCCGGCCCTACACCTATGGTATGAGGCGCCATGTTCCGGGTAGTTCCTAAATTTTTCTTAGCCAATATAGCATCTACCAAGGCCAAAGGTTTCAGGACTTCCAAACATTTGGCCCGGGGGTCAACCATAAGAGCTGCCTCTCCTGCTGCCATTACTTTCTGAGCTTCCCCTACATCAGCACAACGCCTGCAGGTCATGTCTTCTACCTTGCTTATTCCATCGTAGACAGCTTCCGAAAGAGCTACCTGCCTGCGAATCGCCGATGGTTTTTCCGTTTCTAAAATTAAGACTTGATAACCGCTGCGAAAGAGCTTTTGGATAATGCCGGTGGCAATATCTCCGCCACCCCGCACTACTATTAATTGGTTCTGCCTTTCCATAAAAGCCTCCTCTTTACACAAAAAATCTGCCCTGCCCGTTGAGAAACAAGCTAGGCAGATTTTCATGTCTGCTCTTATTATAACATTTTTTATGCAAGTTTATCTAAACATAGACTAAGATAATACTCAAGTCCCTCGTTCTCTAGATTTTACTATGTTCCCTGCGCGGACAATAGCGCCCTTGCAGTTTCTTGGTTACTTTGCCCTGAGCGGCTACTTCCTGACCACGGAGGAAAACTCTCTCTACCCGGGCAGAAGTTTTAAAGCCTTCATAGGGTGTATAGTCCAGATTCTGCTTTTGAGTTGTGGCCGAGATGGTACCCTCTATCCCCGGTCTGAGCACTGCCATGTCAGCATCTGCTCCCGCAGTCAAAGAGCCCTTTTGGGGATACAGACCATAGAGCTTGGCAGGATTTTCTGCAAGTAGTCTGCACATTTGTTCCAAGGTGATTTTATCCTCAGCAACACCGTAAGTATACATCAGCACGCCTCTGTGTTCCACTCCCGGCAAACCACCCGGCACTTTGCGAAAGTCATGGCGTCCCAATTCTCTCTGAGCCATGGTAAAGCTGCAATGGTCCGTGGAAACCGTCTGAATTTCATTGTTCTTCAATGCCTCCCACAGAGCCGTTCTATCCTTGCTTTTGCGCAAAGGAGGCGCACAGACATATTTAACCGCTTCTGCAAAAGGTTGATTATAATGGTCATCTGTCAGCAGCAAATAATGGGGACAAGTTTCTGCATAGACCACCTGTCCTCTGGCTCTGGCTTCCCGTATGGCCTTCAAGCTTTCCACGCAGGTCAGGTGCACAACCATAACCTCCGCCTCTGCTCCCTGTGCCAGGCGCATTAGCCTGTTCACAGCCTCAGCCTCGGCGATTTCCGGTCTGGTCACCGGATGAGAAGCTACCGTCAGTTTCCCGGCAGCAACCTGCTCCTGCTGCAAAGCGGCAATCATTCCGTCGCTTTCACAATGGACACCGGCTATGGCTCCCAGTTTCTGCAGACGACGCAAAATTTGAAAGATTTCTTTATCATTAACTTTTGTATCATAGGTCATGTACAGCTTAAAAGAGGTTACCCCTTCCGCCACAACGGAAGCCAGCTCTTTATCCGCCTCAGGGTTCCAATCGCAGATAGCCAAATGGAAACCATAGTCGCAGGAAGATTTATTGTCGGCCTTCTTGTGCCAATTTGCTAGACCCTGATGCAGGGTTTCCCCCTTGTACTGGGTAGCAAAGTCAATAACCGTAGTAGTTCCCCCGCAGATGGCCGCTTGGGTACCGGTAGTAAAATCATCTGCTGTCACAGTGCCTGCCACATGAAGATCAAAATGAGTATGAGCATCAATGAACCCGGGGAACAACAGGCAGCCGCTAACATCGACTGTTTCTGCCGAGGCCGTTAGTGCCGCCGGGAGATTATCTCCCACTGCCAAAATTTTTTCATCTTCGATTAAAACATTGGCAATCTTAACCTCTGAACCGCTTACTACCTTTCCCCCGGTTAAAAGCTTTTTCATAGGTAATCCTTCTTTCTAATTTCTCCTGTAAGGTGTTCCTTTTAAAGGCAATGATGTCTGGAAATTACCATTAAGTTTATAATAAGCCCCCGCTATGGCGGGTGCTGTGGGAATGGCTGTAATTTCTCCGATACCTATGGCACCGTAAGCTACATCCACACCTTGTTTTTCTACAATAATACTTTCTACATCCGGCGCCTTATCAGCACGCATGAGACCTAAGGTCCCCAGTCTGCCTTTGGGTACGCAATTCTCCAAGGGATAATATTCCGACAAAGCGAATCCGCAGCCCATAACTACGCCGCCTTCGATTTGTCCTTCCACACTGATGGGATTAATAGCTTTGCCCACATCATGAGCTGCCACCATTTTCTGCACAGTGCCATCTTCGTTCAGAACGCATAACTGTGTAGCGTAGCCATAGGCTACGTGAGAAACAGGGTTGGGCTTATCGGCCCCCATTTTATCTGTGGCCGCCAGATAACTAGCCTTGAAGGTTTCTCCTTCCAGCAAGGCTAAATCCTTGCCGTCAAAAGTTACCTTGGCTGTTTCTTGGCCCTCTGTTTCAAGATTAACTCCTTCCAAATACTCACTGACTCGGGATACGCAAACATATTTCAGACCTTTAGCCTTGAACAATGCCTTCCGCAAATCCTTGCTGGCCCGTCTGGCTGCTTCCCCCGTTACCAGAGTCTGTCTGGAGCCGGAAGTCGTGCCGGAATCAGGAGCAAGAGAAGTATTGGGATTGTGATAAACAATATATTCCGGTCCCACACCCACAGCCGTAGAAACTACCTGCAGCAATACCGTGGCCAAACCTTGGCCGATATCTGATGCACCGGCATGCATATGAATTTTGCCGCCTTCCACAAGGAGCCTGACTCTGCCCGTGTCCGGCAATCCCACGCCTACACCGGCATTTTTTAGGGCACAGCCAATCCCTACATATGGACCATTGTTATAATAAGCATCCTTCACGGCTTCCAAAGTTTCTGCCAAACCCGTAGAAGGATCCGTCTTTTGTCCGTTAGGCAAAACCTGTCCCGGACGAATAGCATTCTTGTAACGGAACTGCCAGGGATCCAGCCCTACCATTTCCGCCAGTAAATTAATATTCATTTCCGTGGCAAAAATTGTTTGGGTTACACCGAAGCCCCGAAAAGCTCCCGCAGGAGGATTGTTGGTATATACTGCCGTGCCGTCAATATCGATGACCTGATAATTGTAGGGGCCGGCAGCATGAGTACAAGCCCGCTGCAAAACAGGGCCGCCCAGAGATGCGTAGGCTCCCGTATCTGCCACTACCACAGCTTTCATAGCCGTCAGCTGGCCATTCTCGTCGCAGGCCGTCGTCATATCAATACTCATAGGATGGCGTTTCGGATGAACCAGGATGCTTTCTGCCCGGGAAAATTTCATCTTACAAATTCTTTTGGTCACGTAGGCAACCAGTGCTGCTAAATGTTGGCAGGTAACATCTTCCTTGCCGCCAAACCCGCCCCCTACCAGCTTGTTTTCCACAATAACCTTTTCCATGGGCAAACCCAACAAAATAGAGGTTTCGTGTCTGGTATCATAGGTCCCCTGATCCGTGGAGAAAATAAACACACCGTCATCAAAAGGCATCGCCACCGCACATTCCGGCTCCATAAAGGCATGTTCCTGCCAAGGGGTTTCATAATGTTTGGTAACTTTAAATTTAGAGGCGGCAATAACCGCATCCGCATCGCCCCGCACTAAATGTTCGTGACTTAAAATATTACTGCCATTAGATGGATGGACCAAAGGTGCCCCTGCTGCCAAAGCTGCTTGCGGATTAACAATAGGAGGTAATTCCTCGTACTCAATTTCCACCAGTGCTTTAGCCTGAGCCAATATTTCCGGTGTTTCCGCTGCCACCATAACAATAGCGTCTCCCAGGAAATGGGTGCAGGTTCCTTCGGGAATCAAGGCATCCCAGTCCTGCCGCAAATGTCCCACCTTGACCTGACCGGGAACATCTGCTGCTGTTAATGTACAGACTACTCCGGGCAAGGCCTTGGCTTTTTCCACATTGATTTTTTTCACAATGGCCCTGGGATATTTAGACCGGACAGGACTGCCGTAGCACATCCCCGGCAGCTCTACCCCATCAATATCATCCACAAATTCTCCTGTGCCCAGGACTTTTTCTTCTACGTCTATACGATGAAGATGAGAGCCTACCATGCTATTTTCCGGATTGTATTTTGCGGTGACAGTTTCCCCCTCCCGGAGAACCTTCCCTGCCAGTAAAATACCATCAATGATTTTTTTATAACCGGTACAACGGCAATAGTTATTGCGAATAGCCGCCACTACTTCCATTCTGGTAGGATGGGGATTAGTGTCCAGCAAGGCTTTGCCGCACATTACCATGCCGGGGATGCAGAAACCGCATTGGACGGCACCTGCTTCTCCGAAAGCATAGACAAAGGCATCTTTTTCTTTTTGAGTCAAACCTTCCACCGTAATAATATGTTGTCCGGCCACCATTTTAGCTTTTTGTACGCAGCATTTTTTGGCCTTGCCTTCAATTATGACTGTGCAAGTACCACAAGCACCTTCGCTACAGCCGTCCTTGACGGATTTAAGGCGTAAATCCAGCCGCAGGATATCCATGATTCTGCGATTTTCGTCTACAGTTATTTCTTCTCCATTGACCCATAGTTTACAATCTGCGCTCATTCCGGACCTCCACTTTTATACAGTGTTCTAAAGTTGAAATACCATATGTCGACGGCGGACACTAAAAGATCGGTCACTCTCCCTACGGCATTACGCCGCTCTGGTCGAGTATGACCTCCCGTTTTTAGTGCTCCACCGTCGTTTGTGATTTATGAAGAACTGACGGATAATATTGGTCGGAGCATTGGGCAAATTCACAACCTGCGGGAAGCGACGGTCAAATTATCCGTTAGCTTTTATACTCTATTACTATTCTATAACATATACGCGTAATCGGCTACTACTGTTTCCATGATTTTGGCAACGCCTTCGGGAACATCGGCGGATTTAGTGCCTAATGTGTAGTCCACGGTCTTGCCGTCTAATCTTACAGAACACAGACCCTTGGCTTTGTCTACTACCGTGAAGCCTTGGTTCTCGCTGTTTGCCATATCTGCCTTGTTGGCAAATAAGGTAAGTTTGTCTTTGTAGGGTGCGCTGTCCCAAGGACAGAAGCTCTTGCAGTTGCCGCATTCATTACACATGTAATCTACATGGACAATCTGATGGCTAGCCATGCCGGGTACTGTCACGGCAATATTTGCTCTGTTGGGACAAACTTCCGTGCAGTTTTCGCAATAGCTGTCGCAATTTAAGCAACGTTTGCAGTCGGCGGCAGTTTCTTCTGACATAGTTCCCTTGCGCAAAGCGATTAGTTTTTCATCAGCCTTAATGAAGTGGTCTTCGGCTACAGGATGACCCAGAATAGCCTGTACAGCACGAGTAGCACTGGCAATGCCTTCTACCACAGTAGAAGGGCCTGAAGCCCCATCCCCTACTACATAGACACCGGGCAGATTGGCAGCCATGGTTTCAGCATTAATCTTTGCCTTACCTTTTTCGTCCACAGTGATGCCTGCTTGTCTGTAGAAGTCCGTATTAACCTTTTCTCCTACAGCAGCAATAACTGTATCAGCCGCCAGTTCTACAGTTTCCCCTGTAGCTTCTACGCTGCGACGGCCTTTGCTGTCATATTCTCCTAATTTCATCTTTTGGCAGAGAAGCTTGCCATTGGCAAAAGTTTCGGGGCTTAAGAGTTCGGCAAATTTAACGCCGTCTTCCACAGCCATTTCCAGTTCTTCTGCATCAGCAGGCATATAACGCTTGGTCCTTCTGTAAACCAGAGAAACTTCTTCTACCCCCGCATTGCGTTTAGCTGCTCTGGCAGTATCCATGGCAGTGTTGCCACCACCGATAACAATAACTTTCTTGCCCAGGTTTACTTTACCATCGGAGGCCTTAAAATCGCCCAGGAATTCCAGGGCATTTAAAGCTTCACCGGATTTCATAGGCAAGGTTCCCGGCAGATGCGCACCTATAGCCAAAATCACATAATCATATTCCTTGGTCAGGCCAGAAATGTCTTTCACACTGTGTTCCAGTTCTACCTTAACTCCCATAGCCTTTAGTAGCTCAACATCATGGTCAATGGTGTCAGCGGTAATTCTGAATTCAGGAATCACATGGCGTACCACACCGCCCAATTTATCCGTTTTTTCCAGAATAGTGGTATTTACGCCGCCTCTGCTCAAAAGATAGGCAGCCGCCATACCTGCAGGCCCGCCTCCTACTACTACAGCAGTTTTGCCAACAGATGCGCCTTTCTTCAAGTTCTTGATAACCTTGTCAAAGCCACCCTCGGCAGCTACTAATTTATTCTTTCTGATATTAACAGGTGTTTCGTAAAAGTTACGGGTGCACTTGCTCATGCAGTTATGAGCGCAAATAGTACCGGTGATGAAAGGCAAAGGATTCTTTTCCAGAATAACTTCCAATGCTTCCTGTTTCTTGCCGGCGCTTACTAATTGCAAATAGGCAGTAATATCTTGATGAATGGGGCAGCCTGCTTTGCAGGGTGCAAAGAAGCAGTCCGTCAAAGGCACTTGCTCTTTGATTTTCCTGGAAGGCAAGGGTTTCACTGCCTTTACACGATGAGGATCTACTTTAGCTTCTGCTACCAATGCTTCCAGCTTGGCCACATCTACGCCTTTAAATACAGGCACAGGCTTCTTGGCGAAAAGCTGACCGATTTGTTCCAGTCTTTGGTAACCACCGGGTTTCAACATATTGGTAGCCATGGTTACAGGCCATACTCCCGTATCTACAATTTGTCCAATATTAAAAGCATCTGCCCCGCCGGAATAAGCGATGCGCAGTTTGCCTTTAAAGCTCTTGGACAGGCGTAAAGCCGCAGACAAAGACAGTGCATACAAGGATTTACCGGACATATACATTTCCTGACCGGGCAATTCCTTTTGTTTAATATCTACAGGGAAAGTATTGGTAATCTTTACCCCAAAAGCCAATTTCTGCTTGTCCGCCAAAACTTGCAAACGTTCTAACATAGGTACCGCATCATCATATTGCAAATCATCCTTAAAATGGAAATCACCGAAAGCCACATAATCATAACCCATTTCATCCAAGGTCTTTCTGGCATATTCGTAACCCAACAAGGTAGGATTGCACTTAATGAAAGTATTTAATTTCTTATTCACCAGCAAATGGTTAGCAATGCTTTCTATTTCTTGAGGAGGACAGCCGTGCAAAGTGGAAATAGTAGCAGAATTGCAGACTTCGGGAGAAATGCTCAGCACGTCTTCTTTGGTAAGATTCTGAAAAAGATTCAGATTATCCAACAACCATTGTTGGCATTCCTTAAAAATAGGAGTCTGGGAAGCATCCTTTAACTCTTCAATGAATTTATCCAGTTTGGGCAGCTTGATGCCTGCTAAATCATAACCTACAGACATATTGAACTGGAAGCCGTCCATAGCTCCCAAACCAAATTCCTTGGAAATCACTTTCAGGGCAAACCAAGCTTTCAGATACTCATCATAAGCCTGAGGCACATACAACTCTGTAGACCATTCTACGTTGTAGCACTCATCATCAGCTTTAATACAGGGTTTAGCAACGGGCAAATCATCCCCGTCGATTTTCTGTACAGTCTTTAATTCAAAGAAACGGCTGCCTGCCACATAAGCGGCAATAATGTTCTGAGCCAGTTGAGTATGAGGGCCGGCTGCCGGTCCGAAGGGAGTCTCCAGCTTATGGCCGAAAATCTCTGCCTCATGGCCCGCTTTAGCCTTAAATGGTCTCTTAATACCAAAGATACTGCCCTTTTTCTCTTCTGCCAAAATCCAATTCATTAATTTTCCAAACCCAATGGGTGTCATTTTATCGCTCATAGTCAGTTCTCCTCCTAACGATTGATGGAACGTTCTAATTTGTGTGCTTCGGCCCGAACTTCTGCCAAAACTTTCTCTTCATCAATATCTACCAGCTCACGGTCTTTCATAAGAACCTTGCCGTTGCAGATGGTTGTTACTACACTGCGGCCATTCATGCCGAACAGAATATGCCCGTTAATATTATTAGCAGTCAAAGGTGTTCTGGGAATATAGTCGGTGACAATCACATCGGCGGCGGCGCCTTTCTTCAGCACCCCTAAAGTCTTCTTGAAATATCTGTTGGCGATTTTAGGATTGCCGTTAAAGAGCATTTCCGGTACTTCTACCCAAGCAGCTGTGGCATCACAGAGATGATGTTTGTGGAGCACATTGGCTACCTTGTAGGATTCCAGCATATCCTGAGTATAACCATCGGTACCCAGACCTGTAAGAATGCCCCGGTGCACCAATTCCATAGTAGGAGGGCAGCCGCAGGCATTACCCATATTGGATTCCGGATTGTGTACCACCATTGTATCGGTATCTTTAATTAATTGCATTTCATGAGGATTAATATAGATGCAGTGAGCCAGAAGAGTCTTAGGGGACAAAATATTGCAGTCAAAGAGTCTATCTACAATTCTCTTGCCGTATTTCTTCAGGCAGGCATGAAGGTCTTCAATTCCTTCTGCCACGTGAATGTGATAACCAACTTCGGCCGGCTTATGCTCGGCGGCCAAAGCCATGGTAGCATCGGAAATAGTGAACTGGGCATGCATACCCATCATTCCGGCCAGCATACCTGTCTGGTCGGCCAGAGCATGTTTAATCCAACGCTCATTTTCCAGCACGGATTCTTTGGCTTTAGCCTTGCCCCGTCTATCGGATACTTCGTAGCACAGACAGGTTCTCACGCCCATTTCCTTGGCAGCATCTTCAATAGCGAAAAGACTGTCTTTAATATGACCGAAGCTGGCGTGGTGGTCGAATACGGTAGTAACGCCATTTTTAATGGAATCAATGTATGTTACTCGGGCACTTTGCCTTGTTTGTTCCAAAGTCAAATGATCATCCAAGGTCCACCACAAACCGGCCAGGACATCCAAAAAGCCCTTAGGATTGTAGCCATTAATACTTAGACCTCTGGCCATGGCACTATAAATATGCTCGTGTATATTAATGAAAGACGGCATAATCACCCCGCCCTTGGCATCAATAAACTCTGCTTTAGGATAGGCCTTCTTAAGCGCCTTGGTTGTTCCCACCTCTTTAATGGTATTGTTCTGAATAAGAACAGCCCCGTCCTCAATTAAAGGCTGTTTTGAATCCCGCGTAACAACATAACCATTACCTACTAGTAACATACTCACCCACTCCTTTTCAAAATTTTCTCACAATTCTCTTTCACTATTCTCTCTTGTATTACTTACATATTACTATGATTTTCTGGTAAATGCAATATTTTTTTTAGAATGCCTAAATATTTTTGTAAAATCTGCTTGCTTTTATTTTTCAATGTGTTATCATGTAGTTATAGATAACCTAAAAAATTTTTAGGCTATATGTTTTCTGGTTTTTAAGTTACATTAGTTGTATGAGGAGGCAGAAATTCCATGGAGCAAAAAATCAAATGGGTTATTAACGAAATAGCCCCATCAGATGACAAAAATCTTCACATTATGGATCTAAGCAATGTTCAGAAGGCGCGTGATTTTCACCAGAGTATTCCTAACTACGCTCCTACTCCCTTAGATAAGCTGGAAAAGATGGCAGCCTATCTTGGTTTGAAAGAAGTGTATTTAAAAGATGAATCCTATCGCTTCGGTTTAAAGGCCTTTAAGGTGCTGGGTGGTTCCTTCGCCATGGCCCGTTTCATTGCTAAGGAAACCCACAAAGATGTGGCAGACTTACCCTATAGTGTGCTTACCTCCGAAGGATTAAGAAAAGAATTCGGTCAGGCAACCTTTTTCACGGCTACTGACGGAAACCACGGCCGCGGCGTAGCCTGGGCTGCTAAACGTCTGGGACAAAAAGCCGTTGTCCATATGCCCAAGGGAACTACCTCTACTCGTTTAGAAAATATTAAAAAAGAAGATGCTCAAGTAGATATCCAAAACCTGAACTATGATGACTGCGTACGTCTTGCTGCCAAAGAGGCCAGCGAAACAGAGCGTGGGGTTATGGTGCAGGATACTGCCTGGGCCGGTTACGAAGAAATTCCTTCCTGGATCATGCAGGGCTACGGCACCATGGCCAGTGAAGCCGGTGAACAATTGAAAGAACAAGGCTGCACCCGTCCTACCCACGTATTTGTTCAGGCAGGTGTTGGTTCCTTGGCCGGGGCTGTTGTTGGTTATTTCACCAACCTTTATCCTGATAATCCCCCTACCTTCGTTGTAGTGGAAGCTAATGTAGCTGCCTGCCTATATAAGAGCGCAGTTGCCAAAGACGGTGCTCCCCATGCTGTGGGCGGCGATATGCAAACCATTATGGCAGGATTAGCCTGTGGCGAAGCGAACACTATTTCCTGGGATATTCTCAGAAATCACGTGAAAGCCTTTCTGGCTGTCCCTGACTGGGTAGCTGCCCTAGGCATGAGAATGCTGGCTGCTCCGATTAAAGGAGATGAGCCCATTACTTCCGGGGAATCCGGTGCTGCTGGTTTTGGCGCTTTAGCAGCCGTCATGACAGATGACACCTATGCAGAACTAAGAGAAAAAATCGGTTTGAGCAAAGATTCCAAGGTTCTGCTCTTCTCCACTGAAGGAGATACCGACCCTGAACGTTATAAAAATATTGTTTGGCATGGTCTGGAAAAATAAAAAAAGGAGCTAAAAAAATGACTTTAGATTATGGCAAGATTAAAGAAACTGCACAGCATTACGAGAAAGATATGACGAAATTCTTAAGAGAAATCGTCCATTTCCCCGGGGAAAGCTGCGATGAGAAAGCTCACATTACTCGCATTGCCTCTGAAATGAAGAAATTGAATTTTGATAAAGTGGAAATCGACCCCATGGGCAATGTACTTGGTTACATGGGTACCGGCAAAACCCTGGTAGCATTTGATGCTCACATTGATACTGTTGGTATCGGCAACAAGGCTAACTGGAAATTTGACCCCTATGAAGGCTACGAAAATGATACGGAAATCGGTGGCCGCGGTACCTCCGACCAATTAGGCGGCATCGTTTCCGCGGTTTACGGTGCTAAAATCATGAAAGATTTAGGTCTTTTAAATGACAAATACACTGTCCTGGTAACAGGTACCGTACAAGAAGAAGACTGTGACGGTTTGTGCTGGCAATATATCATTAACGAAGATAAGGTACGTCCCGAATTCGTAGTTTCCACCGAGCCTACAGATGGCGGTATCTACAGAGGCCAACGTGGCCGCATGGAAATCCGCATTGATGTAAAAGGCGTATCCTGCCATGGCAGTGCTCCTGAGCGTGGTGACAATGCTATCTACAAGATGGCAGATATTCTGCAAAATGTTCGTTCCTTAAACGAAAACGATGCAGCAGAAGGAACCGAAATAAAAGGCTTGGTAAAAATGCTGGATAAGAAATATAATAAGGAATATGAGGAAGCCAATTTCTTGGGTCGCGGTACCGTAACCTGTTCCGAAATATTCTTCACTTCCCCCAGCCGTTGTGCTGTGGCCGATTCCTGTGCCGTATCTTTGGACAGACGTATGACCGCCGGAGAGACCTGGGAAAGCTGCCTGGATGAAATCCGTGCTTTGCCTAATGTAAAAAAATATGGCAAAGACGTTACTGTTTCCATGTACCAATATTCCCGTCCTTCCTATAAAGATTTGACCTATCCAATCGAATGCTACTTCCCTACCTGGGTAATTCCCAAGACTCACAAAGTAACAGCTTCTTTGGAAGAAGCTTACAAGGGTTTGTACGGAACAGAACGTATCGGTGCCAAAGCTACAGTCGCTATGCGTAAAGCCCGTCCTTTGACTGATAAATGGACCTTCTCCACAAATGGCGTATCCATTATGGGCCGTAACGGCATTCCCTGTATCGGCTTTGGTCCCGGGGCAGAAGCTCAGGCTCATGCACCTAACGAAATGACCTGGAAGCAAGATTTAGTGACCTGTGCTTCCGTATATGCCGCACTGCCCACTATTTACACCGGCAAATAATTATCCCCCGAAAAAACAAAATGAAGAGGAGCTGCAACCATGAAAAAAGACTTACAATATTATATTGATGAGTTAAACAAATTGAATTTCAAAGCTATGTACGAAGGAGATTTCTTCCTAACCTGGGAAAAGACCGAAGATGAATTGAAAGCTGTCTGGCTAGTAGCTGATGCTCTCCGCTCTTTGCGGGAAAACAATATTTCCGTCAAGGTTTTCGAAAGCGGTCTGGGTATTTCCCTATTCCGTGACAATTCTACCCGTACTCGTTTCTCCTTTGCTTCTGCCTGCAATTTATTAGGTCTGGAAGTTCAGGATTTGGACGAAGGCAAGAGCCAGATTGCTCACGGTGAAACCGTACGCGAAACAGCCAACATGATTTCTTTCATGGCTGACGTTATCGGTATTCGTGATGATATGTACATTGGCAAGGGCAATGCCTATATGCACGAAGTTGTTAATTCCGTAACCCAAGGTTACAAAGACGGAGTTTTAAATCAAAAACCTACCTTGGTTAACCTCCAATGCGATATTGACCATCCTACTCAATGTATGGCTGATTTGGCCCACATTATTCATGAAATGGGCGGCGTAGAAAACCTAAAGGGCAAGAAAGTTGCTATGTCCTGGGCTTATTCTCCTTCCTATGGGAAGCCCCTGTCCGTTCCTCAGGGCGTGGTTGGCCTGTTCACCCGTATGGGTATGGATGTAGTTCTGGCTCATCCCAAAGGATATGAAATTATGCCTGAAGTAGCTAAAGTAGCTGAAAAGAATGCTAAAGCTTCCGGCGGCAAATTCACTGTAACCAACAATATGGCTGAAGCTTTTAAGGATGCGGATGTTGTTTATCCCAAGAGCTGGGCTCCTTTCGCTGCTATGGAAGTAAGAACTGACCTTTATGGTGTGGGCAATACTGCCGGCATTAACAAGCTGGAAAAAGAATTGCTGGAACAAAATGCCGAACACAAGGATTGGTGCTGCACAGAAGATTTAATGAAGACTACGAAGAACGGCAAGGCTATTTATTTACACTGCCTGCCTGCTGATATTAACGGCGTAAGCTGCAAAGACGGGGAAGTAGAAGCCAGCGTCTTCGACCGTTACAGAGACTCCCTGTACAAGGAAGCAAGCTACAAGCCCTATGTTATCGCAGCTATGATTACTTTGGCTAAGTTCGCAGATCCTGCAGCTCTGTTAAAGAAGCTCCAAGACAGAGCTACCCCGAGAATAATGAAATAAGACAACAAAACAGAACCCTAACATTATGTTAGGGTTCTGTTCTGTTTTTGCTAGAAATGGTACTTCGCTGCAATGCTGTAAACTTCTTTGTGATTATTAGAAGACTTTTCCCCTCGGAATTCTGCCTGCCCCGTCCACTTGCCGCCTAGGGCAGTATGCACGTTGAGACTATATGTTAAATAGTTTCTATCGTTTTCTGTCTCCAAGGAGAAGTTCTCTGTGCTCCCTATAAAATTGCCATTGAGCTGAGGATTAACGCCACTGAGAACCCGTTTATAGCCTAGAGCCCCGCCCCAGCCGCTGGTAGCATTCAGCTTGCGCTTGAACTCTATACCTATTTCCGCTCGGGTAGAATTATTAGATGCGCTGTCTATATTCTTGGCAAAGGCGTTATTACCGGTTTCGCTGTAACTCTCCTGGCTGGTATGGGTGTATTCTAATTTACCATAGGGTTTCACTTGCCAGGTTTTGGCCTTGGTGCTGGGCAAGGTATACTTGGCTTTGAAGGCCAAATCCCATACTTTGGCTTTGAAATCACTGTTCAGTTTCTCGCCGCCATCGCTGGTGTAACCATCTAAATCATAGTGATTGTTACCATAGCTTGCCAATCCCTGATATTCCCAGTCCCCCTTATGAGCGCCTGTATAAACTCCCAGCCGCCAGTCATTGCTGTCACCCTGGAGGGCAGTGCTGCTGTAGCTTGTCTTCCCATAAGCAAAGAAACCGCCTAGCCGCCAGTCCGGTTTCATTTCCCTGTCATAGCCAACCACTCCGCCAAAACTACTGTTATTCAAATCACTGATTCCGTCAGTACCGCCATAGTTCTCAAAGCCTCTAAACAGCTTGAACCAGAAATTATTGGTGGCATCCAGTACCATGGGAAGATTGCTGGTAACAGTCTGATTCTCCCCTGCTAAGGATGGTACGCTAACAGGAATACTCACGTTGCCTTCGAAAGCATTGGTATCCAGCCTGCTATAAATGGAATTGGAGGTCAGGCTGCTCAGGGCGGACTGGCCCAAAAGCTGAATGCGCTCAGTCCCGGAAGCTGAATTTAACAATTTCTTAAGCCCGGAGGCGTTGTTATAGAACGCATTGCCGGCCTGCTGCCCAATGGCATCATTCTTGGCCATTTGTTGCTGTGCTAAGTTGTTAAAGACTTTGGCGAGAGCGGTCTCATTCTTGTTCAGTCCCTTTGTATCCTCCAAATTTTTTGTTTGTCTGGTAGTGAAATTTGCCTCTTTGCCATTAACCTCGCCTGTAGCTTCTACATAGTCTGAGAGGGTTACAGTTCCTATATTCCCGGTAATTCCCTTCTCCGCTTCCAGATAGGTATAGGTTCTGTTCAACAGAGGTTTATTTTTCTCATTAGCTACTATGTCACTCTTGGTAATATCTGCCGTGCCGGACACCTGCAGCTGATAAACATCCACACCATTATTACTGGAAACTACGTTAATGGAACCATCGCTGATTAAATCGCCGCTTATAACTACATTCCCATGGGTAGCGCCTAGAAAGCCATGATTTATGACCTTCCCCATATTCTTATCGGTAAAACCGGCAGCCAGCTTCTTGGTCAAATCGTTTACGTAGTAGGTGCCGCTTCCCAAAAGGGAAGCGTCCTTATCTATCTCCGCTGAAATAACATCGGCTGTTCCGGTATAGTAGAGGGACCCGCCTTTCACATGCAACTTCATATTATCTGAGCCTTTAATATCTCCTGTATAGGTGGTGTCAGCATTAAAATTCAAATTAGTAACCAGGTCGGGAATATATTTGTCATAAGCATATTCCGTGCCATTATACTGGATTTTAATAGCATCACTGCCATCGCCTGCAATACCATGATAGTTGGCATCAGTAAAATGCTTCCACTCTGAGGTAATATTCCCGCTGATGGTAGCCTTGTCCAGCACATTGATATTTTGCACTAGGGCATTCTTACCGATATAGATAGCATTAGCTGTCCCCACCAGCTTACCGCTCAGATTATATTCTTTCACCAGTGCCCCGTTTAATTCCGGTGTAGGGTCTGTAACACCATTCTTTTTACTAAAGGCAATATTCTCTGAAGAACTAAGAGCACCGGTTTTAGAATTCACAGTCCTTTTAAAACGAATATAGGAACCTCTGTACTCATCACGGGCCCCATTACTGCTGGAACCAAAATCAAAACGGACACCCACACCCTGTTCACCGTTGGCGGTAATAGTGCCTTCCTGATTGAGCACCTGATTGTTACCATAAGCAACTAAAGCGCCAATACCACGGTAGCCGTCTGCTTTTACCTGAGTATCTTTTGCTACGGTAATGGTATTGCCCACCCCATCAATACGAATCCCTACGGCCCCATCACCCTGAGTGAGAATATCTGCGGCCTGGGTAATATTATTATTGGAGCCATAGACATGGAGGCCTATACCCAGAGGTGTTTGATTATATACGCCGGGCAAATAGGCTGTACCTTCTGCATTACGGGCAGAGTAACCGTTGTTATTGGTGTAAGTCCTGCCGTTGCCGTATTCTGAAAAGCCAAAATAATTCCGCCTGTCAATGTCATAGCCTAGGTCCTGCATCAGAGCCAGCTCTACCTCCATAAAGGAAGTGTAGTTGGAATAATCCACATGGCTCATCATACCGGGTGTCTGAATATGGGAAAACTCCGGTTGGTAACCAACAAACACATTGTTTTTATCATATTCCCATTCCCAGCCATTCACAGGTAGGCCGGAAACCCCGTCAAATGTCGCTCCATTGAGGGCATCTGTCACATTGTCTCCTATGAAATACATCTTGCCGGATCTGGGATTTGTCTCATCATATGGTGCATCCGTCATGCGGTTATCCAAAATAAAATAATCTGAAACCTTAGCGTTGGGATTATTTTGCTTGATTTCATTGAATTGGGCTGTAGTTACAATACTCATGCCCGGTGTAGCTTTGTTTAAATTTTGGTCCACCAGATGCATGTTCCAGGCAGTTGTCTCCTTGTTCTCGTCCTCAGCAAATTTCGCCAACCTGTTTTTTTTATCATCCCGCTTGTATTCGCTGTCATTTTTCATTTCATACTGCAGGTCTACCATAATACCCAAAGCATGGCCCATTTCGTGGCGCACTGTCCCTAGATAATCAGCACATTCTTCGTTTTCCGGTAAAACCGTATCCGCATCTGCATACCAGCCAAAAGAAACACCCTCTCTTTTCACTCCCAGATATTGCCCTATACGTATAACCGAAAAATTCTTATCTCCACTGGGGTCAGTACCATCAAAGGGATCAAAGTGCTCAAGTACCATTCCATTCTGTAAAGATTCTTTCACATAGTTTATGCCATAAGTCTTCTTATTTGTGAAATCCGCCGAAATATTAGAGGCACTAGCACTGCCATCCTGCAATTCCGTGCTCACAAAAACTTGTACAGGAGCCTTATTTTTCGACCCCTCCCCCAGCATTTCCGCCCAGTAGGACAGCCCCTTTTCCAAGGCGGTTTTCTGCTCAGCAGGAAGATTGTAGCCGGCAGGGCCAATGATGATATTATTTTCATCCGTTTTGGACTTATTAGGATCAAGATATAAGGCATCCCCCTGGTTGTAATAGAGGACCTCAAACATCTGCTTGCCGCCGCCACTTACATAGACAGTACGGTGTTCCGCAGCATAAGTCATGCTCTGACAGGCAAAACCTAAAGCCAGAGTCAAAACAACATAGCTTGCTAGTTTTTTCTTGTTATCCCTCTTTAACAAAATCATCACCTCTCCGTTTTATTTTTTAATCTAATTGTAACAAAAATATTTTTTTAACACAACGATTATCTTTCGAAAAAGCACATATTTTGCTAAGGTAAACAACAAACAGACCACCAAAAGGACGGTCATACCCAAGTCGAGTATGTCTGTCCATTTTTAGTGACCTGTTTTTATAAGCTTTTGTTCATTATAATTCTTT